>NZ_JBHEEV010000007.1:0-195205 GCF_041930145.1 Brucella ciceri | reverse complement strand
GAGCAGCCCGGTAGCTCGTCAGGCTCATAACCTGAAGGCCGCAGGTTCAAATCCTGCCCCCGCAACCAAAAATAAAAACCCGTCGCACAAGCGGCGGGTTTTGACGTTTAAAGGGGCAATGACGGCAGGTAGCCCGTTGTGGACAGCGGGCCTGGAACGTCATCGAAGCTTCACGCTCCCGAAATACGATGTTCCGCCTGGGGGTGCCGATGCTGATTATTCTGGGTGGACTACCAGCCTCTGGAAAAAGCACGATAGCACAGGCTCTCGCCGTGCGGATCGGGGCTTGCTATCTTCGCGTGGATACCGTCGAGCAGGCAATTCGTTCTGCTGCGCCGCCATCGGCAGGGAATGAGGTCGGTCCGGCAGGATGGCTGCAGAAAACCTTCAGCTGGGCCGTACCGTCATAGTCGATTCGGTGAACGCGACGGAAATCACCCGTCAGGCATTCAGAGACGTCGCGGCAAAAGCCGGCAGTAGATGGGTTCAGGTCGAAGTTGCCTGTTCGGACGTCGAAACGCATCGCCGTCGCGCCGAGACGCGAATTATGACGGTCGAAGGATTGACGCCACCAGACTGGGATCAAATACAGAAACGCCACTTCGAGCCATGGAGCACTGATCTGCGCGTGGATACGTCCGTTCTGTCGGTGGAGGAAAGCGTCGAAACGATCATGAAATCGCTTTAAGCGTTGGGACGCCCACCTCCCATCGGCGGAGCTGGAAGCTTCAGCTGCCGGCTTTCACTTCGGCGATGAGGGGCGCATTGGGAGCAAGTGCGTTGCTGGATGGAGCGGCTTCCGTTGATTGCGATACGCATGCCGCTTCGCCCTGCAACTCATGAGCGTCGACCCGCATGGAGGAATTCTTTCTCCAGCCGCCGTGGAAATAAAGGATGGTCGACATCAGCAGGGTCGACAGCATCGCGGCCGGAAAGCTCAGCCAGAGCGCATCGGAACCAAGCTGTTCCCGCAGGCCAATAGCGACGCCGAGGCGCACAGGATACATCGATACGAAAAGAATGATGAGCGGCCAGATGACCTGGCCGTTTGCACGTACGGTTCCGAAGAGAACCATTGTCACGCCGAAAGCGATGAAACCCCAGGTGGCGATCTGACCGATGTGCTGGCCGATCGCGATGGCCGGGCTTTCAGCGCCGAGAAATATCTGCAGGGCCTGCCGGTCGGCGACCAGCAGCAGCCCGGCAAGGGCTCCGGTCATCAGCACTGCGTAGATCGTTCCGATGCGGGTTATGGAGCTGACGCGATCCCATTTTCCGGCGCCGATGTTCTGGGCCGCCATCGCACTGACCGCAGCACCCAACGCCATTGCCGGCATCTGCACATAGGTCCACAGCTGCTGTGTGGCGCCGAAGGCGGCTGTCGTGTCCACACCCTCGCGATTGACGAGCCGCATCATGGTCAGCATCGAGCTTGAGACAACGATCATCTGGATGCCCATCGGCAGACCCTTGACAAAGATCAGCTTCAACAACTTCTGGTCCGGAACAAGAAGCCACAACTCCCTGCCGCGCAGACGCAACGGGAGATCGCGATGGTAGATATAGTAGAGCATCGCCGCCAGACTTATGTAATTGGCGACAGCTGTCGCCAGTGCGGACCCGGCAATACCGAGCGCAGGCAGCGGACCCCAACCCAGGATGAAGAAGGGGTTGAGCCCTATATCGAGGAGCACCGCCATTCCCATGAATATCAGCGGGGTCACGGCGTCGCCGCTGCCGCGCAGTGCCATCATCAGGATTGTCTGCATCAGGATCGCCGGCATGGCCAGAAAAGTGACCTGCAGGAACGCACGCGCCAGCGGTTCTATGGTTTCAGGAGTTCCCAGCAGCGCCAGAACTTTTGGGGCGAGCAGCCAGCCGATGACCGCGACCACGATGCTGAGCGGTACGAAAGTGCCGACCGTGGTGCCCGCTATGGTGCGCGCCGTTTCTATATCCCGTCGCCCGAAAGCCTGTCCGATGAGGATCGTCGATGCCATGCCGAAACCGAAGACGAAAGCGGTCAGCAGAAACATGACCAGATTGCCGTTCGTCGTTGCGGCAAGTGCGTATTCGCCCAGCAACTGCCCGATCCAGATCGTGTCGATGGAACCATTAGCCGATTGCAATATGGACGAGCCAAGGGTCGGCAGGGCAAAGAGCAGCAGAGCCTGGTTGATCGGGGCTGTCGTCAGGTCGATGCTCTGTTTCATAAGTCCTCGTGATCGAAACGATGTGCCGGGAGCAATTGACAGGAAACTTCGCAAACCTGGAACGACTGCCATCATTATTCTGTTCCGGTTTAAAGCATGATCCGACCCGAGTGGAACGAGGATCGATAAGGATTATGCCAGAAATAGAACAGCTTAGAGCGTCGATCTGATTCAGTCAGATCGAAACGCGCTCTAATGTTGGCAGTTTGCGCGCCGTGGGTAAAGTCACGGAAAAGAATGCCGCATAGGATGCAAAGCGCAGGTGTGGCTCTTTTATGCCATTCCCACCACCCAAAAGATTGCTAATATGAACTTGGGCATGGAGGGGCCCGATCCATGAAAGGTCTGGCAGACGCATCCACGCTGGGTGTCAACGAGGATAACGGCGAGAATGCCAGCGAGGGTGTCGGCGATCCGCGCCCCGGCGAAGGGCTGTACCGGTTGTCACAGCCAAGGCCGGGCGACAATGCCCCGACAGGCACGGACCAGCTCGACTGGCTCGCCGCCATGATCAATCACGTGCCGGATTTCATCTATGCCAAGGACCTGCAAGGGCGGTTCCTGTTTGCCAACGATGCGGTGGTCCGCAACAATGGCCTGTCAGACATCAATGAACTCATCGGGCTGACGGACGTCGATATTCACGGCCAAGCAGCGATTACGGCGCGCATTTCCGAGATCGAAAGGCGGGTCATGGAAAGCGGCGTGCCTGACCTCGGCTATGAAGAGCGCGCCATGCGCGGCGGAGCGGATCGCTGGCTGATGATTTCGCGCGTCCCACTGCGCGACAGGAGCGGCAACATCATCGGTGTCGTGGGCGTCTCGCGCGACATTTCCATCAAGAAGAAGGCCGAGCGCTTCATGCAGGTGCAGGCCCGCATTCTGGAAATGACGGTGAGCGCCGTTGCGATATCGGAATTCGTAGATCAACTGGCCAGGTTGCTGGAAAGCCTTGCCGGGGGCGTTCGATGCGTCGCCGTCGTGACCGGTCAAAACGCAGATGATGTCATTATTTCGGCCCCCTCGCTGCCTTCGCTGGCGACTGGTCTGAGACAGGCGCCGCTTTCCCCGGCGCGCCTTGAAGCTGCACTGGCAGCGCTTGCTCCTGAAAACGAAGCGATATTCTCCATCGAAATTCCTTCGGCGGACGGTACGGGGCATGGCGTTCTGGGTTTCATGGTCGATGGCGAGGTTTCCGATGATCGCGGCTTGCGGGAGTTTCTGGCCACCGCCGCAGGGATGGCTGGAATTGCCATCGACAGGCGCATCGCCGACGAGCGCATCCGCTATCTGGCCGAGCACGACGCGCTGACCGGGCTGGCGAACCGGGCCTTTCTGGAACGGCAACTCGAACAGATGCTCGATCAGGCGTCTAGCCATTCACGGAAGGTGGCCGTCGGCTTTCTCGATCTGGACCAGTTCAAGCCGGTCAACGATACGCTCGGCCATGCTGCCGGAGACAGGCTTTTGCAGCAGGTTGCCGGGCGGATTTTGCTTCTGCTCGGCGAGGGTGAACTTGCCGGTCGCATGGGCGGCGATGAATTCATTCTGGTTCTGAAGGCAGACGAAGGGGATTTCTGTTCCCGGCTTGATGAGATACGGCGCAGGGTAAGCGAGCCGGTGGAACTGGGTGGAACCTCTCTGGAGGTCACGTGCAGCATTGGTGTCGCCTGTTTTCCCAGACATGGCCGGTCGGCAGGGGATCTGCTCGCGGCTGCGGACGCTGCCATGTATGAGGCCAAGGCGAAGGGCCGCAACAGCGTCTGTATCTATTCTGTCGAGATGCCGCGCGACTTCGCATCAGATGGAAGCGGACAGCCATAGTTCTTGCGCGATGTTCAACCGATCTTCGCCTTGACGAACACGTCATAACGCGTGCTCTTGCCGAGGAACTGATGGGAGGGCTTGCGCAATCCGGCCATGGGATCGGCGCGCAACGGCCATTTGAGCACCACACGGTATTGCGCTGCCTCGAGCGCCACCTGCATCAACCTTTCGGCATCCGGATCGGTGCCGACGATTTCGCGAATCTGCCGCATTTCCTTTTTGACGAGCGCACTGTTGCCGCGCGGCGGATGCATCGGGTCAACCAGCACGACTTGCGGCTTCAATTCGGGCAGGAGCAGGCAGGAATCGCCGTGCAAAAGCGTCATGCGGGCAACAGTCTCGGCATAGCGGCCTCCTTCCGCGGCTGCACGCGCCAGCCCTTCGGCGAGAAGCCCGTGCATCTTTTCGGAGCGCTCGATCAAGGTCACTTTCGCGCCGAGGGAAGCCAGCAGAAAGGCATCGCGCCCAAGGCCAGCCGTTGCGTCGACGATTTCCGGCGTGGCATCCCGCGTCAGTCCGGCGGCCCTGGCGAGAGCCTGACCGCGTCCTTCGCCGGAGCGGAACCGGTGGCCGACAGCGCCGCCGACGAAATCAACGACCAGTTCTGATGTATCGATTTTCTGCGACATGGATGCTCTCAGAAAGGGCAGGGCGCGGTGAAGGTAACAGCGCGGCCATCGGGGTGCCGGAAGGAAAGTTCTTCCGCATGCAGCAACAGGCGGTCTGCGGCAGCAAGCGCTTCGCCTTCGGCGTAAAACTCGTCGCCGAGGATCACATGGCCAATCGCTTTCATATGCACGCGCAGCTGGTGCGTGCGGCCCGTCAGGGGAAAGAGCCGCAGCCGGGTCGTGCGCTCGCTGCGATCGAGCACCTGCCAGCGTGTCTGCGCGGGCTTGCCGTGCTCGTGATCGACACGATGACGCGGCTTGTTGTCGGGATCAATCGCCAGCGGCAGGTCGATGAGCCCTTCGTCTTCTTCAACGTTCCCCCAGACGATGGCTATATAGGATTTTTGCGTCGTGCGCGCCTCGAACTGCGCGGCGATGGCGGCATGCGCCTTGCGATCGAGCGACATCAGGACGATGCCTGACGTATCCTTGTCGAGACGGTTGATCATCTGCGCTTGCGGAAATGTTTCCTGAACGCGCGTTGCGAGACTGTCATACAGGGAAGGATGGCGTCCGGGTACGGACAGGAGACCGCTCGGTTTGTCCAGCACGAGAAAGCCCGCATCGCGATGAAGGATCGAGACATAGGGTTCCAGCGGGGGATGATAGATGGGAGCAACGGCTGATAACACACTCATGAGGCTCTTCTAGCACGGTTTGCGCCGTGCGGAGAAGCACGCGCTTATACCGGCGGCGGTAAATGATGCGCTGTTCACCGGATGGCTGGATGTTCTTGCAAGGAAATAAATGGCGGAGAGGGAGGGATTCGAACCCCCGATGGAGTTGCCCCCATGCCGCATTTCGAGTGCGGTGCTTTCAACCACTCAGCCACCTCTCCGCGTTGTGCAGCACTGTAAAACGACCCTTGAAGAATCGCACAGTAACAAGCATCAATGACGAATGCCGAGCGTGCAGCGGCTCAATAACGGGCCAGCGCCGATTAGACAAGAGCTAATTTGCATTCCCTTGTGAAAATTCTTGACTTTTCTGCCGCTTCGCACTTATAAGCACCAGACCTTAGGCGTGGGGTGATCCGCGCCTATTGTTTTGATTGCAGATTTCGGGCTTTTCCGGGGCTGCGATCAAGGGCAAAAGCCCGCTCATCAACCGACTGATAAAAAGACGGCCCATCGCTTCGACGCCAATGTCGCAGAATGAGAGCCGGACCGAACAACCGAAAGGACAACAAATGTTCGCAGTCATCAAGACCGGTGGCAAGCAGTATCGCGTTGCCGCAAACGACCTCATCAAGGTCGAAAAAGTTGCTGGCGAAGCCGGTGACATCGTAGAATTCGCAGAAGTCCTGATGGTCGGCTCGACCATTGGCGCCCCGACCGTCGCCGGTGCTCTCGTCACCGCCGAAGTCGTTGAACAGGGCCGTGCCCGCAAGGTCATCGCGTTCAAGAAGCGTCGCCGTCAGAACTCGAAGCGCACCCGCGGCCATCGTCAGGAACTGACGACCATCCGCATCTCGGAAATCCTCACCGACGGCGCGAAGCCTTCCAAGAAGGCCGCCGAGAAGAAGGCTCCGAAGGCAGACGCCGTCGAAGGCGAAGCCGCAAAGCCGAAGAAGGCAGCGCCCAAGAAGGCCGCAGCCAAGGCCGAGTCGGCTGAGTAAACAGAGAGATTAAAGGAGAACACCAATGGCACACAAAAAAGCTGGCGGTTCCTCGCGTAACGGTCGCGATTCAGAATCCAAACGCCTTGGCGTGAAGAAGTTCGGCGGCGAAGCTGTGCTCGCCGGCAACATCATCGTGCGCCAACGCGGCACGAAGTGGCATCCGGGCGCCAATGTCGGCCTCGGCAAGGACCACACGATTTTTGCAACCGTAAACGGCTCCGTGTCTTTCCGCACGAAAGCCAACGGTCGCACGTACGTGTCGGTTAACCCGATCGCGGAAGCAGCAGAGTAAGCCGGGCACTCTCACAAGCACCGGCGTCCCATCGGACCCGGTGTAAATGGCAGCCTAGCCAAAAGATCGAAGGGAAGATGGGGCCACCCATCTTCCCTTTTTGCATTTGGGCGCATCTCGAAAAGTGCGAAGCGGTTTTCAAACAAGGTGCGCTCAAATGAAACGCTCTGGAGGAACGAAAAATGGTTGTCGAAGTTCTGGAAGAAGATTGTTACGACGCAAGCAGTAGCGAAAGAAGAGGCAGTTACGCAGATCTGTCGCCCGGCCTGGAGGATGCAAAGGCTCCCGACCTGGCCTACGAGCTGGACTGCCCCGTCCTCGTCACCGAAAGGCTGGTGCTGCGCCCGCCGCATGTCGAAGACGTGGATGCGATTTCCTATCTTGCCAATAACGCCCGCGTCTCCAGTATGCTTGCCCGTATGCCGCATCCATACACGCGTGAAAACGCCGTCGACTTTGTCGAGCGCGTGCGAAAAGGCGAGATGGGCAATTGCATCTACGCGATCACGCAAGCGGAAACCGGCATCTTCATGGGCTGCTGCGGCATTCATCCGCTCGATCGTGGCGACGGGCTTGAAATCGGCTACTGGCTGGGCGAACCCTATTGGGGGCATGGCTTTGCCACCGAGGCCGCGCACGCCCTGATCGATCTGGCTTTTCGTGCGACCGCCATCGAACGGCTGCGTGTCTCGTGCCATGCCATCAATGGCGGTTCGCGCCGGGTGATCCACAAGTGCGGCTTCCAGTTCAGCAGCATGGGCATGGCCGACTCGCTCGCCGCAGGCAATGTGCCGGTCGAGCGCTATGTCCTCGATCGGCGTACCTGGATCGGGCTGAGAAGCTGGCAGTCGTAAGGGCTGTTCCAAAACTAGCCCTGTGTGGCTGCAAAATGGTCCTGCGTGAAGCCCTTCCGGCTGGCGCAGGACCGATAATCATCGGGGAATGACATGATGGATACCCACTCAATCGCACGCGACAGGATCGTGGTGCGCGCGCTCGAAAAGGGCGACCTGCATCGTTACCGGGCCATAAGGTTGAGCGCCTTGCAGCGCGCGCCGATGGCCTTCGGTTCGAGTTTCGAGGAAGAAAACGCCTATTCGGACAGCGTCTTCGCACGCCGCCTGGAACAGGTGAACGGCAATGTGGTCTTCGGGGCCTTCGATGGCGAAAACCTGCTGGGAACGGCGGGCATGTTCCGCCATGATCGCAGGTCCGAGCGCCATCGCGGCACGCTCTGGGGCGTCTATGTGGCTCCCGAAGCGCGCGGGCTGCAACTCGGCCAGGCGCTTGTCGGCAAGGTCATCGACCATGCGGCAACGCAGGTCGTCGTTCTGGATGCCAAGGTGGTCGCCACGAACGAAGCCGCAAAACGCGTCTATTATGCGCTCGGCTTCAAGACTTACGGCGTCGAACCCAAGTCGCTTTACGTTCAGGGCCAGTATCTGGATCAGGAATTGATCTATATCGATTTCACCGATCCTGAACGAAACCGGAAATAGGCGGAAACCGGCTTCCTCGACTGTTTGCAGGAAGCCGGTTTTGCTGTAATTGCAACACACCACATGCGGGCGCGCCCGCATGTAATTCCTATTCAGGGCGCGCGCCGCCCAAAAGCCTGCCGCAGCGCGGGCATCAAGAAGGTTACGTTCAGATGAAGTTTCTCGATCAGGCAAAGATCTATATCCGCTCCGGCAATGGCGGGGCGGGGGCGGTTTCGTTCCGCCGCGAGAAATTTCTCGAATTCGGCGGTCCAGACGGCGGCGACGGCGGACGCGGCGGCGATGTGTGGGTGGAGGCCGTGGACGGTCTCAACACGCTGATCGATTACCGCTATCAGCAGCACTTCCGGGCCAAGACCGGCATGCACGGCATGGGCCGCAACATGACCGGCGGCAAGGGCGACGACGTTGTTCTCAAGGTGCCGGTCGGCACGCAGATTTTCGAGGAAGACGACGAAACGCTGATCTGCGACATTACCGAGATAGGCCAGCGCTATCGTCTCGCCAAGGGCGGAAACGGGGGCTTCGGCAACCTGCATTTCACCACCTCGACCAACCGCGCGCCGCGCCGCGCCAATCCCGGGCAGGAAGGCATCGAGCGCACCATCTGGCTGCGCCTGAAGCTGATTGCCGATGCCGGTCTGGTCGGCCTGCCCAATGCCGGAAAGTCCACTTTCCTCGCAAGCGTGACAGCGGCGAAGCCGAAGATTGCCGATTATCCTTTCACCACGCTGCATCCCAATCTGGGCGTCGCGCGTGTGGATGGCCGCGAGTTCGTCATTGCCGATATTCCGGGCCTGATCGAAGGGGCGAGCGAAGGCGTCGGCCTTGGCGACCGTTTCCTCGGTCATGTCGAGCGCACGCGGGTTCTGCTCCATCTGGTGTCAGCGCAGGAAGAAGATGTGGCCAAGGCCTATCGGGTCATTCGCGGCGAGCTGGAAGCCTATGAGCACGGGCTTGCGGACAAGCCGGAAATCGTGGCGCTGTCGCAGGTGGATACGCTGGATGCGGAAGCGCGCAAGGCCAAGGTCAAGGCGCTGAAAAAGGCATGCGGACGCGATCCGCTGCTGCTTTCGGCGGTCAGCCATGAAGGTTTGAACGATGCGTTGCGCCAGCTTGCTGCCGTGATTGATCAGAGCCGCGCCGCAGAGGCCGGTACGGCGCAAGCCGAAGACTAAGCGTCGGATTTTATTTGGGCGCGCATCTTATCCGAAAACCGTTTCACACTTTTCGGGATGCGCTTTGGATGCGGCGAGGGAATGAAACATGCTGAAGAAACTGAAGGACTATCGCCGCATCGTTGTCAAAATCGGGTCCGCCCTTCTGGTGGATCGCGCAACCGGCCTCAAGCGCGACTGGCTGGAAAGCCTGGGGCAGGATATTGCAGCGCTTCATCACGCAGGCGTCGAGGTGCTGGTGGTTTCTTCCGGTGCGATCGCGCTTGGCCGCACCGTCCTCGGCCTGCCGAAAAAGGCGCTCAAGCTTGAGGAAAGCCAGGCCGCTGCCGCCGCCGGCCAGATCGCGCTCGCCAAGGCCTATGCGGATGTGCTCGGCGGACATTCCATCCGTTCCGGACAGATTCTGGTCACGCTTTCCGATACCGAGGAGCGCCGCCGCTATCTCAATGCGCGCGCGACCATCGAGACGCTTTTGAAGCTGAAGGCTGTGCCGGTCATCAACGAGAACGACACGGTGGCAACCACCGAAATCCGCTATGGCGACAATGATCGTCTCGCTGCGCGCGTGGCGACCATGATGGGCGCGGACCTTCTGGTTCTGCTCTCCGACATTGACGGGCTTTATACGGCCCCGCCGCACAAGAACCCGGACGCGGAGTTTCTGCCGCTGGTCGAAACCATCACGCCGCAGATCGAAGCCATGGCGGGAGCGGCGGCTTCCGAACTGTCGCGCGGCGGCATGAAGACCAAGCTCGATGCGGGCAAGATCGCCAATGCGGCCGGGACCGCGATGATCATCACATCGGGCACGCGTTTCGGCCCGCTTTCAGCCATCGATCGCGGCGAGCGCGCAACGCTGTTTGAACCGGCGCGTGCGCCGGTCAATGCGTGGAAGACGTGGATTTCCGGCAATCTGGAACCGGCTGGCCGGTTGACGGTGGATGCCGGTGCGGCCAAGGCGCTGAAATCCGGCAAATCGCTTCTGCCGGCGGGTGTGAAGGAAATCGACGGTCAATTCGAGCGCGGCGATACGGTCGCGGTGCTCAATGAGGACGGCCGCGAGATCGCGCGCGGACTGATCGCTTACGATGCCGAGGATGCGCGCAAGATCGCCGGCCATAAAAGCGATGAGATCAGCGAAATTCTTGGCTATGATGCGCGCGCGGCGATGATCCATCGCAACGATCTGGTCGTGCGCGCGGCCAGCAATGCGGAAGCGGTGTAAGGGGAGAGGACATGCTGACCAAGGCAGATACGGCAAACGATATTGCTGCCGTGATGGCGGAAGTGGGGCGCAAGGCGCGCGCTGCCGCCGCCCCACTTTCCATCGCCACTACCGAACAGAAGAACAAGGCGCTGATTGCCGCCGCCGAGGCGATGTTGGAAGCTCGGTCCGAGATTTTGGAAGCCAACAAGCTCGATCTCGCCAATGCGGAAAAGAACGGCATGGCGGCTTCTTTCGTCGACCGCCTGACGCTCGATGACAGCCGGATCGATGCCATCGCCGATGGTATCCGCGCCATCGCGGCGCTCCCTGATCCGGTGGGCGAGGTGATTGCCGAATGGGACCGTCCGAACGGCCTTCACATCGAGCGCGTGCGCACGCCGCTCGGTGTGATTGGCGTCATTTATGAGAGCCGCCCCAATGTAACCGCCGATGCCGGTGCGCTCTGCCTCAAGGCGGGTAATGCGGTTATCCTGCGCGGCGGCTCGGATTCGGCGCATTCGTCGGCTGCCATTCACAAAGCGCTGGTCAGGGGGCTTGAAGCCGCCAACCTGCCTGCCGATGCGATCCAGATCGTGCCGGTGACCGACCGCGCCGCTGTCGGCGAAATGCTGAAGGGCCTCAATGGCGCGATTGACGTAATCGTGCCGCGTGGCGGCAAAAGTCTTGTTGCGCGGGTCCAGTCGGAAGCGCGGGTGCCGGTCTTCGCGCATCTGGAAGGCATCTGCCATCTCTATATCGATAAAACAGCCGGTCTCGATATGGCGCGCAGAATTGCGCTCGACGCCAAGATGCGGCGCACCGGCATTTGCGGCGCTGCGGAAACGCTTCTGGTGGATCGTGCGGTGGCTGCGACACATCTGGCGCCGATCCTTGACGATCTTGCCGCCGCGGGCTGCGAAATTCGCGGCAGCACCGATGTGCTGGCGCTCTATCCGGCGAAGCCCGCCACGCAGGAGGACTGGTCGACAGAATATCTCGATGCGATCATTTCCGTTGCGCTGGTCGATGGCATTTCGGGCGCAATCGAACATATCAACCGCTATTCCTCGCATCACACCGAAGCCCTCGTGGCGGAAGATGCGGCAGCGGTTGCGCGTTTCTTCAACGAAATCGACTCGGCCATTCTCCTGCACAATGCCTCGACGCAATTTGCCGATGGCGGCGAGTTCGGCATGGGCGCCGAAATCGGCATCGCCACCGGCAAGATGCATGCGCGCGGGCCGGTTGGCGTCGAGCAGCTGACCTCGTTCAAATATCGCGTGCGCGGCAGCGGACAGGTTCGTGGTTAGTTTCGGATGAAGTTCGGCTTCGGGCTTTCCGCATTGAAGGAAAAATATCCGGGTGTCAGTGCGCATTATCTGCGCATGCCGCATGTCGAAAAGGGCATGGCGGTGGGGCTGTTCGGCGGCTCGTTCAATCCGCCGCATGGAGGCCATGCGCTGGTGGCGGAAATCGCGATCAGGCGGCTGAAGCTCGACCAGCTCTGGTGGATGGTGACGCCGGGAAATCCGCTGAAGGACAGCCGTGAACTGGCGCCGCTTGCCGAGCGGCTGAAGCTGAGCGAGGAAGTGGCGGAAGACCCACGCATCAAGGTGACGGCGCTGGAAGCTGCCTTCAACGTCCGCTATACGGCGGATACGCTGGCGCTCATCCGCGACGCCAATCCAGGCGTTCACTTCGTATGGGTGATGGGCGCCGACAATCTCGCCTCGTTCCATCGCTGGCAGCGCTGGCGCGAGATTGCGCAGAATTTCCCGATTGCGGTCATCGACCGGCCGGGCTCCACGCTCGCCTATCTGTCGTCGCGCATGGCGCAGACTTTTTCCGACAGCCGCATCGACGAACAATATGCGCCCATGCTGGCGCGGCGCACGCCTCCGGCCTGGACCTTCATCCATGGGCCGCGGTCGTCGCTTTCCTCCACCGCTATCCGCAAAACCCGTACCGCATCTTGATGGTTTCATGACAATTTCTGCAAGATATGGGTAGAACGGGCAAAGAAACTGAAAAAGTGAACGGGCTGGAAAAGCTCGTGCACTTGAAACAAAACAGGGACTCTGCCTATTTTAGGGAGTGTGGTGCTTACAACTGCCACATTGCGTTGTTCTGTTGAGAAAGGGATTACACTGAGAACAGCAATTGAGAAGAAGGCTCATCACGTGCCTTCCACGGTCGGGATGGACGAGTCCAATCTCGTGTCCCAGACCTTCGACGCGGCCTTGGCCAGTCTCGAAAACTCCAAGGCGGAATCCATCATCCCCATCGACATTCGCGGAAGATCAACGATCGGCGATTTTATGATCGTCGCGTCGGGCCGTTCGCATCGCCATGTGACGGCGGTTGCCGACCATCTTTTGCAGGCCCTGCGTGAAACAGGCTGCAAGGACATCCGGGTCGAAGGTCTCGAGAGTGGCGACTGGGTTCTCATCGATACCGGCGATATCATCGTCCATATCTTCCGACCGGAAGTCCGTGACTTCTACAATATCGAGAAGATCTGGCTCGACGAGGGTTTCGACGACGAACGAGCGCTGGAAACGGTGCATTAGGCCATTCTCGAGCCAAAAGTGCGAAGCGCTTTTGCGCGGAAGAATGCGTGAAAGAAAAGATTAAAGCGTGACACGCTTTAATTCGATGAATTGAGAGCGTCATGCGTGTGAGTGTTTTTGCCGTGGGCCGAATGAAAACCGGCCCCGAACGGGAACTGGTTGAGCGTTATTTCGACCGGTTTTCCAAGGCTGGGCCGCCTTTGGGGCTTGAATTCGCCGGTGTGAGCGAAATTCCGGAAAGCCGTGGCCAGACGGCGGAACTGCGCAAGGCCGAGGAAGCCCAGCGCATCCACGACGCGCTCGATAATGCCAGTTCTGGCGGCGCGGCCCTGATCCTGCTCGACGAGCGCGGCAAGGCGCTCGGATCGGAAGCTTTTGCGGCAGCGGTCGGACGGATGCGCGACGACGGCAAGCGCCAGCTTATCGTCGCCATTGGCGGGCCGGACGGTCACGATCCGGCATTGCGATCACGCGCCGATCTCGTTCTGGCGCTGGGCGAACTGACATGGCCGCACCAGATTGCCCGCATATTGATTGCCGAGCAGCTTTATCGCGCCGCCACCATTCTGGCAGGCCATCCCTATCATCGGTCGTGACGGTTTTTCATATTGAAGATTTCTGATTTCTCGTGAAGGTATTTTTTACTCTTCTTGATAGAACAAGGTATGGTACAAATATCAATGACGCCGAACTTGAAAGAAATGATTGGCCAGTTTTCTCGATTCCATCAATGATGAAATCGTATGAAAGTTCATTCAAGTTTGCTTTTGCGATATTGAGCGTTATTACTTTTATTATGAAGAATGCAATAAGGCACCCTGTTGTTTTTATATCGCGCCTTATCATGAAGTATAAAGATAATATGCCTAGAATAACAAGAAATACTTGTAATATTATAACAAAAACTATGGATGATCCGAGTAATATATTTTGGCGATATATTTCAATAATGACTTCCTCAGGAAATGCCTCTATTGTATAAAATATATCAAGTGAAATGAATATTACTGAGGATATTACGGCTACAATTGGAATTAGCAGAAAACCACCAATTCCAATTGGTTCTTTTTTAAAAAAATCATTAAACACTGTTTTTCCTTATATGATCATCAGGCTGATCTCAATCGCTTTTGGTTCTGTGGCCATCCCTATCATCAGTCGTGAAATGCGTAATGCAGGCGTACGCAGCCGCGGTCAAGCGTCTTGGCGCTGAGGAGAACAGGGCTCGCCTTGAAGCCGGTCGGCGGAAACAGCGGCATGCCGCCGCCGATGAGTTCGGGGATGACGTAAATCTCGATTTCATCCAGCGCGCCGCGTTCCAGAAATGCCATTTGCAACTGGCCGCCGCCGAGCATCCACACATCGCCGTCATCGAGCGCGCGCAGTTCCGCGATCAGCGCATCGACGTCGTGGCGGGTTTCAAGCGGCCCCCTGGGGTTTTCGACAGGCCGTGACGTGACCACGATGCATCTTTGGTCGCCATAGGCCCAGGGCGCATCGCTTTCAGCCACGAAGTCATAGGTGGCGCGACCCATGACAACAGTGCGGACCGACTGGATGAAGGTGCGGTAATCGTGCTCGCCCAGATCAGCGCCATCATATTTGAACAGCCAGTCGAGCCTGCCGTTCTCGTCCGCGATGAAGCCGTCGAGACTGGCGGCGATGTAGCCGACAATTTTCGCCATTGTGATTTCTCCGGTTGATTTATAAATGAATATACGTTTATATATTCACCATGGCAAGAACCAAATCCGTGCCCGATGAGGCAGTGCTCGACCGATTGTTGGCTGTCGTGGCGAAAGCCGGTCCCGATGGACTGACCTTCGCGCGGGCTGCAAAGGCGGCGGGGCTTTCTGCCGCCACGCTGGTCCAGCGTTACGGCAACAGCCAATCCATGCTTGAGGCGGTGCTGCTGCGGGCGTGGGACAAGCTCGATGCGGCAACGCGCGCGGCCGATGAAGATGCAGAGCCCGGCCCGCAGGGCGCGATCGACCTGCTGATGGCGCTGATGCCATCGGACGCCGCTGAATATAATGCCACCGACGGGCTTCTGCTTTTGCGCGAGGATATTCGCAATCCGGTGCTGCGGGCGCGGGGCGCGGCATGGGGCGTCTATCTGGCCGGTGCGCTCGGGCGACGTCTTTCCAGCGATGCGGAAAAAGCCGAACGTCTCGGCTGGCAGATGGCCAGCATCTGGCAGGGCGCGCATATCTGGTGGGCTTTCACGCGTTGCGAGCCAGCGGAGACCGCAATCCGCCGTGCCCTCACGGAGTGGCTGGAGGCGGCGACACCGTCCTGATTTCTGTTGTACGGTCATGCCCCGCTTTGTAGGCTTGATCGCAAGCAGCGGGAGGGCATTATGCGCGTCGAGCAACTGGATCATGTACAGCTTGCCATGCCGGAAGGCGGAGAAGAGCAGGCACGCGCCTTTTATGGAGACCTTCTGGGGCTGCCGGAGGTTCCGAAGCCGTCGAACCTTGCGGCCCGCGGCGGCTGCTGGTTCGAGCGCGGGGCTCTGAAAATTCATCTGGGCGTCGATCCGGCCTTCGTGGCTGCGCGCAAGGCGCATCCGGCATTTCTGATCGATGATCTTGATGATCTGATCGGTATCCTGTCCGAAGCCGGTCATCCGGTGAGCGAGGATGAGCCGCTGGCAGGCTACAAGCGCTGCTATGTTTCCGATCCTTTCGGAAACCGCATCGAGCTGATGGAGCGCCTTCCAACCTGATGCTGGCTGTTATGGTTGATGGTTCGTTAACGGTATCGGTCTAGGTTGCGGTTTCAGCCCTGAATTTCGCCTTGTTTCGTCCCGATAGAACAGCATGTACCCTGTACGCCTTTTCAAAAAACCAAGATTGCTTGCATCTGTGCACGCCGGCCTTGTCGTTGCCGGGTTGGCCGGACTGTCTGTGTGTGCGCCGTCCGCTCTTGCGCAGGAAGCCTTGCAGCAGCAGCGCGATCAGGCGGCGAGCGAATATGAAAAGCTCAGCAACGAACTTACCGTCACCGGCGACAGGCTGAAACAGCTCGAGGACGAGGTGGCCGGGCTGAAGAAGGACCAGACGACCATTACCGCTGCGCTGATCCAGTCGGCCAAGACCGACAAGAAGCTGCAGCAGGATATTGCCGATATCGCCGACAAGCTGACCGCGCTGCGCGAGCAGGAAGACGGCATCCGCGCCTCCCTGCGCGCAAGGCGTGGCGTTCTGGCCGAAGTGCTGGCCGCATTGCAGCGCATGGGCCTCAATCCGCCGCCCGCAATTCTGGTACGGCCCGACGACGCGCTCGCCTCGGTGCGCAGCGCCGTGCTTCTGGGCGCCGTGGTGCCCGAAATGCGCGAGCAGGTGGAGGAGCTGACCGGCGATCTGAAAGACATGCAGCGGGTCACCGCTTCCATTGCGGAAGAGCAGGAAAAGCTGAAGACGACGCGCACCGACCAGGCCGAAGAACAGAAACGGCAATCACTTCTTCTTGGGGAGAAGAAGAAATTGCAGGCGCAGTCGGAACAGGAAATCGAGGCGCAGCGCAAGCGTTCGGAAGAACTGGCGGCCAGGGCAGGCAGCCTGAAAGACCTTATCGACGGGCTCGACAAGCAGATGGCGGGCGTGCGCGATGCGGCCGAAGCAGCCCGCAAAGCCGAGGCGGATCGCCTTGCCGCAGCAAGGGAAAAGGCCGGGGAAACCGCGCCCGACGACAATCATCTGCGCGCGCAGGTCGATTTTGCCTCCTTGCAGGGCAAGCTCGCATTGCCTGCTGCGGGCAAGACGGTGCGCCGCTACGGCGAAAAGGACGGCGTCGGCGGTTCCATGATGGGGCAGGTGGTCGAAACCTTGCCCTCTGCCACGATTACGTCACCTTCCGATGGCGTGATACTTTACGCGGGCACATTCCGTTCCTACGGGCAGCTCTTGATACTCGACGCGGGCAATGGATATCATGTCGTAATGGCTGGCATGGGTCGAATCGACGTGTCGCAAGGCCAATTTGTACTTGCGGGAGAGCCGGTCGGCGCAATGGGAGAAAAACTTCTCGCAAGTGTTGCACCGATAGAGGTGGGCAATGGCGCGCCATTGCTTTACATTGAATTTCGAAAGGATGGAAAACCCGTCGATCCCGCACCGTGGTGGACCGAACGGCTTTCTGGAAGGACGTGAAAATGATGCGTAAACTGTCGCTGCTGTTCGCCGGGGCCCTTCTGGGGGCGTCAGCCATGGTGATGGTCCAGGGCGCGCCGGCTTCCACTGCTTTTGCGGCAGGGAAAGATAGCGATGTCTACAAGGAACTGGCCCTTTTCGGCGATATTTTCGAGCGTGTGCGCGCACAATATGTGACGCCGCCCGACGACAAGAAGCTGACCGAAAGCGCGATCAACGGCATGTTGACCTCGCTCGATCCCCATTCGTCCTATCTCAACCCGGAAGCCGCGCAGGACATGCGTGCGCAGACCAAGGGTGAGTTCGGCGGTCTCGGCATCGAAGTGACGATGGACAACGATCTCGTCAAGGTCATCGCGCCGATCGACGATACGCCCGCTTCCAAGGCCGGTGTGCTGGCAGGCGATCTCATCACCAAGATCGACGGGCAGGAAGTTCGCGGGCTTTCGCTGAACGACGCCGTGGACAAGATGCGCGGTGAAGTGGGGTCGCAGATCGAACTGACGATCCAGCGCGAAGGCGCCGACAAGCCGATCACGCTGAAGATCGCCCGCGCCGTCATCAAGGTGAAGGCCGTTCGCTATCGCGTCGAGAACGATGTCGGTTATCTGCGCGTCATCTCGTTTACCGAACAGACGTCCGACGACCTGAAAAAGGCGATCAAGGATATTCAGGACAAGATTCCGGGCGACAAGCTCAAGGGCTTCGTGCTGGACCTGCGCCTCAATCCGGGTGGCCTGCTCGACCAGGCGGTCGCTGTCTCCGATGCCTTCCTCGACAAGGGCGAGGTCGTCTCGACCCGTGGCCGCGATCCGCAGGACGTGACCCGTTTCGATGCGCGCAAGGGCGACCTGACCGACGGCAAGCCGGTTATCGTCCTGATCAATGGCGGTTCGGCCAGCGCTTCGGAAATCGTTGCCGGTGCCCTGCAGGATCATCGCCGGGCCACCGTGCTCGGCACGCAGTCCTTCGGCAAGGGTTCGGTGCAGACGATCATCCCGCTGGGTGAAAACGGCTCGCTGCGTCTGACGACGGCGCTTTATTACACGCCGTCGGGCAAGTCGATCCAGGGCAAGGGCATCACGCCTGACATCAAGGTGGACCAGCCTTTGCCGCCGGAACTGAAGGGTGAGGACGTCGTTCGCGGCGAATCCGAACTCAAGGGCCACATCAAGGGCAATGCCGAGGATGATAACGGCTCCGGTTCGTCGGCTTATGTCCCGGCCGATCCGAAAGACGACATCCAGCTCAACGAAGCCATTAAGCTCCTGCGTGGCGAGGTTGCCAATGCCGCCTTCCCGCCGGACCCGAAGAAGGGCGTGTTGAACTGATCGCTCCATGCTGGATCTGAACAGCCCGTTAGGACTGGACAAGAAACCGCAAAAGCGCGGGGGCTTACGCTCCCGCGCTTTTCGTTCTTCCATGAAAGCCTTGGCCTTGGTGGCCGGGCTTTGCCTTGCCGGGGGCGCGGTGTTCGCCATCTGGCAGACCAATCAGGCAGGTTTCCGCAAGACGGAAACCGCCGCCGTGGAACCGGCGCAACCCGAAGCCCCCGTCGTCAAGCCCGTCATGAAACCCGCGACCGGCAACACGCCGCCGCCCGGCAGCGCGCTGCGCGGGGTAGGCGGACAGCCGGGACCGGCCATCATCAAGGTCACGCCGGACATGCCAACCGGCATGCCAAATGTTGCTGCGGGTACGGCGGATGGCAATGTGGTCGTGGTGCAGAACACGCATCAGTCCGGACAGGATCAGCGCGTCGCGCATCTGCCGGAACCGGCGCTGGTCGAGCAGAGCCCGACCGGGCCGCTTCCGGTGCGCAGTGCGGACGGCCTGCGCCCGATGGATGCCTATGCGGTCGGCTGGTCCGGCGCGCGCGGCGCGCGGATTGCGCTTGTGATTGGCGGTCTCGGGCTTTCCCAGACCGGCAGCATGGAAGCAATCGACAAGCTGCCGCAGGAAGTCACGCTCGGTTTTGCGCCGCAGGGCAACAGTTTGCAGCGCTGGATGCAGGCAGCACGGCAAAACGGTCATGAACTTGTGCTGCAATTGCCGATGGAGCCGTTCGATTATCCGCGCGTCAATCCCGGTCGCAATACGCTGACGGTCGGTGACGGGGCGAAGAAGAATGAGGCTTCCTTGCTGTGGGCGCTGTCGCGCATGACCAACTATGCCGGAGTGATGAACTATATGGGCGCGCGTTTCACATCCGAGACGGAAGTTTTCTCGCCGGTGCTGGGCGAGATCGGCAGGCGCGGCCTCTATTATCTGGATGACGGCACCTCGGCGCGCAGCGAGGCCGACCGGATTGCTTCCAGCGATGCCGTGCCTTTCGCGGCGGCGGATGTGCTGATCGATGCGGCGCAGGAGCGCGGCGCGATCCTCGACCGTCTTGATGAGCTGGAACGGATAGCGCGGGCCAATGGCAGCGCCATCGGCACCGGTTCGGCCTTTGCCGTCACCGTCGATGCGGTTGCCGCATGGGCCAATGAGGTCAAGAAGCGCGGCATTGAAATCGTGCCGGTTTCGGCGCTGGTCCGCGATCCCGAACGGCAGTAAAGCACTTTCAGCAAAAGTGCGAAGCGGTCTTGCGTCGGATAATGCGCAAAACAAAAAGATAGAGCATTTCCAATGGTTCAATTTAAGCTGGAAATGCTCTGAGTCTGCATATCATGGAGAATGTCATGTCGAAGCATAAAGCTTCAGCCCGTCATCCGGTCGATCCTGAAAGCCTGCCTTACCGCCCCTGTGTCGGGCTGATGGTGCTGAACAAGTCCGGTCTGGTCTGGGCTGGCCGTCGTATCGTCATTCCGGGCGACGAGATGGATGGCGCGACGCAGCTCTGGCAGATGCCGCAGGGCGGCATCGACAAGGGCGAAGACCCGGTCGAAGCCGCGGTGCGCGAGCTTTATGAGGAAACCGGCATGAAGTCGGTCTCGCTGCTCGATGAAGCTTCGGACTGGATCAATTACGATCTGCCGCCGCATCTGGTCGGCATCGCGCTCAAGGGCAAGTATCGCGGGCAGACGCAGAAGTGGTTTGCCTATCGTTTCGAGGGCGACGAGAGCGAAATCGCCATCAACCCGCCGCCGGGCGGCCATACCGCCGAGTTCGACCGCTGGGAATGGAAGCCGATGGCCGAGTTGCCGGGCCTGATCGTTCCCTTCAAGCGCAAGGTTTACGAGGATGTGGTGGCTGCTTTCCGGCATCTCGTGGACTGATTTAACGGGGGAGGTGTTCGCGCCCCCCTTGTGCCTTCCGCCAACATATAGTCAACTCGCGTCAGGCGCGCCGGACGGCGCGTTCTGAGAGGGAGAAAAACGCATGGATGTTGGAAGTCTTCTCGTATTTCTTTTTGTGGGTCTCATCGCCGGCTGGCTGGCTGGCAAGGTCGTGCAAGGCGGCGGTTTCGGCCTGATCGGCAATATTATCGTCGGCGTGATCGGCGCTTTCTTTGCGGGCTGGTTGCTGCCGCGCCTTGGGTTTTCCATCGGCGGAGGGATCATCGCCGCAATCGTCAATGCCTTTATCGGCGCGGCCATCCTGCTTATCATCCTGCGCATCGTCAAACGCGCCTGATCTGCAAATATTTTTCTGAACAGGCCCGGCTTCCCGCAAGCCGGGTTTCTTCATTGCGAAGTTCTATCAGATGACACCGAATTCCAAACTGTCGCTCGGGCTGGTTCTCACCGCATCGGCTGGTTTCGTCGATGCGATTGCCTTCCTGCAGCTTGGCGGGTTCTTCGCATCCTTCATGAGCGGCAACACGACCCAGCTTGGCGTCGGGCTGGCGGGACAGCCGGGCGTGCAGGGCACCGTGCTGGTCTGGTTTCCGGCCATCCTGATCGTGTTGTTCTTTGCCGGAGCCTTTTTCGGCACGCTGACGGTGCGGGCGTGCGGGCGTCGCGGCAGTCTCTATGTGATGGCAAGCGTGGTGGTTATATTGCTGCTGGTCGGTGTGCTGCGACGCGAGGGCGCGCTGCTTGTCCAGCCGGTGCTGCTGCTTGCCGCAGCCATGGGCGCGCAGAACGCGGCGGTGCAGCCGATTGGTGCCGCACGTCTCGGCGTGACCTATGTGACCGGCACGCTCTTCAACGCTGCCGCAGATCTCGCCTGTTCGCTGCGCGGGGAAACGCCGAAATGGCGCTGGCTCCAGCATGTGGCCGTATGGCTTTCCCTGATGCTGGGCGCTGTCGGCGGCGGGCTTGGACATTATTACATCGGCCTCGACGCCCTGTTCGTTCCGGCTGCGATGATTGTCGGCGTGATGATCGCCTATATGCGGCTCGATTGATTCAGCATGATCTGACCCGAAAGCCGCTTCACGCTTTTCGGGGTCATGCTCAACTGAACAGCGATTTCTCGCTTTCCACCAGTTCGGAAATGAGCGCCGAAACCGCCGTCACGCGCCGCAATGTGCGGGCGGATTCGTGATAGGCGAGCCAGTAGGCGCGGCGGATCACCCGGTCCGGCAGCACGGGCACAAGGTCGGGATCGGCGCGTGCGATGAAGGCGTGAAGAATGCCGATGCCCGCACCGGCCCGCACGGCCTCGACCTGTCCCAGAGCGCTCGACACTTCAAAGGCCGGTTTCCAGTCGCGGCTGATTTCCGGCGCATAGGCGAGCGACGGATTGATGACGAGATCCTCCACATAGCCGATGAGCCGGTGCCGGGCGAGGTCTTCCGGGCTTTCCGGCGTGCCGTTTTCTTCCAGATAGCGGCGATGCGCATAGAGACCCAGCGTATAATCGACGAGCCTGCGGGCAATCAGCCTGCCTTGCTCCGGGCGTTCGACGGTGATGGCGATATCGGCCTCGCGACGCGACAGCGAAAAGGAGCGCGGCACCGGCACAAGCTGGATGGTCAGGTCCGGGTATTTCTGCGTCAGCCGCGCCAGCCGGGGCGCCAGGAAATTGACGCCGAAACCATCCGGCGCGCCGATGCGCACCGTGCCCGACACGGCAATATCGGCATTGCCGACCTGCGAGCGGGCGGCGAGCATTTCGGCTTCCATGCGTTCAGCCGCCAGCAGAAACTCCTCGCCCGCCTGCGTCAGCGTCGAACCGTTGGTGCGGCGCGTCAAAAGCGTGGTGGAAAGCGCTGTTTCAAGCGCGGTGAGCCGCCGCGCGACGGTGGTGTGGTTGAGGCCGAGCCTCCTGGCCGCGCCCAGAATCTGGCCCGAGCGGGCAACGGCGAGAAAAATGCGGATATCGTCCCAGTTCATGATGTTCCCTGCATGAGGATGCGTCTTTGTTACTATAAAATTTGCACAACAGATACGCTTTTCAGCGCCTTGCAATCACGAATTTGCAGAGTCAAGATGAGGGCAACGATGGGGGCGCCTGCGCCCTCCAAAGCGATCATCAGGGAGGTTCTTCGATGCGCAATATCGGACATTTCATCGGCGGCAAGCATGTGGCAGGCAAGAGCGGCCGCACGGCGGACGTCTTCCAGCCGCTCGACGGCTCGGTGCAGGCCAAGGTGGCGCTGGCCACCAAGGACGAAGTGCGCGCCGCTGTCGAAAACGCCAAGGCCGCGCAGCCCGCTTGGGCTGCGACCAACCCGCAGCGCCGGGTCCGCATCCTGCGCAAGTTCATCGAACTGGTCGAAGCCGAATATGACAGCCTTGCCGAACTGCTGGCGCGCGAACACGGCAAGACCGTTGCCGACGCCAAGGGCGATATCCAGCGCGGCCTCGAAGTGGTGGAAGTCTGCCTCGGCGCGGCGCATATGCTGAAAGGCGAGTTCACCGACAATGCCGGTACCGGCATCGACACCTATTCCATGCGCCAGCCGCTCGGCGTCGTTGCAGGCATCACGCCGTTCAACTTCCCGGCCATGATCCCGCTGTGGAAGGCCGGTCCGGCGATTGCCTGCGGCAATGCCTTCGTGCTGAAGCCGTCCGAACGCGATCCGGGCGTGCCGATGCGCCTTGCCGAACTGTTCATGGAAGCCGGTCTTCCGGCAGGCATCTTCAACGTCGTCAACGGCGACAAGGAATCGGTCGATGCGCTGCTCGATGATCCGGATGTGCAGGCCATCGGCTTTGTCGGCTCGACGCCGATCGCGCAATATATCTATGGTCGCGGCTGCTCGAACGGCAAGCGCGTGCAGTGCTTCGGCGGTGCGAAGAACCATCTTCTCATCATGCCGGATGCCGACATGGACCAGACCGTCGATGCGCTGATCGGCGCAGGCTATGGTTCGGCTGGCGAACGCTGCATGGCGATCTCGGTCGCGGTGCCGGTCGGTGAAGACACCGCCAACCGCCTGATGGAAAAGCTCATCCCGCGCGTTGAATCGCTGAAGATCGGCACCTCCACCGACAATTCCGCCGATTACGGCCCGCTGGTCACCAAGGCAGCGCTCGACCGCGTGCGCGGCTATGTCGATCTCGGTGTCGAGGAAGGCGCGAAGCTGGTCGTCGATGGCCGTAACTTCAAGATGCAGGGCTATGAAGATGGCTTCTACATGGGTGGCTGCCTGTTCGATCATGTGACGCCGGACATGCGCATCTACAAGGAAGAAATCTTCGGCCCGGTTCTCTCGGTCGTGCGTGCCAAGAATTACGAGGAAGCGCTGGCCCTGCCGAACGACCATGAATATGGCAACGGCGTTGCGATCTTCACCCGTGATGGTGATGCGGCCCGCGATTTCGCCAGCCGCGTGCAGGTCGGCATGGTCGGCATCAACGTGCCGATCCCGGTTCCGATCGCCTATTACACCTTCGGCGGCTGGAAAGCTTCCGGCTTCGGCGATCTCAACCAGCACGGCCCGGATGCGTTCCGCTTCTACACCAAGACCAAGACTGTCACCTCGCGCTGGCCGTCTGGTGTTAAGGACGGTGCGGAATTCGTCATCCCGACGATGAAGTAACACCAGACGCTTCTTTGCTTGCGCGTCCTCGCCTTGGCTGCGGGCGCGCGGCTAGGCGTGAAGGACGGTGCGGAATTCGTCATCCCGACGATGAAGTAAGCATTGCGCTAAACACCTCGTCCTTCGAGACGGCGCTTTGCGCCTCCTCAGGATGAGGTGGTTGGCAATCTTTACTGCCCCCAAGCGAAACCCCGCCCTTGTGGCGGGGTTTTTGTTTGTATCCGGGCATCAATAAGGGCGCAGAGTTGGTCATCATCGACAACGAAGCAGGCGGCATGGCGTCTGTCACCTCATCCTGAGGAGGCGCAAAGCGCCGTCTCGAAGGACGAGGTGAGGGCCCCCCACCGCCAATGCCCAACGTCATCCTGAGCCTGTCAAGGGTCGGGGGATGACTGTGAGGCTGGCTTTCAGGGATGCAGGGGTGGAAATCCGTGCCGTTCCGTTAGGGCGGCCAATATCTTGTGCGGGTCGGCAATCAGCGAACGTCCTTCATGCACGCCGGTCTCGAATGCGGAGCGGTCGCCATCCTTCACAATCAGCAAAGGCAGGCTCTGGTTGTCCTCGCCAGCCAGCGCGATTACGGCCTTGCGCGGGCGCTGCCATTCCACGCGCTCGATGTCCAGATCGCTTCCCAATGCTGGAAACGAAGCCAGCACGCCCTCGATGAGCGCGCAGTGCCAGCAATAAAATTTCTGGCCGGGATAGGCCGGATCTTCAAAACCCGGTTTCAAGAGAAAAAGCTTGTCCTGATTCATGCTGTCATCCAAGGGTTGCTGCAAAAGGGCGATGCGTGGCGCAAAATCCCAGGCTTCGGAGCGCGCATTCCGTAAACCGCTTCGCACTTTTCGGAATGCGATTTGGAACAGCTTTCCAAGCCAGGCGTTCACAACCGATGTATAGCTTGGTTCGGCTGCGGGCGGTCAGTTTTTTCGATCCCGGCTTAAAACAAATGCTTGGAGCGCCGATCCCTTTCAATAAGATCGGAACGCTCGAAGCCGATCATCAGGAGTTCCGTCCATGAGCCAAAAGATCAATCGCCGTATCGTGCTGGCGTCCCGCCCCGAAGGTCGCCCGACCGCGGAAAATTTCCGGCTGGAGCAGGCGGCGCTCCCCGCTCCCGGTGATGGCGAGGTTCTGCTGCGCCTGCGCTATCTGTCGCTCGATCCCTATATGCGCGGGCGCATGAGCGCGGCGAAATCCTATGCCGCGCCGGTGGCCATCGGCGATGTGATGGAGGGCGGCACGGTCGGCGAAGTCGTTGAAAGCAGGAGCGCGGGCTTTGCACCGGGCGATTTCGTGCTGTCCCATTCGGGCTGGCAGGATTATGCGGTGGCCGATGCTTCCACCCTGCGCAAGCTCGACCCGAAACAGGCACCGGTGACGACGGCGCTCGGCGTTCTCGGCATGCCGGGCTTTACCGCCTATTCCGGCCTTCTGACCATCGGCCAGCCGAAATCCGGCGAAACCGTGGCGGTTGCGGCGGCGACCGGCCCGGTCGGGTCTGCCGTCGGGCAGATTGCCCGGATGAAGGGCGCGCGCGCCGTGGGCATCGCGGGCGGGGCAGACAAGTGCAAGGCGCTGATCGATGAATTCGGCTTCGATGCAGCCATCGACCACCACAGCCAGAATTTCGCGCAGGAACTGGCGCAGGCCTGCCCGAAGGGCATCGACGTCTATTTCGAGAATGTCGGCGGCAAGGTCTTCGATGCGGTGTTTCCGCTGCTGAACCAGTTTGCGCGCGTGCCGGTCTGCGGGTTGATCGCACAGTATAATCAGAGCGGGCCTTTCGACGGGCCGGACCGGCTGCCATTGGTGATGCGGGACATCCTGTCGAAAAGCCTGACCATTCGCGGCTTCATCCAGCGCGATTTCGCCGATCAGCGGCCAGCCTTCTATCACGACATGGTGAAGTGGATTGCCGACGGCCAGCTGCGCTACCGCGAAGACATTGTCAAAGGTCTGGAGAACGCGCCGAAAGCCTTCATTTCCCTGCTCGAAGGCGGCAATTTCGGAAAGCTTATCATAAAGCTCTCTTGAGCTCGCAATATTCTGCTTGCAGAACGGCCTTTTGAGCGTGATGCTGTGCCCGTCAATTCAAACTGAAGCGCGTTTCGATCTCCTGAATCGGATCGGCGCTCCGGTCATTTGTTTTAACGCGCATCTGTTCTGAAAGCCGTTTCACACGTTTCAGGATGCGCTCCAAGGGCAGGCAGAGCATGGGCGAGCGCCAGCAGGCGGGCATAGGGGAAGGCGGCGGGCCGGGACGTGAGCGCCAGGAAGAGGCCCGGCGCATTCTCGACCGGCTTGAGCGCGAGCAGACCGGCGCAGAAGGCATCGTGCGGCGTGGATTTACCCGCACGGCACAGCATCTTTCAGCCGCCGACGCTCCTGAAAACGACGCTGTCGAACTGTGGGCCACACGTGTCGGACGCGGGCTCGGCTTCCTCATCACGCTGGCCATCATCGTCTGGCTCATTTTCTATCTCATGCAAAGCTAGGTACCCAATGACGCTTTCTGCGCCTTCGGATGCGACAACCGTTATTGTCATCTCAAGCCATGTCGTGCGCGGTTCGGTCGGCAATCGGGCCGCCGTTTTCGCATTGGAAACACTGGGCTTTCCCGTCTGGGCCGTGCCGACCGTGGTGCTGCCATGGCATCCGGGACACGGGGTTCCAGGCGCTCCGGCGGGCCGCATCGTGCCGCCGGCGGAAGAGTTTTCGCGCCTGATGCAGGATCTTCAGCGCGCGCCGTGGCTTGGCGAAGTGGGCGCCATCCTGACCGGCTATCTCGGCCATCCCGAACAGGCGGCAGCCGTCGCCGAACTGGTGAAGACCGTGAAGGCGAAAAACCCCGACGCGGTCTATCTGTGCGACCCGGTCATCGGCGACGAGAAGGGGCTTTACGTGCCCGAGGCGACGGCGACCGGCATTCGCGACAAGCTCCTGCCGCTCGCCGATATCGCAACGCCCAACCGATTCGAGCTTTCCTGGCTGACCGGCGTGCCGCTCGAAGACAATACAGCCCTGATGGAAGCCGCGCTGGAGGCTGGTCCGGCAACCATGCTGGTCACATCGGCCTTTCCGCTGATGAGCGGCAGCATCGGCAATATTCTGCTGACGCCGACCATGGCGCTGATGGCCGAACATCGCCGCGTGGAAGGCCCGACCAACGGGCTTGGCGATCTGACCTCCGCCGTGTTTCTGGCGCGGCGTCTTTCCGGCATGACAGAGGAGAAAATGCTGCAAAGCACCACGGCGGCGGTGTTCGAGATCATGGCGCGCTCGGCAAAGCGCGGGGCGGACGAACTGATGCTGGAGGCCGATGCGTCGAGCCTCGCCACGCCGATGGCCATGGTGCAGACGCGGCGGCTGATGCATCCGACCAAGGGGTTCCGCGCTTGACGCAAGCCGTGCTTGCCGGTGTCGACGGTTGCCCCGGCGGCTGGATCGCGGTGGCCGGTGAGGGCGGGAGTTTGCGGGCCGAAGTGTTCGGCAGTTTTGCCGCCTTGACGGCTTCGCTTCCCGGCGAGGCGATCATTGCCGTGGACATGCCGATCGGCCTGCCGGAAAGGGGTGTGCGTTCGGCGGAACGGGCAGCGCGCGCCCATCTTGGCGAAAGGCAGTCGAGCCTTTTCTCCATTCCGCCGCGCGCCGCCGTCTATGCCGGGGATTACCGCGAAAGCTGTTCCCTGTCGCTCGAACGGACCGATCCGCCGCGCAAGGTTTCAAGGCAGGCATTCGGGCTTTTCCCTAAGATCTGCGAGCTGGACACTCTGTTGCGAAGCGATGCCGCATTGGCGGCGCGCATCATTGAATCGCATCCGGAACTGGCTTTTGCCGCGCTGAACGGCATGAATTCCATGTCCCTGCCGAAGAAGATCAAGGGGCGCGTAAACCCGGAAGGGCTGGCGGAGCGCCGGGCCTTGTTGCAGCGCTGCGGACTGCCGGAGGATTTTTTAAAAAGTCCCGTTCCGCGCGGCGCGAAGGAGGATGACTTTCTCGATGCCTGCGCCATGTATCTCGTGGCCCGTCGCCATGCACGTGGCGAGGCGCGTCCGTATCCTGATCATGTGGAACGCGACGATTTCGGTCTCCGCATGGCGATTTGGGCTTGAGAAACATGCGTGAATGCGAACGGAAACATGCGTCCAATTCGACGCAGCCCGTTCAATGCATTTCGATTGATCTCGGTTTTCGATAGGGATATTGGAAAAATATGGTTGATCTTCCAGACACACTTCTCGCCGGTTATCGAACCTTCATGCGCGAGCATTTTGCCCACGAAACTGCACGATATCGCCATCTGGCCGACAAGGGACAATCACCGGAAACGCTGGTTATCGCTTGTTGTGATTCCCGTGCGGCCCCCGAAACCATCTTCAACGCGGCACCCGGCGAAATCTTCGTCCTGCGCAATGTTGCCAATCTCATCCCGCCCTACGAACCCGATGGCGAATATCATGCGGCTTCCGCAGCGCTGGAATTTGCGGTGCAGAGCCTCAAGGTGAAGAACATTGTCGTCATGGGCCATGGCCGCTGCGGCGGCATCAAGGCGGCGCTCGACACCGAAAGCGCACCGCTTTCGCCGGGTGACTTCATCGGCAAGTGGATGAGCCTGATCGCCCCCGCCGCCGAAGCCGTCAGCGGCAACCAGCTCATGACGCAGAGCGAACGCCAGACAGCGCTGGAACGGATATCGATCCGCTACTCCATCAACAATCTGCGCACATTCCCCTGCGTCGATATTCTGGAGAAGAAGGGTAAGCTCACCCTGCATGGCGCATGGTTCGATATTTCGACCGGCGAGCTGTGGGTGATGGATCATCAGACGGGCGATTTCAAACGTCCTGACCCTGCCTGATCCGGCTCCCCGAAAATGCCTTCCGAAACGGTTCCTCTCTGATCGAGAGGGGCCGTTTTGTTTTTTCTGAAATACCGAAAATCGGTGTTTTTCGTTGCCAAAACGCGAAAAACCGCACCAGAACATGCAAAAATAGCCCCAAATCTTGGGGCTATTTTGTGTCGCGTGTGGCTTTTCTGTGGCAATTTCAAAGCGAAATTGCGGATTTGGGCTTCAGAGCGGGGTGTTTGTAAACTGAGCCCTCGTCCCGCTCCGAATTTTGTAGAGCATAATTTATCCGAAAACCGGGTTCCGACTTTTCGGAATCATGCTCTAGTTGCCGTCGATGGCCTTGCCCATGACGGCGATGGCGCGCTGGTAGACCTGTGCGGCATTCCAGCCCTGGATCGCGCCATAGTTCGGTTCGCCCGGCTGATAGCCTGCGCCGCGCTGCCAGCCGTGGCCGACGAGGAAGTTCGCGGTCGAATGGAGCGCGTCCGCCTTGTTGCGCAGGTCGAAATGGGAGCCGCCCGAGCCGCTGACGCCGTATTTCAGGACGTTTGCGGGCATGAACTGGGTCTGGCCGACTTCGCCATGCATCGCGCCAACGGCCTGCGGGCTGAGGTCGCCCTGATCGATGAGCTTGAGAGCGGCATAGAGCTGGCCGGTGAAGTAATCGGAACGGCGGCAGTCATAGGCCAGCGTTGCGACGGCCGACAGGGTGTGCTGCTTGCCGAGATAGGAACCGAAGCCGGTTTCCATGCCCCAGATCGCGATCAGCGGGCCGGCCGGAACGCCATAGCGCTTCTCGATTGCGGCGAAGAGAGCGGCGTTCTGCTGCTTCTGCGCGCGGCCGCGCTTGATGATGGTGTCGGCGCCGCGCTTCTTCATGAAGTCTTCAAAGGAGAGCTTGAAGCTCTTCTGATTGCGGTCGGCATTGATGGTGGCCTGCGCATATTTGGTGCCGGCCAGCGCATTGAGGCCCGCCTTGCCAACGCCGCGCGACGGCGCTTCCTTCAGGGTCTGCTGGAGCCAGGCATTATAGCCTGCGGCGTTGTTGCCGCACTGGGCCGCCTCGGCAATGCCTGTTCCCGTCATCATGCCCATTGCAAGAACTGCTGCTGCCGTCCAAGTCCGGCCCTTGGCAACCAACGCCATTCGTTTCTCCTTTGGAATTGATTCGACTTCAACGCGAACTTGCCATTCCTTACACCAAATGTCATGTCGGAATGGCAGCTGAAGAGTGGTCGAGCGGCGCGGTTTCAAGCATTTTTGCACCGGATCGGCAAGTGTTTCTTTGGTCGCAGAAGAAATGCAGCCCGCCGGCAGGTCCCACGATCTGCCTCTTCAGGCTACCTCTTGGGGGCGGCAAGCGGGAGAATGCGCTGGAGGATACTTCCGGTGCGGGTTTCAGCCCGTTTCGGGCCTTTTGCTTGACATTGCGGGCTGATCGCCTTAAAGCCTGCTCCAATCTATCCGCGATCTTCAGAACGCGAGCCACCGACCGGGACCCATCATGGTATAAAGCGATCCCGGAGGTCCACATCCGACAGCGCGATGCGCCCTCGGGTGCTGTACCGCTTTGGTTGCTTCTTGAACTGGCAGACACACGGGACGATTTATCCCTGACGAAGCATAAGCCTCTTCTCGGATTAAAAGGAAATTCGATGTTTGAATCACTTCAGGAGCGTCTTGGCTCCATCCTGAACGGCCTTACCGGACGCGGCGCTCTTTCAGAAGCCGACGTGACGGCGGCGCTGCGCGAAGTGCGCCGCGCGCTGATCGAGGCCGACGTTTCGCTGGAAGTGGTTCGCTCCTTCACCGACCGCGTTCGCGAGAAGGCTGTCGGCGCGGAAATCCTGAAAAGCATCAAGCCCGGCCAGATGGTCGTCAAGATCGTCCATGACGAACTTGTCGAAATGCTTGGCACCGAAGGCGTCTCCATCGATCTGAATGCGCCGGCCCCGGTCGTGATCATGATGGTGGGCTTGCAGGGTTCGGGCAAGACGACGACGACGGGCAAGATCGCCAAGCGCCTGACCGAGCGCCAGCGCAAGAAAGTGCTGATGGCCTCGCTCGATACGCGCCGTCCGGCTGCGCAGGAACAGCTTCGCCAGCTTGGCATACAGACCGGCGTCGACACGCTGCCGATCATTGCCGGACAGTCGCCGGTGGAAATCGCCAAGCGCGCCGTTCAGGCTGCAAAGCTTGGCGCGCATGATGTCGTCATTCTCGATACGGCAGGCCGCACGCATATCGACGAGCCGCTGATGGTGGAAATGGCGGATATCCGCAAGGCCGCCAATCCGCATGAAATCCTGCTCGTCGCCGATAGCCTGACCGGTCAGGACGCCGTCAATCTGGCGCGCAATTTCGATGAGCGCGTCGGCATTACCGGCATCGTGCTCACCCGCATGGACGGCGATGGCCGTGGCGGCGCGGCACTTTCGATGCGCGCCATCACCGGCAAGCCGATCAAGCTGATCGCCACCGGCGAAAAGATGGATGCGCTCGAGGAGTTCTATCCGAAGCGCATTGCCGACCGCATTCTCGGCATGGGCGACATTGTTTCGCTGGTCGAAAAAGCCGCCGAAAACATCGACGCGGAAAAAGCCGCGGCGATGGCCAAGAAGATGCAGTCGGGCAAGTTCGATCTCAACGATCTTGCCGAACAGCTCAAGCAGATGAAGAAGCTCGGCGGCATGGGCGGCATCATGGGCATGATGCCGGGCATGAGCGGGATGAAGGACAAGGTGGCCGCTGCCGGTCTCGACGACAAGGTGTTCGACCGCCAGCTCGCCATCATCGGCTCGATGACCAAGGCCGAGCGCGCCAATCCCGACATTCTCAAGCACAGCCGCAAGCAGCGCATCGCCAAGGGTTCCGGCACCAGCGCCGCCGACATCAACAAGCTTCTCAAGATGCATCGCCAGATGGCCGACATGATGAAAGTCATGGGCAAGGGCAAGGGCGGAATGATGAAGCAGATGATGGGCGGCCTTGCCAACAAGATGGGGCTGGGCGGTCTGGGTGGAGGAATGGGCATGCCTGACCTCTCCAAGATGGACCCCAAGCAGCTTGAGGCGCTTGCCAAGCAGGCGGAAGCAGCGGGCCTGACGAAAGGCGGCGGTCTGCCGGGCCTGCCCGGCGGCGGTCTTCCGGGCGGTCTGCCCGATCTGGGCGGACCCAAGCTTCCCGGTCTCGGTGGCGGTCTTCCGGGCCTGCCGAAGAAGAAGTGAGAATCATGAGCGACGAACAGAACACTGCACCGGCTGAACTTCTGGCACTGCGCGCCTCCATCGACAATATCGATGCGGCGCTGATCCATATGCTGGCCGAACGTTTTCGCTGCACAAAGGCCGTTGGCGTACTCAAGGCCGAACGCGGCCTCGCACCGGCTGATCCCGCCCGCGAAAAGCGTCAGGTGGAGCGTCTGCGCGCGCTGGCAGTCGATGCCCATCTCGATCCCGATTTCGCCGAAAAATTCCTGAACTTCATCGTGAAGGAAGTCATTCGGCATCATGAGCATGCCGCCGCCAATCACGGCGGAAAACAATAGCTATATCGATAGCTTAACCCGTTTTGCCACGGCCATTCCCCGGGCGAAGCAATTGTCTAAAGGAAAGAAAAAATGTCTCTGAAGATTCGTCTGGCCCGCGCTGGCTCCAAGAAGCGTCCTTACTACCACATCGTCGTTGCCGACGTCCGCAGCCCGCGTGACGGCCGCTTCATCGAAACCGTTGGCGCATGGAACCCGATGCTGGCCAAGGACGCTGAACGCGTGAAGCTCGACGCCGACCGCATCCAGCATTGGATTGCACAGGGCGCACAGCCGACCGACCGCGTTCTGCGCTTCCTCGACCAGGCTGGCCTTGCCAAGCGTCCGGCCCGCAGCAACCCGACCAAGGGCGAGCCGGGCAAGAAGGCCCAGGAACGTCTGGCCATGGCCAAGCAGGCTGAAGAAGAAGCCGCTGCAAAGGCTGCTGAAGCTGCTGCGGCCGCCGCAGAAGCCGCTGCTGCCCCGGCTGAAGAAGCTGCAAGCGAATAATCTTTCGCGCAGTTTGCGTTATAAAAAGGCGGCGGAGCAATCCGCCGCTTTTTTGTTGACCGCTTTCCTGGAGGGCAAATGGGGATTACATTGAAACTCGCCGCCGTGCTGCCCGCGCTTATTGTCGCCGTACTTGCCAGTCCGGCGCGCGCGATCGACGCGCAGCTACTGGCTGCGGCGGCCGCCTCTTATCGAGACGGAGCGGCAGCGCAACAATTGGAAGACCGGATTGCCGACCTCATCGAAGCGGGTGACAAGGCTGGGCTGGAGGCACTGGCCTCGCAAATCTCGAGGGAGGACGGCCCCTTTCTCGATGCATTGACAGCACTTGCGGAACAGAATCAAGCGCCGGCAGGTGAGGCGAAGCCTGCTCCCGGCAGCGAACTGGCACGCTTGGCGAGCGCCCTGGGCCCCTGTCATCAGGCGAACATCGCTCTCAGGATCATTGTGCTTCTCATTTCGAACGGCGGAGCTGAACCGGTTGTCAGGAATGGTATTGTCATGATCGAAGGGAGTGAGATCGATAGTACCTATGCAACCCTGATCCACATATGCGAGAACGTCAACGCGCTGCCCGCCCACAAGGCGAGGATTGGGTCCAGATGCTATTTCACGGGTGCTTGTGGCGATGATCCCGATATGGATTGAGATATCGGGACTGACCTGATGGCATTCCATGATAAGGTCGGATCATGGAACATTCTGGTGAAATTCTTATCCTGACCGGCACGCCGGGCGCCGGTAAAACCACGACCGCCGAGAGGCTTGCGAACCAGCCGGGTTCGCCGAAGGTTCATCTTCATTCGGACGATTTCTGGCACTTCATCAAGAATGGTGCGATCCAGCCCTATCTGCCGGAAGCCCATGCGCAAAATGTCATTGTGATGGATGCGCTGACCAAGGCGGCCAAGGCCTATGCCGACGGCGGCTATTTCGTCATCGTCGACGGCATAATCGGGCCATGGTTCCTCGAGCCATTCCGAAACCTTGCCACGCCGCTTCACTATGTGGTTCTGCGTCCATCTCTCGATGAGGCGATCCGGCGCTGCCGCGAGCGTGGCGGCAATACGCTTGCCGATCCGGGTCCGATTGCGGAACTGCACGGGCAATTGTCCGCGCTGGGGCCGCTAGAGCCGCACGTGCTGGCTGCCGAAGGGTGGTCTCGCAGTCAGACGCTTGCCGCTGTTCGCGCTGCGGTCGAAAGCGGCGCTTTCCGCCTGCATCCCTGAAACAGGCGGTCGCGGTTTTACCTTGTTGTCCAAACCGACTGGAAAACGAGTGAATTTCGACTATCTTGCTGATTTGACGGCTCGCATTTGCGTGAACGCACTCATGCGGGTGTTGAATTTGTTTCCCCGGCGCTTGGCAAAGCGCCCTTTTCAGGAGAAATCCATGTCGGGTACGACGGTTGCCACTTCTTTCTCGCTTGCAGCCCTGGGCCGCCGTATTTTCATCGCTCTTGGTCTGGCTGTTCTGGTTCCGCTGCTCTCCGCCTGCGGTTTCAACACTATCCCGACCAATGAGGAACGGGCGAAGGCCGCCTGGGGCGAGGTGCAGAACCAGTATCAGCGGCGCGCCGATCTCGTGCCCAATCTGGTCGAGACCGTGAAGGGCTATGCCGCTCACGAACAGGAGACGCTGCAGGCCGTGATCGAGGCGCGCGCCAAGGCGACGCAGGTGCAGATCACGCCCGAAACGCTCAACAATCCCGAACTCTTCAAGCAGTTTCAGGATAATCAGGCCAACCTGACGAGCGCGCTGTCGCGCCTGATGGTGGTGGTCGAGCGTTATCCGGACCTGAAAGCCAACCAGAACTTCCTTGCATTGCAATCGCAGCTCGAAGGCACTGAAAACCGCATCGCCGTCGCCCGCCGTGACTATATCGAGGCGGTTCGCGTCTACAATACGTCGCTGCGCACCATGCCGACGATGATCTGGACGTGGATCTGGTATCGCGATGCGCAGCCCATGCAGAGCTTCAGCGCCGATGCAGGCAGCCAGACCGCGCCCAAAGTCAACTTCAACTGACGGCGCGTCTCATGATGCGTCTGGAGGCGGGTGCAGCACCCATGCGTGATCGTCGCGGCTTTTATTGGCCGCGGCATCTTATTGCGCTTGTCTTTCTGCTGTTTTCCGCAGCCTTGATGCTGCATACGGCAGCCTTGGCACAGGATGCATCGAAACCCGCACAGACCCTGACTGGCCGCGTGGTGGATGCGGCGGGGATCATCGATCCGGCAGAGCGCCAGAGCCTCACGCAGAAGCTTGCCGATTTCGAAGCCAAATCGTCGGATCAGGTGGTCGTGGTGACAGTCCCGAGCCTCAATGGCGAAGACATCGAAACCTATTCCAACCGTCTGTTCCGCGCCTGGGCGCTTGGCCAGAAACAGGAAAACAACGGCATATTGCTGGTGGTGGCGCCCAATGACCGCAAGGTGCGCATCGAGGTCGGCTACGGCCTCGAAGGCGTGATGACCGATGCGCTTTCAAGCGTCATCATCAATGGCACCATCATTCCCGAATTCCGCACGGGCGATTATTCGAAAGGCATCGTGCAGGGCGTTGACGGCATTCTTTCGGTGCTTTCCGGCGATGCCGCCGAGCTTGAAGCGCGCGCCAGGCGCAATGTGCAGTCGAGTTCCGATGATGTCGACTGGGTGTTCGTCGTCTTCATTGCCTTCTGGTGCCTGATCTTCTTCGGCGGTTTCGGCATGGCGATCCTGACGCCGGTTTTCGGGCGCAAGATCGGGCCGGGCCGGTATCAGTGGCTCGGCATGGTGGTGGATTATAACAATCGCGGCGGCGGGTCTGGCGGCAGGGGTGGCGGAAGCTGGGGCGGCGGCGGTGGCTGGTCGTCCGGTGGGGGCGGCGGCGGTTTCTCCGGCGGCGGTGGTTCATCGGGTGGCGGCGGCGCCTCGGGCAGCTGGTAGGGAGACGCAGGGATGAAGCATCACACGCTGATTGGCGCCGAGGACCATGCCCGCATTGCCGAGGCGATCCGCAAGGCGGAAGCCGAGACCAGCGGCGAAATCTATGCGGTTCTGGCCCGTTCCAGCGACGATTATTTCTTTGCGGCGGGCTTTGTCGCCACCTGCGGCATCCTGCTGGCATCGGTCGTCGTGGCGTTTCTGGCGCACTGGTACTGGTTCGATGTCCGCCTGCCCATGTTCGGGCTTGCGGTGCTGGCGGCCTTCCTGACCGCGATGCTGGTGCTGTGGGTCTTTCCGGCCATCCGCATGCTGCTGGTGCCGCGCCGCATCCGTTACAAGCGCGCGCATCTCAATGCGTTGCAACAGTTTCTGGCGCGCAATGTGCACATCACCGAGCATCGCACCGGCATCCTGCTCTTCGTCTCCATGGCCGAACATTATGCCGAGGTGATCGCCGATGCGGGCATCAATGCGCGGGTCGGACAGGACGAGTGGAATGCGATCGTGGCGACGCTCGTCCATCATGCATCGCGGGCGCAGGTGGCCGAGGGTTTCGTGCTGGCGATCGGTCAGGCGGGCCTTTTGCTGGAGACGCATTTCCCGGCAGGGGCGGACAATGTTAACGAACTCGACGATCACCTGATCGAGTTATGAGAGCCGTTCGGTTCCGTCAGAATCATCTGCAACTTTAGTCTGAAACATGGCAAAACCGGCCTGCGGCTTTGCCCTTCCGGCACCATTTCTGCGCGCCGTGGAGAAATCCACTGGCATAATCCGAAATTTCGCGGGAAGTTTTCGAAGTTTTGTTCCAAATTAAATGGATTAAATGCGGTTTTTCTGACTTTCCGGGAAATTTTTCGTTATTTTCAACGAATTGCCATCGAATCCGGTGCCTAATCTGCTAGTTTGGCGCGCATTGCCATCATGACAGGAGTATCCGACGTGACTGCAAAGCAGGATCGGTCGAGCAAGGTTAAGGGTTCAAAGGCAGGCAAGGAGGAGAAGAAGGGAGGAAAGTCGAAGGCGCTTACAGCCTTCTCGCAGCTTCTCTTCGAATGGGCGCCGCCGGAAGATCTGGCCGCTTACGATGCCGCCGCTCTCGACAGTTCAGCCCGTCACGGCTATGCCGCTCTGGAATCCTATCGCAAGGGCAAGAGCATCATCAGCGTCGATAACGGTATCGAACGACATGGTCGCCCGGTGAGCGTCATCACCATCGTCAACGACAATATGCCGTTCCTGCTCGACTCCATCATGGGTGAGCTGAACGACCATGCCAACCAGATTTTCATGGTCGTGCATCCGGTTCTGGACATTGCGCGCGAGAAGGACGAGCTCGTCATTCTGGGTGAGGCATCGCAGCTTGCGCCTGCCAAGGGCGTCGAGCGCGTCAGCCTGGTGCAGATCCATCTCCCGGCTCTCGACAAGCAGACCAAGGCCGACCTGACCGCCGCCATCAAGCGCGTGCTGGGGCAGGTTCGCGCCGCCGTCAGCGACTGGAAGCCGATGCTGAAGCGCCTCGATGGCGCGATCGCCGATTACAAGCGCGTGCACGACATGACGGGCGATCCGGCCATGCCGGAAGCGATCGCCTTTCTCGAATGGCTGCGCGACGACCGTTTCATCTTCCTCGGACTTCGCGAGCTGACCTTCAAGGGCAAGGGCGACAAGCGCGAACTCGTGCCGGTCAAGGAAACGCTCGGCATTCTCAACGATCACGAGGTCCGCGTCCTGCGCAAGGATGACGACGACACGGTGACGCCGCGCGAAGTGACCGAATTCCTCGACAGCAACGAGCCGCTGATCGTCACCAAGGCGAACTCGCTTTCGCTGGTGCATCGCCGTTCCTATCTCGATTATGTCGGCGTGAAGATATTCGGCGAGAAGGGCGAGGCCATCGGCGAACTGCGCCTGGTCGGCCTCTTTACCTCGGTCGCCTATACGAGTTCGGTTGCGGGCATTCCCTTCATCCGTTCCAAGGCCGATGCGGTCATCAAGCATCTCGGCTTCAACCGCGAGGACCATTCGGGCAAGGCGCTCATCAACGTGCTGGAGGAATATCCGCGCGACGAGCTTTTCCAGATCGATGTGGAAAGCCTGACGGCCAATGCCGAACTGATCCTGGCGCTGGGCGAGCGTCCCCGGGTGCGCGCTGTTCCGCGTCTCGACCGGTTTGGCCGTTTTGCCACCGTGCTGGTCTATATCCCGCGCGACCGTTACGACTCGGTCGTGCGCGAGAAGATCGGGCATTATCTGGTCGACGTCTATGGCGGCGACAGTTTTGAATTCCATCCGGTCTTCCTGCAGAACGGCCTGACGCGCGTCCAGTTCGTCATCCGCCGTCACGAGCGTTCCACGCCGCATGTGGACCGGGAAGCGCTGGAAGCGCAAGTGCGCGCCATCGTCCGCACCTGGGACGATGCGGTGCGTGAAAGCTCCGACAGCGCCGATGCGAAGACCGTTGCGCTCGCCGCAAGCTTTCCGCCGTCCTACCGCGAAATCTTCACGGCGCCGGAAGCGCTGGTCGATGCGGAACGCATTGCCAGCCTCAGCGCCGAGGCTCCGCTTTTCGTGGATTTCTATCGTTATCGCACCGATGGTCCCGATGCGGTTTCGCTGAAGATCTATCATCACGGTGCGCCGGTCGTGCTGTCGCAGCGCGTGCCGCTTCTGGAAAACATGGGTTTCCGTGTCGTCAGCGAGCAGACCATCGACCTGCCGCAGGCAGGCGAAGACGGCGCAACCGTCTACCTGCACGACATGCAGCTCGTGAACGCCTATGGGGCACCGGTCGATCTTTCCGACGATGGCGAGATGCTGGAAGACGTGTTCCGCAATGTCTGGGACGGTCAGGCCGATAATGACGGCTATAATGCGCTGGTGCAGACCGCGCGCCTGACGGCACGCCAGATCATGATCCTGCGTTCCTATGGGCGCTATCTGCAGCAGGCGGGCATCGCCTATTCGCAGGGATTCATCGCGGCAGCGCTGAACCGTTATCCTGAAATCGCCAGCGACCTCTATTCGCTGTTCGACCTGCGTTTCAACCCGTCGGCCAAGCGCCGGGATTCGGCTGAAAAGAAGCTGGTCGATGGCATCGAAACCGCGCTGTTGGGCGTGCCGAGCATTGATGACGACCAGATCTTGCGCCGTTTCCGCAATCTGATCGAAGCGACGCTGCGCACCAACGCCTATCAGCCGGATGCCGAGGGCAAGCCGCGCGTCACCTTCGCCTTCAAGCTCAATCCGCGTCTGGTCGACGGCCTGCCTGACCCGCGCCCGTACCGCGAAATCTTCGTCTACGGGCCGGAAGTGGAAGGCGTGCACCTGCGTTTCGGCGCGGTCGCCCGCGGCGGCCTGCGCTGGTCGGACCGCGCGCAGGATTATCGCACCGAAGTGCTGGGGCTGGTAAAGGCGCAGCAGGTCAAGAACGCGGTTATCGTGCCGGTCGGCGCCAAGGGCGGCTTCTATCCGAAGCGTCTGCCGGTCGGCGGCGATCGCAATGCGGTGTTCGAAGCCGGCCGCGATGCCTACAAGGTCTTCATCTCCACGCTCCTGTCCGTCACCGACAATATCGAGGACAGCCATGTCGTGCCGCCAGCGGAAGTCGTGCGCCATGACAATGACGATCCTTATTTCGTCGTTGCCGCCGACAAGGGCACGGCCACTTTCTCCGATACGGCCAATGCCATCAGCCAGGCGCATGATTTCTGGCTGGACGATGCCTTCGCATCGGGCGGTTCCGCCGGTTATGACCACAAGGGCATGGGCATCACCGCGCGCGGCGCGTGGGAAGCCGTGAAGCGCCATTTCCGCGAACTCGACATGGATATCCAGAACGAGCCTTTCACGGTTGCGGGCGTGGGCGACATGTCGGGCGACGTCTTCGGCAATGGCATGCTGCTTTCCGAACAGATTCGCCTCGTGGCGGCGTTCGACCATCGCGATATCTTTATCGACCCGAACCCGGTTCCAGCCGATGGCTTTGCCGAGCGCAAGCGCCTGTTCGAGTTGCCGCGTTCGAGCTGGCAGGACTATGACCGCTCCAAGCTTTCGGCTGGCGGCGGCATCTACAGCCGCAGCCAGAAAACGATCACGCTCTCGCCGGAAGCAGCGAATGCCATCGGCCTCGGCAAGACCTCCGGAACGCCGCAGGAAATCATGACGGCGATCCTGAAGTCGAAGGTCGATCTGCTCTGGTTCGGCGGCATCGGCACCTATATCCGCTCCTCCGCTGAAACGGATGCGCAGGTTGGCGACCGCGCCAATGATGCGATCCGCATCACCGGCTCGGAAGTCGGCGCGCGGGTGATCGGCGAAGGCGCGAACCTTGGCGTGACCCAGCGCGGGCGCATCGAATATGCCTTGTCGGGCGGTCGCGGTAACACGGACGCCATCGACAATTCGGCTGGCGTCAATTGTTCGGACGTCGAAGTCAACATCAAGATCGCGCTGGCTGCGGCCATGCGTTCGGGCAAGCTCAAGCGCCCGGCGCGCGACAAGCTTCTGGTTAGCATGACCGACGATGTTTCGGCACTGGTGCTGCGCAACAACTATCTGCAGCCGCTGGCGCTTTCGCTGAGCGAACGCCAGGGACTGGCGGAGCTGCCCTATCAGGCGCGCTTCATGGCGGAACTGGAAGCCCGCAAGCTGCTCGACCGCAAGGTGGAGAACCTGCCGTCGGACGCATTGCTCGCCGAGCGCCAGAAGGCTGGCCAGCCGCTAACCCGCCCGGAACTGGCGGTTCTGCTGGCCTATGCGAAGCTTTCGCTCTGTGACGATCTGGTGGCAAGCCAGCTTCCGGACGAGCCGTACTTCCAGTCGCTGCTGATGGGTTATTTCCCCAAGCGCATGGTGAAGACCTATGCCGAGGAAATCTCCGGCCATCGCCTGCGCCGTGAAATCGTCGCTACCTTGCTGGCGAACGATGTCATCAATCGCGGGGGCATCACCTTCATCAGCCGCCTGGCCGATACGACCGGCAATTCGCCTGCCGATATCGTCCGCGCCTATGTGGCGGTGCGTGACGGCTTCGACATCGACACGATCTATGACGCCATCGATGCGCTGGACAATCGCGTTCCCGGCGATGTGCAGAACCAGTTCTACCGTCTCGTCGGCGAAATGCTGCAGGCGACGACGGCATGGGTGCTGCGCAACGACACGACACGCGCCAACCTGACGGAACTGGTGGATACGATCACCAGGGCGCGCGCCGAACTGGAGCCGCGTTTCGACGGCCTGATGCCGGAATATCTCAAAACCGCGCTTCAGGCCGACAAGGCCGCTTTCGTGGAAATGGGTGCGCCGGAAAAGCTGGCACAGCGTCTTGCCAATCTGCAGCTTGCAGGCATCATGCCGGACATTGCGCTGATCGCGCATCTGGCGGGCGCCGACCGGGTGGTTACCGCCAAGACCTATTTCGGTGTTTCGGAAGCCTTCCGCATCGGCCGCATCGAGGAAGCCGCGCGCTCCATCCCCGTCACGGACTATTATGACGGGCTGGCGCTGTCACGGGCAAGCGATACGATCACGCAGGCTGCACGCGGCATCACCATTGCGGCGCTCAAGCGTTTCGCCAAGGACAAGGACCCGGCGGCAGCCTGGTTTGCAGCCGATGGCGCCCGCATCGAGCAGGTGCAGAACCGCATGGTCGCGCTGACGGAAGGTGGCGACCTGACCGTTTCGCGACTGGCGGTTGCAGCGGGCCTGATGTCCGATCTCGCCCAGTAGGCAGGTCGGGAAATCTATTGCAGAAGGGCGGCTGTGGCCGCCCTTTTTATTTCTTTCCAGTGCACATTTCGGGGTATAAGCTCCCGCTAATATGATTTGGGCCTGAAATTCATCCGACACATTGAAGGAACGATGCAGCCGAACGGCTCGGCTGGCCTGCGTGCATCCGCATGAAAACCGGAACCGGTTTTCGCAAAGCATCGTGTGCAGATGTATCGGGTTGGAGTGGTCTTTATAAGCCAAAAGGCGCATGGTGCTCTATCGTCGGAAGCCGCTTCGGGCGTGGGGGGAAGGAAAGAGTAATTGAGCGATCAGCTTATGGCTGCCCGCAGCCATGCCTCGCGGCGTGGCGTATGGGGCTGGATATTCTTCGATTGGGCGGCGCAGCCGTTCTTCACCGTCATCGTAACCTTCATCTTTGGTCCCTATTTCATCTCGCGCATGGCCGACACGCCGGAAGCGGGACAGATCGCCTGGGGGTACGGCTTTGCCGCCGCGGGCCTCGTGATCGCAGTGCTGTCGCCCGTTCTGGGATCGATTGCCGACAAGACCGGCGCGCGCAAACCGTGGATCGGCTTCTTTGCCGTCCTGAAGATCGCGGGCCTGATGACGCTGTGGTTCGCGGTGCCGGGCGCAAACCTGTTCTGGGTGCTTCTGGCTTTCAGCATCGCGATGATCTCGGCGGAGTTTTCCATCGTCTTCAACGATTCCATGATGCCGCGGCTCGTCCCGGCCAGGGAGATCGGCAAAGTATCCAATCTGGCCTGGGGGCTCGGCTATCTGGGCGGCGTGCTGGTGCTGATCTTCGTCGTGGTCTTTCTGGCGTCGTCGCCGCAGACGGGCAAGACCCTGATCGGGCTTCCGCCGCTCTTCGGGCTTGACCCTGCCAGCGGCGAAGATGCCCGCATCACCGGCCCCATCGCGGCGCTGTGGTATCTCGTTTTCATCATGCCGATGTTCCTGTTCACGCCGGATCAGGCGCGCGGCCAGCCGCTGCGCCAGGCGGTCGGCAGCGGTCTGACGGAACTGAAGTCGACGCTGAGGGAAGTGCGGAAGCGTCCGGGAATAGTCCGCTTCCTTGCCGCCCGCCTTGTCTATCAGGACGGGCTCAATGCCATTGTCGCGCTGGGCGCGGGCTATGCCGCTTCACTGTTTCACTGGAGCATCAACGAAATCGGCCTCTTCGGCATGATCACCAATGTGTCGGCGATCCTGAGCTGCCTCGTCGCGGCTCGTCTTGATGCAAGGCTCGGCTCAAAAGCCATCGTGCTCGGATCGCTGGTGCTTCTGCTCATCGCCTCGTTCGGTATCGTTTCCACCGGAACGGATTATTTCCTGCTCGGGCTTTTGCCGGTTGGCTATTCCGAGGGAAATGGGTTGTTCTCCACGGCTGCGGAACAGGCATTTCTCGTCTACGGGCTGATGATCGGCGCCGCTCTGGGGCCGGTGCAGGCGTCCGCCCGTTCGTGGTTTGCGCGCAGCATCAGGCCGGAGGAATCGGGCCGCTATTTCGGCATCTATGCGCTGGCGGGCCGGGCGACGGGATTTCTCGGGCCGTTCCTGGTCGCGACGATCACCGCTCTCACTGGCTGCGCGGCGATTGGCATGTCGGTGCTGCTGCTGTTTTTTGTCGTGGGGCTCTATCTGGCTGCCATTACGCCTTATCCGGCCGACAGGCCGCTTGCATCCGGCCCGCATTGACGGGCCGGAGGCGGTTCCGGCTTTGTGGAGAGGGCTCTATTCGATCCAGCCCATGGAACGCTGCACGGCCTTTTCCCACGAGCGGAACAGGCGCGTGCTTTCCTCGACCGGCATTCGCGGATGCCAGCGCTGGCCCACCTGCCAGTTTTCCACGATGTCCCGCGTCGATTTCCAGTAGCCGACGGCAAGTCCCGCCGCATAGGCAGCACCCAGCGCCGTCGTCTCGATGATTTTCGGGCGCACGACCGGCACGTCCAGAATGTCGGACTGGAACTGCATGAGCAGCTCGTTGACGGTCATGCCGCCATCGGCGCGCAACTCCGTGATCTCGACGCCGGAATCCTTCACCATCGCATCCAGCACTTCGCGCACCTGATAGGCGCTCGCCTCCAGCGCCGCGCGGGCGATGTGCCCCTTGTTGGCGAAGCGGGTGAGGCCAGCGATGATGCCGCGCGCGGAATCCTGCCAGTGCGGCGCATAGAGGCCGGAGAAGGCCGGGACGAAATAGACGTCGCCATTGTCTTCTACGGTGCGGGCCAGCGTTTCGATGTCGCTGCTGTGCCTGATGATGCCGAGATTGTCGCGCAGCCATTGCACCAGAGCACCGGTGATCGCAATTGACCCTTCCAGCGCATAGACCGGCTTCGCGCCGTCCAGCTTGTAGGCAACCGTGGTCAGCAGTCCAAAATTGGAGGGCACCAGTTTCTCGCCGGTGTTCATCAGCATGAAGCACCCGGTGCCATAGGTGTTCTTGGCCTCGCCCGGTTCCAGACAGGCCTGGCCGAAGAGCGCTGCCTGCTGGTCACCCAGAATGCCCGCCAGCTTGACGCCGGAAAGCGAGGGCAGGGCGATCTCGCCATAGACCTCGCTCGAGGAACGGATTTCCGGCAGGCAGGCTGACGGAATATCGAAAAGACGAAGTATGTCTTCATCCCATTTCAGCGTCGAAAGATCCATCAGCTGGGTTCGGGAGGCGTTGGTCACATCGGTGATGTGAATGCCGCCATCGGTGCCGCCGGTGAGGTTCCAGACCAGCCATGTGTCGATGGTGCCGAAAAGCGCGTCGCCAGCTTCGGCCTTTTCACGGGCACCGGGAACTTGATCGAGTATCCAGCGCAGCTTGAGGCCGGAGAAATAGGTCGAGATGGGCAGGCCGGTTTTTTCGCGCAGACGGTCCGCGCCGCCGTCTTTCGTGTATCGGGCGACCAGCTCGTCCGTGCGCGTATCCATCCAGACGACCGCATTATGGAGCGGCACGCCGGTCTTCAGGTCCCAGAGCAGAGTGGTTTCGCGCTGGTTGGTAATGCCGACGGAAGCTATGTCGGCTGCCTTCAGGTTTGCCTTCTTCAGCGCGGCGGCAATGACGTGCTGCGTATTGCGCCAGATTTCCGTTGGATTGTGTTCGACCCAGCCCGCCTTCGGATAAATCTGCTCGTGTTCGCGCTGGTCGCTGGCGACGATATCGCCCTGCCGGTCGAAAATGATGAAACGCGAACTCGTGGTTCCCTGGTCGATGGAACCGATAAACTGCGTCATGGGGCGGGCTCCTCCTGCTTCTCGAACTGTTTGTTTTGAGCGCATCCCGTCCGAAAACCATTCATAGTTTCGGGACGCGCTTCAATGTTGAAACGAATTTAAACGAAACAATGCGAAACTCAACGTAAACGAAAGCCCCGGAACTGTTGGTTCCGGGGCTTCGATAGATGCGTATTCCATAGGGGTTAGTGACGGAAGTGGCGCATGCCGGTCATGACCATGGCGATGCCATGTTCGTCGGCAGCGTCGATCACCTCGTCGTCGCGCATGGAGCCGCCCGGCTGGATGACGGCGGTTGCACCGGCCTGAACGGCTGACAGAAGACCGTCTGCAAACGGGAAGAACGCGTCGGAAGCGACCACGCAGCCCTTGGTGAGCGGCTCTGCAAGACCGGCGGCTTCTGCTGCATCTTCCGCCTTGCGGGCTGCGATACGGGCTGAATCCACGCGGCTCATCTGGCCTGCGCCGATGCCCACCGTAGCGCCGTCCTTCACATAGACGATGGCGTTCGACTTCACGTGCTTGCCGACGCGGAAGGCGAATTTCAGATCGTTGAGTTCGGCTTCGGTCGGCGCACGCTTGGTGACGACCTTGAGATCGAGATCGTCCACCACGCCATTGTCGCGCGACTGGACCAGCAGGCCACCGGCAACGGTCTTGGCGGCAATGCCCTTGGCGCGCGGGTCCGGCAGGCCGCCGGTCACGAGCAGGCGCAGGTTCTTCTTTGCCGCCACGATGGCCTGTGCGCCTTCGGTGGCGTCCGGCGCGATAATGACTTCGGTGAAGATTTTCACGATCTCTTCGGCTGCTTCCTCATCGAGCGTCTTGTTGAGCGCGACGATGCCGCCAAAGGCCGAAACCGGATCGCAGGCGAGCGCCTTGAGATAGGCTTCCCTGATGGTGGAAGCTTCCGCCACGCCGCAAGGATTGGCGTGCTTGATGATGGCGACGGCTGCGGTGCGGGCCGGATCGAATTCGGCCACCAGCTCGAAAGCCGCATCGGTGTCGTTGATGTTGTTGTAGGAAAGCTGCTTGCCCTGAACCTGGGTCGCGGTGGCGACGCCGGGGCGCTTTTCGCCGGTGAGATAGAAACCGGCCGTCTGGTGCGGGTTTTCACCGTAACGCATGACGGAATGCAGCTTGCCTGCGACCGAACGATACACCGGGGTTTCTTCCTCGATCGCTTCGGCAAACCAGTTGGAAATAGCCGCATCATAGGCAGCGGTGCGCGAAAAGGCCTTGGCTGCAAGCTTCTTGCGGAAGGCGAGCGGCAGGGAGCCTGCATGCTTTTCCAGTTCGGCCACCACGTCGGCATAGTCGGCGGGGTCGACGACCGTTGCGACATAGGCATGGTTCTTGGCGGAAGCGCGGATCATGGCCGGGCCGCCAATGTCGATATTCTCGACGGTCGTGTCGTAGTCGCCGCCCTTGAAGCGGACTTCCTCGAACGGATAGAGATTGATGACGGCGAGATCAATGCCGCCAATGCCGTGTGCTTCCATGGCCGCGACGTGTTCCGGATCATTGCGCACGGCGAGCAGGCCGCCATGGACTGCCGGATGCAGCGTCTTGACGCGCCCGTCCATGATTTCCGGGAAGCCGGTTACTTCGGACACGTCCTTCACCGGAATGCCCTCGGCGGCAATTGATTTGGCGGTGCCGCCGGTCGAAAGGATTTCGACGCCCTGCGCGTGAAGCGCCTTGGCGAAATCGATCAGACCGGTCTTGTCGGAAACGGAAAGGAGGGCGCGGCGCACCCGATGAAGATCGGGAGCGGGAATATGCTTGGAGCTGACAGCCATAGGGAGTTGGTCTCTTCGTTGCTGAAACGGATGCGTTCAGGAAAGTGGACGGCTCGCCCTAACACAGGCGCGCCGAGAATCCTACCGCAAAAGGCCGGAAATGAACGGTGAAGAGGTATTTCTTGCCCCGCATTCGATCCCATTGATCCTCGACCCTTCGAGACGGCGCCCTTCGACAAGCTCAGGACGCCTCCTCAGGGTGAGGGCGGTGGTGCTTGAAGAGCGTTCCAGAATGGATATGTCGCTGTCGACTCGCAAACGCAGCGTGCGTTCGTTGAGGCTGATTAATTACGCTCCACCCTCATCCTGAGGAGGCGCGCAGCGCCGTCTCGAAGGGGAGGAGCGGGAGAGCGAATTACACGTAACTGCCGAGTGCGACGCGGCTGAACTGCCAGTTCACTTCCGGCAATTCGGAAGCCGGGAAGGAGAGCACGATCTGCTTCGATGTCACAGGACCGCGGAAGCCTGCAAAGAAGATCGAATCTTCCAGCTGCGGCGCAACCTCGAAGCAGGAAAAGACCCAGGTATCGTCGCGGTCAGCCGAAAGGACGATCAATCCGTTCTCATCGAAGGAAATATCGACCGAGGGATGCAGGTGGAAACGGACGGCAATATTGTCGCGTCCGTTTGATTTCAACGGACGACCGTCGCCGCGATAGAAGCGGTCGGCGCCCTGGATGACGCTGCCATTATGCGACAGCACGAGGCGGCGCTCGTGATAGATGCCGAACAGGCGCGCATAGCCGTCATGGCTGGCGACAAAACCCTGCCGCCCCATCTCCTCGATCCGGTCGCGCTGTACGCGCGTCGGGCCTGCAATAATCGGCGTGCCGATCATGTTGGAGAGGCCCGCATTCAGGCTGAAACGGCACGAGGACGTGTCATTGATGGTAGCGGTGGAATGCGCAGCCGTCGAACGGCCCAATGGACGAAATTCCGGCGGGCCGAAACGGTCGACGCCGGAATTGACGATATAGCGCTGGCGTCCGGAGGACATTTCAAAAGCGAGACAGCCGGCATGGGCGTCCCGCGATGCGGTGACCGGCGGCGGCAGTCCGGTATCGGCGATGATGGTGGTCGAACCCATCGAAAGCCGTTCATAGCCCGAATAGGGCGCGTGGGTCAGCGGCGATCCGGCAGTTTCATCGTGCCGCAGAACCGAAATGATGCGTTCCGGCATGGTGGGGCCGACCCCGTTGAAAAGCGCAAGGCTGCCATCCTGATGACGGAAGAAACGCAGGGCCGGCAACATGCGCTCGACGGCTTCGATCAGCGCCTTGGGCGGGGATTCCGTGCCATTGGCATAGGTCTGGCGCAGCGGCAGAAGATCGGCCAGCAGCTCCAGAACCGTAACGGGATTGCGCGAAATATGTCCGCCATCGGGCAGGATCTGGCGCTTCAGCTCATATTCCAGATTGCGCCGCGCGGCACGTGCCGTCGGCGGCGAAACCGGCAGCGCCAGAGCGGCGAAAGCCAATGCGATGCGGGCGCGCAAGCGCTCCTCGCCATCATCCATGGCGGCAGCGACGGTGCGCAGGTAACGCACCTGCATGGCGAGCGAGCGCATGAACTTGCGATAGGCGGGAAGTTCCGCGCCCGACAGAATGAGATTGGAATGCTGCAGCCAGGCGATGATGCGCTGCGCGGTGACTTCCGGCGACCAGGCAAGACCGCCGATGCGCTTGCCGAACATGCGCATCCAGTCATCGACGAGCGCGCGCGCATTGGCGGTTGCCAGTTCGCTGTTGGCGCTTTTCAGATGGCGCAGCCAGCCGAAACTCTGAAGTGCCGCTTCCCACTCCGGTGTCGGCGGCTCGACGGCGAAAGGCGACAACCCGCCGGTCTCGACCAGTCGACCGGCAAGCGCAAAGCGGCCGTGGTAAAACTCCTGCGCCAGTTGGGGGTCGGCGACGCGCAGGTCGGGCGGGGCGATCAGGATTCGGTCCGGGGTAAAGCCGGTGAAGCGCCAGCGATAAAGCGGCCCCATACGCAGACGGCGGCTGAACTTGCGCCACGCCTGTGCAACGGCCAGTCCCCAAAGATGTGGGGTTTCGCTGAGGGCGACTGCCACCCGGTCTTTCTCCGTATTGTTTGTCATCATGCTGCGGCCAGATCGAAAGGCCGGTTTCCCTTGATACAATTGTACAGAAATGGTGAATCGAGCGTTAACCATAACGGGCATCCCGGCCCGTTATGGCAAATTATCCGACTTGTCTGCTTATATCCGGTCTCAGGCCCGACGCTTGAAGCGGGCGGCGAAGAAACCGTCCATGCCGGCCATCTGCGGATTGCCGTCAAAACGCTCCGGCGGCAGGTCTGCCGGCGTGGACCGCAAAAAGCCTTCCGCCGTTACCAGCCCCTCCAGACCGGAACAATCCTGCTCCGTGATCGGGAAAGGCTCCAGCAGCGGATTTTCCGCCGCCTTGCGCGCCATTTCCTCGCCTTCGAGCGGGTGCAGGGAACAGTTGGAAAATACGATTACACCGCCGGGTTTGACCAGGGTGGCCGCATGCGCCAGAAGCTTGCCCTGAAGTTCGGCAAGCTTGGCAATATCCTGCGGCGTCTTGGTCCATGGCACGTCGGGGTGACGGCGCACCGTACCGGTGGACGAGCAGGGCGCATCCAGAAGCACGGCATCGAACAGTTCGTCCGGCTGGAAATCCATAAGATTGGTGGCGACGGTCTTCGCCTCGAAACCGAGCCGTTCCAGATTGCCGCGCAGGCGCTTCAGCCGGTTTTCGGAAAGGTCGAGCGCGGTCACATCCGCACCCTGGAGCAAAAGCTGCGCCGTCTTGCCGCCGGGGGCGGCGCACAGGTCGGCAACCCGTTTGCCCTTGATGTCACCCATCAGGCGCGCAGGCAGGCTTGCCGCCACATCCTGCACCCACCAGTCGCCTTCGGCAAATCCGGGCAGATCGGTGAGATTGCCTTCGACAGTCTGCAGGCGCACCGAGCCGTTGGGGAGCGCCACGCCACCCAGCCTTTCGGCCCACGCTTCCGCGTCGCCCTTGACCGTGAAATCGATTGGCGGCTCATAGGCGTGCATGGCGAGAATGGCTGCTGCCTTTTCCGCGCCATAGGCCTCGGTGATGCTCTTTGCAAACCATTCCGGCACGTTCGTTTCAGGCTCAAGCGTGTGGGCGAGCGCACGTTCCTTGTTGCGCGACAGCCTGCGCAGCAGCGCATTGACCAGACCGGCATATTTGCGGTTGCGCGGGTCGCTGTTCGCCGCCTCCACGGCCAGATCAACCGCCGAATGGTCGGGGAGGTCGAGATAGAAAATCTGGGCGATGGCGACATGCAGAAGATGTTTCAGCGCCACCGCATTTTCCGGCAATGGCCGGTCGAGCCGCTTGTTGATGGCGCGCTCGATGCTGCCGCGATTGCGCAGCGCAGAGCCAAGAATGGCGCGAACCAGTGCGCGGTCGCGCGGCTCCAGCGCCAGATATTGCGGATGACCGTGGGTATTGTCGGTCAGGCCGTCAAGCGAGGTGTTCTTTTCGATCACCGCGCCGAGAAGGCGCGCCGCACACAAACGCGCCGCCAGACCGGGGCGCAGGTCTGCGGCGCTGTTGTTGGTTAGCGGCTTTTTGTTTCCGCGCTTCGGCGCAGGCTTTTTATCGTTCACGCTGTTCTGCTACTTTTTGTTTAAGCATGATCTTGTCCGAAAACCGGTTCCCACTTTTCGGGATCATGCCTTATGACCACGGCCCTCGAAAACCGGAACCGCCATTGCTGTTACCGCCTGCATTACCCCATGGACCACTGCTTTGGGAAGGGGCCGCGGCACGAGGAGCCATTCCGGCAGAGCGGATGCCCATTTCGGCGGCCATCTGTTCAAGCGCTGCAATGCGGTTATCAGTATCCGGGTGGGTCGAGAAAAGATTGTCTGCACCGCGTCCGCTCAACGGGTTGATGATGAACATATGCGCGGTTGCCGGGTTGTGTTCGGCTTCCTCGTTCGGGATGGCTTTTGCGCCCCGCGCGATCTTGCCCAGTGCCGAGGACAGCCAAAGCGGGTTGCCGCAGATTTCCGCGCCGCGCTTGTCGGCGGCATATTCGCGTGTGCGGCTGACGGCCATCTGCACGATCATTGCGGCGAAGGGTGCGACGATCATGGCGAGGATGGTGCCGACCACACCCATGATGCCGTTGCCGTTTTCACGGTTGCCGCCAAGGAAGAAGGCAAAATTGCCGAGCATGGATATGGCACCGGCAAGCGTTGCGACGATGGTCATGGTCAGCGTGTCGCGGTTCTGGACGTGGGCCAGCTCATGCGCCATCACGCCCGCCACTTCTTCGGGTGAAAGCCGGTTGAGAAGGCCGGTCGTGGCGGCAACGGCGGCATTTTCGGGATTGCGGCCCGTGGCGAAAGCGTTCGGCTGGTCCTCATGGATGATGTAGACCTTCGGCATGGGAAGGCCCGCATTGGCGGCAAGGCCGCTCACCATGCGGTAATAGTCCGGTGCGCTGCGCTCATCCACTTGCTGCGCATTGTACATGCGCAGCACCATCTTGTCGGAGTTCCAGTAACCGAACAGGTTCATGGCGACGGCGATCACAAGCGCGATCATCATGCCGCCCCCGCCGCCTAACAAATAGCCGATGCTCATGAACATGACCGTCATGAGGGCGATCAGCATGGCAGTTTTCGTCATATTCATCCGTGGCGGTCTCCAAAATCTGAAGCTGCATGGCCTGCAAGGGTTTTGCAGCGGGTGCCTTTCTGCCTATATGATGGGTATGAACAGGCTTCGCTTCAATAATGGGAGCTGACGCAGCCAACAGGAATGTGACCGATGAGCGAGAAAACCGAAGCAACCGAAAGCCCGGAAAACGTGGACAAGCGCCCGTTTGACGATCTGCCGCCCGCTGCCCAGCGCGCGCTGAAGGAAGCCGAGGCGCGCCGTGCCGCCGAAAAGGAAGCTCAGGCGCCTCGCGAAATCGGCGGTCGCGGCGGCAAGGATCCCGCCCGTTATGGTGACTGGGAGATCAAGGGGCGGACGATAGATTTTTAATCTTTGATCAGTCCGGCTTTTTCACCAATGGCAAGAATTTCACTTGAAGGCGTGTTGATCCATTGATCTTGGGTTTCCGGCCGAACGGTTTCACGCCAGAGCCGCACGAGTTCGAATCCCATTGAATAACCAAGCCAACGAGGAATTTCTCCTCTACCAAAAAACCATTCGGCGTGATCGTAATCGGTAGACTGCAATTCTGCGACTGTCGGGCAATGCACCTTCAGCCGGTCGATGGGGACTGCACGTTCCCATAGTTCCGGTGGAGTGTTCATGAGATGTTGAACGAAATGGCCTGCCATGCCTTCGCTCACTAACGCCTCACCAAGTGTCCATCCATAGCCCGGTCCCGCCATGCGCATGCAGTGATGGATTTCATGCAGCAATTGGCGCTGAAGCGTTCCGTTCGTAAGGCTTGGTTTAAGGTTGGGATTGTCTGGATCGAAGTTCAACGAAAATAACGTACTGTTGTGGGACCGACCCAGAATTCCGATCTCTGGAATTATATGTTTTGAACGATTGAGAAGAATATCGAGCTTGGGCGGCGAAACGAAGTGCTCCAAGGTCCTGAAGGCTGCGGTAATTTCGATGAAGATAGGTTGCTCAAATTCTTCGAGTCCACCCGACGCAGTCAACCAATGTAGAAACCATGTATCTTTGAAGATGGAGTCCATACCAGTTCCAGGAATTGATTGACTGGGAGCAAGTGTAAGGCCCTTCAATTCTCAGGCAAGTCAAAGAATTGGGGAGTGTGAAAAGGCCGGGAAATCCCCGGCCTTTCGTTTGTCATTTCTTGTTCTGCCGATTTTCGATCAGGTCGTCCACGACGCCCGGATCGGCCAGCGTCGAGGTATCGCCCAGTGCACCAAACTCGTCTTCGGCGATCTTGCGCAGGATGCGGCGCATGATCTTGCCCGAGCGGGTTTTCGGCAGGCCCGGCGAGAACTGGATCTTGTCCGGCGTGGCGATGGGACCGATTTCCTTGCGCACGTGCAGGGTCAGCTCCTTGCGCAGGGCGTCCTCATCCTGAACTGCTTCACCGGTCATCAGCGTGACGTAGCAATAGATGCCCTGTCCCTTGATCGGATGCGGATAGCCAACGACAGCGGCTTCCGAAACCGAGTGATGCGAGACGAGCGCCGATTCGATTTCCGCCGTGCCGAGGCGGTGGCCGGAAATGTTGAGCACGTCGTCGACACGGCCCGTGATCCAGTAGTAACCGTCCTCGTCGCGACGGCAGCCGTCGCCGGTGAAGTACTTGCCCTTATAGGTCGAGAAGTAGGCTTCGACGAAGCGCTTGTGGTCGCCGTAAAGCGTGCGCATCTGGCCCGGCCAGGAGTCGATGATGCACAGATTGCCGTCTGCGGCACCCTCGACAACGGCGCCCTCATTGTCCACCAGTTCCGGCTTGATGCCGAAGAACGGGCGCGTCGCAGAACCCGGCTTCAGGTCCGTTGCGCCGGGCAGCGGCGTGATGAGGATGCCGCCGGTTTCCGTCTGCCACCATGTATCGACAATCGGGGAGCGCTGGTCGCCAACCACGTTGTAATACCATTCCCAGGCTTCCGGATTGATCGGCTCGCCGACCGAACCGAGCAGGCGCAGTGATGAGCGCGACGAGCGAGTGACGAATTCATCGCCCGCACCCATCAGCGCGCGGATGGCGGTCGGCGCCGTGTAGAAGATGTTGACATGGTGCTTGTCGACGACTTCCCAGAAACGTCCCTGATCGGGGAAGTTGGGCACGCCCTCGAACATCAGCGTCGTCGCGCCATTGGCCAGCGGGCCATAGACGATATAGGAGTGGCCCGTCACCCAGCCCACATCCGCCGTGCACCAGTAGATGTCGCCATCGTGATAGTCGAAGACATATTGGTGCGTCATCGATGCATAGACGAGATAGCCGCCGGTGGTGTGCAGCACGCCCTTCGGCTTGCCGGTCGAGCCGGAGGTGTAAAGGATGAAGAGCGGGTCTTCCGCGTTCATCGGTTCCGGATCGCAGGTCGGTTCGACGCTTGCCACTTCCTGATGATACCAGAGATCGCGGCCCGGACCCCAGCTCACCTTGCCGCCGGTACGGCGCACGGTGAGAACCTTGTTGACCATCACATACTGCTTGGCGGCAATGTCGATGGCGGTATCGGTGTTTTCCTTGAGCGGAACCGGCTTGCCGCCGCGCACGCCCTCATCGGCGGTGATGACGAAGGTGGATTCGCAGTCGACGATACGGCCGGCCAGCGCTTCTGGCGAGAAGCCGGCGAAGACGACCGAGTGCACCGCGCCGATGCGCGCGCAGGCCAGCATCGCATAGGCGGCTTCCGGGATCATCGGCAGGTAGATCGTGACGCGGTCGCCCTTCTTCACGCCGTGCTTCTTCAGCACATTCGCCAGACGGCAGACGTTTTCATAGAGTTCGCGATAGGTGATCTTCTTGTCGATATAGGGATTGTCGCCTTCCCAGATTATGGCGACCTCGTCGCCACGGCTCTTCAGGTGGCGGTCGATGCAGTTGTAGGAAACATTGGTGACGCCGTCCTCATACCATTTGATGGACACGTCGCCGTTGAAATCGGTGTTCTTGACCTTGGTGAAGGGCTTGAACCAGTCGATGCGCCGTCCGTGCTTTGCCCAGAAGCCGTCCGGGTCGCTCACGCTTTCCTGATACCAGTCGAGATAGGTTGCGTTGTCGATGAGCGTGTTTCTCTTTGCCTCGGCAAGAACCGGGTAAAGCTTTTCCGACATGATGTCCTCCTTCAGCATTGTGCGAACCGGACAGACATGTCCCGCACGCATAATGCACCCAAAACTGCCCGGCACCTCCCGCCGGATGAGACGGCCTGCCGTGAATGGCGAGACCATCGGGTGCCTGTCTACCTTCCATTGCGGGCAAGGTAAATTAGACAATCGGCGCGTCCATGATCCACAATGACGCATCGTCAGAAACGGCAACTGGCAGCACTCGCCGCCGACTGTTGCTAATATATTGTTTTTACAGTTTAAAAACCATTTGGAGTGATTATCTTCTAATCAGGAGCCATGCAATATGGCTCTTCACAAAAAGGGGAAATCGCCATGACGACGTCCGCTTTGAACGCGAAATCAGCCTTTGAACTGCAACTCGCCGGCTACGGCCTGACGACGGCGAAAGTCTTCTATCACCTGCCCGATCATCCGCATCTGCTGCAGCTTTTCGTCTGGCAGGATTATGACCTCGCGCCGGATTTTCCGGTGCTCAATCATTTCATCGAATTCTGGAATCGGGAAATCGACGGGCCGTTGCATTCGGTCAGCTACACGCATTTCCGGCTGCTTGGCCCTTCGGACTGGAGGAATGTGCAGGGCGAGATCGTCCTGCATTAGGAGCATTTCCAGCAAAAGTGTGATGCGGTTTTGCGCAGGATCATGCGACAAAAACAAGCAGTAGGGGTCACAATTCAGGCGGGGTTGGCATAGCTCCGCCCACCGAAGATGGCCGAGCCGACACGCACCGATGTCGCGCCAAAGCCGATGGCGGTTTCATAATCGCCCGACATGCCCATGGAGAGTTTTTCAACGCCAGCCTCACGGGCAAGCTTTTCCAGGAGTGCGAAATGCGGGCCGGGATTTTCATCCGCAGGCGGGATGCACATCAGCCCTTCGATTGCGAGGCCATGTTCCTTGCGGCAGCGTTCGACGAAGGCGACCGCTTCCTTCGGGGCAATCCCGGCCTTTTGTTCTTCCAGCCCGGTATTCACCTGAACGTAGAGCTTCGGCGTCTTGTTCTGCTTTTTGATCTCGGCGGCCAGGGCGGCGGCGATCTTCTCGCGGTCGACGGTTTCGATGACGTCGAAGAGAGCGACGGCATCGGCGGCCTTGTTGGATTGCAGCGGGCCGATGAGATGCAGTTCGATGCCGGAATAATCCCCGCGCAGCTGCGGCCATTTGCCTTGCGCTTCCTGCACGCGGTTTTCGCCGAAGACGCGCTGGCCCGCGTCGAGCACCGGGCGGATCTCGTCGGCGTCGAAGGTTTTCGATACCGCGACGAGTGTCACAGAGCCTTTTTCGCGCCGTGCTTCCTTTTCGGCACTGGCGATTGCGGCCTTGACCGCGTTCAGGTTCGCTACGATATCCGACATGAAACTCTCGCTTTCAGGCTTTTCATCCGCAAAAGGTTGACGCTTTCGCCAATACGTGGTGAAGGTCGCCATTAAATATCGACTCTCCTTATTGCATCACCTTCGTGCGAGTAAATACGGTCATGGCAGCCGAACGTTATAATCCGCGCGTGGCGGAAGCTCATTGGCAGAAAGTCTGGGAAGAAGACCGGACTTTCGAAACCGACAATAGCGACAGCCGCGAGAAATATTATGTGCTCGAGATGTTCCCCTATCCGTCGGGGCGCATCCATATGGGCCATGTGCGCAACTATGCGATGGGTGATGTTGTCGCCCGTTACAAGCGCGCCAAGGGTTTCAACGTGCTCCATCCGATGGGATGGGATGCATTCGGCATGCCTGCGGAAAATGCTGCGATGCAGAACAAGGTTCATCCCAAGGAATGGACCTACCAGAACATCGCCACCATGCGCGGCCAGCTCAAATCGATGGGGCTTTCGCTCGACTGGGCGCGTGAATTCGCGACCTGCGACGTGGAATATTATCATCGCCAGCAGATGCTGTTCATCGACCTTTTTGAAAAGGGCCTGGTGACGCGCAAGACTTCCAAGGTCAACTGGGACCCGGTCGACAACACCGTGCTTGCCAACGAGCAGGTGGTGGACGGTCGCGGCTGGCGTTCGGGCGCGCTGGTCGAACAGCGCGAACTGACGCAATGGTTCTTCAAGATCACCGATTTCAGCGAGGAATTGCTGGCCGGTCTCGATACGCTCGACCAGTGGCCGGAAAAGGTCCGCCTGATGCAGCGCAACTGGATCGGCAAGTCGGAAGGCCTGCAGGTCCGCTTCGGGCTGGACGACAAGACCGCGCCGGAAGGTTTCTCGGAAATCGAAGTCTATACGACCCGCCCGGATACGCTGTTTGGTGCGGCATTCGTTGCGATCTCCGCCGATCACCCTCTGGCGAAGAAGCTGGCCGAAAACAATGCACCGCTCACCGGCTTCATCGATGAATGCCATCATCAGGGCACATCGCTGGCGGCGCTCGAAACGGCCGAGAAGAAGGGCTTTGATACTGGCGTGAAGGTCAGGCACCCGTTCGACGAGAACTGGGAACTGCCGGTCTATGTCGCCAATTTCGTCCTGATGGAATATGGCACGGGCGCCGTTTTCGGCTGTCCGGCGCACGATCAGCGCGATCTGGATTTCGCCAACAAGTACAAATTGAAGGTCACGCCTGTCGTTCTGCCGAAGGGCGAGGATGCGGCAAGCTTCAGCATTGGCGAGACGGCCTATACCGACGATGGCGTGATGATCAATTCGCGCTTCCTCGACGGGCTTTCGCCGGAAGCCGCCTTCAATGAAGTGGCGAACCGTCTGGAAAACACCACGCTCGGCAATCGTCCGCAGGCAAGCCGCAAGGTACAGTTCCGCCTGCGCGACTGGGGCATTTCCCGCCAGCGCTATTGGGGCTGCCCGATCCCGATGATCCATTGCGAGGCTTGCGGCGTCAATCCGGTGCCGCGCGCCGATCTGCCGGTCAAGTTGCCGGATGATGTCGAGTTCGACCGTCCGGGCAATCCGCTCGACCGTCATGCGACCTGGCGTCATGTGAAGTGCCCGAAATGCGGCGGCGATGCGCGTCGTGAGACCGATACGATGGACACGTTCGTCGATTCGTCCTGGTACTATGCACGCTTCACCGCGCCATGGGAAAACGAGCCGACGGATCGCGCGGTTGCCGACCGCTGGCTGCCGGTCGACCAGTATATCGGCGGCATCGAACACGCGATCCTGCATCTGCTCTATTCGCGTTTCTTCACCCGCGCGATGAAGGTCGCCGGTCATGTCGGCATCGACGAGCCGTTCAAGGGCCTGTTCACGCAGGGCATGGTCGTGCATGAAACCTACAAGGCCAATGGCCAGTGGGTGGCGCCTGCCGATATCCGGATCGAGGAAACCGACGGCAAGCGCGTGGCGAGCCTGCTCTCCACGGGCGAGCCGGTGGAAATCGGCTCTATCGAGAAGATGTCGAAGTCGAAGAAGAATGTCGTCGATCCGGATGACATCATCGCTTCCTACGGCGCCGATACGGCGCGCTGGTTCATGCTGTCTGATTCGCCGCCCGAGCGTGACGTGATCTGGACAGAGGCCGGAGCCGAAGGCGCTCACCGCTTCGTGCAGCGCGTCTGGCGTCTGATCTCCGAAGCTGCCGAACAGTTGAAGGACATTGCGCCCAAGACCGGTACCGAGGGCGAAGCCCTTGTCGTTTCCAAGGCTGCGCACAAGGCGGTCAAGGCTGTCGGCGACGATATCGAGAAGCTGGCCTTCAACCGTGGTGTTGCCCGTCTTTACGAACTGGTCAACACGGTTGCAGGACCGTTGCAGCAGGTTGCTTCGGGCAATGCGGATGACACGTTGAAGGGCGCTGTCCGCGACGCCACGGAAAAGCTCATCCTGATGCTGGCGCCGATGATGCCGCATCTGGCCGAACAGTGCCTTGCAGCGCTGGGTGGCAAGGTTGCCGGTCGTGAAACGCTGGTCGCCCGCAGCGCCTGGCCGGTGTTCGATCCGGCATTGGTGGTGGAAAACGAGATCGTTCTGCCGGTGCAGATCAACGGCAAGAAGCGTGGGGATTTGACAATCGCACGCGACGCTGATCAAGCTAGCATCCAGCAGGCGGTGCTCGAACTTGACTTCGTCAAGGCTGCGCTCAACGGGGGCTCGCCGAAGAAGGTTATCGTGGTGCCGCAAAGGATCGTCAATGTCGTTGCCTGACCGCTTTTTCTCCGCAATCAAAGCTTTCCGCGTTGCGATTTTCGCACTCGGGGCCGCGGTTCTCATGGCTGGATGCACCGTGCAGCCGCTTTACTCCTCCGGCGCTGGCGCTGGTGGAACCATGGGCGGCAGCGTGACGCCGGACATGCGCACCAAGCTTGCTTCGGTGGCGATCGACCCGGCTGGCGACGTCTTCAGCCAGCAGGTCCGCAATCGCCTCATCTTCCTGCTCGGCGGCGGTGCCGGTGAGCCGGCCAATCCGGTCTATCGGCTTCGCCTTGGCCTGAGCAGTTCTACGCTTGCCGCGGTGAGCGTGGACATTGGCGACCAGACCGACCGTACCGGCCGTCCATCGTCCGGTATCGTCAAGGCGACGTCGAACTTCGTGCTGCGTGACAAGGACGGCAAGCCGCTTGCCGCAGGCACCCGCACGGTCGGCGCTTCCTTCGACCGTCCGCGCCAGGAATTTGCGAACCTGCGCGCCGAACGCGACGCGCGCAAGCGTGCCGCGGAAGAACTGGCCGAACAGGTCTTCCTCGCTCTTGCGCAGAAATTGTCGAAGCTCTGATTGTTGCGATGGCGTGACATGACACAAGGCGGTACTCTCGGTGCCGCCTTTTGTTTTTTCAGGGGCATTGCTGTCCAGTGTGAATTATTTCGCGGAGAACGCTCCAGGGAAGAATTATGCGGCTCGTTTCATTCTCCGCCAAAGGCTATCGCTCGCTGCGTTCCGTCCGTGTCGATCTCGGGCAGGTAGCGGTTTTTGTGGGCGAGAACGGGGCCGGAAAATCCAATCTCTACCGCGCACTGCAACTGGTGAAGGCGGCCGCCGAGGGCAATTTCTCAACCGAAATCGTGCGTGAGGGCGGGATGCAATCGGCGATGTGGGGCGGAAACCGCCGCAAGCACGAACCGGCGCGCATCATTCTGGAAGCCCATTTCGAGGATGAAAGACTGGCATCGCGACTTGCCTATAGCGTCGAGGCGGGATTGCCGCCGCCGGTTTCGGGCGCCTTTCCCTTCGAGCCGCAGATCAAGGAAGAAAATCTCAGCCTTGATACGGGGCGCCGCCCCGTCGACCTGATGGACCGGCGCGGGCCCGTTGTCTTCGCACGGGACGGGGAAGGGCGGCGCATGGAACATCCCGCACGCTTGCTGACTTCCGAAAGCGGGCTGGCGGTGCTGGGACAATCCGGCCATTATCCGGAGATCGGTGATTTGGCCGCGCAGATGCGAAGCTGGCGCTTTTATCATGGCTTTCGAAGCGACCGCGATGCACCGGCGCGTCAGCCCTCCATCGCCGCGACCGCTGCCATGCTGGACGAGGACGGCGGCAATCTTGCCTCGGTCTTCGCGACGCTGGCCCATATCCGGCAGGATACGGTCGATCTGGATCGACTGGTGGCCGATGCGCTGGATGGTGCGGCGCTGGATATTCCCTTTCCGGGCGAGACGGCGACGTTCGGCCTGAATTTTCCGGCCTTTCCACATCGCATGTTCCGGGCCGGAGAATTGTCCGATGGGCAGATCCGCATGCTGGCGCTGGCCGGTGCGCTGCTTTCCTATCGCCTGCCGCCGCTGATCGCGCTCAACGAACCGGAGGCGAGCCTGCATCCCGATATGCTTCCCTCGCTTGCCCGCATGATCGCCCAGGCATCGGAGCGCAGCCAGATATGGGTGGTGACGCATTCCGCCACACTTGCAAGCGCCATTGCAGAGCAATGCGGCGCGCGGCCGATCCGGGTGAGCAAGCAGGACGGGGAAACCGTGCTGGAATAAAAAAGCGGGCCGATGGCCCGCCTTTCACGCGTCTGAAAAGTTCGCCGATCAGGCGATCTTCTGGCCGGTTTTCGCCCAATCGGCGAGGAAGGTTTCGAGGCCCTTGTCGGTCAGCGGATGCTTGACCAGTGCCTTGAGCGTTGCCGGTGGTGCGGTCACGACATCGGCGCCGATGAGGGCTGCTTCCTTGACGTGATTGACGGTACGAACCGAAGCGGCAAGAATTTCGGTGCGGAAATCGTAATTGTCATAAATCGTGCGGATTTCGGCAATCAGTTCCATGCCGTTGATGCCGGTATCGTCGAGGCGGCCAATGAACGGCGAAATGAAGGTCGCGCCGGCCTTTGCCGCCAGAAGCGCCTGATTGGCCGAGAAGCACAGCGTCATGTTGACCTTGTGACCTTCGGAAGACAAGGCCTTGCAGGCTTTCAGTCCGTCCAGCGTTACAGGCAGCTTGATGCAGATATTGTCGGCGATCTTGGAGATGACGGCTGCTTCCTTCATCATCTGCTCATATTCCGTCGCGGCAACCTCGGCGGAAACCGGGCCCTTGACGATGTTGCAGATTTCCTTGGTCACTTCGATAATGTCCCGACCCGACTTCAGGATGAGGGACGGGTTGGTGGTCACGCCATCGACCAGCCCAAGGTCATTGAGCTCGCGGATTTCCTTGACGTCCGCAGTGTCCACGAAAAACTTCATAACAGCGTTCCTCCATAATGAGCGCGGGTGGATTTGAGGAATTTAAAACCATTTAATTCCCGGAAGGTGGCTTTTCTTTAGCGCAAAGCCGCGCCAAGGTCACGCGATCATGTCGAAAGATTCGCACGATATTGCAAACCCGATTTCTGGTCTGTTTCCGGAGCTCGCGCCACGGGTGGTTCCCGTGCTCGTGCCCATGCCCGCGGAGCGGCCTTACTCATATATGGTTCCGGCAGGTATGAACGTCCAGCCCGGATCGATCGTGCGCGTGCCGCTTGGACCGCGTGAGGTGGCGGGGATCGTCTGCGAGGGTGAAACCGATGCGGTCGATGCCAGAAAATTGCGGGAAATTTCCGAGGTCTTCGATTGTCCGCCGGTGGGCGCCGACATGCTGCGCTTCATGCGCTGGGCAGCGGACTATACGCTGTCGCCGCCCGGCATGGTGGCGCGCATGGTCCTGCGCGTGCCGGCTGCGTTCGATCCCGAGCCATCGGTGCCGGGCCTTCGTTATTCCGGCGGCGAGCCGGAGCGCATGACCGACGCCCGGTCGCGGGTGATGGAGCTTGCCCGCGACGGGCTTGCCTGGACCAGATCCGGGCTTGCCCATGCGGCGGGCGTCTCGACGACGGTCGTGGATGGGCTGAAGGCGCAAGGCGTTTTCGAGGAAGTCATGCTGCCGCCGCCAGCCGTGGTGGCGAGGCCGGATATCGACTATGCGCGCGCCACGCTTTCGGAAGACCAGCAGGCGGCGGCTGAAATGCTGTCGGAAGCGGTTGAAGCCGGCGGTTTCTCGGTTTCGCTTCTCGACGGCGTGACCGGTTCAGGCAAAACGGAAGTTTATTTCGAAGCGGTCGCCAAGGCGATCGAGCAGGGCAGGCAGGTGCTGATTCTCCTGCCCGAAATCGCGCTGACCCAGCAGTTTCTCGACCGTTTCCATGACCGGTTCGGGGCAAAGCCCGCCGAATGGCATTCCGACCTTGCACCTCGCACCCGCGAGCGCGTCTGGCGGCAGGTTGCCGAGGGTACGGTGCGGGTGGTGGCAGGGGCACGGTCGGCGCTCTTTCTGCCCTTCAAGGAACTGGGGCTGATCGTCGTCGATGAAGAACATGATCCAGCCTACAAGCAGGAAGACCGGGTTTTCTACAATGCCCGCGACATGGCGGTGGTGCGCGGCCACATCAGTGGCTTCCCGGTGGTGCTGGCATCGGCCACGCCCTCCATCGAAAGCCAGGTCAATGCGGAGCAGGGGCGCTACAGGCGAATCAAGCTCTACGGGCGCTATGCGGAAGCAGCGCTGCCCGACCTGAAGACCATTGACATGCGGCGTTCTCCGCCGCCGCCGGGCCGGTTTCTGTCGCCCGCACTGACCGAAGCTGTCGGCAAGACGGTGGAGCGCGGCGAACAGGCGCTTTTGTTCCTCAACCGGCGCGGCTATGCGCCCCTGACGCTGTGCCGGGTCTGCGGCCACCGCTTCCAGTGCCCGCAATGTTCGAGCTGGCTGGTGGAGCACCGCTTTCGCGGGCAGCTCATGTGTCACCAGTGCGGTTATCACGAGCCGGTTCCGCAGGCCTGTCCCGAATGCGGTACGCTGGATCATCTGGTCGCCTGCGGTCCCGGCGTGGAACGCATTGCCGAGGAAGTGGCGGCGACCTTCGACAAGGCGCGAATCATCGTTCTTTCGTCTGATATGGCGGGGGGCGTGAAGCGGCTGCGGCTAGAACTCGATGCTATCGCAAAAGGCGAGGCGGATATCGTGATCGGCACCCAGCTTGTCGCCAAGGGGCACAATTTTCCCAACATGACGCTGGTAGGGGTGGTGGACGCCGATCTGGGGCTTGCCAATGGCGATCCGCGCGCCGCCGAGCGCACCTTCCAGCTGCTCAATCAGGTGACGGGCCGCGCCGGGCGAACCGGGCGCAAGAGCCTCGGCCTTCTCCAGACCTATCAGCCTGACCACCCGGTGATGCGGGCCATAGTCAGCGGCGATGCGGAGGCGTTCTACGCCCGCGAAATCGAGGAACGCGAGCGCAGCGCGCTGCCGCCCTACGGACGGCTTGCGGCGCTGATCATTTCCGCCGACAACCGGCCCGACGCTGAAAACCATGCGCGGGCGCTGCGCCGCGCCGCACCTTCCTCCCCGGAGGTTTCAGTGCTGGGGCCTGCCGAAGCGCCGCTTGCGCTAGTGCGCGGGAGGCACCGTTTCCGCATTCTGGTGCATGGGACAAAACGCGCGGATATTCAAGGATTTATCCGTGCCTTGCTCGCCAACGGGCCGAAGGAAAAAGGCTCGATCAGGGTGCAGGTGGATATCGATCCGCAAAGCTTCCTGTAGAGCGCATCCGGAAAAGTGGGGACCGGTTTTCGGATAAGACGCGCGATAAACAAACAGATAGAGCATTTCCAACGATTCAGGAAAAACAGGACATGCTCTAACCAGAATCCGAACAGCCTGCACAGGATGGAACGTGACGCCAAATTCCGTTATATGGCCTGAAACGACGAGGGTGCCGAAAGGGGAAATGCGATGGAATTCTATCTTCCTGCCACGACCGGAGAATGGCTCGCCTGGGGCTCTGCGGCCCTGACGGCGCTGGCCGGCCTTGTCATGCTTTTTGCGCCCGGCATAACCATGAAGCTGCTGCGGCTTCAACCGATCAATGGCCGTCCCGAAGGTTACGGTTCGATCCGCGCGACGCTCGCCGGTCCTTATCTTGGCGTGGGCCTCGGATGCCTCATCTTCGCGCAGCCCTTTCTCTGGGTCGTTCTGGGCGCCGTGTGGGGTTTCGCGCTGTTCGGACGCTTCATTTCGATGATGTCGGATGCGGGCGGGCGCAGGGGCGGACCGACCGGCGGGCGCTTCTATGGCAGCCTGGCGGCACTGGTCGAATTCGTGCTGGCCGCCGGTCCGCTGCTCTACGCATTCGGCTTCATTTCCTGAGCGGAGCCGGACGGGTTTTGCACGTCAGGCGTGCAGGCTGTGTAAGCGAAGAGTGCATCGCCCAAGCAGATGCGACTTTTTTGACCGCGAAAGGCGGCAAATCTTACACAAAAGTGCCGGATTCGCGTGTTGCGAGTCCTGTTCGTCTATGCTAGACGGCAATCACATTTCGGTGTTGATGTGCTCGCGCGTCAGTGGTTTTCCGGAAACATTCAATAAAATCATCGGCTTGGCGTCCTGAGCAAGATTGGACCCCAAAAGGATGGTTTCAACGTAGAGAGCAGGTTGTTCGTGGCTGAAACGTCTTCGCTCATTTCAGGTGTCGCACAGCGTTACGCCGGATCTCTTTTCGAGCTCGCGCTCGACGCGAAATCCGTTGCAGCTGTGGAAAAAGATCTTGACCGTTTCGAGGCGCTTCTGAGCGGAAGCGAAGACCTCAAGCGACTGATCTCCAGTCCGGTATTTTCCTCGGAAGATCAGCTTCACGCCATCGGCGCTCTCGCCGACAAGGCGGGCATCAAGGGTCTGGTCGGAAATTTCCTGCGCGTCGTCGCGCGGAACCGCCGTCTTTTCGCCCTGCCGGGCATCATTGCCGCTTTCCGCAAGATTGCTGCCGAGCATCGTGGCGAAATCTCCGCCGATGTCGTCTCCGCGCACGAATTGAGTGCGGCGCAGCAGAACGAATTGAAGGCAACGCTGAAGGGCGTGGCCGGCAAGGACGTGACGATCAATGTCACCGTCGATCCGTCGATCCTCGGCGGTCTTATCGTCAAGATGGGTTCGCGTCAGATCGACACGTCCCTTCGCACTAAACTTTCTTCTCTCAAGCTTGCACTGAAAGAGGTCGGCTGATGGACATCCGCGCCGCGGAAATTTCCGCTATCCTGAAAGAGCAAATCAAGAACTTCGGCAAGGAGGCTGAGGTCTCCGAGGTCGGTCAGGTTCTGTCCGTTGGCGACGGTATCGCCCGCGTCTATGGTCTGGACAATGTTCAGGCCGGTGAAATGGTCGAATTCCCCGGTGGCATTCGCGGCATGGCGCTGAACCTTGAAAGCGACAATGTCGGCGTCGTTATCTTCGGTGCCGACCGCGACATCAAGGAAGGCGACGTCGTCAAGCGTACCGGCGCAATCGTGGACGTTCCGGTCGGTCCGGAACTGCTCGGCCGCGTTGTCGATGCTCTCGGCAATCCGATCGACGGCAAGGGCCCGATCAAGGCCAAGGAACGTCGCCGCGTCGACGTCAAGGCGCCTGGCATCATCCCGCGCAAGTCGGTTCACGAGCCGATGTCGACGGGTCTCAAGGCCATCGACGCCCTGATCCCGGTTGGCCGCGGCCAGCGCGAGCTGGTCATCGGTGACCGTCAGACCGGCAAGACCGCCATCATCCTCGACACCTTCCTGAACCAGAAGCCGATCCACGATAACGGCCCGGACAAGGACAAGCTGTACTGCGTCTACGTCGCCGTCGGCCAGAAGCGTTCGACCGTTGCCCAGTTCGTCAAGGTTCTCGAAGAACGCGGCGCTCTGGAATATTCGATCGTTATCGCGGCTACCGCTTCCGATCCGGCTCCGATGCAGTATCTCGCACCGTTTGCGGGCTGCGCGATGGGCGAATATTTCCGTGACAACGGCCAGCACGCCCTCATCGGCTATGACGATCTGTCCAAGCAGGCCGTTGCTTATCGTCAGATGTCGCTTCTGCTGCGTCGTCCTCCGGGCCGCGAAGCTTATCCGGGCGACGTTTTCTACCTGCACTCCCGTCTTCTCGAACGCGCCGCAAAGCTCAACGACGAAAACGGCGCTGGCTCGCTGACGGCTCTGCCGGTCATCGAAACGCAGGGCAACGACGTTTCCGCCTTCATTCCGACCAACGTGATCTCGATCACCGACGGCCAGATCTTCCTTGAAACCAACCTGTTCTATCAGGGTATCCGTCCGGCTGTTAACGTCGGTCTGTCGGTTTCGCGCGTTGGTTCCTCGGCCCAGATCAAGGCCATGAAGCAGGTTGCCGGTTCGATCAAGGGCGAGCTCGCCCAGTATCGTGAAATGGCTGCCTTCGCACAGTTCGGTTCCGACCTTGACGCTGCAACGCAGCGCCTTCTGAACCGCGGTGCGCGCCTGACCGAACTCCTGAAGCAGCCGCAGTTCTCGCCGCTGAAGACGGAAGAGCAGGTTGCCGTGATTTTCGCCGGTGTTAACGGCTATCTCGACAAGCTTGCCGTCAGCCAGGTTGGCAAGTTCGAAGAAGGTCTTCTCGCTTCGCTGCGCACCGAGCACAAGGATGTGCTCGATGGCATCCGCAACGAGAAAGCCATTACCGATGACCTCAAGGCCAAGCTCAAGGCAGCGATCGACGCTTTCGCCAAGTCCTTTGCCTGAAACTTGTGACGGGATGAACGGATGCCTTCACTAAAGGATCTGAGAAACCGTATCGCCTCGGTCAAGGCGACGCAGAAAATCACCAAGGCGATGCAAATGGTCGCCGCGGCGAAGCTGCGCCGTGCCCAGGAAGCTGCGGAAGCCGCAAGGCCTTACTCGCAGCGCATGGGCGCCGTTCTCGCGAATATCGCGCAGAACGTCACCGGCGAAGATGCGCCGGCCCTGATGGCCGGTACGGGCAAGGACGACGTGCATCTGCTCGTCGTCTGCACCGCAGAACGTGGCCTTTGCGGCGGTTTCAACAGCCAGATCGCGCGTCTTGCGCGCGATCATGCCCGCAAGCTCCTCGCTGAAGGCAAGACGGTCAAGATCATCACGGTCGGCAAGAAGGGCGCGGATATTCTACGTCGCGAATTTGCCAGCCTGCTGGTCGATCATGTCGATCTGCGCGAAGTCAAGCAGCTCGCTTTTGTGCATGCCGACCAGATCGGCCACAAGATCATCAAGCTGTTCGAGGAAGGCGCTTTCGACGTCTGCACGCTGTTCTATTCCGAATTCAAGTCGGTGATCTCCCAGGTTCCGACCGCACAGCAGCTGATCCCGGCTTCGGCTGGCGACAGTGCGGGCGGCGAGACCGCAGGCGATGCGATCTACGAATACGAACCTGATCCCGCGGCGATCCTGTCGACGCTGATCCCGCGCAATATCTCGGTCCAGATTTTCCGTGCTCTGCTGGAAAATGTCGCGGGCGAGATGGGCGCGAAGATGAGCGCGATGGACAATGCGACGCGCAATGCGGGCGACATGATCAACAAGCTGTCGATCACGTACAACCGCCAGCGTCAGGCGCAGATCACCAAGGAACTGATCGAAATCATTTCGGGCGCGGAAGCGCTCTAGAGTTTGGTTTACCGCATGATTTCCCGGAAAGTCTGCAACTTTTCGGGATCATGCTAACGGAAGGTAAGGATCGATGGCAAAAGCAGCGACCCCGAAAACTACCGCCGCGGCCGAAGCAAAGCCAGCGGCGAAGGCGCCTGCCAAGAAAGCGGCGCCCAAGACCACCTCAGCAGCCAAGTCTGCCGCTCCCAAGACTGCAGCCACTGGCGCAGTCGGCCACATTACGCAGGTCATCGGCGCTGTCGTCGACGTCAAGTTCCCGGAAGGCCAGCTGCCGCTGATCCTGAACGCGCTTGAAGTCGACAACCAGGGCAACCGCCTGGTTCTCGAAGTCGCCCAGCACCTCGGCGAAGACACCGTGCGCACCATCGCCATGGATGCGACCGAAGGTCTGGTTCGCGGTCAGGAAGCACGCGACACCGGCGAGCCGATCATGGTTCCGGTTGGCGTTGAAACGCTTGGCCGCATCATGAACGTCATCGGTGAGCCGGTTGACGAAGCCGGTCCGATCAAGACCACGGCAACCCGCGCCATCCACCAGAGCGCTCCGGAATATATCGAACAGTCGACCGAAGCCGAAATTCTGGTCACGGGCATCAAGGTCGTTGACCTTCTCGCTCCTTACGCCAAGGGCGGCAAGATTGGCCTCTTTGGCGGTGCAGGCGTTGGCAAGACCGTTCTCATCATGGAACTCATCAACAACGTCGCCAAGGCGCACGGCGGTTACTCCGTGTTCGCAGGCGTCGGTGAGCGTACCCGTGAAGGTAACGACCTTTACCATGAAATGATCGAGTCGGGCGTTAACAAGCTTGGCGGCGGCGAAGGCTCCAAGGCAGCCCTCGTTTACGGTCAGATGAACGAACCCCCGGGTGCCCGCGCTCGCGTTGCCCTTTCCGGTCTGACGGTTGCTGAAAACTTCCGCGACCAGGGTCAGGACGTTCTGTTCTTCGTGGACAACATCTTCCGCTTCACGCAGGCAGGTTCGGAAGTGTCGGCTCTTCTCGGCCGTATTCCTTCCGCTGTGGGCTATCAGCCGACGCTGGCAACCGACATGGGCGCCATGCAGGAACGCATCACCACCACGACCAAGGGTTCGATCACCTCGGTTCAGGCGATTTACGTCCCTGCCGACGACTTGACCGACCCGGCGCCAGCCACCTCGTTCGCCCACCTGGACGCAACGACCGTTCTGTCGCGCTCGATCGCTGAAAAGGGTATCTACCCGGCTGTTGACCCGCTCGACTCCACGTCGCGCATGCTCGACCCGAAAGTCGTTGGTGACGAACACTACGCCGTCGCCCGTCAGGTTCAGTCGATCCTGCAGCGCTACAAGGCCCTTCAGGACATCATCGCGATCCTGGGCATGGACGAACTGTCTGAAGAAGACAAGCTCACCGTCGCCCGCGCCCGCAAGATCGAACGCTTCCTCTCGCAGCCGTTCTTCGTGGCCGAAGTCTTCACCGGTTCGCCGGGCAAGCTGGTCGATCTCGCCGACACCATCAAGGGCTTCAAGGGCCTTTGCGCTGGCGATTACGATCATCTTCCGGAAGCTGCCTTCTACATGGTCGGCAGCATCGAGGAAGCACTCGAGAAGGCCAAGAAGCTGGCAGCAGAAGCTGCTTGATGAATTGAATTTCCCGGTGGGCCGCAAGGCCCGCCGTGAAAGCCAATCATTTTGTTTAAGCATGACCTTTCCGAAAACCGGTTTAATTTTCGGAACCGTGCTTTTGAATTCAAGTGAGAACCATGGCTCAAGCTTTCCAATTCGAACTCGTGTCGCCTGAACGGCTCCTGCTTTCCGCGCAGGTGACGGAAGTCGTCATTCCGGGTAGCGAAGGCTATCTGACGGCTCTCGCCGGTCATTCGCCGCTGATGACGACGATCATGCCGGGTGTCGTTTCGGTGAAGCTTGCCGACGGCAAGTCCGACTCCTACGTGGTCTTCGGCGGTTTCGCTGATATCACCCCGCAGAGCTGCACCGTTCTGGCTGAATCGGCCACCCATGTGGACGATATCAATCCGGCAGACATCCAGCGCCGCATCGAGGAAGCCCGCAAGCATCTGGAAGATGCCTCGACCAACGAGCATCGCACCAAGGCGGAAATCTTCCTGCACCAGCTGATGACGCTGCAGGGAACGATCATGCCGGCGTGATCGGCTGCAATCCTGTCGTTTTCGGGAAAGCGGGCTTGTGCCCGCTTTTTCTTTTTCAGATCACCGGCCCGGCAGTGAATTTGTTCGCAGAACTGTCATATTGGCGTTAAATCCCATCACGCTTGCGTGAGTTCAGGAAGTTCGCTTGAAAATGGTTCGGCAGCGATCTATCCAAGTTCGCAATCATTAGTTTACTAATATATAAGGCGATTGGCATGGATACGGCGGACCTCAGAGCTGAAATGATTGATGCCATGGCGAAGGTTAATCGCAGGCTTCGCACTGTCTTCGACGCCCGGGTGAAGGAGCGGGGCCTGACATTGGCCCGTGCGCGCACCCTGCTTGCGCTGATGGAACAGGAAGGTCTTTACCAGAAGGAACTGGCGGAAGCGCTGGAAATCGAGAATGCGACCATGGTTCGCCTGCTCGATGGGCTGGAGCGGCAATCCTTCATCGAACGGCAGACGGTCCAGGGCGACCGTCGCGCCAAGCGCGTCGTCATGACGGCAGAAGGCAAGATTCTGGCCGAGCAGGTCGTGAAGCTCGCCGGAGACGTGCGCGAAGACCTTCTCGAGGGCGTTAGCGACGAGGAGCTGAACATCGCGCTCAACGTGCTTCGCAAGATGTCGGATTCGATGAACAAATCCCATTAATGTTGCCAGTCTCAACAATGACCGGAAGCCGAAGCGACAGCTTCGGCTTTTTCTTTGGCTGATTACGGTTTCGTGAGCTGGCGTCTCGAAATTGAACCTGCCGCGCCATCTTTCCGTCGCAGCCGAATGATCCGCTGGACGCGGTCATCGTGGAAATTGTGGTGGGCGCGGAAAGTGTGATGGGAGCGTTCGAGATGCGTCATCCATCTCAGGCTGTCGTGGGGTTGTGCGCGGTGCTTGCGGTCGCGGCGGTGCAGGCAAAGGATATGGCGCGCGGGACACGGCATGCCTATGCCCAGGCCTTGAATGACGTGAATACCGATGACGGGCTGATCTTTGATACAGCTTCAGCTGCTGCCGTGGATGTGCGGAGCAATGAGCGGTCTCGTCGGTCTTCGCGGGCGCGCTGAACCCCGGGTGCCGGAAATCAGGGGGCGAGCGTCCGCAGATAGGCCATGAGTTCGCTGGCCGTGTCGCTCGCCCGTTCCGGTTGGCGTGAAACGATCGCTTCAATCAATGTTGCGTGGGCATTGGCCGAACCAGCTATGCCGCTCGATGGGCGGAGCCGGTACCAGAAGCGGCGGCTGTGGCTCTGCAAGGGAGCGGCGATACGGGCGGCGTAGGGGTTGCTCGCAGCCGCACCCAGAACGATGTCGAATGCCTTGTCGGCATCCAGAAACAGTGCGACATCTTCATCGGGAATTGCCTGCCGCATGGCTGCTGCCGCCGCTTCGAGCCGTTCATAGTCGCGCGGGCTGCCAAAGCGCGCCGCATCGCGCGCCAAAACGCGCTCGACGCCTTCGCGCGCATCCAGCACCTTGATGAAATCCTTCGGGTCGATTGCCGCGATGGCAATGCCTGAACGCGGGCGCACTTCCACAAGGCCCTCCCAGGCGAGCCGTTGAATGGCCTCGCGCATGGGCGTGCGGCCCATGCCGGTCAGCTCAATCAGCGTGCGCTCGTTGACGACCGTCCCCGGTTCCAGTTCCAGCGTGACGATAGACCGTTCCAGAATGCGATAGGCCTGCTCGGCGAGGCTTTCGCTACCCCAGCTGTCCATGGTGGCCAGCGGCATGTTTGCCGGGCTCCGCGTCAGCCTGTCTCGAACGTTCGTTTCTTCCATGCCGTTCATGCCTTGTGGTTACGACGATTGACATAGTTCAATCCTATAGATATATCTCTGATATATCAATAAGAGGCGATTTGCATTGTCGATCCCTAACTTGGCCTTTGTGGCTTTTTCAAGCGATGGCAAACTTTCAGCACACCGTCATTCCAAAAAATCGATGGACAGAAATCGCGTGCTGGCGTTGAACATGGCGATTGCCGATTGGCCGAAGCGACGGTCTCTGCCGGTTTTTCGGCAAGACACAAGGCAAAGTTGAATCCGGTGGGGAGCCGTATACGATGAAATCTGATCCGCAGGGTCAGCACGATGTTCTGATTATTGGCGGCGGTATTGTCGGCGTCGCCACTGCGGCCTTGCTTGCCGAGGCGGGGCGTCAGGTTCTGATTATCGACAGAACCGGCATTTGCGAGGAAACCAGCTCGGGCAATGCCGCGGCGCTTGCTTTCTCCGATATTCTTCCGCTCGCCTCCAAGGGTGTCATGCGCAAGGTGCCGGGCTGGCTGATGGACCCGCTCGGGCCGTTTACGATCCGTCCCTCCTATTTTCCAAAAATGGTGCCCTGGCTTTATCGGTTCTGGCGCGCCAGCAGCGCGGATGCTTTGGCAAGAACCGCGATTGCGCAGGCCGACATCATGCGGCTTGCCGGCAGCGAGATGATGGGCCTGATCGACAGGGCGGGCCTGCGCGATCGCTTGCGCGAAAACGGCAACCTGGAACTTTATGAGAGCGAAGCCGAGCTTGCGGCCTCGCAGCCCGGCTGGGATGTTCGCGAAAATGCCGGAATCGCCTATGAACACGTGCGGGGTGATCGGCTAGCCGAATTGCAGCCGGGCCTGAGCCCGCGTTTCGTAGCTGGAACTTTCGTTCCGGGCTGGAAGAATGTCAGCGATCCGAAGCTGTTCGGCAAGGCGATCTGGGCGTATGCGGAAAGCAGGGGCGCACGCTTCCTTCAGGCAAAGGTCGCGGATGCAAGGCCGGGCAATGGTGGGGCGAGCGTCCGTCTCGTCGACGGGACCGAAATTTGGGCGGCGCACCTTGTCCTGATGGCCGGTGCCTGGTCACGTGATCTCGCCAAAGGCTTTGGCGATGCAGTGCCGCTCGACACGGAACGCGGTTACAATACGACCCTGCCGGTCGGCAGTTTCGATGTGAAGCGTCAGCTGACTTTCCCCGGCCACGGTTTCGTCATCACGCCGATGGAAACGGGCCTGCGTGTCGGCGGGGCCGTGGAATTCGGCGGGCTCGACCTGCCGCCCAATTTCGCGCGGTCCGAAGCCATGCTAAAGAAGGCTTCCATGTTTCTGCCGGGCCTGCGCACGGAAGGCGGGCGGCAATGGATGGGCTATCGGCCATCCATGCCGGACTCCGTTCCGGTCATCGGCCGGGCCTCGGGGGGCGGCAACATCTATTACGGCTTCGGCCATGGCCATCTTGGCCTCACGCAGTCGGCGGCGACCGGGCGGCTTATCCGCGATCTCGTCACGGGTGCCGCGCCGGCAATCGACATCGAACCTTTCAAGCCACAACGTTTTCGGAACTGACCATCATGGCAAGACATTCCTTCTTCTGCGTCGACGGACATACCTGCGGCAATCCGGTGCGTCTGGTGGCCGGCGGTGGGCCGAACCTCGAAGGTTCGACCATGATGGAAAAGCGCGCGCATTTTCTGGCGGAATATGACTGGATTCGCACGGGGCTTATGTTCGAGCCGCGCGGCCACGACATGATGTCCGGCTCCATTCTCTACCCGCCCACGCGGCCTGATTGCGATGTGGCGGTGCTTTTCATCGAAACGTCCGGCTGCCTGCCGATGTGCGGCCACGGCACCATCGGCACCGTCACGATGGCGATAGAGCAGGGGCTGGTAACGCCGAAGACGCCGGGCAAGCTCAATCTCGATACGCCTGCCGGTCTGGTGGCCATCGAGTATGAGCAGAACGGCCAGTATGTCGAGCGTGTTCGTCTCACCAATGTCCCGGCCTTCCTTTATGCCGAAGGGCTTGAAGTCGAATGTCCCGACCTTGGAAGCCTCAAGGTCGACGTGGCCTATGGCGGCAATTTCTACGCCATTGTCGAGCCGCAAGAAAATTACACGGACATGGAAGATTATTCCGCGTTGCAGCTGATCGCCTGGAGTCCCGTCCTGCGCCAGCGGCTGAACGAGAAGTACAAGTTCCAGCATCCGCTGCTGCCTGACATCAACCGTCTGAGCCATATTCTATGGACCGGTAAGGCCAAGCATCCGGAAGCGCATGCCCGCAATGCAGTCTTTTATGGCGACAAGGCAATCGACCGTTCGCCCTGCGGAACCGGTACGTCTGCGCGCATGGCGCAGCTGGCTGCCAAGGGCAAGCTCAAGCCGGGCGACGAGTTCGTGCATGAATCCATCATCGGATCGCTTTTCCATGGCCGCGTGGAGCGCGCTGCGGAAGTCGCCGGGCGTCCTGCAATCGTGCCGTCAATCGCCGGTTGGGCGCGCATGACTGGCTACAACACGATCTTCATCGACGATCGCGATCCCTTTGCACACGGGTTCACAGTCGCGTAGGGTCTATTGGGGAAACAGGTTTGGCGCTTGGTATGGGTGAAAATTCTCCGGTTCGGGAACCAAATCCAGCTCAGCCGCGCTTGCAGGCTGGCGCCCCAAAGACCATAAAGTGGGTACGGTCGGTAATTTTCTTAACGACCTCCCTATTTTTTGGCTTTCCGGTCGTGCAAAAAATGTGGAATAAGGCGCCCAGGGTAGGAGAAAAAAACATATACAGGACGTTTGTTAGGGGACATAACTAGTTTGTGGAAGGATGATGCCCTTAGTCTTTTGTCGGAGACAAAAGGGGCTTGCATTCCTCTATACAGCCGTTAGGTGTAAATAGCCGGGAATAAAATGAAGGCGCACGAAATAAAGATGCGTCAAAAAAACCCCGGACGGTAAAATGGGTGGCTTCTCGATGGAATATTTCTTCCAGCAGGTGATCAACGGGCTCGCGCTCGGCTCGATCTATGGCCTGATCGCCATCGGCTATACGATGGTCTATGGCATTATCGGCATGATCAACTTTGCTCATGGCGATGTCTTCATGCTCGGCGCCTTCATGGCGCTGATTGTTTTTCTCATCATCACAACATTCATCGGTGCCTTGCCGATTGCGCTGATGCTTCTTCTGATGATGATCGTCGCCATGCTACTGACAGGCTTGTGGAGCTGGACGATCGAACGCGTGGCCTACAGGCCGTTGCGCGGTTCGTTCCGCCTCGCGCCGTTGATCACGGCTATCGGCATGTCGATTGCCTTGTCGAATTTCGTTCAGGTTACGCAAGGCCCGCGTAACAAGCCGGTGCCTCAGCTTCTGAACGGCTCCTTCAATCTCTTCGGTACGAATGTGACGATTTCGCTGAAGCAGATCGTTGTCATCGTGGTAACCGCGGTGCTGCTGACGATCTTCTGGTATATCGTCAACCGCACCTCGCTCGGCCGTGCGCAGCGCGCCTGCGAGCAGGATCGAAAGATGGCGGCGCTTCTCGGCATCAATGTCGATCGCGTCATTTCGCTCACCTTCGTGATGGGTGCCATGCTCGCGGCGGTGGCCGGTACGCTCTACCTCTCCTTCTATGGCGTGATTTCCTTTGCCGACGGCTTCATCCCCGGCGTCAAGGCGTTCACGGCAGCGGTTCTGGGCGGTATCGGATCGCTTCCTGGCGCTGTGGTCGGTGGCCTGCTCATCGGTCTCATCGAAGCGTTGTGGTCGGCCTATTTCTCGATCGATTACAAGGACGTTGCCGCGTTCTCGATCCTCGCCATCGTGCTGATCTTCATGCCGTCCGGCATTCTTGGCCGTCCTGAAGTCGAAAAGGTTTAATCATGGCTGCACAGTCGAGTTCACGCCCGGATTCCCTTTTTGGCCGGGCCATTCGTGAAGGGTTCTTCGCCGGTCTTCTGGCGCTGGGCCTCTTCTGCCTCATCATCGGTTTCAAGACCGATCAGAACATCAACAATGAACTGGTGCTGCAACAGCGCTGGGGTGCGCTGGCCGTCATCGTCGTGCTGGCCGCCATTGGCCGTTTCCTGTTCGTTGCCTTTACTCAGCCCTGGCTGGAGGCGCGCAAGCTTGCCAAGAGCAAGCAGCCTGCCGTTGCGGTCGAAAGCCCGTCTTTCGTGCGCCGCCACTTCTCGCGCCTCGGCGTCGCCTTCCTTTTTGTCTATCCGATCCTGATCGTGGCCTTCCTCGGCTGGCAGGGATCGCTCAAATGGGTCGACAATTTCGGCGTCCAGATCCTCATCTATGTGATGCTGGCCTGGGGCCTCAACATCGTGGTGGGCCTCGCCGGTCTTCTCGATCTGGGTTACGTGGCCTTCTATGCAGTGGGCGCTTATTCCTACGCTCTGCTGTCATCCTATTTCGGCCTGTCCTTCTGGATGCTGCTGCCGATAGCGGGCATTCTGGCGGCGACATGGGGCGTCATCCTTGGCTTCCCGGTTCTGCGTCTGCGCGGTGACTATCTCGCCATCGTGACGCTGGCATTCGGTGAAATCATCCGTCTGGTGCTCATCAACTGGACGGATGTTACTCGCGGCACCTTCGGCGTTTCCGGCATTGCCAAGGCAACCTTCTTCGGCCTGCCTTTCAATGCCAGCAAGGACGGTTTTGCAGCCTATTTCGGCCTTACCTTCTCGGCCGCGCACTACAAGTTCTTCCTCTATTACGTCATCCTTCTGCTGGCGCTCCTGACGGCCTGGGTCACCATCCGCCTGCGCCGCATGCCGGTTGGCCGTGCATGGGAAGCGCTGCGCGAAGACGAAATCGCCTGCCGTTCGCTCGGCATCAACACCACCACGACCAAGCTCACGGCCTTTGCCACGGGCGCGATGTTCGGTGGTTTCGCCGGTTCCTTCTTTGCGGCGCGCCAGGGCTTCGTCAGCCCGGAATCCTTCGTGTTCCTTGAATCCGCCGTCATTCTGGCCATTGTCGTTCTCGGCGGCATGGGCTCGCTGGTCGGTATTGCCATTGCGGCGATCGTCATGATCGGCGGCACGGAAATCCTGCGTGAAATGGGCTTCCTGAAAGCTGTCTTCGGACCGGATTTCACGCCGGAACTCTACCGCATGCTCATCTTCGGTCTTGCCATGGTCGTAGTCATGGTCTGGAAGCCGCGCGGTTTCGTCGGAAGTCGAGAACCGAGTGCATTCCTGCATGAGAAGAAGATGGTGTCGGGTGCCTTTACCAAGGAAGGGCACGGCTGATGGCGGAGATTAGCACTATGTCTGGCACTATGTCCGGCAACACTCGGAAAGACACCATCCTTCAGGTCGAGCATCTCTCGATGCGCTTCGGCGGCCTCGTCGCCATCAACGATCTGAGCTTCAATGTGACGCGCGGGGATATCACTGCGATCATCGGCCCCAACGGTGCAGGCAAGACCACGGTCTTCAACTGCATCACCGGCTTCTACAAGCCCACGGGCGGGATGCTGACGATGAACCGGAAGACGGGCGACAAGTTCCTGCTGGAACGCCTGCCCGACTTCCAGATCACCAAGCAAGCCAAGGTCGCGCGTACGTTCCAGAACATCCGCCTGTTCTCGGGCCTCACCGTTCTGGAAAACCTGCTCGTTGCGCAGCACAACACGCTGATGCGCTCTTCCGGCTATACGATCCTCGGCCTGCTGGGGCTGCCGGGCTACAAGTCGGCGGCGAAGGAAGCGGTTGAAAAGGCGCGTTACTGGCTGGAAAAGATCAACCTGATCGACCGTGCGGACGATCCGGCAGGCGATCTGCCCTATGGCGATCAGCGCCGTCTGGAAATCGCCCGCGCCATGTGCACCGAGCCGGAAATCCTCTGCCTCGATGAACCTGCCGCCGGTCTCAATCCGCGCGAATCGGCGGAGCTCAACAAGCTTCTCCTCGATATCCGCAAGGAAACCGGCACGTCGATCCTGCTGATCGAGCATGACATGTCGGTCGTCATGGAAATCTCCGATCATGTGATCGTGCTGGAATACGGCACCAAGATTTCCGATGGCGCGCCGGAAGAGGTCAAGAACGATCCGCGTGTTATTGCCGCCTATCTCGGCGTCGATGACGAGGAAATCGCCGAACTCATCGAAGAGGCGGACAAGCCCGGTGTGGTCGATCCGGCGCATCTGGTCGCCGCCCAGCTTGCCGAGGAAGCCATCGAGGAGGAAATTGCCGAAGAGAAGGGCGAAACGCCTTCCGCAGGCGTTGACGCAACCGATGATCCGACCGGCGACAAGACTGCTCCCGTGAAGGCTGCTCAGGGTGAGGCTGCCAAGGGTGGTGCGAAACGCGCCAAAGCCCCGGCAAAAGCCTCAACAAAAACTCCGGGCAAGCCCAGGAAGGGAGGCGAATGATGCAGGCTGAAACCATGCAGAAAAAGCAACCGCTTCTGGCCGTCGAGAAGGTTGAAACCTATTACGGCAATATTTGCGCCTTGAAGGGCATCGACCTGACTGTCGACGAGGGCGAGATCGTGGCGCTGATCGGCGCAAACGGCGCCGGCAAATCGACGCTGATGATGACGATCTTCGGCTCGCCGAAGGCGCGTACCGGCCGCATCCTGTTCAATGGCAAGGATATCACGTCCATGCCGCCGCACGAGATCGCCAAGCTGCGCATCGCGCAGTCGCCGGAAGGCCGTCGCATCTTCCCGCGCATGACTGTTCTGGAAAATCTCCAGATGGGCGCAAGCCTCGACAATCAGCAATATTTCGATGAAGACGTAAAGCTGATGTTCGACCTGTTCCCACGCCTGAAGGAGCGTATCAACCAGCGCGGCGGCACGCTTTCGGGCGGTGAACAGCAGATGCTGGCGATCGCCCGCGCACTGATGGCGCGTCCGAAGCTCCTGCTTCTGGACGAACCGTCGCTCGGTCTGGCGCCGCTGATCGTGAAGCAGATTTTCGAGGCGATCAAGGAACTGAACCGCACGCAGGGGCTGACGGTATTCCTCGTCGAGCAGAACGCATTCGGTGCGCTGAAGCTCGCAGACCGCGGTTATGTGATGGTCAACGGCTCGATCACCATGAGCGGCGCAGGCCGCGAACTGCTGGCCGATCCGGAAGTCCGTGCCGCCTATCTCGAAGGCGGAAGGCACTAGGAGGAAATCATGCAAGGTATTCTCTACGAAGAACCGTCATTCTGGTTGTTTTTCCTCATCACCTGTCTGCTTGGCGGCTGGGCTGCCTGGATGACGGGGCGTGCCTGTGCTTCGACCTGGCGCACCTATCCGCAGCTGCTGATCTATCTGATCCCGCTCGGCGCTGCCGTGCGTTTCATCCACTTCGCACTGTTCGAGGGGACGCTTCTTTCGTTCCACTACTATCTGGTGGACACGATCGTCCTGATGATTATCGGCACGGTCGGCTTTCGCTACACCCGCACCAAGCAAATGGTGCGGCAGTATGGCTGGCTTTATGAGAAAGCTTCGCCACTGAGCTGGAAGGCAAAATAATTTCAAAGCTTCGCCGTCATGCGGCGAAGCTTTTTTACAAGATCACGTTGACAGTAATAAGATTCAGCGTAGATATTGCTGAGTAATCAGCAAGAAAATAAGGCGATGCAAAACATCGTTCGGGGTAAATACAATGATGGGAGTTCCAACAATGAAGAAATCACTTTTGGCAGGTGTTGCTCTTGCAGCAGTAATGTCTTTCGGGGGCTCGGCTTGGGCTGATGTAATTCTGGGTATCGGTGCACCCTTGACCGGCCCGAACGCCGTTTATGGCGCACAGATCCAGAAGGGGGCGGAAGCCGCCATCAAGGAAGTCAACGATGCGGGCGGCATCAATGGCGAGAAAATAACGATCTCGCTCGGCGATGACGTTTCGGATCCGAAGCAGGGCATTTCTGTTGCCAACAAGTTCGCAGCCGACGGCGTAAAATATGTCATCGGTCACTTCAACTCGGGCGTTTCGATCCCGGCTTCGGAAGTCTATGCCGAAAACGGCATTCTCGAAATCTCGCCTGCCGCGACCAATCCGGTCTATACCGAGCGCCAGTTGTGGAACACGTTCCGCACCTGCGGCCGTGACGATCAGCAAGGCATCGTGGCTGGCCAGTACATCTTCGACCATTTCAAGGACGCGAAGATCGCCGTCATTCACGACAAGACCCCATACGGTCAGGGCCTTGCCGACGAAACCAAGAAGAAGCTCAACGAACTTGGCACCAAGGAAGCCCTCTATGAAGGCGTCAACGTTGGTGAAAAGGACTTCTCCGCTCTGATCGCCAAGCTCAAGCAGGCAGGCGTGACGGTGGTTTACTGGGGCGGCCTGCATCCGGAAGCCGGTCTCATCATCCGCCAGATGGCCGATCAGGGCGTGAAGGCCCAGTTCATCTCGGGCGACGGTATTGTTTCCAACGAACTGGCTTCGATTGCCGGTCCGGCTGTCGAAGGCACGCTCAACACCTTCGGTCCCGATCCGCGCAACAACCCGAACAATGCCGATCTGGTGAAGAAGTTCCGCGACGCCGGTTTCGAGCCTGAAGCCTACACGCTCTATTCCTATGCGGCGGTTCAGTCGCTGGCGCAGGCCGCAAAGGCTGCGGGCAGCAACGACCCGCAGGAAATCGCCAAGGCGCTGAAGGAAAAGGGCCCGTTCAAGACCGTGCTCGGCGACCTGTCCTATGACGAAAAGGGCGATCCGAAGCTCCCAGGTTACGTCATGTACAAGTGGGAAAAGGGCGCTGACGGAAAATATACTTACGTTCAGCAGTAAGTTACGCTTATATTCTTTCCCGATCAGTGGAAGTGCCCGGCTTTATGCCGGGCATTTTCGTTTGCGACGCTCTGTTCCGCATAAAGTCATGCGTGAAACGCAGAATATAGACGAAATCATTACTTTACTTTCAGCCTGAAAGGGAATCTATCTACAATTGCATCCAGATGTAGGGCGATCCTCTGTGTCTGGTCTTGCAATCTGGTGGGAGGACCAGTTTCGACGCGGGCATTTCGAAGCCCAGATAGCGTTCCAAAGGCTGATGCCGGTCTCCCATTCGAATATCGGGTTGTGCGCGGTGCTTCGCTGTGGCTGCGCAAGCCTGCAAAAACGGCGGTCGCCCGATCGGATCGGGCCGCCGCTCCGAATGACTATTTTGATGCGTGTTCCGGGAATGGGTCAAACTTCCGGGATGCGTTTAGTGGGAGCAACTGAAATGAAGAAATCCTTATTCTGCGGCGTCTGCCTCTCGGCACTGGTTGCAATGGGCGGCGTATCGTTTGCCGATATCCAGCTCGGCGTCGGCGCACCGCTGACCGGCAGCCAGGCGGCTTTCGGCGAGCAGATCAAGCGCGGTGTCGAAGCGGCAGTCGCAGAAGCCAATGCCAAGGGCGGCATGAATGGCGAGCAGATCACGATCGTCTACGGCGACGACGCTGCCGATCCGAAGCAGGGCATTTCGGTTGCCAACAAGTTCGTCGGTGACGGCGTCCAGTTCGTCATCGGTCACTTCAATTCCGGCGTCAGCATTCCGACTTCGGACATCTATGCCGAAAATGGCGTGCTGATGATTGCACCCGGCACCACCAACCCGACCTTCACCGAGCGCGAATTGTGGAACACGTTCCGCACCTGCCGTCGCGATGACAAGCAAGGAATTGTTGCCGGCAAGTACATGGCCGACAATTACAAGGACGGCAAAGTCGCGATCCTTCACGACAAAACGCCTTATGGTCAGGGCCTTGCCGACGAGACCAAGAAGTCGCTTAACGAAAGCGGCATGAAGGAAACGCTCTATGAAGGCGTGAACCAGGGCGACAAGGATTTCTCGGCGCTCATCTCCAAGATGAAGGCTGCCGGAATCACCGCAGTTTACTGGGGTGGCATGCACCCGGAAGCTGGCCTGCTCATTCGCCAGATGGCTGACCAGGGCCTCAAGGCCCAGTTCATTTCCGGCGACGGCATCGTGTCCAACGAACTCGCCTCGATTGCCGGTGATGCGGTGGCTGGCGTGATGAACACCTTCGGTCCCGATCCGCGCGACGACAAGTCGAATGCCGATCTGATCAAGTCTTTCCGCGACAAGGGCTTCGAACCGGAAGCCTATACCTTCTACGCCTATGCGGGCGTGCAGTCGCTGGTCAATGCCGCGAATGCAGCCGGAAGCAACGATCCGCAGGAAGTTGCGACCGCGATGAAGGAAAAGGGACCGTTCAAGACCGTGCTCGGCGACATCACCTTCGACGCAAAGGGCGATCCGAGCCTTTCGCCCTATGTGATGTTTGAATGGCGCAAGGGCGAAGACGGCAAGTATAATTACTTCCAGAAGTAATGGAGCATTTCCAGCAAAAGCGCGAAGCGGTTTTGCGTCGGAAGAACACAGATGCTTAGAGCGGTTCTGATGATTGCTTCATAATGGGAGCCGCTCTTGTGCCTGATATATTAGCATAATATGCTGCAAAATTCATCAATCTGCCCGGCTTTTGGTCGGGCATTTTGTTTTTATCTCCCGGTTGCACAGTTTGTTTGCGCTCGTGTCTATTGCAGGTTAAGCAATGGCGCCTTTGTCATTGCAGTTAGGGAGATCTGCCTTGTCTTTCGCCCAAAAGCCTATCCGGAAAATTCTGGTCGCCAACCGATCTGAAATTGCAATCCGCGTATTCCGCGCCGCCAATGAGCTGGGACTCAAAACGGTGGCCATATGGGCCGAGGAAGACAAACTTTCCCTGCATCGCTTCAAGGCCGATGAAAGCTATCAGGTCGGTCGCGGGCCGCATCTGGATCGCGATCTCGGTCCGATTGAAAGCTATCTTTCCATTGATGAAATCATTCGCGTTGCCAGGCTTTCGGGTGCCGATGCGATCCATCCGGGCTACGGCCTGTTGTCCGAAAGCCCTGAATTTGCTGAAGCCTGCGCCGAAAACGGCATCATCTTCATCGGTCCGAAGCCGGAGACCATGCGCCGCCTCGGCAATAAGGTTGCCGCGCGCAATCTCGCCATCGAGATCGGCGTGCCGGTGGTTCCGGCCACCGATCCGCTTCCCGACGACATGGAGGAAGTGAAGAAGCTGGCGAGCCAGATCGGCTATCCGCTGATGCTGAAGGCGAGCTGGGGCGGCGGCGGTCGGGGCATGCGCGCGATCCGCGCCGAAGCCGATCTCGCGCGCGAGGTGACGGAAGCCAAGCGCGAGGCCAAGGCAGCTTTCGGCAAGGACGAGGTCTATCTCGAAAAGCTGATCGAACGCGCGCGCCATGTCGAAGTGCAGATATTGGGCGATACCCACGGCAATGCGGTCCATCTTTTCGAGCGCGACTGCTCGATCCAGCGCCGCAACCAGAAGGTCGTGGAGCGGGCGCCAGCGCCCTACCTCAGCGATGCGCAACGCCAGGAACTGGCAAGCTATGGCCTGAAGATCGCCCATGCCACCGATTATATCGGCGCCGGTACTGTCGAGTTCCTCATGGATGCCGATACGGGCAAGTTCTATTTCATCGAGGTCAACCCGCGTATTCAGGTTGAGCATACCGTCACCGAGCAGGTGACTGGCATCGATATCGTCAAGGCGCAGATTCATATTCTCGAAGGCTTTGCCATCGGAACGCCGGAATCGGGCGTGCCGCGTCAGGAGGACATTCGTCTCAACGGCCATGCGCTTCAGTGCCGCATCACCACGGAAGACCCGGAACAGAATTTCATCCCCGATTACGGGCGCATTCAGGCCTATCGCTCGGCGTCGGGCTTCGGCATTCGCCTCGATGGCGGCACGGCCTATTCGGGCGCGTTCATTACCCGCTATTACGATCCGCTGCTCGTCAAGGTGACGGCTTCGGGCTCTACGCCTCTTGAAGCCATTCGCCGCATGGACCGGGCGCTCCGCGAATTCCGCATTCGCGGCGTGGCGACGAACCTGACCTTCCTCGAAGCGATCATCAATCATCCGAAGTTTCAAGCGAACGACTACACCACGCGCTTCATCGACACCACGCCGGAACTGTTCGAGCAGGTGAAGCGTCAGGATCGCGCCACCAAGCTTCTGACCTATATAGCCGATGTGACGGTCAACGGTCACCCGGAGACCAAAGGCCGGGCAAAGCCGGCCAAGGATGCCGCCAGGCCGCGCGTGCCGTGGTTCGGCGATAAGCCAGTGGTGGATGGCACCAAGCAGCGTCTGGACCAGCTTGGACCGAAGAAATTCGCCGAATGGGTGCGCAATGAAAAGCGGGCGCTGATTACCGATACCACCATGCGCGACGGGCACCAGTCACTGCTTGCCACCCGCGTGCGAACCTATGACATTGCCCGTATTGCCAATTCCTATGCGCAGGCGCTGCCGAACCTGTTCTCTCTGGAATGCTGGGGCGGCGCGACCTTCGACGTCTCGATGCGCTTCCTCACGGAAGACCCGTGGGAGCGTCTGGCGCTGGTGCGTGAAGGCGCCCCGAACCTTCTTCTGCAGATGCTTCTGCGCGGTGCGAACGGGGTTGGCTACAAATCCTATCCCGACAATGTCGTGAAATATTTCGTGCGCGAGGCAGCCAGAGGCGGCATCGATCTGTTCCGTGTTTTCGACAGTCTCAACTGGGTCGAGAACATGCGCGTGTCGATGGATGCTGTGCTGGAGGAAAACAAGCTCTGTGAAGCGGCGATCTGCTACACCGGCGATATTCTCAATCCGGAGCGCGCCAAGTACGATCTTAAATATTATGTCGATCTGGCGAAGGAAGTTGAAAAGGCTGGCGCGCATATCATCGCGGTGAAGGATATGGCGGGCCTGTTGAAGCCTGCCGCCGCCCGCGTTCTGTTCAAGGCGCTGCGCGAGGAAACCGACCTGCCGATCCATTTCCATACGCATGATACGTCGGGCATTTCGGCGGCGACCGTGCTTGCCGCGATCGATGCGGGCGTCGATGTCGTTGACGCTGCGATGGATGCGCTGTCCGGCAACACATCGCAGCCTTGCCTTGGGTCCATCGTCGAAGCCTTGCACGGTTCCGAGCGTGATCCGGGGCTCGATCCGGAGTCGATCCGTCGCATTTCCTTCTATTGGGAAGCGGTGCGCAACCAGTATGCGGCCTTTGAAAGCGACCTCAAGGGACCGGCTTCGGAAGTCTATCTGCATGAAATGCCGGGCGGCCAGTTCACGAACCTGAAGGAACAGGCGCGCTCGCTCGGACTTGAAACCCGCTGGCACGAAGTGGCGCAGGCCTATGCAGACGTGAACCGCATGTTCGGCGATATCGTCAAGGTCACGCCGTCCTCGAAGGTTGTCGGCGACATGGCGCTGATGATGGTCAGTCAGGACCTGACCGTTGCCGATGTCGAAAATCCGGCCAAGGACATTGCTTTCCCGGATTCGGTTGTGTCGATGATGCGGGGCGATCTCGGCCAGCCGCCATCGGGTTGGCCGAAGGCACTGCAGAAGAAAATCCTCAAGGGTGAGGAGCCGTTTACCGTGCGTCCCGGCGCTCTTCTGGAGCCTGCCGATCTCAATGCCGAGCGTGAGGGGTTCGAGCAGGCGGTCGGACACAAGATTTCCGATCAGGAATTTGCATCGGCGCTGATGTATCCGAAGGTGTTCACCGATTATGCAGCGGCGCAGGAAACCTATGGCCCGACGAGCGTTCTGCCGACACCGGTCTATTTCTACGGCCTCAAGCCGGAAGAAGAGGTTTTTGTCGATCTGGAACGCGGCAAGACGCTGGTGATCGTCAATCAGGCGATGAGCGAGACGGACGAGAAGGGCATGGTGACGGTGTTCTTCGAACTGAACGGCCAGCCGCGCCGCATCAAGGTGCCGAACCGCGCCAAGGGTGCTTCTGGCGGTGTCCGCCGCAAGGTGGAAGCGGGGAATGACAAGCAGGTCGGTGCGCCGATGCCGGGTGTCGTTTCCACCGTTGCGGTCGCCGCCGGACAGACGGTTTCTCAGGGCGACGTGCTGCTCTCCATTGAAGCGATGAAGATGGAAACCGCCATCCATGCCGAACGCGATGGCACTATCGCGGAAGTGCTGGTGCGTCCGGGCGAGCAGATCGATGCCAAGGATTTGCTGGTCGTCTACTCGTAACAGTTATGGGCTTCAGCCGAGGTTGATCGATCTTCGGATCGCGCTCCAGGTCTCCCTTTCCCTCACCCTGAGGAGCCGTTGAAAACGGCGTCTCGAAGGGTGAGGGAAATGCACCGTGCCTGCCCTCGTCCTTTGACAGGCTCAGGATGAAGGAGAAGCGTAGCGGCCCATCAGACCGAAACTGTCGCCTTGAAAGCGTCAGAAACGCAAACGCCGCGGTCGTCAAAAGCCGCGGCATTTTCTTTGCGCTTGCGCGGGAGGCAAAATCTGATATGCATGTTCATGCCTATTTGTGCATGGTTGTGCATGTTGAGGGATAATGGCGACAGAGCTTCTGCTTCACGAAAGACAGGCACGCATCCAGCAGCTGCTGCAGCAGTCGGGGCGTGTGCTGGCGGCTGAACTGGCGGAAAGTTTCGGCGTGTCGGAGGATACGATCCGGCGCGATCTGCGCGAGATGGCGGCAGCCGGGCTTTGCAAGCGCGTCTATGGTGGTGCGCTGCGGGCCGTGCCGGAACCTTCGCCGCTTGCCGAACGGGATTGCGAACGACCGCAGGTGAAGGCCGCGCTCGCCGCGGCGCTGGCGCGGCTGGTGGAACCCGGCATGACGGTGTTTCTCGACGCTTCTTCGGTCAATACGGCGCTGGCCCGGCTTATGGTCGAGCGTGGCGAAGCCATTACCGTCGTCACCAATACGCCGTCCATCGCTGCGATTCTCATGGGTTCGCCCGAGATCGAGCTGATCATGATCGGTGGGCCCATCGACCGGCGCGTGAGTGCAGCAGTCGGCGCGCGCGCCTTGCGCGACGCAGAATTGCTGCGGCCCGATCTTTGCGTGCTGGGGGCATGCGGGATCGCCGCCGAAATCGGCGTGACCGCGCTGCATCTCGACGATGCGGAATTCAAAAGAGTGATTGCCGGACGCAGCCGGATGGTGGCGCTTGCCATTACGAGCGACAAGCTCGGCACGGTTGCCGCCCATGATGTTGTTCCCTTGAACGATGTCGGCGTCATGGCTGTCGAATACGATGCGGATGAAGCGGCGCTTGCGCCCTATGCGGCATCGGGTATGAAGATTTTACGTGCGGCAGCGGACCGCAACTGAGGGACAGATGGAACAGGTTTCCGGACGCGAAGATGCGGCACCCACGCGTGCGCCGATTGTAACCAGAGAGCGGATCGCCGTGGCGCTTCTTTTCCTGATGAACGGGTATGTTTTCGGCGGGTGGGCTCCGAAAATCCCGGAATTCGCCGCGCGTCTGGGTCTCGACAGCGCCGGTATGGGGCTGATGATCCTTGTCTTCGGTCTCGGTTCCCTGGCCATGATGCCGGTCGCGGGCGCTCTTTCGGCGCATCGCGGCTCGGGCATTGTGGTGCGCATGTTTGCGCTCGCCTTCATTCCGGCGCTGCTCATCATCGCAGTGGTTCCCAATGTGGTCACGGCTGTGATCGTGATGTTCTATTTCGGCGGGACCATGGCCGCGATGGACGTGTCGATGAATGCCAATGCGGTCGCGGTCGAGAAAAAGATGCGCCGGGCGATCATGTCGTCCTGCCACGCCTTCTGGAGCCTTGGCGGCCTGATTGGCGCTGCAAGCGGGGGCTTTCTCATTGCGCAATTCGGATCGACCGTTCATGCGCTGGTGACAACGGTTGTCGCCGCCATCCTGATTGCGGTTGCATGGCCTTCGATCATCGCGGACACGGTGCATCATCATTCGGGAGCTGAAAAGCAGAAGCTCACCCTGCCGCGCAATCCCCTGCCATGGCTTGTCGGCGTCATGGCGCTGTTTTCCATGGTGCCGGAAGGTGCGATTATCGATTGGGGCGCTTACCATATGCGCCAGGATCTGGGCGCTTCGGTCACGGTGGCGGGCTTCGGCTTCGCGGCGTTTTCAGGGGCCATGGCCATCATGCGCTTTGCGGGCGATCTGGTCCGCGACCGGTTCGGCGCGGTCAAAATCCTGCGCGCCTGTACGACTATCGCCATTATCGGCATGTTGATCGTCGGTCTCGGAAACAGCTCCACAACGGCGATCATCGGCTTCGCTATCTGTGGGATCGGCATTTCCAACATGGTGCCGATAGCCTTCTCGATGGCAGGCAACATGCCGGGCGTCAACCCGAGCGTCGGCCTGTCCATCGCGACGACGCTTGGCTATTCGGGAATGCTGGTGGCGCCGTCGCTGATCGGTTTTGTCGCCAAGCATAGTGGTTTCGGCGTGGTGTTTCTGGCGCTTCCGGTTTTGCTTCTCGTCGTGCTGGCCTTCTCAAGCCTCGCCCGATACGCCGACCAAAAGCATTAAGCTTTCTTATGCCGCGCATCCTTTCCGAAAACCGATTCCCACTTTTCTGGATGCGCTATCCGGCCGTCCAGCCGCCATCGACAGGAATGGCAGCGCCGTTGATCTGCGCTGCCGCATCGCTTGCGAGGAAAGCGGCGATGGCGCCGATCTGCGCAGTGGTGACGAATTCCTTGGTCGGTTGCTTGTCGAGCATCACTTCGCGGATCACGGTTTCGCGATCCATATGATAGGCCTTCATCTGGTCCGGGATCTGCGCCTCGACAAGCGGGGTCAGCACATAGCCGGGGCAGATGGAATTGGCGGTGATCTTTGCGGTCGCAAGCTCCAGCGCCAGGGTCTTGGTGAAGCCGACAATGCCGTGCTTGGCGGCGACATAAGCCGATTTGAACGGCGATGCCACGAGGCCGTGCGCGGAGGCGATGTTGATGATGCGGCCCCAGCCCGAATTGCGCATATGCGGGATCGCGGCAGCGGATGTGTGGAAGGCCGAAGTCAGATTGATCGCGATGATGCGGTCCCATTGCTCGGGCGGGAACTCTTCCACCGGTGATACATGCTGGATACCGGCATTGTTGACGAGAATGTCCACGTTGCCGAACTGTTTCACGGTTGCCGTGATGAGTTCACGACATTGGCCGGCCTTCGACATGTCGGCTGCGATGTAGACCACGCTCACGCCATGCTCTTCACCGAGTTTCCGCGCAAGCGCGTGATCCTCGTCACGGTCGGTGAAGGAGTTGATCACGACGTTGTGTCCCGCCGCCGCCAGCGCATGGGCTATACCGAGGCCGATCCCGGAATTCGATCCGGTGATGATTGCGGTCTTGCGGGCAGATGCATCGGTCATTGGCAGACTCCTCCTTGTCGTCACGACATAATGAGAGGGCGACATTGCCTCGGCAAGCGATTATATAAATCGAAAGCCGGATATACGCAGGCCCGTGGAAATGCAGACGTTGACATTCGCGTCGCGCTGCGCCACCTGAAAACAGGTACAGTTAAGAACAGAGCAAAATGTCTTCCGAGACCGTCAGCTATTTTTCGCATCCATTTCCCCGCCGCCAGTCGGTTGGTGTCAGTGTCGGTGGCGTTATCGTCGGTGGCAGTGCACCCGTTGTCGTGCAGTCCATGACCAATACGGACACGGCGGATGTGGACTCCACGGTGGCGCAGGTGGCGGCACTGCATCGCGCCGGTTCGGAAATCGTGCGCATTACGGTGGATCGCGATGAATCGGCTGCCGCCGTGCCAAAAATCCGCGAACGGCTGGAGCGTCTTGGTCATGACGTGCCGCTGGTCGGCGATTTCCATTATATCGGCCACAAGCTGCTCGCCGATCATCCGGCCTGTGCGGAGGCGCTTGCAAAATACCGCATCAATCCGGGCAATGTCGGCTTCAAGGACAAGAAGGACAAGCAGTTCGCGGATATCGTCGAAATGGCTATCCGCTATGACAAGCCGGTGCGCATCGGCGTCAACTGGGGTTCGCTCGATCAGGAACTCCTGACCACGCTGATGGATCGCAATCAGGCCGAAGGCGCACCGCTTTCCGCGCAGGAAGTCATGCGCGAAGCAATCGTGCAGTCGGCGCTCATATCTGCCAATCTTGCCGAAGAGATCGGGCTTGGCCGCGACAAGATCATCCTGTCGGCCAAGGTCAGTCAGGTTCAGGACCTGATTGCCGTCTATACGATGCTGGCGCAGCGTTGCGACCATGCGCTGCATCTCGGACTTACCGAAGCCGGCATGGGCACCAAGGGTATCGTTGCCTCCTCCGCTGCCATGGGCATTCTGCTGCAGCAGGGCATTGGCGACACGATCCGCATTTCGCTGACCCCGGAGCCGGGCGGCGACCGCACCCGCGAGGTGCAAGTGGCGCAGGAATTGCTGCAGACCATGGGTTTCCGCCAGTTCATCCCTATCGTTGCAGCCTGCCCTGGTTGCGGCCGCACGACCTCGACCGTGTTTCAGGAACTGGCGCAGACCATTCAGGACGACATCCGCCGCAACATGCCGGTCTGGCGCGAGAAATATCCCGGTGTGGAAGCGCTCTCGGTTGCGGTCATGGGCTGCATCGTCAACGGGCCGGGCGAATCCAAGCATGCCGATATCGGTATTTCGCTTCCCGGCACGGGCGAAACGCCGTCCGCACCGGTCTTTGTCGATGGCAAGAAGGTCACGACGCTACGCGGTCCTGCCATCGCCGAAGAATTCCAGAAGATGGTTGCCGATTACATCGAAAACCGCTTCGGGCTTGAGCAGAAGGTGGCGTCCGGCCAGAACTAAGCCGTACGGATGACCGCGCGTGTCGCGGCTTCCGGCGTGGTTTTCAGTGTCGCCGCCCAGAAGATGAGCGTGACGAGGCTGATCCCTGCGCCAAGCAGGCAGACACCGTTCCAGCCTGTATGCGCATAGACCCAGGTTGAAATCGCCGAACCGCTGGCGCTGCCGATGGAATAGAAGACCATATAGGCGGCGGTGAGCCTGTTCTGCGCATCCGGCCGCACGCGGTAGATCATCGCCTGATTGGTCACGTGCACGGCCTGAAGGCCGAAGTCGATTACAAGCACGCCCGCGATCAACCAGAGCAGCGAGTGTCCAAGCAGGGCTATCAATCCCCACGAGACGAGCATCAGCATCAGGGCGAAGCCCGTCATGCGCTGGGCATGGCCGCGATCGGCGGCGCTTCCGGCGCGGGAGGCGGCGAGTGCTCCTGCTGCACCCGCAAGACCGAACAGCCCGATCTGGGCATGGCTCAGTTCAAACGGCGGGGCGCTGAGCGGCATGACCAGTGGTGCGAGCAAAGTGGTGATATTGGCGAAGATCAGCATGGCTATGATGGCGCGAATGCGCAGCACCGGCTCGGAGCGAAACAGCGTCACGAGCGACAGAATGAGTGCGGGATAGCGGACGCTTGTCGGCTGCCGCTTCTGGTCGGGCAGGCTGCGCCAGAGCAGGAGCGCGATCGAAAGGGTGAGAACGGCGGAAACGAAATAGACGCTGCGCCAGCCGCCAATATCGGTAAGGGCGCCTGCGATGGCGCGCGCCAGCAAAATGCCCAGCACGATGCCGCTCGTTACGATGCCGACGACATGGCCGCGCCGCGCAGGTTCCGCCAGACTGGCTGCATAGGCGACGAGCGCCTGTGTGACGACGGCGAGCAGGCCCATGATGGCCATGGCAACCAGAAGCACCGTGGCATCGGCCGCAAAGCCGATTGCGATCAGCGACAGGACCGAGAGCAGGAAATGGACGATGATGAGCTTGCGCCGGTTGAACAGGTCGCCGAGCGGAACCAGGAAGATCAGGCCAAGCGCATAACCGATCTGGCTGGCGGCGACGATAAGGCCCGCTGTCGATCGCTTGAGGCCGAGATCGTCTGCCATCACATCGAGAAGCGGGTGAGCGAAATAGACATTGGCCACCGCCAGCCCGCTTGCGGCGGCGAACAAAAGAAGGGTAGCCGAAGAAAGCGGACGTGCATCAGGGTTCGCGGACAGCGCTGCTGCCGCGTCGGTTGAGGGGTGCATGGTTGTGCTCCTGCAAAATGGTTTTAAAATGAAACCATTTTGTTTGTAGCGAAAAAGGTTTTATATTGCAACCAGATTGCAATTTATGGAGTCAATATGGTTCGAAAGAAAAGCCTGAAAGGCGACTATTGCCCCAGTGCCCGGGCGCTTGACGTCATCGGCGACTGGTGGTCGCTGCTGATCGTTCGCGAGGCTTTTGATGGCGTGACCCGTTTCAGCGCCTTTCAGAAGAATCTGGGAATCGCCCGCAATATTCTTTCGGACCGTCTGCGCAAGCTCACAGGCGAGGAAATCATGGAATCCGTGCCGGACCCCAACGGAGGCGCGCATCAGGAATATCGGCTGACGGCAAAGGGACGCGATCTGCTGCCTGTCGTCGTGTCGCTCCGGCAATGGGGCGAAAAGCACCTTTTTGCGCCGGGCGAGACGCATTCACGCCTTGTGGATAGCGTTTCGGGCGAGGATGTGGCTCTGCTTGAGGTGCGCGCCCGGGATGGGCGCAGGCTTTCCTCGGATGATGTCGTCATCATCAAGGTTCGCGAGGACGATCTTTAGCGGATTGTTTTCCGCATGTCTTATCCCGAACCGGTTTCCGCTTTCGGGCGACTTCGTCTAGCTCTGGCGTTCGGCAATGAAGCGGGCGGCCTGCTTCAGAATATCGGCGTCCTTGCCGAAAGGCGCCAGCAGGCTTTCCGCCTGGGCAACGAGGCCGGACAACTGCTTGCGCGTCCAGTCGACGCCATGAAGTGAAACAAGCGTGGCTTTTCCGGCGGCGGCATCCTTGCCGGTCGCCTTGCCCATTGCCTCGGCATCTGCGGTCACGTCCAGAAGATCGTCCGCCAGCTGGAACGCGAGGCCGATGGCCGAGCCGAATTCGGCCATGCGTTCGCGATCTTCGGTGGAGGCGTTGGCGATGATGGCTCCCGCCTCGCAGGCAAAGCGGATCAGCGCTCCGGTCTTCATCGCCTGCAGCGTGATGATACCGGCTTCGTCGGGCTTGCTGGTTTCGGCCATCAGATCGAGCGCCTGTCCGCCTGCCATGCCACCGAGGCCCGATGCGCGGGCAAGTGCAGAAACCAGCCGCACGCGGATTGCCGGATCGAGATCGGTTTCATCCGACGAGACGATATCGAAAGCGTATGTCAGCAGGCTGTCGCCAGCCAGAATGGCGGCTGCTTCATCGAATGCCTTGTGCACGGTCGGCTGGCCGCGCCGCAGGTCGTCGTCGTCCATGGCCGGCAGATCGTCATGGACAAGCGAATAGCAGTGAATGCATTCGAGTGCAGCGGCAACGCGCAGAACGGCATCCCCGCCCTTGCCGAAGAGAGCGGCACTTTCGACGACCAGAAATGGCCGGAGGCGCTTTCCGCCGTTCAGGACACCATGGCGCATGGCGGCGAGCAGTCTTTCCGGCCGGGCGATTTCTCCTGTCCGCAGGCGCTGGTCCAGAAGGCCCGTCAGTGCCATTTCCACTTCCATGGCGCGAAGGTTGAGAGCGGCGGTGAAATCGGTCGACAGCTTTTCCATGGTAAAGGGGATGGACGAAAGCGCCGGATTGGTCAACTGGCCACGTCGATCAGCACAGGCTTTTTCATTTGAACGTCATGAAACGGCGCGTTTCGACTTGTTTCCCCGGTCCGATTATGGAATCCGGTTCAAACTTATTAAGGAATGGTTTATGTCGCTTGAGGAAGGTAGCAGGCGGTGGCAGTGGCAAAAATCATCATCAAGAGCAAGGATGGACGCAATTATCTGGCAGATCCCGTCTGGGGTGCCCGGGTTGCTCTGGCGCTCAAGATTCTGGTGATTCTGGCCGTGCTGCCGATTTTCCTGCTGCTGGTCTATTCGCTGCCGTTCGTCCGCCCGATCTCGACCCTGATGGTCAAGGACTATGTTCTGCTGCAGGACGTCGATCGCCAGTGGGTCAGTATCGATGATATCGCGCCGGTTCTGGTCAACTCTGTGATGATGGCCGAGGACGGCCAGTTCTGCAGCCATGGCGGCGTGGACTGGCACCAGCTGGGGCTGGTCCTGGACGATGCGGGCGAGGGCGGTCCGAGCCGCGGGGCCTCCACCATAACCATGCAGACGATGAAGAATCTCTTCCTCTGGAACGGGCGTTCCTATGTTCGCAAGGGGCTTGAATTCCCGCTAGCGCTGGCAGCCGATGGGCTTCTGTCCAAAAAACGCATAATGGAGATTTATCTCAACATCGCCGAGTGGGGGCCGGGCATTTACGGGATCGAGGCCGCCGCCCAGCATTATTTCAATCGACCGGCGGCAAAGCTCAACGCCCAGCAAGCCGCGTTGCTTGCCGTCGCTCTGCCCAACCCGGCACTGCGCAATCCCGCCAAACCGACACGCAACATGCAGCGCATTGCCCGCATCGTGGCCGGACGCGCGGCGCGATCGGGGCCCTATGTGGTTTGCGTGCAATAAATCGATGATACGAAAAAAAGATAAGACTCCCGCTGGTCAAACGACGTGAGAGCGTGTATAGGCACGTGACTTTCCGGAATTTTGTCCGATGTGACAGGCTCTTCGGGGCCGTGCCGGACGTTTATTGACCGATCAGTGGAGCTGGATCCATGGCAGTACCAAAACGAAAAACGTCTCCGTCGAAGCGCGGCATGCGCCGTTCGGCTGACGCTCTCAAGGCCCCGACCTATGTCGAGGACAAGAACTCGGGCGAACTTCGTCGTCCGCATCATATCGATCTGAAGAGCGGTATGTATCGCGGCCGTCAGGTCCTCGAAGCCAAGGAATAAGTCTGACGCTGCATTGCAGCCGAAAGATGGTTTTCAAAAACGCCGTTCCCGCCTGTCGGGGGCGGCGTTTTCTTTGTGGATCCTGTGTAAGGCACATGAAAAGGCTGCATGAAGCAGCCTTGATCGCGTGGTTGGTTCAAGGTCAGCCTGCGTCCGAGGCAAAGCCAGCACCTTCGATACCGGCGATGGCTGCAATTTCGTCATTATCCGATGTGTCGCCGGAAATGCCGACTGCGCCGAGAATCTCGCCCGCTGCGTCCTTGATCAGGACACCGCCCGGAACGGGCACGATCTTGCCGCCTGACACGCCTGACAGTCCTTCCAGGAAATGCGGACGGTCCTTCGCCTGATTATGCAGCCAGCGCGAACCTGTACCGACCGCCAGCGCGCCGAAGGCCTTGCCCGAGGCAATCTCGAAGCGCAGGATCGAGGTTCCGTCCTGCCGCTGGAACGCTTTCAGATTTCCGCCTGCGTCAAAGACCGAGACGGCCAGCGGCTTCAGTTTCAGTTCTGCTGCCTTGGCAAAGGCCCCGGCGATGATCGTATTGGCTCGTTCGAGCGACAGTGAAGGCATGGGTATCTCCTGATATATAGCTGAATGTAGTCTAGCGATCATGACCGCGGATGCACACTCCAATGCTGCTGTCGGCGGGCAAAACACTTTATCGATTTTCATGAAGACGGCTGGAGCGATGCAGCAAAGCTTGCCAAGGGCAAAAATTTGGTCTTTGTGTTGCGCAACATTTTATGGAGGAAAGAATGTCCGAACCGAAAGCCATCGTCATTGCCAGCGCGGCCCGTACTGCGGTGGGCGCTTTCAACGGTGCGTTTGCGACTATCCCGGCGCATGAACTGGGCGCTACGGTCATCAAGGGCGCGCTGGAACGCGCTGGTGTGGACGCGACGGATGTGGACGAGGTTATTCTCGGACAGGTGCTGACGGCGGGCGAGGGGCAGAACCCCGCACGACAGGCGGCGATGGATGCCGGTTGCCCGAAGGAAACGACAGCGTTTTCCATCAATCAGCTTTGCGGCTCCGGCTTGCGGGCGGTTGCGCTCGGCATGCAGCAGATTCTTTCCGGCGATGCGAAAATCATCGTGGCGGGCGGTCAGGAGTCCATGTCGATGGCGCCGCATTGCGCGCATCTGCGTTCTGGCGTGAAGATGGGCGACTTCAAGATGGTCGACACCATGCTGAAAGACGGCCTGACCGATGCCTTCAATGGCTATCCTATGGGGATCACCGCTGAAAACATCGCCCGCCAGTGGCAATTGACCCGCGCCGACCAGGATGAATTCGCTTTGGCCTCGCAGCAGAAGGCGGAAGCCGCACAGAACGCCGGAAGGTTCGAGGATGAAATCGTTCCGGTGACTGTGAAAGGCCGCAAAGGCGATGTGGTTGTCTCAGCGGATGAATATATCCGCCCCGGCACGACGATGGAGGCCTTGGCCAAGCTGAAACCGGCCTTCGACAAGGAAGGAACGGTTACCGCAGGCAACGCATCCGGCATCAACGATGGCGCGGCAGCGGTTGTTCTGATGGACGCGGACGAAGCAGCCAAACGCGGTGTGAAGCCGCTGGCGCGCATCGTTTCATGGGCAACGGCCGGTGTCGATCCGGCGATCATGGGAACAGGTCCGATTCCAGCCACGAAGAAGGCGCTGGAAAAGGCAGGCTGGAGCGTCGGCGATCTCGATCTGGTCGAGGCCAATGAAGCCTTTGCAGCGCAGTCATGCGCCGTCGTGCGCGATCTCGGTCTTGATCCGGATATCGTCAACGTCAATGGCGGGGCAATCGCGATCGGCCATCCGATCGGTGCTTCGGGCGCGCGCGTGCTCACAACGCTGCTCTATGAAATGCAGCGCCGCAACGTCAGGCGCGGTCTGGCGACGCTTTGCATCGGTGGGGGCATGGGCGTTGCCTTGTGCGTCGAGCGCGACTGACTTTCTGCGTCATTGAAACAGGGGCGGGCGGAGAATTAGCTCCGGCCGCCTTTTTGTTTCCGCAATGAGGCGTTTGAAATCTGTGCCTCGTATTGATGGAATTGCCGTAAAAGTTAACGGAAAACCGGTGGAAGTGGCATCGATGCCGGTTCACGTCGGGTTTTCTAGCGCCTGCCGGGAGCATTGACCACCAGATGTTGTGAGAACAAACAAGGAAACTTTGAGGATCAGCGATTCGTCGCCGATTCGTTCCGGCTTTGGCCTGAAGGTTAACGAAAAACGGGCTTTCACGCGTTCCGGCGTTAACGAAGTATCAGTAATCATTAAGATTTCCTGAGAGATAGCGTTGCCGTGGATCAGTCTGTTGACAGGTTTTGCCAAAGGTTAACGATCACCGCCGTATGGCGTCAGGAGAACACCGATAAGCGGAACATTTGATTCATCATGTTGTGGGCATTCGTGCTAGGCTTACTATATGTTGCCGTGAACAAATAGCGAAGCTGTCGGAGTCAGCGATTCGTCGCCGATTCGTTCCAGAGTCGTTCCAATTGTTAATCGACAAGTTATTGACCGGCTTCACATCGGTCGTCGACATATCGGCAATTGGCCCATACTTAAACTTAACAGGAGCGCTTTCGGTGCAGGTCGTATAGTGCTATCGCAGAACCAGCATCCAGCCCGTGAAGGGCGCTTGTACCGGGAATCCGATTATTGGCATGAACCAACTCCCTGCCCATGATTTGCCGCTGACCCTGAGTGGCCGCGATGTGACCGCCGTGCTTGGGCCGACCAACACCGGCAAGACGCATCTCGCCATTGAACGCATGCTGTCGCATGGAAGCGGCATGATCGGCCTGCCGCTGCGCCTTCTGGCGCGCGAGGTCTATAACCGTGTCGTGGAACGGGTAGGCGCGGCCAATGTTGCGCTGGTGACGGGCGAGGAAAAGATCGTGCCGCCCGGCGCGCGCTATTCCGTCTGCACGGTCGAGGCCATGCCGCGCCGTACCGATGCCGCTTTCGTGGCGATCGATGAAGTGCAACTTGCTGGCGACCTTGAGCGCGGCCATATCTTCACCGACCGCATCCTGCATTTGCGGGGGCGGCAGGAGACGCTGCTGCTCGGTGCCGGAACCATGCGCGGGATTCTGGAAAAGCTTCTGCGCGGCATCAATGTGGTGACGCGTCCGCGCCTGTCGCATCTGGCCTATGCCGGTTCCAAGAAGATTACCCGCCTGCCGAACCGTTCCGCCATCGTCGCCTTTTCCGCCGACGAGGTTTACGCGATTGCCGAACTGATCCGCCGCCAGCGCGGCGGGGCGGCAGTGGTCATGGGCGCGCTCAGCCCGCGCACGCGCAATGCGCAGGTGGAGCTTTACCAGTCCGGCGACGTCGATTTCCTGGTGGCGACCGATGCCATCGGCATGGGGCTCAACCTGGATGTGGATCATGTCGCCTTCGCGCAGAACCGCAAGTTCGATGGCTATCAGTTCCGCGACCTGACGCCCGCCGAAGTGGGGCAGATCGCAGGACGCGCGGGCCGGCATCTGCGTGACGGCACATTCGGCGTGACGGGGCAGGTGCATCCTTTCGACGAGGAACTGGTCGAACGGGTGGAGGCGCATAATTTCGATCCGGTGAAAGTCCTGCAATGGCGCACGGCGCGTTTCGACTTTTCGTCGCTCGATTCCCTGCGATATTCTCTGGAAACACCCGCGCCCGTCGAGGGGCTCGCCAAGGCTTTGCCGGCGGTCGATCAACAAGCGCTTGAAAATTTGTCGAAAGACGAAGAGATTGTGCGGCTTGCGACGACACCGGCGCGGATCGAGCTTTTATGGGACGCCTGCGCGCTGCCCGACTATCGCAAGATCGCGCCGGCGCAGCATGCCGATATCATTGCAACCATCTACCAGGATCTTGTCCGCCGAGGGAGCGTCGATGAAGATTATATGAGCGAACAGGTGCGCCGCGCCGACAGCACAGAGGGGGAAATCGACACCCTGTCGCATCGCGTGGCGCAAATCCGCACCTGGACTTTCGTGTCGCACAGGCCGGGATGGCTTGCCGATCCGACACACTGGCAGGAAAAGACGCGCGAAATTGAGGACAGATTGTCCGACGCGCTGCATGAAAGGTTGACGAAACGCTTTGTAGACCGCAGGACAAGCGTGCTTATGAGGCGCCTGAGAGAGAATGCCATGCTTGAAGCAGAAATCAGCCCTGCCGGAGACGTGATTGTCGAAGGCCACAATGTCGGGCAACTGGAAGGATTCCGTTTTACCGCTGACGTTCAGGCCGAGGGGCCTGACGCCAAGGCGGTGAAGTCGGCTGCACAAAAGGCGCTGGCCGCCGAGTTCGAACGTCGCGCGGAGCGCTTTGCTGCTGCGCCGAACGGCGATTTCGCGCTGGGCTCGGATGGCGTCATGCGCTGGGTTGGCGCAACGGTCGCAACGCTGGTTGCGGGCGATGACCTGCTGAAGCCGCGTGCGGTGATCCTCGCCGACGAACAGCTTACGGGAGCAGCGCGCGACAAGGTTGCCGCGCGCATCGACCGTTTCGTCGCGCATCATATCGAAACCGTTCTGAAGCCGCTTACCGATCTGGCCGCCGCCGATGCCCTGACCGGCATGACACGCGGCCTCGCATTCCAGATCGTCGAGAACCTGGGCATTCTTCCACGTCGCGATGTGGCAGAGGAAGTGCGCGGTCTCGATCAGGATTCGCGCGCGGCGCTTCGCCGTCTCGGTGTGCGTTTCGGGGCCTATCACGTCTTCATGCCCATACTGCTGAAGCCGGCCCCGGCTGGCCTCATCACGCTGCTGTGGGCGCTTAAGAATGATGGCCGCGAACGCGCCGGTTACGGCGATGTCGTGAATGTGCTGGCCGCTGGCCGCACCTCGGTCGTGGTCGATCCGGCTTTCGATCATCAGTTCTATCGTCTGGCAGGCTATCGCGTGCTGGGCCGTCGTGCCGTGCGCATCGATATTCTGGAACGTCTTGCCGATCTCATTCGCCCGGCGCTTGCCTGGCGTCCGGGGTCCGGTGCGCGTCCGGATGGCGCTTATGACGGCGGACGCTTCATCGTCACGCCTGCCATGATGTCCATTCTGGGTGCGACAACCGAGGACATGGAAGAAATCCTGCGCAGCCTTGGTTATCGCCACGAGGCGATGGAAGCTGCTGCCGTGACGGCGAAGCTTGCCGAGCTCGACGCTTTCGCAGCCGAAGCCGCCGCCAAGGAAGCTGGCGTTTCTCCGGTTGTGGAAGCCGAAAAGCCTGCTGTCCCGGCGGCTGAACCCGTGCCGGCACCGGTGGTGGTTGCCGAGGAAGAGGTCGAAGCGAAGGCGGACGAAGCTGCTCCTGCGGCGGAAGAATCGGCCCCGGCCGCTGAAACGGCAGAAGCTGCGGCTGAAGAGCCAAAGCCTGTCCTTCTCTGGCGTCAGGGTCGCTTCGAGGGTCGTAACCGTAACCAGGACCAGAACCGTCAGCGCCAAAATCGCGGCAACCAGAATCGCGGTCATCAAAACCGCGACCAGGGTGGCGAGGCACGCAAGTCCGACGGCGCAGAGCAGCAGGCTCGCAACGATCGCGGCGGCAAGCGCTTCGACAAGCCAAAGCGTCATGACGGCGAGGGCAAGCGCGAAGGTTCCAACAAGGGTGACTTCCGCGGCGGCAACCAGCGTCAGCAGAAGCGCGATCACGGTCATCCGGCTGGAAAGCGCGTGGAGCAGGAGCGTCCTGCACGCATCGACCCCGACTCGCCTTTCGCCAAGCTTCTGGCTCTGAAAGAGCAGATGAAGAAGTAAGATGACGGCAGAAGCGGGCGCAAGACAGCGAATCGACAAGTGGCTGTTCTTCGCGCGCGTGGTCAAATCAAGATCGCTGGCGGCGAAACTCGCCGTCGGCGGCAAGGTCCGGGTCAATCGCGACAAGATCGAGCAGGCTGCCCATCAGGTGAAGGTTGGCGACGTACTGACCATTACGCTGGACCGGCGCATCCTCGTCTACAAGATAGTGGCTCCCGGAGAGCGTCGCGGCCCGGCGCCGGAAGCCCAGCTTCTCTATGAAGATCTTTCGCCGCCGCCGGCGCCAGCTTCGGCGGTCGTGCCGGAGGCCGCAACGCCGCAGCGCGAGAGCGGCGCGGGAAGGCCGACCAAAAAGGAGCGGCGCGAAACGGATCGTTTGCGCGGAAACTGACATGGACGCGTTGCCGCAGGCCTCTTGCGGCGGTGATGGAAATTGCTCACCGAACCGTTCTGGCGAAAGCCTTTTCCAAGCAAAAGCTCTCAAACGAAATGCTGTTTCAGACGTGAGTGACTTCGTGACATTGCGGCGTTTGCACCCTTGTCATGGCGGGATAAAATCGTTACCTCACGCATTGTCATAAAAGGGCATGGGCTGATACCCGCAACCAACTCCGTGCACAGTGACTTCGTGGCGAGATATTCCAAAGCCCCAAGCCGGTTGCTGGCCGGTTGCTGGCCGGTCGCTGGCCGATTGTCGGCTTGTCGGAGTATCGGCGCAAAGCTTTAGGATAGATAAGCTGCCTGTTCAGTAATTCGGGCGGCAACAGGAGTTCGACGATGACGTATGTCGTGACCGATAATTGCATTCGCTGCAAATATACGGACTGCGTCGAGGTCTGCCCGGTCGATTGCTTCTACGAAGGCGAAAACATGCTCGTCATCAATCCTGATGAGTGCATCGACTGCGGCGTATGTGAACCGGAATGCCCTGCCGAGGCGATCAGCCCCGACACCGAGCCGGGCCTCGACAAGTGGTTGGAACTGAATACGGAATATGCGGCAAAATGGCCCAATATTACCGCGAAGAAGGACGCCCTTCCCGAAGCCAAGGAGATGGACGGCGTGGCTGGCAAGCTGGAGAAGTATTTCTCTGCCGAGCCGGGCAGCGGTGACTAATACCGGCATGGTATTGCAGTCCCGGCTTTCAGGCTGCTGCAAGCATGACGGTATTATATAAGTATCTCGTTGTTTCCGAAGACTTCGCACTTCTGGAACACCATAGGTTATCCTGTTAAGACTGACAGGGTAACCGGCATTACGGAAAAGCAGGATTTAACACTTGCATTTTCTGCGATGCACCGGCAAAAGACGAATGAAATCACGGGAAAACGCCCATCTTTTAGGTGTGTTGCGTTGTCGGATACGGCATATCCGGCAATTTGTTGATTCTTGCGCGAAATTGTGTTAGGTTGTCACAATAATTTCGGTGACTGGACGTCAAGTCGTGGCGCTATGCGTTAATCTCTGAAAGGGCTGATCTTTAGTACCGGGCTGAATGGCACCGGGGAAGATGATTGCGATCTGGCGTCGTCCCCCTCACCGTACACCCGGTCGGTTAGATTTGCCGTCAGACACGTTTTCAGTTGCAAACCGACAAGCAACGTCCGTGCTTCATTTCTCCGGAGCGCGGTCGACCATCATGTGTCAACCGGCGGGTCGCGCCGGGCACAACAGGGAGTAATGAAGCGTATGTCATCCCAGCAGAAAAAGTCTCCAGTAGCGCGTGGCGGTTTCAAGGCCGGTGAGGCCATCGTATATCCGGCTCATGGCGTCGGCCAGATCGTAACGATCGAAGAGCAGGAAGTGGCAGGTCACAAGCTCGAACTCTTCGTGATCGATTTCGAAAAAGACAAGATGCGCCTGAAGGTGCCGGTCGCCAAGGCCGCCTCCATCGGCATGCGCAAGCTGTCGGAGACCGATTATGTTGAACGTGCATTGAAGGTCGTTCAGGGCCGCGCACGTGTAAAGCGCACCATGTGGTCGCGCCGCGCGCAGGAATATGATGCAAAGATCAATTCCGGCGATCTGATCTCGATCTCGGAAGTCGTTCGCGATCTTTTCCGTGCTGAAAACCAGCCGGAACAGTCCTATTCGGAACGTCAGCTTTACGAAGCTGCCCTCGATCGCATGGCGCGCGAAATCGCTGCCGTGAACAAGCTTTCGGAAACCGAAGCTGTTCGTCTTATCGAAGCCAATCTCGCCAAGGGACCGAAGCGCGGCAAGGCCGATGCCGAGGCCGATCTTGACGACGATGAAGTTGAAGCCGCATAAGCTTTACTTCCCTTCTTTTTTAAAAGGCCCGGCTTTAGCCGGGCTTTTTATTTGCCTCAGTCAAGAAAAGCCGGGTCGGCCTCGTTCCCCATGAGGCTGCCCGCAATATCGTTCTGGTTAAAATTCTATCGATCTTTGCAACCTCTCCTTAACCTTTCCGGACATTATCCCGCTTGGTCCGAGAATTATCCTGATCGATAGGGAACCTGATCGACGCTGGTGCGTTCTCCCAGACACCAGTTCGTAAACGGGTTTGTTTTGCGGCGTAATCATGTTGGCCAAAGAATGGGCCTGGCGGGGAGTTTTGGGCGAATTCGCTAGCTCGTCCAATGAGTCTTTGTGGGACTGGCATATCCTTCCACTGAACGCCCGACGGGCGTGAGTTCAGAACAGGAGAACCAGATGAAGCAGTCATCCATGAGCAGTTCTTCCACAGTTCCGGCCAATCGCACGCCTATGGTTGCACGCAGTCTCCCGGCGACAGCAGCCTCTTCCCAATCCATGATCCGCAGCGCGATGTCGGCTCCCTATCTGGAGCGCGAAGAAGAACGCGATCTCGCCATTCGCTGGCGGGAACTGAAGGATCAGGAAGCCCTTCACCGCATCACATCCGCACATATGCGTCTGGTTATTTCGATGGCGGGCCGCTTTCGCAAGTTCAAGCTGCCAATGAACGATCTCATCCAGGAGGGTTATGTCGGCCTTCTGGAAGCTGCAGCCCGCTTCGATCCCGAACGGGAAGTGCGTTTCTCCACCTATGCGTCCTGGTGGATTCGAGCCTCCATGCAGGATTATATCCTGCGCAACTGGTCCATCGTGCGCGGAGGCACCAGTTCGGCACAGAAGGCGCTGTTCTTCAACCTGCGCCGTCTACGTTCGAAATTGGCCCAATCCGACGATACCATGAGCAAGGCCGAGATTTACCGGGAAATTTCCGATCAGCTGGGTGTTTCTACGAGCGACGTCGAGATCATGGACAGCCGGCTGTCCGGGCCGGATAGTTCGCTTTCGGCACCTGTGAACAGTGAAGAATCGGGCGCGTCGCGCCGCATGGATTTTCTGGTGGACGATCATCCCTTGCAGGACGAAATCGCCGAAAGCTCCATCGATATGGAGCGCCGTAACCAGTGGCTCAATGTGGCGCTCGACACGCTGAACGAGCGCGAACTGCACATTATCCGTGAACGCCGCCTCGATGACGATGGGGTGACGCTGGAGGCTCTGGGTGAAAAGCTCGGTATTTCCAAGGAACGTGTACGGCAGATCGAAAGCCGTGCGATGGAGAAGCTGAAGATCGCCTTGTTGAGCCAGCACGAACTGGCGGCCTACCAGGCATAGTTCGCGAGGGTCGGAAAACCAAGAAGAGGGGCCAGGCGGCTCCTCCTTAGTTTTGTGGTTCGGCTGTCTTGCCTTCGAGCCGGGAGGACCAATCCTCGACCTTGCGATTTTCAAGGCGGCGCACGGCATAGCGCTTCCAGCTGTCGGCGAGGTGCGAAAGCCCGGCCATCAAGGCCAGTTCGTCATAGTTCAGCGTATCGACATAAAGCAGATGCCAGACGCGATGCAGCGTCCATTCCGGTGAAGGGCGGTCGACAAGCGTCAGCGAATCGCCGGCTTCCACATGACCTTCTTCCAGAACGCGATAGTACCAGCCCGTCCGTCCCGTCTTCTGGACGCGGACCGCCATATCCGCTGTTGCAAAACGCTCGTTCAATTTCCAGCAAGGCTGGCGTCCCTGCGATACTTCCACAAGCGCACTGCCAAGGCGAAACCGGTCTCCCACGGCGACATTGCGTTCATCGAGACCGGAGGTCGAGATGTTTTCGCCAAAGGCGCCCCTTGCGCCGAGACGCGGATTGTCACCGATTTCTTCGCGCCAGAGGGCGTAATGGTCATGCGGATAATGGTGGAGCGCCTTTTCTGGTCCGCCATGCACCTTTCGGTCGCCCTGCGCGTCGCAGTCCAGCCCTTCGAATGTCACACGAACCTTGCCGGATACCGGCTGCTTGTCGATGCCGCTTGGGACGCCACGGCTCCCGAGAGGGGCGACTTTTCCGGCCAGCACTGAGTGGACAAGTGTTTCCGTCATTCTGTCTTACTCGCTTATCAGCTTCACGCGGTCGCCGACCGAAACTGTCGCCCCCGCAGACATGGCATTGAGAAGGCGGAATAGTTCCAGCTTGCGTGTCGTACCCTGCATGCGGGCCGACAGGCTGGCCAGCGTGTCGCCGGGCTTCACCGTTACGACACGGATGCGAAGCGGCTTGATGGAGTTCTGTTCGGCAGGCGACAGCAGGCGGAACGATTGCGTGACAGTTTGTGAGGCGGGCAGAAGGGGATTGCTGCCTTTCGGTGCCGCTGTAAGGAAGCGATAGACCTTGTTATTGGCGCCGATGACCACAATGTCGAACTGCCAGCGATCGGCGCTGGCACGCGCGGTCGCGGCGGGCAAACCATTGATGGTGGTGGTCTGGATCGAACTATCGTCGAGACCTGTCACCCAGCCGGAGCGGATATAATCGGCTAGGTTCGAGCCCGCTGGAAGAGATGCGCCATCGAAACGGATGGCCACTTCGCCGGGGCCGCTGGCCATGACCGCATTGGCCGAATTGTCGATGCTGAAACCATCCGGCGCGCGGAAGGTGACGCCGAGCTTCGGGTGGATGAAGGTCTGTTCGCGGACATAACCCTCACTGGGCGAGTCGCCATAAAGAAGACCATCAATGCCGTCGAGGAAGGAATCACGATCGGTCGTGCCGACGCCCGGTGCGCCGATGCGACGTGCATGACCAAGCGCAAGCTGGATGCGCTGTGGCGTTGCCGGGTGGCTTGCGAGAAAGTCGAGGCTTGCATCGGTTGCGCCGGAAACCGAACGGAAGCTCTGATAGGCTTCCATCGACTGCAGGAAACGTGCCGAAGCGAACGGATCGTAACCGGCTTCACCGATCATCTTGATCCCGATGGCATCCGCCTGCAATTCCTGATTACGCGAGAACTGGGCAAGCCGCAGCTTGCCGCGCAGCTCTTCTTCACGGCTGGCGGATTCATTATGCAGCACTTCGCTGGCAACACGACCGGCAATGGCCGTCTCCGCCTCCTTCTCCTGGCGCAAAATACCATGATTGGCGATGACATGGCCCATTTCATGGGCGATCACGGCCGCAACTTCGGAGGAGTCGTTGGCGAGCGCGAGCAGGCCGCGCGTGACATAGAGATAGCCGCCCGGCAATGCGAAGGCGTTGATATTGGGGCTGTCGAGAATGGTGATGCGATAGGTCTGGTCCGGCTTGTCGGTAACCGTCGTCAGCTTGCCGACGATCTTGGCCACCATGCGCTCAAGCTTCTGGTCCTTGTACTCGCCGCCATAGGTCGCGAGAATGCGCGGATGCTGCTGGGCGCCGAGCTGCGCGAGCCGATCGTTGCGCGTCACATTGTCGACCGTCACGGGATTGTCGGACGGCTGCAGTCCCAGATCCTTGCTGGAATTGATCGACTGGCAACCGGAAATCAGGGCGACCGCAAGCAAGCCAAGGCCGATGGCTGGTTTCCGCCAATTTTGCTGCGTCCATTCTGGCAGGGAGATGGGTAGACACAGGAAGGCCCGGGAACGGGTCGATTGACGGAACAGTATTTTATCCTCGCTTCTGAATCAGATTGCTTGATCCGTGGCCAAATCTAGTCACAGACCAGAACGCATACAAGCAGTACAAGAAATCTGCAGCGGTTCTTCCGGCAGATTGCGAACAAAATATGTCCGCAGCCGTAACTCTATTTGAGGTTCAGCCCGAATTCCGCTTTTCGCCGATATAGCGCCGCAGGGCCTCCGGTCCAGTCGGGGAAAGCAGTTCAACAGCAGGCCCCATCGCGGAAATGCGACCAGTGTCGAGAAAAAGCAACACTGCGTCGAGGTAGATTGCATCTTCCGGCGTGTGGGTGACCATCAGCACCGTCATGCCGGTTTCAAGCTGAAGCTCCCTGACCAGATCCAGCATTTGATGCCGCAGCGCGGGGCCCAGCGAGGCAAAGGCTTCGTCAAGGAGTAGAACAGGGCGCTGGCGTATGAGCGCGCGGGCAATCGCCACGCGCTGCCGTTCGCCGCCGGAAAGCGCTTCAGGCTTGCGCTGTTCCTTGCCCGCAAGGCCGACACGCGAGAGAGCTTCCGCGATGTCGGCGCGATCCTTTGCAGAGAGTTTCAGGTTCGGCGAGCGCCCGAGACCGACATTCTGCTCGACGCTCAGATGGGCGAACAGGTTGTTTTCCTGGAACACCATCGAAACGGGCCGGTCCGCCGGTGAGAATTCGCTGACGTCGTTGCCGCCTATCAGGATGCGGCCGGATTGCGGAAATTCAAAACCGGCAATCAGGTTGAGAAGCGTCGATTTGCCCGAACCGCTTGGCCCGACAATCGCGGCGATGACGCCGCCTTTTATCGTCGCATCGAAATGCATGGCGGTTTCGCCATAGCTGAACCGAACGTTATCGAGGCGGATTTCGGTAGCCGCGTCCATCGGGGCATTCATAGAGAAGGCGTTTCCTTTCGGGATGCGCGATCCGCGATCATCATCAGTGCGAGGCACAGCAAGCCGAGAATGAGCGCCAGGCCCGCTGCATCGAATGTGCGATAGCTGCCCATGCGCTGCAAGAGAAGATAGGGGAGGGTCAAAAGCGCGTCGCTGCCGAACAGGGCAATCGTGCCAAGGTCGCCAAGGGAAAGCGCCATGGCGAAAGCAAAGGCCATGCCGAGGGGCTTGCGGATCGAAGGCCAGTCGATGAGCCGGAAACGATTGAGGCCATGAATGCCCAACTGTGCGCAAAGACGGTTGTGGCGGCTTGCCGCCGTGTCCCATGCCGGGCGCAGGAGACGCACGGCGAAGGGCATGGCCATGGCGGCATTGACGGTGACGACCATGAAAGGCGCCATTGCGAAAGGATTGGTGAAATGGCGAAGCAGGATGAACCAGCCCGCGCCGATCACGATGGGCGGCATGACGAGGATCAGGCTCGCGCCGGTATCGAAGATGTTGGCGAGTTTACGTTTTTTCACCGCTTCCCGTGCCGACACAAGCGCAAGCGACAGAATGACCGATAGCAGTGCCGCTGAAAAACCGAGGGCAAGGCTGGTGCCGATGGCGCGCCAGACTGTTTTCTCGGTCAAGAGCCGCACCAGATCGGCGGCGAGGCCGGAGACGACAACGCCCGTGATCGGCAGCGCGACATAGAGAAAGCCTATCCCGATGACGATGATGTTGACGGCGCGTTCAGCCGGAGGGGCCTTACCGTAGCGTCGCGGCGTTGCCGCATGGGTAAAGCCTTCTTCGGACGGGCTTCCGGTGAAACGGAGGGCCAGAAGCACGAGCAATGTCAGCGCAAGCTGTGTGAAGGTGAGCGCGACGGCGCGGCCCGGATCGAAATCGAAATGCAGGCTTTGATAGATCGCAACTTCCAGCGTGGTGGCGCGGGGGCCGCCGCCGAGCGTCAGCACGGTGGTGAAGCTTGTCACGCAGAGCATGAAGATGAGGCCGATCATGCCCGGCAGGTTGCGGCGGATCACCGGCCATTCGATAAGCCGGAAGCGCGCCCGATTGCCCATGCCAAGCTGCGCGGCAAGTTTCCAGTAATCGGTCGGTATCGATTCGTAACCAGCCAGAATGAGACGGACTGCGAGCGGCATGTTGAAGAAAATATGGGCGATGAGGATACCGGTGATGCCGTAGATGTCCGGCTGGAACGGATGCCCCGCAGCTTCTGACAGATGGGCAATGAACCCGTTGCGGCCATAGATGCTGGTGACGCCCAGCACGGCGACAAGGGCTGGCAGAGCAAGCGGCAGGGCAAACAGGCGCAGGATCAGCCCGCGCCCCGGAAAACTTGCTTCGGCATATAGTGCACGGGCGACCGGTACCGCAAACAGCACGGATAGCAGGCTCGAAGCGATTGCCTGCAGGATCGTGAAGCGCGCAACCCGCCAAAGATAGGCGTCGAAATTGGCCGCGGCATCGAAGCCGCCGCGGCCCGCTTCGAATGCAAGCGCCACAAGCGCGCCACCGGCAAGCACAACCAGAAAGCAAAGCGCCATCATGCCCGCGACCGGTCTGGCGGCGAATATGTCTTTCGAGCGTTGCTGTGCCGGAAATGCCGTCATTTGCTGGTCGCGGCCAGCCATTCATCGACCCACGCCTTGCGGTTCCCGGCCACTTCGTCCGACGGGATGAGAAGCGTTTTTTCCGGCTTCGGCATCGCATCGAAAGCCGCTGGAAGCGGAGCGGAGGTCTTGCCTGCCGGGTACATCCAGTTGGTTTCGGGGATGGCGTCCTGAAAGCCGGGACCGGTCATGAAAGCCAGAAACTTTTGCGCCAGAGGGTTCTTCGCGCCGGTGGTGGTCTGGGCGGCCAGTTCGATCTGGAGATAATTGCCCTCTGGATAGGCGAGGGCCTTATAGCGATCCGTCTTTTCCGCGATCATGTGATAGGCGGGAGACGTCGTATAGGACAGCACCATCGGGGCCTCGCCCTTGGTGAAGAGACCATAGGCCTCCGACCAGCCGGGCGTGACGGTGAGAATGCGCTTTTGCAGTTTCTGCCAGGCTGCTTCCGCTTCAACTCCATAGACCGATTTCATCCAAAGCAGCATGCCAAGCCCCGGCGTCGAGGTACGCGGGTCCTGCAGCACGATCTTCTGGGAAGGATCGCCTTCGACCAGTTCCTTCAGGCTCTTGGGAGGATTGGGCAGCTTTTCGGAATCGTAGACCACGGCGAAATAGCCATAATCATAGGGAACGAAGATATCGTCCTTGAAGCCGCCCGGAACGTTTACATTGCTCTGGTCGATGCCGCTTGGAGCAAAAAAACCGGTGGCCCGCGCTTCGGTCGTCAGGTTGGTATCGAGACCAAGCACGATGTCGGCTTTGGTATTGCTGCCCTCAAGCTTGAGGCGATTGAGCAGGGCAACGCCGTCGGCGGAAGCAATCCAGTCGACTTCGCAATCGCATTCCTTTTCGAAGTTTTCCTTGACCTTCGGCCCCGGACCCCATTCGGAAACAAAGCTGTCATAGGTATAGACGGTGAGCTTGTCTTTCGCCTGCGCCGAAGGCGCAAAGGCGACGGCTGCGGAAAATGAAAAAGCCAACAAAGACAAAAGCCGCATCACGGCACTTCCTTTCTTTCTATACAAGAGGATTGAGCGCCGTTTATGGAGCATCTAATCCCTCCGCCGGTGCAAACCGGATCAGGTTCAGCGGGTTGGCCGTTTTATTCAGCATTTCCGGGCGCAAAACCGTTTTACACTTTTGCTGGAAATGCTCTTTGGACCTCTCAGCCGTCCGCGAAAGCAGACGGCACCCCGTTAGAGCGATTGCGACAATAATCTTTCAGGCGAGGAATGGCAACGGCAGCGAATGCAGGCTTCCGGCCCGGATTTACCCGTGTTATGAGCGGCTTATGAGCACATTCGTCATTCTTCTTGGCGGCGATCTGGTCGTGACCGATCGCCTGAAACGCCAAATTGCAGGTGCGCGTATTCTCGCTGCCGATAGCGGGATTCGCCACGCTGCCGCTCTCGGTTTTGAACCGGAACTCTGGCTTGGCGATTTCGATTCGACCTCTGCCGAGCTGCGCGCGCAATATGGTCACGTGCTGCAGAAGACGTTTCCGTCCGCCAAGGATATGACGGACGGTGAACTGGCCGTCGAGGAGGCTTATGCGCGGGGCGCGGATCGCGTGATCCTTTGTGGCGCCTTCGGCGGGCAGCGCACCGACCACACGCTTCTGCATCTGACCATGGCGACAGCGCAGGCTGCAAAAGGGCGCGACGTGCTTCTGTCCAGCGGGTCGGAGGAGGCCTGGCCCCTGCCACCCGGCGATTATGTTTATGATTTTCCGGACGGGACGCCGTTCAGTGTTATCAATTTCAGCACCGTAGAAGGTCTTTCGATCACAAATGCGGAGTGGCCGTTAGATAATGTTACACTGCCTTTCGGCTCTTCCTGGACAGTTTCCAACGTCGTTCGTGGAACGCTTCGCGTTACTGCGCATTCTGGACTAGCGATACTTATCGCCAATCTGGTGATGGAGGATCAACCGCACTGAGGCTGCTAACCTTATCAATCGAAAGAGCTTGACGCTGACAATTGAAACGTATTGTAAATGGGTCAAGCGGGTGTCATCTGCTTTACGCCGAAATTGGGGACGCAAAGTCGGTGATTAGTTCAACTCTTGTAGGAGATGTTTCAATGAAGTCACGTCTTACGATGATTGCTGTTGCTGGCGTGCTCGCGTTCTCGACGGCTGCATGCACGACGAATGAACAGCGCACGGCCGGTTACGGTGTTGGTGGCGCGGCAATCGGTGCTCTCGCCGGTGGCGCAATCGGCGGCAATGGCCGCGGTGCACTCACGGGTGCTGCGATCGGTGCGGTTGCCGGTACGCTGCTTGGTGCAGCCCAGACCCGCAATGGCGTGCAGTATTGCCGTTACCGCGATCCGTATGGCCGCGTGTACGAAGCGCCTTGCCAGTAATTGCTGGATAAATAAGTTTTGCGGACAGGCCGGGGAAACCCGGCCTGTTTGTTTTTCACGGGCCTTTTGGTGCCGTTCCATTTGACAGAACGGCTTTTGTCGCGGACAAGCAGGGCGGAATTTTCAATCCTGTTTATCGTAGAGAACCATGGCACCACCACTCCTTCGTCTCGACCAGATCAAGCTCACCTTCGGGGGCACGCCGCTTCTGGAGGATGCAAGCCTTTCGGTGAGCGAGGGCGACCGCATCGCGCTGGTCGGGCGTAATGGTTCGGGTAAATCGACCCTGCTCAAGATTGCTGCCGGTATGGTGGAAGCGACATCGGGCGAGGTTTTCAAACATCCCGGTGCAACTGTCCGCTATCTGCCACAGGTGCCGGATATGGACGGCTTCGCCAATGCGCGCGCCTATGTGGAAGCAGGGCTGGGGCCTACCGACGACCCGCATCGCGTCACCTATCTTCTCGAACATCTGGGGCTGACCGGCGAAGAGAAGCCGGATCATCTTTCCGGTGGTGAGGCGCGGCGTGCTGCCCTTGCGCGTGTGATCGCGCCGCAGCCCGATGTGCTTCTGCTCGACGAGCCGACCAACCATCTGGATCTGACCACCATCGAATGGCTGGAAGGCGAGTTGCGCCAGATACGCTCGGCCATCGTCCTGATTTCGCATGACCGGCGCTTTCTGGAAAATGTCAGCCGGGCGACCGTCTGGCTCGATCGTGGCATAACGCGCCGTCTGGAGCAGGGATTCGGCCATTTCGAGGAATGGCGTGACAAGGTGCTCGAAGAAGAAGAGCGCGATCATCACAAGCTCGGACGCCAGATCGCGCGTGAGGAACACTGGCTGCGTTACGGCGTCACGGCGCGCCGCAAGCGCAACATGCGCCGTCTTGGCGAATTGCATTCCATGCGCGCCGATTTTCGCAATCATCGCAAGGCGCAAGGGACGGCGGTGCTGGCGGCAAGCGATGCGAAGGAATCCGGGAAGCTGGTGATCGAAGCCAAGGGGCTGAGCAAGGCCTATGGCGAGCGCGTACTGGTCAAGGATTTTTCGATCCGCGTGCAGCGCGGCGACCGCATCGGTCTTGTCGGCCCCAACGGTGCGGGAAAGACGACGCTTCTGTCGCTTCTGACCAGCAAGCTTGAACCGGATTCGGGAACCTTGCGGCTTGGCGTCAATCTTGAAATGGCGGAACTGGACCAGAAGCGCGAAAGTCTCAATCTGGACGAGACGCTGGCCCATTATCTGACGGATGGGCGCGGCGAAAGCCTCGTCGTCAACGGCGAGCAGCGGCATGTCGTGTCCTATATGAAGGACTTTCTGTTCCAGCCGGAACAGGCACGCACGCCCATTCGCGAGTTGTCCGGCGGCGAACGCGCCCGCCTGATGCTGGCTCGCGTTCTGGCGCGTCCTGCCAACCTGCTTATCCTTGACGAACCGACCAACGATCTCGACATGGAAACCCTTGATCTGCTGCAGGAGTTGGTCGCAGGGTTTCCCGGCACGGTCATTCTGGTTAGCCACGACCGCGATTTTCTGGATCGCACCGTTACTTCGGTTATTGCGCCGGAAGGTGACGGGCGCTGGCTCGAATATGCGGGCGGCTATGCCGACATGATGGCGCAGCGCAAGGAGCAGGCCTTGAACCGGCGCTCGGTCAAGGCGTCTGGCGGCAGAAGTGACGAAAAGCCGGAAGAGGACGCACCGCAGCCCAAGCGTGAGGAAAAGCGCAAGCTTTCCTACAAGCAAAAATTTGCGCTGGAAACGCTGCCGGGCAAGATGGACGCTCTTGCGAAGGAAATCGCCGTGCTGGAAGGCAAGCTCGCCGATCCGCAGCTTTACGCCAAGGACCCGACGCTTTTCGCCAAGACCGCCGACCTGCTTGAGAAGAAGCGCTCCGAAAATGCAGCCATGGAAGAAGAATGGCTGGAGCTGGAAATGCTGCGAGAGGAAATCGAAGGGTAGGACTACCCTTCGATGGATGCTCTGAAGTTTAACGGCTTGCCTCGTTCAACAAGGTGATTTCATCCTCGCTGAGTTCCAGTTCGGCTGCGGCGATCAGTTCGCCCAGCTGGGCCGAGCGTGTGGCGCTGGCAATGGGGGCTGTGACTGACGGCTGGGCGATGAGCCAGGCGATCGCAACCTGAGCAGGCGTGACATCGAGATTGCGGGCCACGTCATCAAGTGCCGCAATGATCCGCGACCCGCGATCCGTCAGATATTTTTCGACTGATTTTCCGCGCGCGCTTTGTCCGAGATCGTCAGCGGAACGGTATTTTCCGGTCAGGAATCCCGCAGCCAGCGAATAATAGGAAATTACGCCGATCTCGTTGTCACGACAGATTTTTGCCAGCCCGTTTTCGAAATCCCCGCGATCATAAAGATTATAAAGCGGTTGCAGGCTTTCGTAGCGCGGCAGGTCATGTGAATGGGCGACGTTCAGCGCCTCGGTCAGTCGCTCCGGCGTAAGATTGGACGCACCGATGGCCCGCACCTTGCCGGCCTCCATCAACTCCTTATAGGTGCCGAGCACATCTTCGAACGGTGTTTCCGGGTCATCCCAGTGCGATTGATAGAGATCGATGTAATCCGTCTGCAGCCGCTTGAGGGAAGCATCGACCGCCTTGCGGATATAGGCCGGGGAAAGGCCCTTTTCGTCAGGCCCCAATTCGCCGCCGACCTTGGTGGCGATGACCACCTTGTCGCGCAGGCCGCGGGATTTCAGCCAGTTGCCGATAATGGTTTCGGATTCGCCGCCCACATTGCCGGGCGCCCAGGCGGAATAGACATCGGCTGTGTCGATGAAATTGAAACCGGCATCGACAAAACGGTCGAGAAGCGAGAACGATGTCGCTTCGTCGACCGTCCATCCAAATACATTGCCGCCGAAGCAAAGCGGCGAAACACTAAGTTCGGTACGTCCGAGCTTTCTGAACTCCATAGATCCTGTCCCCTTCCTCTGAGTGTCCGATTCACAAACCACCATGCCTTGCTGCAATGGCGCTTTTTCTCAGACACTGAATACGGACCGCGAATGATCCGTCGGGTTTCGATTTCAGGAAGAGGAGAGGCTCCGGGAAGAGCCGAAATCAGCTCATGCCAAGTGCGTCCATATAGAGCTGCAGCATGGCTTCTTCTTCCTGACGTTCATGGTCTTCTTTTTTACGCAGACGAATAATGGTCCTCACGACCTTGCTGTCAAACCCCGAACCCTTCAATTCCGCGTAAACTTCCTTGATATCGTCGCCGATGGTCTTTTTTTCTTCTTCAAGGCGCTCGATGCGCTCGATGAAAGCACGCAACTGGCCGACAGCAATCGTTTGGGCTTCGCTGGTAATGTCGTCGCTCACGAGGAGTTCTCCAATTCAAATTCAATGATGATGCGGTCGCGCACGGCGCGAAACCGCTTCTCGAAAGTCTGGACCGTTTTTCCCGCGAGTCGCAGGCAAAATTAAGAGCCTTTTTCGATGCACGACCCGATTTGGCGGGTCAAGCCCTGTGGATAGCGGGCAAAGCCTCTCCTGACAGGCCCGTTATTCGATGCGATCGGCGCGCGAGCCGAAATGCCGGACAGTGTGGATGTCGGGAAGTGTATTGATATGCGCGATCATGGGGGCAAGCCGGTGGGCCCATTCAGCCGCTCCCTTGTCATCGGCAATCAGGTCCTGCCGCACTTCGATCAGGACATGGGCGAAGCCCTTCGCGGTCGCATGCCGGTACATGGCGTCGTTCTTGAGCGCGCCGTCATAAGGTTCGTTATCGCCGACCGTCAGGTCAGGGTTTTCACGCAGCAGCGACAGAAGCGGCTTTACGGCTCGGTCGTCCTTGTCCCAGAGAAGGCCGATCTGCCAGGGACGGGCCTTGTGCTTCCAGCGCGGCGTAAAGGAATGGATCGAAACGATGAAGGGCGCAGCCCCGCTTTCGGCCGCCACGCGTTCGCTCGCCCGGGCAACCGCGTCGTGATAGGGGCGGTAGAAGCGTTGGAGGCGTTCTTCACGTTCGCCTGCGGACATCGGATAGTTGCCGGAGATGACCGCCCCGTCGGACAGCTGCATGATCAGCGTCGGATCGTCCTCCCCGCGATTGGGATCGATCAGGAGGCGCGAAAAACCACCGAGGACCGCCGGCGCGCTCAGACGGCTGGCGAGCCCGCGCGTCAAATTCTCGACGCCGATATCATAGGCGATATGACGGTCGAATTCACTTTTCTGCAAACCAAGCGTGCCATATTCGGCTGGAACATCGCGCCGTGCATGGTCGGCGGTCAGGAGCAGGCCGAGGCTGAAATCTCCATCGACAGTGTATACCGGTGAGAATTGTGTCGAAGCGATTGATCCGGATTGAAGCGGCATAGGGCGGAATCCGAGGCTGAACTTTGAGATTATTTCTGTGTTGTGCGGGAAGCTGTTTCAGGTCTGTCATGAGAAAGCCGGGATTGCAACGATCATTCTTCGATCGAGAGTACCTGTAATCAATGGGATTGCGTTGACATCAAAGGCGAAACTGCCGAAAAGAGAGCGACCCGAAACGGGATGTCCCCGAGATGGATTTCCTTGTGCAATATAAATTGTTCGATAAAACCGATAGCGGGCTGAAGGGGTTCTGCGTATGCGACTTCCACGATCTCTAGTTTTGTTTGCCGGTGTGCTGATGACTGCGCTGGGCATGACATCCATAGAGGCCAGGGCGGATTTCCGCGTATGTAACGCAACCCAGAACCTGGTCGGCGTTGCCATCGGCTACCGCGCCAAGACCGGCTGGGTGACCGAGGGCTGGTGGCATATTGAAGGCGCAGCCTGCAAGACGCTGCTCGAAGGCCCGCTTTCATCCCGCTACTACTACCTCTACGCCGAAGACGCCCAGGGCGGCGGGCGCTGGGAGGGCAAGGTCAACATGTGCGTGGCCGAAAAAGAATTCCGTATTACTGGCGTCCAGGATTGCTTCGCGCGCGGTTTCCAGCGCAACGGCTTCCAGGAATACGACACCGGGGAACAATCGAGCTGGATGGTTCAGCTCACCGATGAAACGCCGACAGAAAACCCCACTGTTACAGGAACGAATAGTCAATGAAGCGCAACCGCAAGGTCAAGATTCTCGCCACGCTAGGTCCGGCGTCAGGCGAGGAAGCCGTCATCCGCAAGCTGTTTGAGGCAGGCGCGGATGTGTTCCGCATCAACATGAGTCACGCCGACCATGATCTGATGCGCACCCTCGTCAAGCGCATTCGCAATGTGGAAAAGGAACTGGGCCGTCCGATCGGCATTCTGGCCGATCTTCAGGGTCCGAAGCTGCGCGTCGGCAAGTTCAAGGACGGTAAGGTCGATCTCGTTCCCGGCCAGACCTTCACCCTCGACAATAACGAAGCGCCCGGCGATGAAACCCGCGTCTATCTTCCGCACCCGGAAATTCTTGAAGCTGTCGAGCCGGGTCATCGCCTGCTGATCGACGATGGCAAGCTGCACCTCGTAGCCGAGGCAAGCGACGGCAAGTCGATCCGCTGCAAGGTGATCTCCGGAACGCGCATTTCGGATCGCAAGGGCGTCAGCCTCCCGGATACGACGCTTGGCGTCGGCGCGCTGACGGAAAAGGACCGCAAGGACCTCGACGCCGTTCTGAAGGAAGAAATCGACTGGGTTGCGCTTTCCTTCATCCAGCGTCCGGAAGATCTGGCCGAGGTGCGCAAGGTTTCGCGCGGCAAGGTCGGCCTGATGTCGAAGATCGAGAAGCCGCAGGCCGTGACGCGTCTTGATGAAATCATCGAGCTTTCTGACGCATTGATGGTTGCGCGCGGTGATCTCGGCGTTGAAATGCCGCTTGAAAGCGTTCCGGGCATTCAGAAGCAGATCACCCGCAAGGCACGCCGCGCCGGCAAGCCGGTCGTGGTCGCTACGCAGATGCTGGAATCGATGATTACTGCTCCGGTTCCGACCCGCGCCGAAGTTTCCGACGTTGCGACCGCGGTGTTTGAAGGTGCTGACGCGATCATGCTTTCGGCTGAATCCGCCTCCGGCCAGTACCCGGTCGAAGCTGTCGCCACCATGAACCGCATCGCGGAGCAGGTGGAAAAGGAACCGACCTATTCGACCATCATCGATGCGCAGCGCGCAGCACCGGAGCCGACTGGTGCCGACGCAATCTCGCTCGCTGCACGCCAGATCGCGGAAACGCTGAAGCTTTCGGCCATTGTCACCTATACCGCGTCCGGCACGACCGGCCTGCGCGCTGCCCGCGAACGGCCGCGCACGCCGATTATCGCTCTGTCGCCGGTTGTCGATACCGCCCGCAAGCTGTCGCTCGTCTGGGGCCTGCATTGCGTTGTTACCGATGATGCGCACGACCTTGAAGACATGGTCAACCATGCTTGCGAAATCGTCTTCCACGAAGAGTTTGGCAAGGCAGGCGACCGCGTCATCATCACCGCCGGTGTCCCGTTCGGAACGCCGGGCGCGACCAACATGCTGCGCATCGCCTATATAGGGCCAGATGGAAAATCGGGCATCTAGACTGGCGATATTCCGGCCGTGACGGCCTGCAAATGGCGTCGTTTTGCGCTTCCGGTGCTCATGTGCGTTCTTTGACGCAAAGTCTAATCCGAAAAGTCTGCAACTTTTCGGGACTATGCGTGGAAGTACATTCCGCACCGGTTCTCAAACTCCACCATTTTCGGCTCGCCACAGCCGGAATCTCATCCAGTCGTGGCAGACGCCATCCAAAAAAACGCGCTCTTTGAGAGCGCGTTTTTCTTTGAACAGAGATGAATTGGAGGAGGCAGGGACGCTCTAAGTCCGAGTGTCGGTCAGTTCATCAGCCAGATCATTGAAGTTCTTCTGTGCGTCGCGCATCATCGGATAAACGATCAGGGCCTGTTCATAGGCTTTCAGCGCCTGTTCCTTGAGGCCGCGCAGGCGCAATATGGCCGCCATGCCGGTCAGGGCGCCATAATGGCGCGGTTCCAGTTCCAACGTACGATTGATGTCGTACATGGCATGGGCATAATCTTTTTTAAGGAAATAGACCGTAGCGCGACGGTTCCATGCTTCCGCATATTCCGGGTCGAGCGCGATCGCTTCGTTCAGGAAGTCGATGGCCGAAGGATAGCGCTGCTCCAGCATCGCCGCGTTCGCCCATTGCATGAGGAGATCGACTGTTGCGCTGCCCGACTGCGACCACAGCGTGTTGATCTGCGAAGCAATGCGCCGTGCCTTGGCTTCATCCGTTGTACGGCGAAGATCGGCAAAGAGCTTGTCGAGGCGCTCTTCAGGCGTTTGGGCTGCATCCGGCGCAGGTTTTTCCGGGGTCGGTTTCTGTTCGCTGTCGGGGCCGGTCTGAACGGGCGTCAGCGGTGCGGTAAGCGGCACCTTGCCGGGCGCGACTTCGGCATAAGCCGACGGCACAGTTGCACCCAGCGATGCGACCACAGAAAAAGAAACCAGACATGCAAAAACGTTCCGCATGCGCATAGATTTTATCATGCGCAGCGAAACGTCAAATGCAAAATCAGAAATAAGATTAGCCCTGGCGAGCCTTGTAGCGCGGGGCGGTCTTATTGATGATGTATACGCGGCCCTTGCGGCGGACCAGCTGGCAGTCGCGATGACGGGCCTTAAGCGCTTTAAGCGAGTTCTTGATCTTCATGTCAATCACCGGTCTTGTTGGCCCGTTGACGTGCAGATGCCGCGGGGCTTCATAAAAACAGGCGCCCGAGGCGCCAATTGGTTACAGGCACTGTTAGATGCCCGAAGGGTTGGCCGAAATACACAAGGTTTCAGGCAAATGTCAACTCCTGAGCCGCAGATTCAGGGTGCAGGAGCTGAAATTCTTGGCAGGCGGCAAAAGATTCATCGGGAATCGACGGGATTCCCGATGAACATCATTTCCTGCGAGGCTGGATGCGCGTCACATGGCCCATTTTGCGGCCCGGACGTGCTTCCTTTTTACCGTAGAGGTGCAGCACGGCATCCTTTTCGGAGAGAATCGCTGGAACCTTGTCGACGTCGTCGCCGATCAGGTTTTCCATTACGCAATCGGAATGGCGTTCGGTGCTGCCGAGAGGCAATCCGGCAACGGCGCGGATATGCTGTTCGAACTGCGAAATGGCGCAGGCCGCTTCCGTCCAGTGGCCGGAATTATGGACACGCGGGGCAAACTCGTTCGCCAGCAGCGTTCCGTCCTTCAGGACGAAGAATTCGAGCCCCAGCACGCCGACATAATCAAGCGCATTCAAAAGCTTTGTAGCGGCTTTGCGGGCAGCTTCCGCTGTGTTCTCGGAAATCGCAGCCGGAACGGTCGAGGTGGCAAGGATGCCGTCCTTGTGCACGTTTTCGGCAATATCGAAGATTGCGACGTTTCCAGACCGGTCGCGTGCTGCAATCACCGAGACTTCACGTTCGAAATCGACGAAACCTTCGAGGATCGCCGGGGCGCGATTGATGGCAAGAATCGCCTTGTGGGCTTCGCTCTCGTCGAGCGAGGCCAGGCGGACCTGTCCCTTGCCGTCATAGCCCAGACGTCGCGTCTTGAGGATGCCGCGCTCGCCAAGCGCTCCCAGGGCCGCGATCAGGGATTCTTCATCGTCCACGAGGCGCCAGGGAGCCGTCTCGATACCGCTTTCATTGAGGAACTGCTTTTCGGCAAAGCGATCCTGCGAGACTTCAAGCGCTGCGGGCGGCGGCAGGACCAGAGCGGTTTCTGCCAGCCGGTCGGCGGCGCTCACCGGCACGTTCTCGAATTCGTAGGTAATGACATCGGAAGCTGCGGCAAGCTCCGCAAGCGCCTTCGGATCGTCATAGGCCGCGACGATCTGGTGATTGGCGACCTGTGCTGCCGGGCAATCGGCCTGCGGCTCCAGAATCACGGTTTGAAAGCCGAGCCGCGCTGCGGCCATGGCAAGCATCCTGCCGAGCTGCCCGCCGCCGATGATGCCGATGGTTGCACCGGGCTTCAGTACAGAAGTGTTCATATCAGGCCTCGTTTGAAGGACGTTCCGCTACGCTTTCCGTCTGCGCCGCGCGCCACTCGTCAAGACGGGCTGCGAGCGCCTCATCGTAAAGCGCCAAGACGGCTGCTGCGAGCAGTGCGGCATTGACCGCACCGGCGCGGCCGATCGCCAGCGTACCGACAGGGATGCCGGCCGGCATCTGGACGATGGAGAGAAGCGAGTCCTGGCCTGAAAGCGCCTTGGACTGGACCGGGACGCCGAAGACGGGAAGCGGCGTCATGGCTGCCGCCATGCCTGGCAGATGGGCTGCGCCGCCTGCGCCCGCGATGACGACCTTGAAACCTTCTGCCTTGGCGCCCTTGGCGAAGGCAACGAGACGATCAGGGGTGCGATGCGCGGAAACGATCCGGGCATCGAAGGAAATGCCGAGTGCTTCGAGTGTGTCCGCTGCATGGCGCATGGTTTCCCAGTCGGACTGGCTTCCCATGATGATGGCGACATCGGCAGTAACGCTCATTGATCTTCCTGCTCCGCTTCTTTCATGTAGTTGGTGGATGATGCTGAAAAGATAAAGCCGGGCGAACCCCGGCTCTAATTATGGATCGTTGTGGACATTCAGGCGATGATGTCGGGGATCACCCGATCTTCCATTTCCTGCAACTTGTCCTTGATTGCGAGCTTTTTCTTTTTCATGCGCTGCACGCGCAATTGGTCGCAGCCAACCGCTATCATGGCGTTTATGGCAGCATCGAAGTCCGCGTGTTCCTGTTTCAGACGTGCGACGGCCAATCTGATTTCGGCCTGTTCCTGATCGGACATGCGGTGCCCCGTTCTGTTGAATAGTTTTACGGGCTGCGCCAACCCATGAAAAGGTGCGGCGTCAGCCCGTTTTCGGCGAAGCCCTTATCACATTTTTCGCGTCAGGAAAATGCTACCACGACAAAATCGACTTTGCATCAAACTCATGCCAAACTGTCATGGTTCTGTCATGGACGCGGCTGTCGAAGGCGACAAACACCACCGCATCCTTGGCAGCCGGGACTGCGTGTTTGGCCCGGAAATACAGGAGATGTGCCGGGCGCTCATGCAGGTTGAATGGCGGGATGGCGGGCAAACAAGGTCCACGCCGTTCCGTAAATCAGGGAAATCAACCAAAGGAGATCTGATGATGGCTATCGAGTCCCATCTTGCCACGCTCGAAAAGAAGCACGGCGCTCTGGAACAGGAAATTTCCGAAGCCCTGGCGTCACCGGCAATGGATGACCTGCACGTTGCATCTCTCAAGCGCAAGAAGCTTATGCTCAAGGACCAGATCGAAAAACTGAGATCCCAGGTAACGCGTCACTGACAGGGAAGCCGCGTTTTGATCGCGGTTGGATAAGGCGTATCAAACCAAAGACTTTGGCTGTTGAAAGGTTCTCGCGAGCCTGAATTGCCTTGTCGTGGACAGGGAATGTTGCACCACAGCAGTGCGCTTTTCCATGTCATGGTCATGACGCTGTACTGCTGCATTGGCGGCTGTGCCACAGCCGCCGAACATATTGGTTCAATTATTTGATTGGTTCTGTTTGTCGATGGCGATTTTTAACGCCGTCAACCTTCCGTCTCCGCTCTCGGGTCAAGGTTCAACGCTTCCGGCGTAGCACCGCGTTCCGACGGCATGCTCATGAACTGGTCCTTGTTCTCTTTGGGAACCGAAGCGCGCCTGCGGGAGCGGAACAGCGCATAACCGGTGATGGAAATATGCGCGAGCATGGTGATGGCAAAGAGGCCTGAGGGCCAGAAAATATCCATCGCCGCAGCCGCCAGAAGCGGCCCAAGCATCGTGCCGAACCCGTAAAGCAGCAGAAGTCCGCTCGACACTTTCACGAAGCTTTCCGATGTTGCATGGTCGTTCGCGTGGGCGACCGCAACGGGATAGAGCGCATAGGCGAGCGCGCCGTAACAGCCGGTCATCGCGATAATGACGGGGCCGCTGGTAGGCGCGACGAGAAAGGCGATCAGGCCAACCAGTGCCGCCAGAGCCGCAACGCTGGCGAGTACGAAACGCCGGTCCACCAGATCGGAAATGCGACCGATCGGAATCTGCATCAGGGCGCCGGCTGCGATGGTGACGCTGACCATCAAGGCGATCTCGGTGGTTGAAATCCCGGATTTCGCGCCAAATACCGCTCCAAGCGTACCCCAGGCGCCATTGGCGATGCCGATCAGTATGCAGCCGACAAAGGCTGCGGGGGAATTGTTATAGAGCGCCTTGAGATCGAGCTGCACTTCCGTCAGCGGCTTGGGGCTGACAGCCGTGGAAATCGCGGTCGGGATAAGGGCCAGGCAGAAGAAGACGCCGCTTATCATGAACAGGTGATCGGAGCGCACATCGCCTGCGGCCACCAGCATCTGCCCGGACATGGTGGCCCCATAGTTGACCATCATGTACATGCCGAAAATCTTGCCGCGTGATTCGTTGGTCGCCCGCTCATTCAGCCAGCTTTCGATGACCATGAAGGCACCGGCCATGGAAAAGCCGGTGAAAGCGCGCAGGATCACCCAGATGGTTGCATCCACGAAGACGCCGGAAAGCAGAGCGATGATCGCGGCTGATGCAGCAAAACATCCGAATGCCCGTACATGGCCGACGCGGCGCACAAGGCGCGGCGCGAACAGACAGCCCGCAACGAAACCGCCAGCCCAGGTGGTGCCGAGCATGCCCAGCGATGTGACCGAAAATCCTTCCGCGCCACCGCGCAGTGGCAGCAGGAGACCATGAAGTCCGGAGGCGATGAGGAGAAAGGCTGTGCCGCAAAGGAGGGCCAGAACCTGAATGTAAATGCGCAAAATTCTATTCCCGCAACTTGAAGCTGGGCCGTCGATGTCAAGCGGCCATTGCGATCAGTGACTATTGTTCCTAAACATTTCGTCCGGAAATGGTTCCGGCGATTTTGCTCCGGCATCCATTTCCGCTGACGAGTTCCCCTATCGAAACAATGCTTCCGCCGCTGCGCGGCTGTCGCCCTTTTTGAGGCGTTCTGCCTTCAATCGCTCTATTTCGGATTGCAGCAGGGCAATGCGCTGGTCGATCTCGGTGACCGAAAGCAGCGACAGTTCCTCCTGGCTCAGCGCCACGCTGCAGCGGGGCTTCGCCACATCCTCATCGAAACCGCTCATAGCCGTCCTCCGTGGTCAATGATGGCTCAGAAAAGATTTAACACCTTGAATCGTCGCATATATATTTGGGAAAATCGATGACGATTTCCCTAACGCGGTGTCTTGCATCCGTCATGCGGCATTTGTGCGACGGTGCCGATGGGGCACCTGACCACGGCGCAGGGTACGAAATCTGAATGGAGTCTTGAGCATGATGACCGACCTTCCTTCCCAGATGACCGCTATCGAAATTTCCGAACCGGGCAGACCCCATATGCTTCGCCCTGTTCAGCGCTCGGTGCCGGAACCCAAGGAAAGTGAAATTCTGGTGCGGGTGCGTGCCGCCGGGGTCAACCGCCCGGATGTCTTGCAGCGGCTGGGACAATATGCGCCGCCGCCCGGTGCGTCCGATATTCCGGGCCTGGAAATTGCCGGTGACATTGTAGCCGTCGGCAGCGGCGTCAAGCGTTTCAAGCTCGGCGATCAGGTCGTCGCATTGCTGGCTGGCGGTGGCTATGCCGAATATGCCGTCGTGCATGAAACCAATGCTCTGCCCCTGCCTTCCGGCTATGGCTACATCGAAGCGGCTGCTATCCCGGAGACTTTCTTCACCGTCTGGCACAATGTTTTCGAGCGCGGAGGATTGAAGAAAGGCGAGACGTTTCTGGTTCATGGGGGCTCGTCGGGGATCGGCACGACGGCTATCCAGCTAGCCAAGGCATTCGGCGCGACCGTCATTGCGACTGCTGGCTCTAAGGAAAAGTGCGACGCCTGTCTAAAGCTCGGGGCTGATCGCGCCGTCAATTATAGGGACGAGGATTTTGTCGAGGTCGTCAAGGACACGACCAAAGGCAGAGGTGCCGATGTGATTCTCGATATGGTCGGCGGTGACTACGTCGATCGCAATTACAAGGCTGCGGCCGAAGATGGCCGCATCGTGCAGATCGCCTTTCTCAATGGTGCGAAAGCCACGGCCAATTTCGCGCTGTTGATGACCAAGCGCCTGACCCATACCGGCTCCACGCTTCGTCCGCGGCCGGTCGAGTTCAAGGCTGGCATTGCGCGGGAACTGGAGGCAAAGGTCTGGCCGCTTCTGGCGCAGCGCCGCGTCGCGCCAGTGATGGACATGATCTTTTCGCTGAAAGATGCCTGGCGCGCGCATGAACGGATGGAGGAGGGGAGGCATATCGGCAAGATCGTACTCGATATTGCCTAGAGCCGTTCCAAAGCCGTCCTGTGTGGCGGCAAATGGCGCTTTGTGGTTCAGGCTCTTTAGCTTGAGAGCCATTCTTGCTCTGGCGACAAAAAAACGATATATAGGCCGTGATTTCCCGGAAATTGTGGTTTTGCCCACGTCCCGCGCCACCGGAGCGGACGAACAGAAGGATTATATCTAATGGCCACCCAGCTTCTTATGCCGAAGGCAACGGCCGTTTGGCTTGTCGATAATACGGCCCTGTCGTTTGACCAGATTGCCGCTTTCTGCAAGCTGCACCCGCTGGAAGTGAAGGCTATTGCCGACGGTGAAGCTTCGCAGGGTATCAAGGGTCTCGACCCGGTCATTACCGGCCAGATTTCGCGTGAAGAAATCGCGAAGGGCGAAAAGGACCCTTATTATCGCCTGAAGCTTGCCGAACCGAAGGTTCGTGTTCCTGAAGCCAAGCGCAAGGGCCCGCGTTATACGCCGCTTTCCAAGCGTCAGGACCGCCCGAATGCGATTCTCTGGCTGGTACGCAATCATCCTGAATTGAAGGATGCGCAGATTTCCCGCCTGATCGGCACGACCAAGTCGACCATCGAGCAGATTCGCAACCGCACGCACTGGAACTCGGCAAATCTGACGGCGATGGATCCGGTTACCCTCGGCCTCTGCTCTCAGATCGATCTCGACATCGAAGTCGAACGTGCGTCGCGCAATCGTCCGGCCGCGCCCGAAGCGGACAGCACCTTGCTGCCAGCTTCTGCGACCGAGAATTTCGATTATCGTGACGAGCAGCCTGCGGAAGACGAGCTCGATGCCGACAAGGTTTTCGCCAAGCTCTCTTCGCTCAAGGGCGCGAATACTGACGACGAAGACGAGGAAGAATAGTCGGGAAGCGACATCGCTTGCCGAAATGCAAGAAGCCCGGTTCTGCCGGGCTTTTTTGTTGGGTCAAGCTGCCGCCTCGCTGTTGGGAGTGGACGTCGCGGAGATCCAGACTTTGAGGGCGTCCGCATAGCGGTTGGCCGCATCCTCCAGCGCTTCGGTTGATATCTTGTCGGCGGCATACAGCACAAACGGCGTTGCCCAGCCGAGCCCGCAACGGTTCGCTGTTGCCCGCAATGGGGCGAAAAGTTCAATCATCGGGAACATGTTGCGCCCGCCTTCGCGATAGGCTTCGGGGACATTTCCTGCTGTCGCGGCGATCAGGAGCGGCGTCCCTTCGAGCTTGCGGCCCTCCTGCTCATAGGCAATGTAGAACATGCGGGTCAGTACGGCATCTTGCCATGCCTTGAGAAGGGGCGGTGTGGAATACCATTGGACCGGAAATTGCAGGACAATGCGATCAGCCGACAGAAGTCGCAATGCTTCACGCTCGCTATCCTTCAAGAAATCGATCCCCTGCGGATAAGCGGCCTGCATGTCGACGATCTCCGCGCCGGGCAATTTTGCAGCTGCGGCGGCAAGCGCTGCGTTGGTGCGGGATCGTGTCAGATCGGGATGAAAAAGTAAGATCAGCGTCTTGGACATGGTTGTCTCCTTCGGGCTGACGGAGACGATGCCACCAGTAACTAAATTGCTCCAATTTATAATAGATATATACTATTATTGATTTTATGAATTTACGTTCGCTCGATCTCAATCTTCTGGTGATACTGGATGCCCTTCTCGATGAAGCGCATGTGAGCCGGGCTGCTGATCGGCTTAACCTGACGCAGCCTGCTGTATCGAATGCTTTGCAGCGCTGCCGCGCCTTGTTCAACGACCAGCTTTTGGAACGGGCGCGCGGCACGATGCGGCGCACTCCGAAAGCGGAAACATTGCGTGCTTCCCTGAAAACTTTGCTGGCAGGGGTGGTCGACCTGGTTGATCCGCCCGAAGTCCCGCTTGTGTCGCTGCAGCAGACGATACGCGTCTGCATGGCGGATTATCCTGCCATCTTCGTCATAGGGCCTCTATTGAAGACGCTTGCGCACATTGCACCGGGGATCAATATCATTGTCCAACCGTGGCATGGTGCCGAGGCGGCGCGGGTGGCGCTCGTGACAGGAGAAAGCGATCTTGCCCTCTCCGTCTTTCCTGATGCGGATAAGGAGCTTCAGCGCCGCCTGCTGCTGGAGGAGAACTACATTATTGCAATGCGCCGGGATCATGCGGCAGCAAACGCATTCTCGCTGGAGAGCTGGCTTGCATATCCGCATATCCTCGTCTCCGGGCGCGGAGACGACAGCAGCCCGGTCGACCGCACGCTCGCGGAGCGGGGATTAAGCCGCCGAGTGGGTGTGGTTGTACCGAATTTCGGCATGGTGCCGGAATTGCTGGCCAACACCGATATGATCGCCATGCTGCCCTCGCGCTGTATGCCCGAGGATACGTCTTCCCTCGCGGCTTTTCCGCCGCCGATTCCCGTTGCAGGTTTTCCGTTGCATATCGCCTGGCACAAGCGCCGTCAGGAAGATCGCGGGGTACAATATGTGATCGAGCAGTTGGTCAGGATCATGATGGAAAAGAGAATCGGTTCGACAGGTCTGTCGTGAACAGACTGCCGAACCGGTTCAAGCGGCGGTTGCCTTGGGAGTAGCCGAAGTATTCAGTCCTTGAAGGCGTTATATTCGCTCAATTCCATGAGGCGGTAGAAATCTGCCAGCGTCTTGCCGCGTTCGGCGCGGAAGAGGCGGCCTGCGTCGCTCGCCTCCACGATGCGGTCGGTGCGGAATGTGCGGAAAGCATTGCGCAATTCGCACCAGCCGATAACCGTCCAGACCTTACCCCAGAACCAGAGGCCGAGCGGACGAATATCACGCTCGCTTTCGCGCGATTCCAGATCGCGATAGCGGATGTTGAGGACATTGCCCTGATCGACGGCGCGTTCCACCGCGTCGATGATGCGGCGCTCGTCCATGCTGATGCGCGCCGTTGGCGCGTGAATCTGCGTGCTGGTGATGCGGGCGCGCTCTTCCTTGGGCAGCACGGCTTCGATCTTGACGAGAGCCTCTTCCGCGCCCCGCGCCATGGAGACACCGCCCCAGGCGCGGATGAGGCGCGCCCCTGCGACAAGCGCCACGATTTCGTCGCGCGTGAACATGAGCGGCGGCAGCTCGAAACCCTGCCTCAGAATGTAGCCGACGCCTGCTTCGCCATCGATGGGGACGCCGGTCGATTGCAGGTCGGAGATGTCGCGGTAGATGGTGCGTTCGGAGACTTCCAACCGTTCGGCCAACTGGCGCGCGGTGACAAGCCTGCCACCGCGCAGGTGCTGAACGATCTGGAAAAGGCGGTCTGCACGGCGCATTCCGTTTTATTCTCCGTTGCAGTATCTGGTTTTGCGCTGTTCCAGATAACGATCCGGCCAGCCCAGATCCTTGCGCAGGTCTTTTGGCAGACCGTCGATGACGCGCTGTGTGCGGATAAACCGGCGGCGTTCGTCCTGCCTGCGCTTGTATTCCTTCAAGACTGCGATCAATGGTGCGATTGCGAGTGCCATGGTGAAAACTCCCTCATCCTTGGATACGCAGTATCGCACACCCCTCCTGACAGCTATCTGTCAGGAGCAAATCCGTCCTTTATTATCGTCCCAATGGAACGGGATCGCAACGTCACGCCTTGTAGCGCGGTGCTGCCATATAGCTGAGAGGCAGGCGCCCGCCATCGGCATAGATGGTCTGGCCTGTCACATAGCTCGCCTCCCGCGATGCCAGAAATGATGCTATCGAAGCAATTTCAGATGCTTGGCCGATGCGACCGAGCGGCGTTCGCGAAAGGATCGCGTTGCGGGCATCGGCGTCGGTGTTCACGGCGGAAAGCATGTCGGTCTCTATGGAGCCCGGGCCGATCGCATTGACGCGAATCCCCCAGCGAGCGAGCGCTACTGCCATGGAGCGTGTCAGTTGGTTCAATCCGCCCTTGGAAACGGAATAGGCGAGTTGCTCGGGCAGGCCGAAGATGGCGTTGATCGACGACATGTTGATGATTGTGCCCGGATCGCCGCCCGATTCGACGCGCTCCACCATGCGTTTGGCCACGGCCTGTCCGCACAGAAACGCACCCTTGAGATTGACCCGCATCACGCGGTCGAAATCTTCTTCCTTGAGATCGAGGAAATCCGCCTGATGCACGATACCGGCATTGTTGACGAGAATATCGATCTCGCCGAGGTTGGTTATGGTGAAGGTCAGGAGATTGTGAATGTCGAGCTTGTCGCCCACGTCGGCAGCCATGGGATGCACCGGGCCGAACTGCTCCAGATCCCTGGCTGCGCGCATGGCTGCGGCATTGTCGATGTCGGACAGGACAACGCTTGCACCGTCCAGCAGGAAGCGTTTTGCTATGGCATAGCCAATACCGCGGGCAGCGCCGGTGACGATGGCCACCTTGCCTTCTAATTGCATGGTCGATCTCCAGTTTGCGTGGAGATTGGACCGGCGGAAACCGCCGGTCAATAGTTCGGGAATGGATCAGGCGAAGGCGAGGCCAGTGTGACGCTCGCGCAGAACAGTGCTGATTTCGTCCAGAATAGCCGGGTCGTCAATTGTGGCTGGCATCGTCCATTCTTCGCCGTCAGCGATCTTCTGGATCGTGGAACGCAAAATCTTGCCGGAGCGCGTCTTCGGCAGGCGTTTGACGGTCAGCGCAAGCCGGAAGGCGGCAACAGGGCCGATGATGTCCCGCACCATGCTGACGCATTCCTTCTCCACCTCCTGCGGATCGCGTTCGATGTTGGATTTCAACACCAGGAAACCGCAGGGAACCTGCCCCTTCAGGGGATCGGAAATGCCGAGCACCGCGCATTCGGCAACGTCGGGATGGCTTGAAAGCACTTCTTCCATCGCGCCCGTGGACAGGCGATGGCCGGCGACATTGATGATGTCGTCGGTGCGGCTCATGATGTAGAGATAGCCGTCCTCGTCCATGTAACCCGCATCGGCGGTTTTATAGTAGCCCGGAAATTCGTTCAGATAGGCCTTGCGGAAGCGCTCGTCAGCATTCCAGAGCGTCGGCAGGCAGCCCGGCGGCAGCGGCAGCTTGATGAGGATATTGCCAAGCTGGCCGCGCTCGAGTTCATGGCCTTCATCGTCCAGCACGCGGATATCATATCCCGGCAGGCAGACGGCCGGTGAACCATATCTCGTTTCCAGAAGCCCGAGGCCAAGCGGATTGGCGACCATGGGCCAGCCGCTTTCCGTCTGCCACCAATGATCGATCACCGGACAGCCCAGCAGGTTTTCGGCCCAGTGAATCGTGTCCGGATCGGCGCGTTCGCCAGCAAGATAAAGGGCGCGGAACTTCGAAAGGTCGTAGCGGCGCACGAAATTGCCGTCCGCGTCGTCCTTCTTGATGGCGCGCAGCGCTGTCGGTGCGGTGAACATCACCTCAACGCCATGCTCCGCGATGATGCGCCAATAGGTGCCCGCATCCGGTGTGCCGATCGGCTTGCCCTCGAACAGGATGCTGGTCGCGCCATGGATCAGCGGCCCATAGACGATATAGGAATGGCCGACGACCCAGCCCACATCGGACGCCGCCCACCATACCTGACCGGGCTCCACGCCAAAAACGTGCTTCATGGACCAGGCGAGCGCCACCATATGCCCGCCATTGTCGCGCACGACGCCTTTGGGCTCCCCGGTCGTACCGGAGGTGTAGAGCACATAAAGCGGATCGGTTGCCTGGACGGCTACGCAGGGGACATGGCGGCCACGCGCGGCATCGACGGCTTCGCGATAGTCGATGTCGCGGCCCGCCACCGGCTCGTGCCGGTGCTGTTCGCGCTGCAAGATGATGCAATGATCGACTTTATGGTGCGCGAGTGAAATCGCTTTATCCAGCATGGCCTGATATGGCACCACGCGCGTCGGTTCGATGCCGCAGGACCCGGCGATGATCATCACCGGCTTGGCGTCGTCGATGCGGGTTGCAAGCTCATTGGCGGCAAATCCGCCGAAAACCACGGAATGGACGGCGCCGATGCGGGCCGCAGCCAGCATGGCGACGGCTGCTTCGGGAACCATCGGCATATAGATGAGAACGCGGTCGCCTTTCGTCACACCATTGTCGAGCATGACGGCGGAAAGCGCCTCCACTTCCTCCAGCAGTTCGCGATAGGTGAATTTCCGGACCTTGCCGGTGACTGGACTTTCATAGATCAGCGCGACCTGCTCGCCGCGCCCGTTGGCGATATGGCGGTCGAGCGCATTATAACAGGTATTGCACTCAGCACCCTTGAACCAGCGGCCATAGACACCTTCGTCGCCCGCAAAAACCTGTTCCCATGGCTTGAACCAGTCGATTGCCTGCGCCGCTTCAGCCCAGAAGCGTTCAGGATCGGCCTGCCATGCGGCATAGGTTTCGGCATATTTCGAAGTCATGCTCTTCCTCCCAGAAGCACGCGCAACGCCAGCGGGCGGGCGCATGGTTAGTCTGCTGACGAAAGCGCAAGATCGGCCCCCTGCGGCCCATCTCCTCCATGCGCCTTTCATCACCTCCGCGTACAGTTTATGTCGGCCAACGGTAATTCGTCCATGAAACTTAAGATGAAGGCGAAGCATGCCGGCAAAACGGTTGTGTCTGCTGCGCGTGTCTTGCGGCGATCACCTTGCTGCGTCACAAGGAGACAGAGAGGTGATCTGTGACAAAAATCCTGCCCGTGCTGCTCGTTCTTCTGATGGGCCTGCACATCATAAAACCCCTCGGCTTGCCGGGCCTGAAGCGGCGCGGCGACTTCTGGAAAATCGCCGCCATCGCCCTTCTGGTGATGGCGCTGGCGGTCGGCTTTCATCTGCACGAGGGATGAAAGGCGGCTCAGGCCGCCTTTTCCAGTTCCTTTTTCCAGCCGCCGGTGGCAGCAAGGCCGTTCATCTTTGCCCGATGCGCGAAAGCGCGCTGACCGGCTGCGATATTCTCATCCCTGCCGCCCCAGGCTTCCAGTGCCGCCGCCTGCAAGGCCCGGCCATAGGAAAAGGTCATTTTCCATGGCATGTCGAAGCCAGCATTCATGGCGGACAAATGGGCTGTCGCTTCTTCACCCGTCTGGCCGCCGGAAAGGAAGGCGATGCCGGGCACTGCTGCCGGAACGGAGTTGCGGAAACAGCGGACGGTCTTCTCCGCCACTTCTTCCACGGAAGCCTTGCGGGCATTCTTGCCGTCGATGACCATGTTCGGCTTCAGGATCATGCCTTCGAGCCGGACGCGGGCATCGTAAAGTTCCGTAAACACCGTCTTGAGAACCCATTCCGTCACGTCATAACAACGGTCGATGGTGTGATTGCCCGGCTTGCCGTCCATCAGCACTTCGGGTTCGACAATCGGTACGATGTTTGCTTCCTGACAGAGGGCGGCGTAGCGGGCGAGCGCCTGCGCATTCTGCTTCACCGCGCCCCATGTGGGCAGGCCGTCGGAAATCGAGATCACCGCGCGCCATTTGGCGAAACGTGCGCCAAGCCCATGATATTCATTGAGCCGCTCGCGCAGGCCATCCAGCCCCTCGGTGATGGTTTCGCCTTCAAAACCCGCGAGGGGTTTTGCACCCGCATCGACCTTGATGCCCGGGACCGCGCCAGCGTTGCGGATGATTTCGACAAGCGGGGTGCCGTCCTTGGCCTTCTGCCTTATGGTTTCATCATACAGAATGACACCCGAAATATAGTTCTTCATCGCTTCGTCCGCGCGGAAGAGCATTTCGCGATAATCGCGGCGCGTGTCTTCGGTGGATCCGAGATCGATCGCGTCAAAACGCTTCTTGATGGTGCCTGAACTTTCATCGGCGGCGAGAATGCCTTTTCCTGCCGCTACCAGTGCAATCGCAATATCTTCAAGACGTTCGGTCATATGCAACGCTCCTTCTATCAAGGCGATGAGGGAGTGTTGGTTAAAACTATGGCGAGCGCAAGTCATTGAAACGTTTGAAATATTTTTCAAACGGTTTAGGCCTTTCATACGGGCATCGCATGTTTTTGCCGAAACTGGTTTTATATCCGGGTTGCGAACCCCATGTAAGAAACCAGTGAGGAAACCCCGCCTGTTTCCGTCGATGTGATTTGAGGAGGAAATATGCGACGCGTCCTTTTTAGCCTGCCGTTTGTTCTGGCTGCATCGATGGTCGCCCTGCCGGTGGCGAACGCTTCGGCTGAGAGTGTCAACGCTGGCGGCAGGCAGGCCGCAGCAAATGCTCCGTTTGCGGTAACGCCGGTGGCCGAATTCGATACGCCATGGGCGATCGCCTTTCTGCCCGATGGCAGGCTGCTTCTGACGGAGAAGGGCGGCAAGATTTTCATCGTCACGCAAACGGGTGACAAAATTGCGGTCGATGGTGTGCCGGAAGTCGCTTTCGGCGGTCAGAACGGTCTGCTTGACATCGCGCCCGCACCCGACTTCGAGAAGAGCAAGGCGGTCTATTTTTCCTATAACGAACCGGCGCAGAGCGGCAGCAGTGTGGTGCTGGCACGCGCTGTTCTGGATGAAGGTGACGGCAAGGCGGCGCTGAAGGACAGGACCACCATCTGGAAGCAGGATGCGGCGGCGCGTGGCGGACAGCCGGGCGGCATTATCGCATTTGCGCCGGACGGCAAGCATCTGTTCTTCTCCGTCGGCGATCGCATGTTGCCTGCAACCGCGCAGGACGATGCAGCGCCGATGGGAAAAATCCTCCGCATGAATCTCGACGGGTCCGTTCCGAAGGATAATCCGCATGCCGATGCGGATGGTGTGCGGGCACTGACCTGGTCTACCGGCCATCGTAACCCTTACGGGCTGGCCTTCGGTCCCGATGGAAAGCTCTGGGAACATGAGATGGGGCCGCGCGGCGGCGACGAATTCAACCTCATCAAGCCCGGTCTCAATTACGGCTGGCCGCTTGTCTCGAACGGCGACAATTATAGTGGCCGGCCGATCCCGCGCCATAGCACACGTCCGGAATTCGAGCCGCCATTGGTTTACTGGACGCCGGTCATCGCTCCGGCTGGGCTTGCCTTCTACGAGGGGGACATGTTTCCCGAATGGCGCGGTTCGGCGCTCATCGGCGGACTTTCGGTCATGTCGCTGGTGCGTGTCGTGATCGACAAGAGCGGCAAGGCGGACGAAGCGGAACGCTTTGAAATGGAAAACCGTATCCGCAATGTGGCGGTGGGGCCGGATGGCGCCGTCTGGCTGATCGAGGACGACAATCCGGGCCGGTTGCTGAAGCTGACACCAAAAAAATAAGCCCGGCATCGGTCGGGCTTACTGAAACCTGGTGTGGGGTGTTATTTCTTCAAGACATCGACGCCGGGGAGAGGCTTGCCTTCCATCCATTCAAGGAAGGCGCCGCCTGCGGTCGAGATATAGGTGAAGTCGTCGGCAACGCCCGCATGATTGAGGGCAGCGACCGTATCGCCGCCGCCGCCAACCGAAACCAGCTTGCCTGCCTTGGTACGGGCTGCGACATGCTTTGCAGTCTTGACCGTGGCGGCGTCGAAGGGGTGCAGCTCGAAGGCACCGAGCGGGCCGTTCCAGACGAGCGTTGCGGCGTCATCGATAGCCGAGGCGATCAGATCGGTCGAAAGTGCTCCTGCATCGAGAATCATGCCATCGCTTGGCACGGCATCGACGCCATAGGTCTGGTTCGGCGTGTCGGCTGCAAAGTGCCAGCCCACGACAGCATCGACCGGCAGGATGATCGCGCACTTTGTGGTTTCGGCCTTGGCCATGATTTCGCGGGCGGTGGAAGCAAGTTCGTGCTCACAGAGCGACTTGCCGACATCATAGCCCTTGGCGGCGAGGAAGGTGTTTGCCATGCCGCCACCGATGACGAGCGCATCGACCTTCTCGATCAGGTTGGAGAGGAGGTCGAGCTTGGTCGAGACCTTTGCGCCGCCGACGATGGCCACAACCGGGCGAGCCGGATTGCCAAGGCCCTTTTCCAGCGCTTCAAGCTCAGCCTGCATGCCGCGGCCCGCACAGGCGGGCAGGACATGGGCAAGCCCTTCCGTCGAGGCGTGCGCGCGGTGGGCAGCCGAAAACGCGTCATTCACATAAAGATCGCCGTTGGCTGCCAGAGCTGCGACGAACTCCGGATCGTTCTTTTCCTCGCCCTTGTGGAAACGGGTGTTTTCCAGAAGCAGGACATCGCCGTCCTTCAAGGCATCGACCGCGGCCTTTGCCTTGTCACCGATGCAGTCTTCGGCAAAATGAACCCCATGTCCAAGCACCTTGGCCAGAGGCTTCACGACATGCTTCAAAGAGTTTTCATCCGAAGCAACGCCCTTGGGACGACCGAAATGGGCGAGCAGAATAACCTTTGCGCCTTTCCTGGAAAGTTCGGCAATGGTCGGAACGATGCGCTCGATACGGGTCAGGTCGGTGACTTCGCCATTCGCCATTGGCACGTTGAGATCAACGCGGACCAGTACGCGCTTGGACTTGACGTCGGCATCGTCGAGAGTGCGGAAACTCATGATCTTTCTCCCAGAACTGTGTTTCGGGTGCCGATGGAGCAGTGTGCTCAAACAGGCAGGCGCCGGAAAAGGGTTGGATAGTCGGTGACAAGCCCGTCCTCGTCGACGGGCAATTCAGCGGTGAAGGTGCGGTCGGCTGCCTCGTATCGATAGCGCCGTCCTTCCTCGATACAGGTATAGCGCTGCTGGTCGCGCAGCGGGCGGAAGCTGTCGAAGGGCACGTAAAGCATGTCGAGCTGTACGGTGCCGCTTTCCGGCGTCAGGCCAAGGCGGCGGATGGGCAGCGTGTTGGTGAAGGGGGTTCCCGCCAGATCGATATCGATGCAGCCGTCAAATTCGGGCAGTGCATCGCCAGCCATCGTGTTCCAGTGGCCGGCGCCATCGGAAACCAGCTCCAGCCGGTGGCCGGACATGGTTTCGATCAGGAAATGAAGGACATGCCAGGCGCTGTTGCAGTCGATGCTATAGCGCACGCCGTAGGGGACGCCACCGCGATCGCCAATCACGACGCTTTCGGCACGGATCGTGCGGCCGGTAGGGCCGAGATTGAGATGTTCGAGCCCTTCTCCTTCCAGCGGACGCCAGCGCGCAGCGGTGGGGAGAAGGGCGCGGAACATGATCGGCGCTTAGATCAGCTTGCCGAAGGCGACAGCAGTATCGCCCATGCGGCTGGAGAAGCCCCACTCATTGTCGTACCACGACAGGATACGCACCATGGTGCCTTCCATGACCTTGGTCTGGTCCGTGTGGAAGACCGAGGAATGGGAGTCATGGTTGAAGTCGTGCGAGACGAGCGGTTCGTCGGTATAGCCGAGGATGCCCTTCAGGCGGCCATTGGCGGCTGCACGGATTGCATTGTTGACTTCGTCGACAGTCGTTTCGCGCTTGGCGATGAAGGTGAGGTCCACGACCGAGACGTTCGGGGTCGGAACGCGGATGGCGACGCCATCGAGCTTGCCCTTCAGTTCCGGCAGGACGAGGCCGACGGCCTTGGCTGCGCCCGTCGAGGTCGGGATCATGGAAAGAGCGGCTGCACGGGCGCGGTAGAGATCCTTATGCATGGTGTCCAGCGTCGGCTGGTCGCCCGTATAGGAATGGATCGTGGTCATGAAGCCCTTTTCGATGCCGATGGCATCGTTGAGGACCTGAGCCACCGGCGCAAGGCAGTTGGTGGTGCACGAAGCGTTGGAAATGACCAGATGGTCCTTGGTCAGCTTGTCGTGGTTGACGCCATAGACGACGGTCAGGTCGGCGCCATCGGCAGGAGCCGAAACGATGACGCGCTTGGCGCCTGCTTCCAGATGCATGGCGGCCTTGTCACGCGAGGTGAAGATGCCGGTGCATTCCAGAGCGATATCGACGCCTTCTTCCTTCCACGGCAGTTCAGCCGGGTTGCGGACGGCATGAACCTTGATCGGGCCATAACCGACATCGATGGTATCGCCGGCGACCTTCACTTCCTTGGGGAAACGGCCATGAACGCTGTCATAACGCAGAAGATGCGCGTTGGTTTCCACCGGGCCGAGATCGTTGATGGCGACGACCTGGATATCGGTGCGGCCGGATTCGACGATGGCGCGGAGGATGTTACGACCGATGCGGCCAAAGCCATTGATTGCGACGCGAACTGCCATTTTCTCTTATTCTCCCGATTGGGTTCTGCATCTTGCGATGCGTCTCATTAGAACTGGTAGGTTCAAACATTGAAACGCCGACGTTTGTGTGACGCCGGCGTTTCCTTAAATCATGCGGCGTTGAGCTTCTTCTCCGCGGCTTCGGCGGCATGTTCTGCCGTGATGCCGAAATGCTTGTAGAGATCGTTGATCTCACCCGAAGCGCCGAAGCCCTTCATGCCGATGAAGATGCCGTTTTCGCCGATGAAGCGTTCCCAACCGAGCGAGATTGCCGCTTCAATGGCTACTTTCACCGGCGCGTCGCCGATGGTTGCCGTCTTGTAGGCGTCGCTCTGCTGTTCGAAAAGCTCGAAGCATGGAACGGAAACGACGCGGGTCGCGATGCCCTTGCCTTCCAGAAGGTCGCGGGTCTTGAGCGCGATTTCCACTTCCGAGCCGGTTGCGAAGATCGTCACCCTGGCGTCCTTGCTTGCGGCAGCAAGCTCATAGGCGCCGTAAGCCGACAGGTTTTCGTCGCGATGCTCGGTGCGGACCGTCGGCAGGTTCTGGCGAGTGAGCGCCAGCGTCGAAGGGGTCTTCTTCGATTGCAGGGCGATCTGCCAGCATTCGGCGGTTTCCACCGCATCGGCAGGACGGAACACATTGTGGTTCGGAATGGCGCGCAGCGCAGCCAGATGTTCGACCGGCTGGTGGGTCGGGCCATCTTCGCCAAGACCGATGGAATCATGGGTCATGACATAGATGGTGCGGATGCCCATCAGCGAGGAAAGACGCATGGCCGGGCGGCAATAGTCCGAGAAGGTCAGGAAGGTGCCGCCGTAAGGGATGAGGCCGCCGTGCAGCGTCATGCCGTTCATGGCGGCAGCCATGCCGTGTTCACGGATGCCGTAATGGACATAACGCTGGCCGTAATCTTCCGGCGTTACGGCCTTGGTCTGGCTCGTCTTGGTGTTGTTGGAACCGGTGAGGTCGGCAGAGCCGCCCACGGTTTCCGGCACAACGCCATTGATGACTTCAAGAGCCATTTCCGAAGACTTGCGGGTCGCGACCTTCGGCTTGTCGGCGGAAAGCTTCTTCTTGTATTCGATGATGGTCGCATCGAAGTTTGCAGGCAGGTCGCCACGCATCCGGCGCTCGAATTCGGCGCGGGTTTCCGCGTCGGCCGCAGCAAGGCGCTTTTCCCATTCCTGACGCTTCTTGGCCGCATTGAGGCCAGCCACACGCCATGCGTCCAGCACTTCAGCCGGAACGACGAAAGGTTCCGCACTCCAGCCCAGAGCCTTGCGGGTGGCGGCAATTTCCTCAGCACCGAGCGGCGACCCATGCACCTTGTTGGTGCCAGCCTTGTTCGGCGCGCCGAAGCCGATGGTGGTCTTGCAGGCGATGAGCGTCGGCTTGTCGGAAACCTTGGCCAGTTCGATGGCCTTGGCGATTGCGTCCTGGTCATGACCGTCGACAGCCATGGTGTTCCAACCGGAAGCGGCGAAACGGGCAGGCTGGTCGGTATTGTCGGACAGCGTGACAGGGCCGTCGATCGAAATGTTGTTGTCGTCCCAGAACACGATCAGCTTGCTCAGCTTCAGATGACCGGCAAGCGCGATTGCTTCCTGGCTGATGCCTTCCATGAGGCAGCCGTCACCGGCGATCACATAGGTGTAATGGTTGACGAGGCTGTCACCGAACTGCGCATTGAGGATGCGTTCGGAAAGCGCCATGCCGACGGCATTGGCGATGCCCTGGCCGAGCGGGCCGGTCGTCGTTTCGATACCGGCGGCGTGGCCATATTCCGGATGGCCAGCGGTGCGCGAGCCGAGCTGGCGGAAATTCTTGATCTCGTCGATGGTGATGTCTTCGTAGCCCGAAAGATAGAGCAGCGAATAAAGCAGCATCGAGCCGTGGCCTGCGGAAAGCACGAAACGGTCGCGATCCGGCCAGTGCGGATTCTGCGGGTCGTGCGAGAGGAAACGGGTGTAAAGCGTCGTCGCTATATCGGCTGCGCCCATCGGCAGGCCGGGATGGCCCGAATTGGCTTTCTCGACCGCGTCCATGGAGAGGAAGCGGATTGCGTTGGCCATCTGGTTTTGTTTGTCGGAATTGGTCATGGTCTCAGCCGTCTTTCCTTGGGAGGGGTTAACGGGGTTGCGGCGATGCCTTTTGCCTGAGCACGATCCGTATCGAAAACGGTTTCATGCGTTTTAGGATCACGCTCCAGAAGGCACCGGGACACATAGCACCTGCACATAAGGAGTCAATAAACCGATGAGTTTTGGGTAATAAACTGTCCGCGACTAATCGATTGAGTAGCGCTGACAGCTTATATGCAACCACTGAAAAGCCGTTTTTGCACCGATAACGGTGTATGAACGCTCGTATATGCCCCTCATTTGTTGCTTATCGGGCAGTCGATTATTACAATCTTTTCAAAGATGCCCGTCCCGCAGGCGCGATTCGATGTCCCTGAATTGGGCTTGCGATTGGCATTGGAAAGGACATGGATGGCACCCGATACGACCCTCAGGCAAGTCTTGGAACGGCTCGAAAAGGCACTCAACGCGCTTGAACAAGCGGTCGATCTGCGGCTGGACAAGGAAGGCGATTTCGCCGAAGCCGAGGAAGAGGTGCAGCGCATGAATGCGGATCGCAGCCGTCTCGCCCAGGAACTCGACCAGTCCGAAGCGCGCGCGGAGCGGCTTGAAGCCGCCAACCGCGAGGTTTCACGCCGCCTCGTGACTGCGATGGAGACAATCCGCGCCGTTCTGGACCGATAGGAGGCTACCATAGCGACCGTAACCGTTACCATTGATGGCAAGGCCTACCGGATGGCCTGCGACGAGGGGCAGGAAGAACACCTCTCCGGGCTCGCCGACCGTTTCGACCAGTATGTGACCCATCTGAAGTCGTCCTTCGGGGAGATTGGCGATCTGCGCCTGACCGTCATGGCCGGGATCATGGTGATGGACGAGATGGCCGAGATGCAGAAGCGCATCAACGGTCTGGAGAGCGAAGTCGACACGTTGCGCCGTGCGCGCGATGAAGCGCTCGGACGCGCCGACAGCAACGATGCCGCCCTGACCGGCCTGCTGACGGATGTGGCATCACGCATCGAGCAGGTGGCCTCGCGCATCGCGCCGCGAAGCAGCTAGAGCATTTCCAGCAAAAGTGTGAAACGTCTACGCGGGGAAATCAGTTCACTGGACTGATTTCTTATCCCGCTTCGATGCGTTGGATAATCGATAAAACAAATAGTTAGAGCGGTTCCGGCGATTCTGTTAGAACAGGAACCGCTCTAGGGTCAGGACCCGTGGTCCTGCCAACGTCGCAGTTCAGGTTTTTCTGAAAAGATTTCCTGTTGGGCTGGCGCAAGCCACTGGCATTCCTGTCCGGCAGATACTATATTGGTCGCTGGCGAACTGCGCTTCCCGACAGGTGTAACAGCATCCCCGGGGCCTTATTGATCTCTAAGGGAGCTGTCCCTGTGAAGGCTTGCGGGCTTTCGCATATGGCGCCCACCTACTTTGTAGGTTCCCGGGATCAATCACTACCATCGGTCGTCGTGGTCGCCGCTTTCTTTTCCGGGCTTGTAGCGTGTTCGCTATAAGCTTGATCTTGCGGACAATTTGTTCGTAAACAGGCGCAAACTCCAACCATTTGCGCATCTTGATGAAATCTCCCGAAACAGCATCGCCCGATTCATCGGAAAGACTGGCAGTCGCGATACCCGTCGCATTCGTTTACGGGCTTCTGCTTTATGTCATGATCTGGTCGCGCCATTACATGGACGCGATGCCGGTCATTGCCGGGCTCGCCCTGTTGCCGATGGCTGTTGCGAGCCTCGCCTCCTGCCTGTCGGACCCGCGCGCGCAAAAGGGGCTTTGGCGTCATGTGCGCATGGGCTGGGCCATCATTGGCGGGCTTGTCGTGACCAGCATGGTGCTTTTCCATGAGGCTGGCATTTGCGTGGCCATGGCCGCTCCATTTTTCATGGTGTTTTCGGCGCTCGGTTCGGCGGTGACACTATGGATCATCCGGCAGTTCCGCTCGCGGCACTCGACCACTCTGGTCATTGCGCTGCCGCTGCTGGTGCTGCCTGCCGAGCTTCAGATGACCTATGCTCCGCACGACAGTTTCGTCACGACGGTAGTCGAAATCGCAGCCCCGCCGGAAGTTGTCTGGCGGCAGACGGTCGAAATCCGCGATGTGCGCCCCCACGAACTGTCGTGGACATTCAGTCATGGCATATTGGGTGTGCCGCAGCCGGTGGATGCGCGGCTTGAAGGAGAGGGCATCGGGGCGGTGCGCCAGCTCCGGTGGACACATGGCGTCAATTTTCAGGAAATTGTCACGCAATGGGAAGAAAACCGGCTTCTGGCGTGGGATTTCCGCTTCGGCCCGGGGTCCATACCGCCCGAGGTTGAGGCGCATATCAAGGTCGACAGCACCTATCTTAAGCTTGCCCAGGGCGACTACAGTCTCGAACCACTGACGAACGGCCATACGCGCCTTACGCTGACGACCCATTACCAGATCGCAACGCCGATCGATTTCTATTGCGACCTGTGGGGAAAATTGTTCCTGAATGACTTCCATCGCGTCGTTTTGAAGGTCATCCGCGACCGTTCCGAGAAGATCGCCCAAGGGGCGGGCGGAGTCACTTGACGGATTGTCATATTGCGGTTCCACTGCATGGCGAAACACGGCAGCAGGGAGTGGCTTGGCATGACGGCAACGGAGCGTAGCCCCGGTCTGGAAAAGCAGGAGCTGAGACGCAGGATTCTTGCGATCCGCGATGCGCTTGATCCGCGCTTTCATTACGAGGCTTCTCTGGCGGCTGCCAAAAAGGGTGAGGCCGCAATCGACGTTCCCAAAGGCACCCTGATTGCAGGCTACTGGCCGATCCGGTCCGAAATCGATCCGCGTCCCCTTTTGTCCGCCTTCCGCGCCAAAGGCGCACGGCTCTGCCTGCCCGTCGTTCTGGACAAGGAAACGATTGCCTTTCGTGAATATCTGCCGGACACCGAGCTGGTGCAGACTGGTTTCGGCACGATGGGACCGGGGGAGGACGCGCCGGTTGTGGATCCGGCGATCATGCTGATGCCGCTTGCCGGCTTCGACCGGCGCGGTCACAGGCTCGGCTACGGTGCCGGGCATTACGACCGCGCGCTGGCACGCTTTACCGAGCGCGGTTTGCAGCCGCTGCTGATCGGCATGGCTTTCGACTGTCAGGAAGTCGAACATGTGCCCGATGAGCCGCACGATATCGCGCTCAACCAGATACTGACTGAAAGCGGCCTGCGTTCGCTTGGAACCGGGTCGGCGCTCTAGTTTTTGCTCCTGCATTTATGCGATGTCAGACGATGCCGCCTGACTGCAAAATGCCCTGACCGGCTTGCGTTCGCTTGGCGCAGGTTTATAAGGCAATCTCATGAGATTGCTTTTTCTTGGTGATATGGTGGGCCGGTCGGGCCGTACCGCGGTTTATGAAAAGCTGCCGGGGCTGATTTCCGATCTGAAGCTGGACTTCGTTATCGTCAACGGCGAGAACGCCGCTGGCGGTTTCGGCATTACCGAAGAGATTTTTCACGACACCATTCGTGCGGGTGCCGACGTGGTGACGACCGGCAACCATGTGTGGGATCAGCGCGAGGCGCTGGATTTCTCCAGGCGCGAAGATCGCTTCCTGCGCCCGGCCAATTTCCCGAAAGGGACGGCGGGCAAGGGCGAAGGGCTTTATATCGCCAAGAACGGTGCCCGTGTTCTGGTTTCGAATATCATGGGCCGGGTGTTCATGCATCCGGATCTCGACGATCCTTTCATCGCTGCCGAGAAAATTCTGGAGGCCTGCCCGCTTGGTGAACAGGCCGATGCCGTCTTCTTCGACTTCCATGCCGAGGCGACCAGTGAAAAACAGTGTTTCGGCCACTTTGTCGATGGTCGTGCAAGCGCGGTTGTCGGCACGCACACGCATGTGCCGACGGCCGATTGCCAGATATTGCGCAATGGCACGGCCTATATGTCGGATGCAGGCATGTGCGGCGATTACGACTCGTCGCTTGGCATGGATAAGGAAGAGCCGCTCAACCGCTTCCTGTCCAAAGTGCCGAAAGGACGGTTCGAGGCGGCGAACGGCCCTGCCACCATCTGCGGCGTCGGCATCGAGATTTCGGACCGCACAGGGCTTGCAGAAAAGGCCGCTCCCCTGCGCATCGGCGCGCATCTGGAAGAGACGATACCGGCGTTCTGGAGTTAACCGTTTCAGCAACGGCTTTCGGTTGCAGAAACAGGTGCGGTGACCTTCACGCCCTCGAAATTTTCCGGTCCCGCAATCCGGGTGCACAGATCAGACCATTCGCAATGTTCGCAGGCCGTGCGCAGCGCGCCGTCGGCGAAGCTCGAGCGCATTGCTGCGAGCCGCTCCGCATCGAGCGTGAACGGGGAAGGCGTAGCAAGAACCGTTCCCAGAAGTTCGCCCACAGCCTTGAGCGCCAGTGCGTCGCGTCTCCTGACGCTTGCTTCATAACAATGACAGTCGCCCCCGCAGAGCAGGGGCGCGCAGATGTCATCGGGACCATCGATCAGAAGAATATCCTCTCCCCGGCTCAACCGCCCGGCAATCGCATCGTAATTTTCCACGAAAGCCGGGCTGTAGCCCTTGCCGACATAAGTCAGCATGCAAAGAAGATGATGGCCACGCAGACGTATGGTCAACGGTTCGGCGCTGCAGCCTTGAGGATCGCTGCGCCGAGAGCCGACTTGATGAGAGCGCCGAGCAGGAACGGCGTCACGCCGAAGGCGATGGCCTTTTCAGCGCCGATGAGGGTGGACAGCCAGGCTGCACCGAGAGCGAGGCAGATCATGTTGGCAGCAAGGAACGAGACGAATGCGAGGCCGACGCGGTTGCCGTTCCAGCCGCGTTCGGCGAGATAACCGGTCAGTGCAGCAATGATCGGGAAGGAAACGAGATAGCCTGCGGTCGGGCCTGCGAAATGTGCAAGACCACCGGCGCCGCCTGCGAGAACCGGAAGGCCCATCATTGCTTCTCCGAGCCAGGCCAGAACCGTGGCCATGCCAAGACGCCAGCCATAGAGCGCGCCGATCAGCGGAACGATCAGGGTCTGCAGCGTGATCGGAACCGGAATCATCGGAACTTCGATCTGTGACGAGACGGCGAGAACCAGCGTGCCAAATGCTACGGCCGCAAGGCGCATTGCAGGGGAGCGGGCTTCGAGATTAAGCGGGCTGAAGGATGGGCGCGTTTGAGTGATGGTCGACATGGTTACCTCGAATTATAGATAAAATTGAGATTCGATCTATATCTTTTTAAAGCTCCTGACGATAAACGCAAGAGCCGAACAAACGGCACCATCCCTTGCTGTGGAAGTTGCGCGCAAAAAAGCCCGTTCCGCCGCCTGAAATCCGCGTGGGGGTATAGAGATAGGTTAAAGTCGGAAGGAAGCGCGTGCGATGGCGTCAGCCGACGATCGCGAACGAATCGCGCGTCTTGCCTGATGCCGTCTTGACGGGGCGGTGTCCGATCCATTGCACGTGCCGGGCGAGGATCGTGGCGGCGCTGTCGACATCGTTCTGGCGCAGCGCTTGTAATATCGCCCGGTGGTCATGGTCGGTGCGGGCTTCCCATTCCGAACGCCACGTGGCGAAAAGGAACCGCGCGCTGGCGGCATGAAGATCATCGATTGCGGCGAGCAGGCGCGGCATTCTGCATGGTTCGAGTATGAGCCGATGAAAGCGGCGGTTGGCGTCTTCCCAGCTTCTGACGTCGCGCGACTTGTCGCCTTCCAGCGTTGCCTGTTCGGCGGCGTCGAGCGTTGCCTGCGTGATGTGCGGTGCCGCGTGGCGGAGCGCCAGAACTTCCAGAGCCGCCCGCATTTCCGCAACTTCCCTGATCTCACCAATATCGAACGACGCAACCCGGACGCCGCGTCGCGGTTCCGATACTGCGAGGCCCTGAGCCTCCAATCGCCGGAACGCTTCGCGGACCGGCACATGGCTGGTCTCGAATTCTTCCGCGATGTGATCCTGTCGCAGTTTGGTGCCCGGCTCGATCTCGCCCGCAATGATGCGGTCGGCAAGGATGCGGCTGATGCGGGCTGCGATGGTTTCACCGGGAGTGTTGTGGGGAGGCTGAATCATGAATTTATAGATAATCGGCTTTGCTCGCCGGGTCGAGCGATATTGCCTTTATTGACAGGGAATCGATGTTTGTAGCGCTTTTGCTGGACGAATGGGCCTGAATTCCTTATAACGCCGCCATTCTGCACGGAAAGCACTGTGGCCCGACCGCGGCCCTTCTCTGCTTGATCTCTGTTTCATGCGTGACGCTTCCGTGCGCAGCATTTTAAACAGAACAGGGGTGCCATGGCCGGCCATTCACAGTTTAAGAATATCATGCACCGCAAGGGCCGTCAGGATGCGGTGCGGTCGAAAATGTTTTCCAAGCTCGGGCGCGAAATCACCGTTGCTGCCAAGCAGGGTCTGCCTGATCCCGCGATGAACCCGCGTCTGCGTCTGGCGATCCAGAACGCCAAGGCGCAGTCCATGCCAAAGGACAATATCGAGCGCGCCATCAAGAAGGCTGCCGGTAATGACGGCGAGAACTATGATGAAGTGCGCTACGAAGGCCGTGGTCCCGGCGGCGTATCGGTCATCGTGGAAGCGCTGACGGACAACCGCAACCGCACGGCATCCAATGTCCGTGCAGCCTTTACGAAGTCGGGCGGTGCGCTGGGCGAAACCGGTTCGGTTTCCTTCATGTTCGATCGCGTTGGCGAAATCATCTACAAGTCGTCTGTTGGTGATGCCGACAAGGTGATGGAAGCAGCCATCGAAGCTGGCGCCGACGATGTGCAGTCCGGCGAAGAAGAACACGTCATCATCTGCGCGTTTGAAGACATCGGCGAAGTGTCGAAGGCTCTGGAAGCTGCACTCGGTGAAGCCGAATCGATCAAGACGATCTGGAAGCCCCAGACCAATACCGAGCTGGACGAGGAAAAGGCGCGTTCTGTTCTCAAGCTTCTCAACGTGCTTGAAGACGATGACGACGTGCAGAACGTCTACACGAACTTCGAAGTCAGCGACGAAGTGATGGAAAAGCTGAGCGCCTGATCCGGTTCTCAAGATTGTTTTTGAAAAATCCCGGCCTTGTCCGGGATTTTTTGTGCCTTGCGAAACGAAGAACCAGGGCAATAAAAAACCCCGCCGAGGCGGGGCTTTTCAACCAGATGCAATATCGGATCAGATGCCGAGATTGCCGAAACGGTTCTTGAACTTCGTAACGCGACCGCCGCGATCGAGCAGGGTCTGCGAACCGCCCGTCCAAGCCGGATGGGTGGTCGGGTCGATATCGAGGTTCATCGTATCGCCTTCCTTGCCCCAGGTCGAGCGGGTCGTGTATTCGGTGCCATCGGTCATCACGACCTTGATGGTGTGGTAGTCGGGATGGATATTGGCTTTCATCTTCTCAATCCTGAAAGTCTGGGGTGAAAAGCGCAGCCTTGACTATCGAAACTGCGGCACTTTCGCCCAATGGCAGATATGAAGACCCATTACCTGCAGGCAACGGCTTCCAAAAGGGTTGGCGAGCCTATACATCAGGCGCACGGCAATAACAAGGGCGCAAACACAAGAATGGCCGACCGGGATACTGAAATTGATATGAATCATGAATTGACCGCAAAAGAAAGCCGCCAACGCCGTTCGTTGAAGCCACTCAAGAGAGTGGCGCCGTTCCTCGCGCCCTATAAGGGGCTGGTTGCAGGTGCGCTCTTCTCGCTGGTGCTTGCCGCCGTGACGACCCTTGCCGTGCCGGTCGCGTTGCGCCGCATGATCGATCACGGCTTCACCGGTTCGAATGCGATCTTCGTCAATAACTACTTCGGCATGCTCGTGGCGCTGGCGCTCATTCTCGCGCTTGCATCGGGCCTGCGCTACTTCTTCGTGATCTCGCTTGGTGAGCGGGTGGTGGCCGATCTGCGCAATGCGGTCTTTTCGCATGTGACGGCGCTTTCGCCGGAATTTTTCGACCGGTCGCAGTCGGGAGAAATCGTTTCGCGCCTGTCATCCGACACGGTGCAGATCAAGTCTGTGGTCGGCGCGACGGCCTCTGTTGCGCTGCGCAACATGATTCTGGGTGTCGGCGCGCTGGCGATGATGGTTGTCACGAGCCCGAAACTTTCGGCGCTGGTCATCGCGGCCATTCCGGTCATCGTCATTCCGCTTATCGCCTTCGGGCGCTCCGTGCGCCGCCGCTCGCGCATGACACAGGACATGCTGGCGAAGGCCAACGCCTATGCCAGCGAACAGATCGGCGCGATGCGCACATTGCAGGCCTTCACCAACGAGGAAATGGTGGTAGGGCGATTTGGCAGCGCCGTGGAAAAGTCTTTCCAGGCAGCGCGCTCTTCCATTCAGGCCCGCGCGGTTCTGACTGCTTTTGCCATTTTCCTGATCTTCTCCAGCATCGTGGCCGTGCTGTGGTTCGGTTCGCGTGACGTGTTGGCCGGTACGATGTCAGCCGGTACGCTCGGCCAGTTCGTGCTCTATGCCGTATTTGCAGGCAGTTCCTTCGGGGCCTTGTCGGAAGTGGGCGGCGAGCTGGCGCAGGCCGCAGGCGCGACGGAGCGGCTTGTCGAAATTCTTGATGAGCAGCCGGGTATTGCCCCACCTGCGAAGCCCGTTGCCATGCCGGTGCCGCCACGGGGCGAGATCGTGTTCGATTCCGTGCACTTCTCCTATCCGACGCGACCGGATGCGCCGTCGCTCAACGGCGTCAGCTTTACGGTGAAGCCCGGCGAGACGGTTGCGATTGTCGGCCCCTCGGGCGCGGGCAAGAGCACGATCTTCGCGCTCGTCATGCGCTATTATGATCCCCAGTCGGGCAGGATACTCATCGATGGCGTTGCCTTGCCTGATGCCGACCCGCAGGCCGTTCGCGCGCGCATCTCCACCGTGCCGCAGGATGTGGCGATTTTCGCCACCAGCGTGCGCGAAAACATCGCGTTTGGTAGGCCAGGCGCAACCGATGAGGAAATTATGGCAGCGGCAAAAGCCGCCCTCGCGCATGATTTCATCATGGCGCTCGACAAGGGCTATGACACGGAAGTGGGCGAACGCGGGGTGACGCTGTCGGGCGGCCAGCGCCAGCGCATCGCCATCGCGCGGGCAATCCTGCGTGCCGCGCCCATCCTGTTGCTTGACGAGGCGACATCGGCGCTCGATGCTGAAAGCGAAATGCTGGTGCAAAAGGCTCTGGACGGCCTGATGGCTGATCGCACGACACTTGTCGTCGCTCATCGGCTTGCGACCGTGCTCAAGGCCGACCGCATCCTCGTCCTCGACCATGGCCGCATCGTCGAAGAGGGGACGCATCAAACCCTCGTCGAGAAGGGCGGTATCTATGCCCGCCTCGCCAAGCTGCAATTCGATGCGGGGCTAGTGGATTGAATTTGACGTTTGAATCCCGACTGAATGAGATGCTGTTTCAAACGTCAAATTCGAAAAATCCATTAGATACATAAAGTGACAAGAGGTCTTCGTCACCAAATAGACGGGGACGGCTTCTCCCCGTTTATGCTTCTATCTCTCCGTCAGTTTCAGTTCGATGCGGCGGTTCTTGGCGCGGGCATCGGCGGTGTCCGAGGCATCGAGCGGCTGATATTCCCCGAAGCCTGCCGCAACGAGCCGGTTGGCCGGGACGCCATTGGCGATCAGGAATTTGACCACAGCGGTGGCGCGGGCCGATGAAAGCTCCCAATTGTCGCGGAAGCGCCCGGTGCCTGCCAGCGGCACATTATCGGTATGGCCGTCGACACGCAGCACCCAGTTGATGTCGTCCGGGATTTCCTGATTGAGCTGGTTTACCGCATCGGCGAGCTTTTTCATTTCGTCCTGACCGGCGGGATTGATATCAGACGAGCCTGTCGGGAACAGCACTTCCGACTGGAAGACGAAACGGTCGCCGACAATGCGGATATTTTCCTTGTCGGAAAGGATTTCACGCAGACGCCCGAAGAAATCCGACCGGTAGCGGTTCAGTTCCTGCACCCGCTGGGCCAGCGCAACGTTCAGGCGGCGCCCTAGATCGGCGATCTTAGCGTTCGATTCGCGGTCTCGGCTTTCAGAAGCGTTGAGCGCATCTTCAAGTGCGGCGATCTGGCGGCGCAGAGCCGAAATCTGCTGGTTCAGCAGTTCTACCTGACTGAGCGCGCGGGCGCTGACCTGCTTTTCGGCATCAAGGCTCGCCGACAGTTCCCCGGCGCGCTTTTCAGCGGCGGCGCCTGCGCCACTTCCTTCGTTCAACAGGCTTTGCAGACGTGAACGCTCGGTTTCCGCCGTGGACAGCGAGGCTTGCAGATTGGCGATGGTGTCCTGCATGTCCTGCGAATTGCTGCGCTCCAGCGACAGGAGCTGGGTCAGTTCCTGAATCTGGCTGTTGAGGCGGGCAAGCACGCTGTCCTTGTTGTTGACCTCACGGCTGAGCAGGAACTGCGCCAGCACGAAAACGGTCAGCAGGAACATGATTGCCAAGAGCAGCGTCGTCAGGGCATCGACGAAGCCCGGCCAGTAATCGACATGCCTTTGGGTACGGCGGTTGCGAGCAAAAGCCATGGGCCTTACTCCGCCTTGTCCGTGCGGTCGGACTTGCGGTCATGCGGGCGCTCTCCGATGGCCCGGGTGAGGCGGTCGAGCGTCTGGCGGATCGCCTTCTGCTCGTCGGCCTGCTTTTCCACCCAGTCGCGCATGATCTGCTGTTCGCTGCGCATGTTCTTGACGAGGCCCTGTATGCCTTCGGCAAGATTGGCAAGTGCTGCCGTTGTGCGCTGCGTGGATGCATCGCCGCCATGCATGTTCTGCAGGCGATCGGCCAGATTACGGATTTCTTCCGTGCCGCCGTGCTGGTCCGCGTCCGAGCCGAGATCGGTGACGGAGGAAAGCCAGTTTTCCAGTTCCGTATAGAAGCGGTTCTGTGCACGACCCGCTTGCAGGTCGAGGAAGCCTAGGATCAACGAACCGGAAAGGCCGAACAGCGACGACGAAAAAGCCGTGCCCATGCCCGAGAGCGGCGCCTGAAGACCGGCTTTCAGGGCATCGAGAACGTCACCGGTACTGCCCGAATTGGGATCGAGGGTCTGGATAGTCCGACCAATGGAGCCGACGGTTTCCAGAAGGCCCCAGAAGGTGCCGAGAAGGCCAAGAAAGACCAGAAGCCCGATCAGATAGCGCGATATATCGCGGCTTTCGTCAAGGCGGGTCGCGATGGAATCGAGAATCGAGCGCATGGAGGCGGTGGAAAGCGCCATCGACTGGCGACGCCCGATGAGTGCGCGCATCGGCGCCAGCAGTACGGGCGGGCGCGCGGTGCCCTCGCGGTCGCCGTCGCGGAATGAATTGACCCAACGGATTTCCGGCAGAAGCCGGAGCACCTGTCCGAAAGCGAGCAGGATGCCCACCAGCAGAACGCCGAGAATAAGCCCGTTGAGCCCGGGATTGGTGACGAAGAACGTGTGAATCTGCCGCATGAGGATTGCAGCCAGAAAGGCTACAATAATAAGGAAGATCGCCATGGTGAGAATGACAATGCGCGGGCTCGAAAGGCGGTAGGGGTCGTAATCGCGTCCCTCATCCAGACGTTCCCGGGAAAGTCTCAAATCGCTCATGCGTTGCGCTCCATGGTCGCGTGTTTGCACGGGAGCCTACTTCATTAATTCGTGAAGCGGAATCGTCTGGTTACGAAAAAATGAAGGCAGAAATGCTTCAGCGCGCCGCTTTCATGCGACGCGCTGATCCAAAAAGCGAATAATGCTGGGAATATCAGATCGGCTTTTTGATCGTCTTGAGAAGCGCGCCGTGAATGGTTTCGTTGCCGGCGACGATCGAATGATTAGTGAACATATCCTGTCCGCCATTCTTGTCCGAGACGAAACCGCCAGCTTCGCGCACCATCAGGATGCCGGCGCCGAGATCCCACGGATGCATGCCATCTTCCCAGAAGCCGTCCAGGCGGCCGCCAGCGACATAGGCGAGATCGAGCGCGACAGCACCCATGCGGCGGATGCCTGCGGTTTCGGCCATGACATTGCGCAGCTCGACCAGATAATGGCCGTGATGGCCGCGGCCCAGATGCGGGATGCCGGTGCCGATGACGGAATCGACCAGCTTGTTGCGCGATGCGACGCGCAGGCGGCGGTCGTTGAGGAATGCGCCGCCACCGCGTTCTGCGGTGTAAAGCTCGTCCATGGCCGGATTGTAGATGACGCCGGCGACGATCTGTCCCTGACGCTCAAGTGCGATGGAAACAGCAAAAACCGGAATGCCGTGCAGGAAGTTCGTGGTGCCGTCGAGCGGATCGACCAGCCAGCGGTGCTGTCCGTCCTTGGATTCAATCTCGCCGGATTCTTCCATCAGGAAGCCGTAATCCGGGCGGGCGCGGCTCAATTCCGTGTAGACGATCTTTTCGGCGCGGCGGTCTGCCTGGCTGACATAGTCGCCGGGGCCCTTGAGAGAAACCTGAAGATTCTGGACTTCGCCAAAATCGCGAGCGAGGCTGCGGCCGGCCTTCATAGCGGCCTGTACCATAACGTTGAGAAGGGCTGAGCGGGCCATTTCATTGTCCTTGTAAGCACGATCCCTAAGCGTGGAGTTTAAAGAGGATCATGCATTTCGTTAAAAAGAGAGGGCGAACATCCAGCCGCGAACATATACGGCGGACGGTCAGGGAATTGAGCGATCTGAGAAAGAACGGTCGCAAGGATGCGACATGCGGCGCCCCGGCGGGACGCCGCCATAGTCAGAAACGGATCAGGCGCGGCTGACGTAGGTCAGTTCGTTGGTATCGACGATCACGCGTTCGCCCGATTCGATGAATGGCGGAACGAGGATGCGGATACCGTTTTCAAGTACCGCCGGCTTGTAGGACGAAGCGGCGGTCTGGCCCTTGACGACCGGATCGGCTTCGGTGATGGCGAGCGTGACCTGATCCGGCAGGCGGATCCCGATCGGCTTTTCTTCGTAAAGTTCGACAGTGACCATCATGCCGTCCTGCAGGAAGGCGGAGCGGTCGCCGACGAAATCCTTGGCCAGCTCGAGCTGCTCGTAGGATTCCGTGTCCATGAAGATCAGCGCTTCACCCTGTTCGTAGAGGAACGAGAAATCCTTCTGTTCCAGACGAACGCGCTCGACGGTTTCGGCGGCGCGGAAACGTTCGTTGAGCTTGGTGCCGTTGATGAGGTTCTTCAGTTCGACCTGATTGTAGGCGCCGCCCTTGCCGGGCTTGACGGCATTGGTCTTGACTGCAACCCACAGGCCGCCAGCATGTTCGATGACATTGCCGGGGCGGATTTCGTTACCATTGATCTTCATGAGCTTGGTCCGGAATGAAAATGTGAAACTATGTGCGGCCCGGCTTTATTTCGGGGATTGCCTGAGCATCTCATATTCGAGCCGCGATAATCGCGTTTCCAAGACCATAAAACGACGCTTTGTGCAAGCCTGACCACGAAAAGAGGGCCGGTCCGGTTTGAAAAAACCGCTCAAAAATCAGCGGACGCGCAGGTTATTGGCGGTTTCTATGGCTTGCTTGATCTGATCGTCAGCCAGTCCGTCCATCATGTCGTTGAGGTCCGGCGCGCGGAAACCGGCGCGCTGGGCGACGATATACCAGGCGGCCGCCTTCACCAGATCGCCTTCGGTGCCGATGCCATCGCGGTAGAGGCGGGCAAGCCATGCCTGCGCCATAACCATGCCGCGCTGCGCGCCAAGCTGCATCCAGCCGAAACCCTGTTCGTAATTGCGGTCGCCGCCGCGCCCCTCGATCAGCCAGCGGCCAAGGTCGAATTGTGCGGTGTCATAGCCTTGCGCCGCTGCGAGCAGGAGATAGACGCGCGCTTTCTTGTCGTCGCGAGGAATGGTCGGGGTGCCATTGGCGTAAACCTGGCTGACCGCATATTGCGCATCGGCAAGCTTCGCCTCGGCTGCCTTCTCGAACCACGGGAAGGCGAGGTCGAGGCCGGGCTTGCCCGGTGTCTTCACCATCAACATCTGGCCGTAGTTGAACTGCGCCATGGCGTTGCCGCCCTCGGCAGCCTTCTTCATCAGCTCTTCCGCCTTGACGGGGTCTTTCGCGGTATAGGTGCCCTGAAGCAGAAGAGCCGCGTAGCGGAACTGCGCTTCCACAACACCATTATTGGCCGCCTTCTCGTACCATTCTGCTGCCAGTTTCTGGTTGGCGGGAATGCCGAGACCGCGCGCATAAATCTCCGCGATGAGCGTCTGCGAGGCCGGGTCGCCCTTTTCGGCCTGTGGTTTGGCCAGATTGAAGGCGGTCAGATAAAGGCCGCGCTGGAATGCTCCGAAAGCCTCGTCCGCCGGCTTGTCGCCGAAACGGCTCGGATCGATATGCGGCATCGGTTCCGTGGTTGCCGGTTGCGGCAGCATGACCGGCTTGGCAGGCTTGGCAGGCTTGTCGGCCTTCGTGCCCTGATGATTGCCCTGCTTGCCGCTCTTCTGGCCGTGCACCGGCTCGCCGGCTGCCAGAACAGGCAGGACCGGCAGCGCGAAAGACATAACGGCAGCGAGAAGAAATTTGTTCTTCATGGGCATCGGCAAGACCTTGATGAGGTATCAGTTTTCAAAGCGCGGCGCTTTTTCGTCGAGCAGCCGGTTGGCTTCCGCAACAGCCTGCGCCGGGTCTTCGGCGTCGAAGACTGCCCGTCCGAGCGCCACGAAATCCGCGCCGGTTTCGGCGGCCGGGATAATGCTTTCCAGCGCGCTTCCGGCCTGCGCAATGCAGGGTATCTCCACCATCTGCGCCCACCATTCGGCGAGCGACAGGTTGCGCGGATGAGCGTCCGGCTTGTTGTCCGCACCGATTTTTCCGAAGAACACATAGTCGGGCTGCAATTCGCCGATTTCCATCGCACCGTGGCGGTCGCGCAGATTGCCGGTGCCGACAATCATCTTCGGCGTGTGCTTTTCTATCGCTTCGGCCAGATCTGCAGCCTTGCCTTCGATATGGATGCCGTCGGCCCCGACGCGACCTGCAATGCGCGTATCATTGAGGATGAGCGCGGCAGCGCCCTTTTCCTGAATGACCGGGATCGCCTTTTCGGCGGCGGCCTGAAAAGTGGCCTCGTCGAGATCGCCGGTGTCGAGAATGACGCTTGCAACGTCACCGCCCGAAAGCGCAGCCGTCAACAGTTTTGCGAGCGCCGCGCCGTCGGCAAGCGGGGGCGTAACCAGCACGATGCGGCAGCGGTCGGTTTCAGTCTGGTGAGCGGGCGTGTTCATGAACGAAGCCTAACGGGAAAAACGTGATGGAATTCGGGCAATAGAGGCGTTCTGTTTACCGGAAACGGAAGCGGCTCTCTATCTATTTGTTTTATCGCATTTATGCGACGCAACCGCGCTTCGGCAAGTATTCATTGGCGAAACACGTTCCCGGTCAGGCCAGTCCGGACTGGCATAATGTTATCCACTGGAACGAAAGTTGATCGGAACCAACCCGGTTCTGCACGAATTTACGGATATATAACCCACACCAAGACCGGGCACTGAACGCCCCGGCAGAACGTGTGAAACCGTTCCGGCCCCCCATCCGGAATGACACGAAGAAGATTGGAAAGTCCTCGCAATCCCAAGTGCAGGTGCTTTCCTTCAAGGATAGGCAGGCTGGTAAATGAATATTGCGACCGCTGGAGAAGCGATGCACGCACCCAATGCGAAAATGCGCGATACGCGCATTGACGTGTTCCGTGCGCTCGCGCTGCTAACGATCTTCATCAACCATGTACCCGGCACGATCTACGAGAATCTCACACACAGGAATCTCGGATTTTCCGATTCGGCCGAAGCCTTCGTGCTGATTTCCGGCATGGCCGTCGCGCTTGCCTATGGATCGAAGTTCGCTCCCGGCAATCGCCTGCTTCTGTCGCTCAAGATGTGGCGCCGCGCCGGTGTGCTCTATACCGCGCATATCATGACGACCATGGCGACCATCGCCATCTTCGCGGCCGCTGCCCTTTTCCTTAAGCGTTCGGAACTCCTGACGCAGATCAACATCGCTCCGCTGGTCAAGCATCCGGTCGAAGCGTTGTTCGGCATCGTCACGATGGGCCACCAGCTCGGCTATAACAACATTCTGTCCATGTACGCCGTGATGCTCGTCCTGACCCCGGTCCTGCTTCTGCTGGCGCGCATCAGCCTGCCGCTGATGCTTGGCGTTTCCGGCACGGTCTGGTTCCTCTCGGGCCTCTATCACGTGGCACCGGTCAATTATCCGACCGAGGGCGTCTGGTTCCTCAATCCGCTGTCCTGGCAGTTCCTGTTCGCAATCGGTATCGCAGGCGTGATGCATGTGCGTCGCGGAGGCGAACTGCCGAAGCATCCGTTGCTGATCGGCCTTGCGGTCGGCTATCTGGTGCTGGCGCTGGCGTGGGTGCGCATCCCGCTCTGGGGTATCGATGCATCGATGGGAATGCCGATGGTCATCACCGGCTTCGACAAGACGTTCCTGTCGGGTCCCCGCCTGCTGCACGTGCTGGCCATTGCCTATCTTATTGCCGTGGTCCCCACGCTGAACAACATCGCCCGCACTGCGCCCGACAATCCGCTCGCCATTCTCGGCAAGCATTCGCTGCCGGTCTTCATTGCCGGTACGCTGCTGGCGATGGTGGCACAGGTGATGAAGCTGGTGAACCCCGGCGGCCTGCCATATGACACGCTGCTGATCGCAACCGGCATCGTGATGCAATTCGCATTGGCCTATTATCTGGAATGGCTGCCGACCATCGGCTGGAGCAAGAAGGGCGCAGCCGCTTCGGCCAAGCCCGGCGTTCCCGCTGCCGAACCCGTCAAGATGCAGCTCGCCTCAAGCGGAAAGCCTGCGATGCAGCGATATTGACCACGGATAAGCCGGGCGCTTCGGGCGGCTTTTCTTTCGGCCGAAGCGCGGAATCGTTTGAGATTATCCACAGAGCGGAGCGGAAATTAACCATTCATTAATCTTAAGAATGTTAAATGGTTTACATCCAGTTCGGCTGGATTCTTACCGAGTGGTTTAGCCACTCTGTTTGACGCCTCCCTGTTAAACTCCTGAGAGCCGCCCTTGCGGCTCTTTTTTTATGCGCTTTTTGCTGCACATCCCGGAAATGTCGGCTTTCCACGCGCCGCCACGTGGAACGAAATCAACTGCCGATCCGTTCTATTTGCGGACTTTCTTTAAAAGCCCCTGAAAATGTTAACCGAACGTTAAACATAAACTTGCGCGACGGTGCATGAAAGTGCAGTTTGTCGTGGACTTGTTTAGCACAGCTGTTCCGTCTCAGCCTCCCCCATGGTCGAACAGCGGTTCAATGGTTTCATTCGTATCCGTCCGGCAAATCCCACCGGAGGGCTACGGCAACGGAATGGGCCGCCGATGCCGGCGGTCATGCAAGGTGGCAGAGCAGTGATTAGCGAACAGGGTCAGATGCCGAGCAATATGATCAGCCTCGCGGAGCGCATGGTCTTCTCGGATTCGTTCAAGCCGATCTATACGCAAGGCATGGATATGGTCGAGGAAGCCGCAAGCTACCTTGATGGCGAAGGCCGTGAGGATGCGCGCAATCTGTCGCGCGTGGCCGCGACGCTCTATGCCGCCGAATCGATGCGGCTGACCACGCGCCTGATGCAGATTGCGTCCTGGCTGCTGCTCCAGCGCGCCGCGCGCAGCGGAGAAATGTCCCGCCAGCAGGTTTCCGCCGAAAAGGCCAAGGTGCGCCTCGACACTCCGTCCGCGGGTGAAGCCGCCCAGGGCTGGTCCGAACTGCCCGCCGCCTTCGTGGAACTGGTTGAACGCTCGATGCGCCTTCAGGCCCGCGTGCGCCGGATGGACCGCGAGGTCTACGGTGAGGTGGTTTCGCTGCAGGGCATCCCGCGCGGCAATCCGGTTTCCGAACAGATCGTGTTGCTGAAAACTGCTTTCGGTGCTTCCTGACATTGAATAACCATTGAGCATCCGCGCCCTTCGGGGCGCATGTTTCTCTTTTGTTCACTTTTCTGCTGTCAAGTGAATCCGTCTGAGGATAGGGTTCGCTTATGAAAGAAACGATTCGCATCATTGGTATCGATCCAGGCCTGCGCCGCACCGGCTGGGGCATTGTCGAATCGCTTGGCAATTCACTGCATTTCATCGGCTCGGGGACTGTGACCTCGAATGCCGAGATGGATCTCGCATCGCGCCTCTGCCAGCTCCATGAAGGGCTTTCCAAAGTCCTGCATGAATTCATGCCGCACGAGGCGGCGGTCGAACACACTTTCGTCAACAAGGACGCAACGGCGACATTGAAGCTTGGTCAGGCGCGGGGCATTGCCTTGCTGGCTCCGGCGCAAGCTGGCCTGCCTGTTGCCGAATATGCGCCGAATGCCGTGAAGAAGGCGGTTATCGGCGTCGGACACGGTGAAAAGCAGCAGATTCACATGATGGTGAAAGTGCTGATGCCGCGTGCATCGTTCGATACGAGCGATGCCGCCGATGCGCTTGCCATTGCCATTTGCCATGCGCACCATCGGCAGAGCATTGTAAGCGCCCGCCGGATGCAGGCGCTGTTAGCGGGGTGAGACCAGAATGATCGGCAAGCTTAAAGGCGTGATCGATGAAATCGCCGAGGATCATGCGGTCATCGATGTGCATGGGGTCGGCTATGTCGCGTTCTGCTCGGCGCGGACACTGGGCAATCTCGGTGGCGCGGGCGAGGCGGCGGTGCTGTTCATCGAAACCTATGTCCGCGAGGACATGATCCGCCTTTACGGATTTGCCAATCAGCTTGAGCGCGAATGGTTCCGCCTGTTGCAGAATGTGCAGGGCGTCGGCGCCAAGGTGGCGCTTGCGGTGCTTGGCACGCTGTCGCCGTCCGAACTCGCCAATGCGATCGCATTGCGCGATATCGCGATGGTGTCGCGCGCGCCGGGCGTCGGCAAGAAGGTTGCAGAGCGCATCGTGACTGAACTGAAGAACAAGGCGCCTGCCTTTGCCGGCGATGCGAGCGGCACGATCGGGCTCAAGCAGGAACTTGGCGCGGGTGCCGCGCCTGCACCGGTGGCCGATGCGGTGTCGGCGCTTTCCAATCTCGGTTATTCCCGGGATCAGGCAGCCAATGCCGTTGCAGCCGCACTGAAAGAGGCGGGAGAGAATGCCGATTCGGCAAAGCTCATCAGGCTGGGTTTGAAGGAATTGTCGCGGTGAGAGCCTGTTCCAAAAGTCGCCACGCCGGTCTGCAAACGGCGCTTTCCTGCGTTCCGGTGCTCATGTACATGAAGTACACTCCGCTCCGGTACTCGAAAATCGCCATTTTCGCCACGGCCTGCCGCTTTTTGATTCAGGCTCTGCGCAGCTTGCCTGAACATGATGTTCGTGCGAGGAGGAAGGCATGAGCGACCGCAACCCTCTCATCAATCCCGACAGCCGCGCAGATGAAGACAATACGCTGCGCCCGCAGATGCTCGACGATTTCGTCGGCCAGGCGGCGGCGCGCGCCAATCTGAAAGTTTTCATCGAAGCGGCCAAGGTGCGGGGTGAGGCGCTTGACCACGTGCTGTTCGTTGGCCCTCCGGGTCTCGGCAAGACGACATTGGCGCAGATCATGGCCAAGGAACTGGGCGTCAATTTCCGTTCCACGTCTGGCCCGGTCATTGCCAAGGCGGGCGACCTTGCAGCCCTTTTGACCAATCTCGAAGAGCGCGACGTTCTTTTCATCGATGAAATTCATCGCCTGAGCCCGGCAGTGGAAGAAATCCTCTATCCCGCCATGGAGGATTTTCAGCTCGATCTCATCATTGGTGAAGGCCCTGCCGCCCGTTCGGTGAAGATCGATCTTGCCAAGTTTACGCTCGTTGCGGCAACGACCCGTCTCGGCCTTTTGACCACGCCATTGCGCGATCGCTTCGGCATTCCGGTGAGGCTCAACTTCTATACGGTCGAGGAACTGGAATATATTGTGCGCCGTGGCGCGCGCATCATGCAGATGGGTATTTCGCCGGATGGTGCGCTGGAAGTGGCGCGACGTTCGCGCGGCACCCCGCGCATCGCCGGGCGGCTGTTGCGCCGCGTTCGCGATTTTGCGCTGGTGGCGGGCGCCGACGTCATCGATCGCAAGATAGCCGATGAGGCATTGTCGCGTCTTGAGGTGGACAATCGCGGACTGGACCAGCTCGACCGGCGCTATCTCAATATCATCGCGCGCAATTTCGGTGGCGGGCCGGTGGGGATCGAAACCATCGCTGCCGGTCTGTCCGAGCCGCGTGACGCGATTGAAGACATTATCGAACCCTATCTGATTCAGCAGGGTTTCCTGCAACGCACGCCGCGCGGCCGGGTCCTGACCGCCGTTGCATGGCAGCATCTCGGATTGCCTGCGCCCGCTGAAATCATCCAGCAGTCGCAATACGGCCTCTTCATGGAAGACGAATGACGGAACGACAGGAACAATTGGCGCAGGCTGCCGTATCGGGCGAACTGAAGGACGGCGCGCATCTGCTCTATGCACGCATTTATTATGCCGATACGGATTTTTCCGGCTTCGTCTATCACGGCCGCTATCTGGAATTCTACGAACGCGGGCGCACGGACTTTCTGCGCTTGCAGGACGTTCACCATATCGAGCTGGCGGAAGGCGCGCTTGGCGAAGAAATGGTGTGGGTCGTTCGCCGCATGGAGATCGACTACAAATCGCCGGCGAAGATGGACGACCTCATCCTGATCGAAACCCGCGTCAGCGAAATTCGCGGGGCACGGGTCATCATGGCGCAGAAGATCACCTGTGGAGAGCGGCTGCTTTCGGAAGCGAAGGTGGAAGCCGTAATGATTACCAAGGAGGGCCATCCGCGCCGCATTCCCGATGAATGGCGAGAGGCCTTCACCAACAGCCGCAAGGGCTGAGCTGCGGATTATTCCGCCCGAAATCGTTTCCACTTTTTTGGGGTGCGTTCTATTTAGGCAAATGCTAACGCATCTTTAACCATAATATTCCATTAATCACCCTGACGGAATCGGTAGAGAGGCTGGCTGACAGCGCAGCGCCTTCCTTTCACCAAAATTAACCGTAACAAGCGCCTGATGGATTTAAAGTTGAAATCCGGGATGGCGGTTGCGGTGCGAAGTGTCGGCCGCTCGTCGGGCAGGTACGGCTTCACGTTGAAAAGCTGCGCAAGGTTAGAGTGTCTGTTTTCAGACGCTGGGTAACGGATTTGCGATACCGCCCGGTCATGTGGCCGGGCGTTTGGATTCGAGGACGGTAGATCGATGGAAAATGTTGCGTTAGCGGCCCCCGCCGCCGATGTTACCCTCTGGGGCCTGTTCATGCAGGCGAACTGGGTCGTCAAGCTGGTTATGCTTGGCCTGCTGTTCGCTTCAATCTGGACCTGGGCTATCATCGTGGACAAGACGATTGCTTACGGACGGGCGCGGCGCGCGATTGATCGCTTCGAGCAGACGTTCTGGTCCGGCCAGTCGCTGGAAGAACTTTACCGCAATCTCGGCGAACGCCGCACCACCGGCATGGCATCCATCTTCATGGCCGCAATGCGCGAGTGGAAGAAATCATTCGAAAAGGGCGCGCGTTCCCCCATCGGTCTCCAGATGCGTATCGACAAGGCCATGGACGTGGCGCTGGCGCGTGAAGGCGAAAAGCTGGAATCGCGACTGGGCTTTCTGGCAACCATCGGCTCTGCAGCTCCCTTCATCGGCCTGTTCGGCACGGTTGTTGGTATCATGACCTCGTTCCAGGCAATTGCAGCCTCCAAGAACACCAGCCTTGCCGTTGTTGCGCCGGGTATCGCCGAAGCGCTTCTTGCAACGGCCATCGGCCTTCTCGCCGCTATTCCTGCCGTTATCGCATACAACAAGCTGTCTGCGGATGCCGGCAAGATCGGCGGGCGGCTGGAAGGTTTTGCGGACGAGTTTTCCGCCATACTGTCGCGCCAAATTGATGAGAAGCTGACGCCGCGTAATTAAGCGGCATCAAGCATCGAGTGTAGTTTCAGCCTTCGGGAATCTTGCAATGGGCATGTCGGTCGGAAATCAGGGAATGCAGTCGGGCGGACGCCGCAGGCGCGGCCGCAAGAAGGCATTGATGAGCGAAATCAACGTGACGCCGTTCGTCGACGTGATGCTCGTTCTCCTCATCATCTTCATGGTTTCCGCGCCTCTTCTGACGGTCGGCGTGCCGATCGACCTGCCCGATACGCAGGCCAAGGCCATGAACGCCGACACGCAGCCGATCACCGTTTCGGTCAACAGCGAGGGCAAGATCTACCTGCAGGAAACCGAAATCCCGATCGAAGAAGTGGTGCCGAAACTCCAGGCCATCGCCAAGACGGGCTATGAGGAGCGCATTTTCGTGCGCGGTGACAAGGCTGCCGATTACGGCACCGTCATGAAAGTCATGGCCCGCATTTCCGCCGCCGGTTTCAAGAATATCGGCCTTGTGACCCTCCAGGAGCAGGATAGCTGACGCCATCATGAAGGCTGGCCTGACATCTTCTGTTGCCTTGCATGCCGTTGCGGTCGCGCTGGCAGTGGTTTCGTTTTCCTCGCCGAAGGCTTTCGACGTGCAGGATTCGGAATCGTTCCCGGTCGATATCGTACCGATTGAATCGCTGACGCAGATCCAGCAGGGCGAAAAGACTGCGCCTATGAAGGAAAAGTCGGCTCCCGTGCCGACAACCAAACCGCAGACAGTTCCTAACGCCGAGAATTTCGGCGATCAGGATATCGACACCAAGACACCACCGAAGCCTGACCCGAAGGCCAAGCCGATCGAGGCAGCGGAAGAGCCGAAGGCGCAGCCGGAGCCGGTGAAAAAGCCCGAACCGAAGCCGGAGCCTAAACCGGAACCGAAGCCCGAGCCCAAGCCGACGCCGGTTCCCGCGACGGAAGTGCAGACCAAGCCGGTGGAAAAACAGGAAGTGAAGCCCGATCCGGTGGCGGAAGCCATCGACAAGCAGGCTGAATCGCCCGACGCCCAGACGCCGAAGCTGCCGGACAAGGTCCCCGCACCGGAAGCCAAGCCGAAGCCGCCGCAGGCGCAGACCGCCAAGACGCCGGATCGCAAGCCGACCGAGGAAAAGAAGCCGACGCAGAGCGCGTCCCAGTCGTCGCAGTCCAAGAACGATGCGATTGCAGACGAGGTTGCGGCCCTTCTCAACAAGCAGAAGGCGGCAGGCGGCGGCGCCAAGCGGTCCACCGATCAGGCATCGCTGGGCGGCAAGAAGAATACCGGCGGCTCCAAGCTCAGCCAGAGCGAAATGGACGCGCTGCGCGGTGCGATTTCAAAGTGCTGGAACGTTCCCGCCGGTGTGGCGGACGCGCCGGGGCTGATCGTAACCGTCAAGATGAAGCTGAACCAGGACGGCTCCATTCAGGGCGTTCCGGAGGTGACATCGGGCGGCGGCGGCGATGGTGTGGGGCGAGCAGCAGCCGAGAGCGCCAAGCGCGCTGTCGCACGCTGCGCACCGTACAATCTGCCAGTCGACAAATATGATTCATGGTCGGAAGTGATCGTCAATTTCGACCCGAGCGAAATGTTCTGACCGGGTTTCCGGTCGCCAACCACTGCAAGGACAAAGAGGTCCCAGAAGACATGAAAATCGGCATCATCAATACAAAGATCCGGACGGTCTTTTCGGCTTTCGCGTGTATGATTGCCGCAAGCCTTGTCTGCACCATGCCGGCGCGCGCCGTCGTGGAAATCAACATCAACAAGGGTGTGATCGAGCCGCTGCCGATCGCCATCACCGATTTCCTTTCGGCCGACCAGCTCGGACCGAATATCACCTCGGTCATAGCGGCTGACCTGGAACGGTCGGGCCTGTTCGCACCTATCGACAAGGGCGCCTTCATCGAGAAGATTTCCAACCCGGACGCGGCTCCGCGTTTCGAGGACTGGAAGGTCATCAACGCGCAGGCGCTCGTCACGGGCCGTATCACCAAGCAGCCGGATGGCCGTCTCAAGGCCGAGTTCCGCCTGTGGGATACGTTCGGCGGCCAGCAGATGATCGGCCAGCAGTTCTTCACCACGCCGGACAACTGGCGCCGCGTCGCCCACATCATCGCCGATGCGATCTATGAGCGCCTGACCGGTGAAAAGGGCTATTTCGATACGCGCGTCGTTTTCGTCGACGAATCCGGTCCGGCACAGAAGCGCGTGAAGCGTCTGGCCATCATGGATCAGGACGGCGCCAATGTGCGTTATATTTCGGACGGCCGCGCCATTTCCCTGACGCCGCGTTTCTCGCCGAACCGTCAGGAAGTCACCTATATGTCTTATGAAGGCGGTACGCCGAAGGTGTATCTGCTGCAGCTGGAAACCGGCCAGCGCGAGCTCGTCGGCAACTTTCCCGGCATGACCATTGCTCCGCGTTTCTCGCCCGATGGCCAGAAGGTCGTGATGAGCCTGCTCCAGGACGATGGCAGCGCCAACATCTACACCATGGACCTGCGCAACCGTTCGACCACGCGCCTGACCAACAGCCAGGCCATCGACACCGGCGCGTCCTATTCGCCGGACGGCTCGCAGATTGTGTTCACCTCGGACCGCGGCGGTCGCCCGCAGCTCTATGTGATGGGTGCAGACGGCTCCAACCCGCGCCGCATCTCGATGGGCGACGGCAGCTATTCCACGCCGGTCTGGTCTCCGCGCGGCGATCTCATCGCCTTCACCAAGCAGTCGCAGGGCCAGTTCTCCATCGGCGTGATGAAGACCGATGGTTCCGGCGAACGCCTCCTGACCTCCGGCTTCCACAATGAAGGTCCGACCTGGGCTCCGAACGGTCGCGTGCTGATGTTCTTCCGCAAGGCGGCAGGGGCAGGTGGTCCGAAGCTGTTCACCATCGACCTGACCGGCCGTAACGAGCGCCAGATCCAGACGCCGAACTTCGCGTCCGATCCGGCATGGTCGCCGCTGCTCGAATAGAGCGTTTCGACGATTCAGTTGAACTGGAAATGCTCCGGTTATGGAAAGTGAAGGCGCGAAACCGGTGTTTCGCGCCTTTTTCATGGCAATGCGCCACAATCCTTGCCGGAAAGCCGTGTTTCTGCCGTATTTTGCCCCCAAGGGCTGAGGCAGCAAGAAAATATTAACCATACTTCTTGAGCCTGTCTTAACCTCAATATGATTATTGGATGGTTACGCAGGAACATCAAATCTTAAGGAGCTCCGGCCCATGCGCCGTATCCAGTCGATTGCACGTAGCCCGATCGCTATCGCCCTTTTCATGTCGCTCGCCGTTGCCGGCTGTGCGTCCAAGAAGAACCTTCCGAACAATGCCGGTGATCTGGGTCTCGGTGCAGGCGCCGCAACGCCAGGTTCCGCACAGGACTTCACGGTCAATGTCGGCGATCGCATCTTCTTCGATCTCGATTCTTCGCTGATCCGCGCCGATGCACAGCAGACGCTTTCCAAGCAGGCCCAGTGGCTGCAGCGTTACCCGCAGTACTCGATCACGATCGAAGGCCATGCCGACGAACGCGGTACGCGTGAGTACAACCTCGCTCTCGGCCAGCGTCGTGCAGCCGCCACCCGCGACTTCCTCGCTTCGCGCGGCGTGCCGACCAACCGTATGCGCACCATCTCCTACGGCAACGAACGTCCGGTCGCAGTCTGCGACGCCGACTCGTGCTGGTCGCAGAACCGCCGCGCCGTTACCGTTCTCAACGGTGCGGGCAGCTGATCTGCCAATATCAGATAGTATTACGGAAAAGCGGCTTTCGGGCCGCTTTTTTCGTTTCGGGCCGATTGTTTGGGCGTTTCGACAAACTTTGGCCGAAGTCACCCCTGTCATAGTGAGCGCCAGGAAGCCTTCGCTTTTCGCATTTTGCGGCGCAAAACCGCTTCGCACTTTTGCTGGAAATGCTCTAAAAGCGGAGCTGATCGTGCGGCAAACGCATTCAGCGTCTGTTCAGGCGCGGCACTCGATCATCCGGTTCGCGTGAATTGGATGGGTGAATTTGCAGGGGCAAAGGGAATGAGGAAACCAATGAGGAAAGTGACGCTGGCAATTGCCATGCTGCCGCTTTTGGCGAGTGCTCCGGCTCTGGCGGCATCTGTTTCTTCGCAAGGGGAAATTCAGCTCGCGCAGGCAGGTGCTCCCGGCGGGGATCAGTTTTCGCAGCAGGTCTGCAATCTGGCACATCAAAATGCCCAGTCCTATGCGCGCATCTTGCAGCTTCGCGACAAGATGCTGAAAATCCAGCGCGACAATGAAGCGCGTTTCCAGGCATTGGAAAAGGGGCGCGGGGGTTCACAGCATCGCGTCAGCATCGGGTCAACGGCCATTCTCGACGAAGCGATGCGGGACAATGGTGGCGGCAGCGGGCAGGGCGGCGGCTATCAGAGCCCCGGCTTGCAGCAGGAACTGGTGCGCAACCTGACCGGCAAGGTCGAGGATGTGGACGCCCAGATTTCGTTCACCGACAATCAGCTGCAAAAGACGCAGGAAGACAATGAATTCCGGTTTGAAGAACTGGAAAAGAAGAATGGCGTAACCTCGCCTGCTTCGAGCAGCGCGGCTCAGCCTGCGCCCGCTGCAGCATCGCCGGGCGCCGATCTCTGCGCGCAGGGCGTCGGCAACGCGGCCGCGATTGCCGATGCGTTGAGCGCGCGGGCGGAAGCCATGAACTTCCAGATCCTCGAAATGCAGGATCAGATGCAGAAGATGCAGGAAGCAAACGAAACCCGCTTCCAGTTTCTGGAAACCGGAAAACGCGCCGATACGGAAATTCAGCAGGCTGGCGGCGACACGTCGCTGGCCGCTGCCGGTTCGGATCAGGGCAGCAACGGAAACCTCGATGGCGGGGTTTCCGGAAGCGCCCCGCAGAATGGCGGATATGACGCTTCCACGCAGGCTGCGGCCAGCCAGTCGTCTGGCGCCGATTCCATGGCTATTGGTTCGAATGCGCCCGCACAGGGCGGACCGGCACGTGGCGAGCCGCCGCAAACGCTGGGCTCCATCCGCTTCGACGCCAGTGGCAATGTAATCGGCGAAACACTCGACGCCACGCCGCGCACGGTACAGCCGGGCGCGGCACCGGGAACCGCCGCAGGCGGAACGGCAGCAGGCGATGCGGTTGCATCGCTTCCGACCGACGATAATCCCGGTTCGCTCTATCAGGCATCCTATCAATATCTGATGTCGGGCGACTACAAGGCAGCTGAAACCGGCTTCCGCGAGCATGTGAAGCGCTATCCGGCTGATCCCAGCACGGCTGAAGCGCGCTTCTGGCTTGGAGAATCGCTTTACGGTCAGGGCCGTTATCCGGAAGCCGCCACGGTGTTCATCGATACGCAGCGCGATTATCCCGATTCGAAGCGCGCGCCGGAAAACATGTTCAAGCTCGGCATGACGCTGGAAAAAATGGATAATCGCGATGTTGCCTGCGCGACCTTCGCGCAGATACCGGAACGTTACCCCAAGGCGGCGCCTGCCATATTGAAGCGCGTTGCCGATGAGCGCACGCGCGCAAAGTGCTAGAGCGGTTCCCGTTAGAACACAGCCGTCGAACCGATCTGACTTTTTGTTTTATCGCATTATTTAACGCAAAACCGTTTCACGCTTTTGCTGGAAATGCTCTAATGGCGGAGTTAATTCGTGGGGCTTAGCCCAAGCAATATTTTCAAATTATTCGAGCCATTCGGATTTGAGCAGGCCAGGGCCGTGATTGCCGCCGTGTCAGGCGGCAGCGATTCTCTCGGCCTGCTTTTTCTCCTCCGGGATTACATGGCCATGCTCAAGGACCCGCCCCGGCTGATCGCCGTGACGGTGGACCATCAATTGCGCGCAGAATCCAGGGCCGAGGCCGAAAATGTCGGTCGGCTTTGCCGGCACTACGGGATCGAGCACCGTATTCTCACCTGGGATGAGGCGAAACCGACGAGCGGACTTGCTGCAGCTGCGCGCACGGCACGTTATCGCCTGTTGTCGCAGGCGGCGCAGGAGGCAGGCGCTGCCTTCATCGTCACCGGCCATACGCAGGACGACCAGATCGAAACCTTTCTGATGCGCAGGGAGCGCAGCGCCCATGCAGAAGCGCGGGGGCTTGCCGCCATGTCATCGCGCTCGTTACTGGGCGGCCTCGGGCGGGTGGGATCGGTAGAACTCGACCGCCCGCTGCTTTCCATTTCCCGGCAGGTCTTGCGTGAGGAGTTGCGGGGCAGGGGCATTGGCTGGATCGATGATCCCAGCAATGCCAATACGGACTATGAACGGCCACGGGTTCGTCTGGGCGTCGCGGCGAAGGCGGACAGACAGGCGGTGCTCGACCAGATTGCCGAGGCCGGAGCCGCGCGGGAGCGGGACAATGCCGTCCTGATTGCCGCACTCGCCGACCCGGCGAGCCTGCGCATCGATGCGGACGGGGCGTTGCTGGTCGATCCGCAGCTTTACGCCGCGCTTCCCGACAATGCCAGGCGATTGTTCGCCGGATTGCTGGCGGCGATTGCGGGCGGACGCCGTTTCCTGCCGGGCGACAGCGAGCGCTCACGCATCGAACGGGTTCTTTCGGGAGAGGATGACAATCATCGCCTGACTGTGTTCGGCGCGCTGATCGAGCGTGGCGCGGACGGCTCGCCGCATCGGTTTCTTCGCGAAAAGCGCAATCTCCCCAAGCTCCATCTGGAGCCGGGCAAGCCAAACGTCTGGGACGGACGCTTCCGTTTCTCGAATGAAGGCTCAATTGATTTCGAACTCGCTGCACCGGGACGGCAGGAACTCGCCGATTTCCTGAAGGCGCAGAACATCGAGATAGAATCCCGCAGACGTGAGGCCCTGCTGGTTTCGCCAGCCCTTTACAAGGATGGCAGGCTTTATGCCCTGCCTTTCCGGCGGGAAGGGGATTTTCCGAAAGACATTCGTGTCGAACGGCATTTTGCGATCTTCGATCACGTGTTGCCGGGGCATGATTTCGATCTTGCAATGGCTGTTGAAGCTCGCATCGGGCGCGTCTGCGCCGAATCGAAGCGGGATGAAAAATCAGTCCAGTGAACTGATTTCCCCGCGTAGACGCTTCGCACTTTGGTTGGAAATGCTCTTTTTATAAACCAGAGTGCGAAGAATCGAGGATGCGGGGTCAAACGCGCCTTGGCAAGGCCATCCTTCGATCCTATGTTAGACCGAAACATCGTTCCGTGCCCGCGGAATGGCCGTGGTATCGATTGGACCCGATATGAATCCGAACTATCGCAACTTCGCCCTCTGGGCGATCATTGCTCTTCTTTTGATCGCGCTGTTCAACCTGTTCCAAAGCCCAGGTCAGCGCTCCAATTCCCGTGAAGTTTCCTATTCGCAGTTTATTGACGACGTATCCAACGGTCGCGTGAAATCGGTGACGATCACCGGCCAGCGGATCACCGGTACTTTTGCTGACAATGGTTCGACCTTCCAGACCTATTCGCCGGGCGATACGGGTCTCGTTTCGCGCCTTGAAGACAAGGGTGTCGCGATCACCGCACGCCCGGAAACCGATGGCTCCAGCTCGCTGATCGGCATTCTCCTGTCGTGGCTGCCGATGATCCTGATTCTAGGCGTGTGGATTTTCTTCATGCGCCAGATGCAGGGCGGCTCGCGGGGCGCGATGGGCTTCGGCAAGTCCAAGGCCAAGCTTCTCACCGAAGCGCATGGCCGCGTCACCTTCCAGGACGTCGCTGGCGTGGACGAAGCCAAGCAGGATCTTGAGGAAATCGTCGAATTCCTGCGCGATCCGCAAAAATTCCAGCGTCTGGGCGGCAAGATTCCGCGTGGCGTTCTGCTCGTTGGCCCTCCCGGCACCGGTAAGACGCTTCTGGCGCGCTCGGTTGCGGGCGAAGCCAATGTGCCGTTCTTCACGATTTCCGGTTCGGACTTTGTTGAAATGTTCGTCGGCGTCGGTGCGAGCCGCGTCCGCGACATGTTCGAGCAGGCCAAGAAGAATGCGCCCTGCATCATCTTCATTGACGAAATCGACGCAGTCGGCCGTCACCGCGGCGCCGGTCTCGGCGGCGGCAATGACGAACGCGAACAGACGCTCAACCAGCTTCTGGTCGAGATGGACGGTTTTGAAGCCAACGAATCGATCATCCTGATCGCGGCGACCAACCGTCCCGACGTTCTCGATCCCGCGCTGCTGCGTCCGGGTCGTTTCGACCGTCAGGTCGTGGTGCCGAACCCAGATATCGTCGGCCGTGAACAGATTCTCAAAGTGCATGTGCGCAACGTGCCGCTTGCACCCAATGTCGATCTCAAGGTTGTCGCACGCGGCACACCGGGCTTCTCCGGTGCCGATCTCGCCAACCTCGTCAACGAAGCCGCCCTCATGGCCGCGCGCCGCAACAAGCGCCTCGTGACCATGCAGGAATTCGAGGACGCCAAGGACAAGATCATGATGGGTGCGGAACGCCGCTCCGCCATGACGCAGGAAGAAAAGGCCAATACGGCCTATCACGAGGCAGGCCATGCCATCGTTGCGCTCAACGTGCCGAAGGCGGACCCGGTTCACAAGGCAACCATCATTCCGCGCGGCCGTGCGCTCGGCATGGTGATGCAGCTTCCGGAAGGCGACCGTTACTCGGCCACCTATACCTGGATGGTGTCGCGCCTTGCCATCATGATGGGCGGTCGTGTGGCCGAAGAGCTGAAATTCGGCAAGGAAAACATCACCTCCGGTGCTTCCTCCGATATCCAGCAGGCCACCAAGCTCGCCCGTTCCATGGTTACGCAATGGGGCTATTCGGACAAGCTCGGCCGCGTGGCTTATGGCGACAATCAGGAAGAAGTCTTCCTCGGCCATTCGGTTTCCCGCACGCAGAACATTTCGGAAGAAACCGCGCAGATCATCGATGCCGAAGTGCGTCGCCTGATCGATGAGGCCTATGCCGAAGCGACCCGCATCCTGACCAAGAAGAAGAAGGACTGGATCGCGCTTGCCGAAGGACTGCTCGAATATGAAACGCTTTCCGGCGACGAGATCAAGGAACTGATCGCGGGCAACAAGCCGTCGCGCGATCAGGGCAGCGATACGCCGTCGCGCGGTTCAGGCGTTCCGAAGGCTGGCAGCCCGCGCAAGCGCAAGGGCAGTGAGCCTGGCAGCGAACCGGGTATGGAGCCGCAGCCGCAATAAGCTGCTCGAAAAGAAATACAGAAAGCCGGGCTAGTCCCGGCTTTCTGTTATCCGGTTTTATGGGGCTTGTCGCAAAGGCTCGTTAAGGATTTCGGCGCATCATACTGCACCAGCTTACGACTTTGGTCGGGGGAAGGACGAACTTGCAGCCAAAGACGAAATTGCATTTGTGAAGGTTTTCGCGTTAAGAACAGCGAAAATCTGCTGCCCGGCCAACCGGCAGCCATTGCTCGCCGATCATTTTGGGCGGCATATATTTGAAGACAGAGAGCAATTCATGGCTCAGCGCAAGGCGAAACAGATGGCACGCAAATATTTTGGAACCGATGGCATTCGCGGACAGGCCAACAGCTTTCCGATGACCCCGGAAGTCGCCATGAAAGTCGGCATGGCGGTTGGTCACATCTTCCGCCGCAAGGGTCAGGCTTCGCGCGTGGTGATCGGCAAGGATACGCGCCGTTCCGGCTATATGCTGGAAAACGCGCTGGTGGCCGGTTTCACCGCCGCAGGCATGGATGTTTTCCTGCTTGGCCCGATCCCGACGCCTGCCGTTGCGATGCTCTGCCGCTCGCTGCGCGCCGATATCGGCGTGATGATCTCGGCATCGCACAACCCGTTCTACGACAATGGCATCAAGCTTTTCGGCCCAGACGGATACAAGCTTTCCGACGAGATCGAATTGAAGATCGAGGCGATGATCGACGGCGATCTCTCTCCATATCTCGCCAGCCATGGCGATGTCGGTCGCGCCAAGCGCGTCGATGGTGACATCTATCGCTATATCGAATTTGCCAAGCGCACGCTGCCGCGCAATATCGACCTGAACGGTCTGCGCGTCGTGGTCGATTGCGCCAATGGCGCGGGTTACAAAGTTGCCCCGGCTGCGCTGTGGGAACTGGGCGCGGAAGTCATCACCATCAACAACGAGCCGAACGGCATCAACATCAACGAGGATTGCGGTTCGACGCATCCGATCGGCCTGATGAAAAAGGTTCATGAAGTGCGCGCCGATGTCGGCATTGCGCTCGATGGCGATGCGGACCGTGTGCTGCTGGTCGATGAAAACGGCACGGTCATTGACGGCGACCAGTTGATGGCCGTCATCGCCGAAAGCTGGGCGGCGAGCGACCGGCTTGAAGGCGGCGGCATCGTGGCGACCGTCATGTCCAATCTTGGCCTCGAGCGCTTCCTTGCCGACCGTCATCTGACGCTGGCCCGCACCAAGGTGGGCGACCGCTATGTGGTCGAGCATATGCGCGAGCACGGTTTCAATGTCGGCGGCGAGCAGTCCGGCCATATCGTCCTGTCCGATTTCGCGACGACGGGTGACGGCTTGATCTCGGCCTTGCAGATTCTTGCCGTCGCGCAGGAGCAGGGCAGGCCCATCAGTGAAGTCTGCCGCAAGTTCGATCCGGTGCCGCAGCTTCTCAAGAATGTTCGCACCGCTGGCGGCAAGCCGCTGGAGAACAAGCGCGTGAAAAGCGCAATCATTGAAGCCACCGAGCGCCTTGGCGGTCAGGGCCGTCTGGTTATCCGCCCGTCCGGCACCGAACCGCTCATCCGCGTCATGGCGGAAGGCGACGACCGCGGTCTGGTGGAAAAGGTCGTCAACGACATTATCGACGTGATCTCATCCGAGGGCAGTGCTGCCGCCTGATCACCCCATGAGCAATTTCAGCAAAGCGCGGGTTCTGTCCCGCGCTTTTTGTTTGGACGCGTGTCCCGAAGAGTGAGAACTGAAGCCGGAGCACGTCCGGTATATTAGTGATTCTTAATGAGCTTGGTAAAAAAACAAGGTTAAGTCGGATTTAACTTTTGCCGAATAGTCTTCCCCACAAACATCCGTACCGTCGCTTCCGGCGGCGTGATTCTCCGATGGGGCAGACATATGAAAAGTCTTACGAAAACTCTTTTTGCCGGTGTGGCGGCATCGGTTGCCCTCACGGCCATGGTATCTGTCGCGCTGGCGGCCGATATCATCGAACCTGTGCCGGAAGTCCCTGAAGTCGTTGTCGCTCCGCCTGCCGTTGGCGGCTGGTATCTGCGCGGCGACATCGGTTATTCCTGGAATAAATTCAAGGGTGCGGACTATACGGTTGTCGGAAGTGGTTGTGACCCATGCGGCAACGAAACTACTTTTATCGACAAAAAGGACATCAAAGGCGGAGACCTTAAGGGGTCATTCCTGATTGGTGGCGGTATCGGCTATCAGGTAACAGATTATTTCCGCACAGATTTCACGCTCGATTACATGACGCGCGCGAAATTTACGAGCGAGCGTGATGAAAGCCACCTGTCGGCACTGTCGCTCCTGGCAAATGCTTATGTCGATCTCGGCAATTTCAGTGGCGTTACGCCTTATGTCGGTGCAGGTATCGGCGGCACGCGTATTAAGTGGGCCGATCTTGTCGATACTACAAATGGCGGAGCATTGCCCGGTGATGCCAACTGGCGTTTTACCTATGCGCTCATGGCGGGTGCGTCGGTTGATCTGACGAATAACCTCAAGCTCGATGCCGGTTATCGCTATCGTCATGTCAATGGCGGCAAGATGTTCGATGGTAAGTACGGCGTCGGCGACGGATATGACAAGGGGATGGACATTCACGACGTGCGCGTCGGCCTGCGCTACATGTTCGGCGGTGCGGCTCCGGCCTATGCGCCGCAGCAGGTCTCGACCATCGTGGACGGCCCGGTTTACAAGTAAGCCGAAGATACAGCAAAGCAATCAGGGCCCGGTTATCCGGGCCCTTTTCGTTTAGTGCGCGTTTCAACAGATATTGGACAGACGCTTCGCGCCTTGCGGCAGATGCTTTAGAAACACGGTAAACAGATCCCTATATTCATGCGATCTTAACCATGTCCGTTCATACATGATGATACATTCATAAGCGGGGATTTCATCATGTCCATGCAATGGCGTGCCTTCTGTTCGCCGGCTGCGCTGCTGGCCGGATTATGCATCGTATCGCAGTCCTTTGCCGCCGATCTTGATATGATCAGCTATGAGCCGGGCGCTCCGGCGCAGCAGCCGGTCGAGGTTGGGTCCGGCTGGTATCTACGCGGCGATATCGGCTACAACATCTCCTCCAAGGTCAAGGTCCAGACGGAGACGGCTTTCTGGAGCGCGTCGCAAGGCTACGATCTGGACAAGAATGTCGTGCCGTCCGTTGGCGTCGGCTATCAGTTCACGGATAATCTGCGCGGCGACGTGACGTTCGGTTATTCCAAGCAGAGCTTCGATGATCTGGACGTCGATGTTCGCAGCTGGGACATGATGGCCAATGCCTATGTCGATCTCGGCAATTACTACGGTTTCACGCCTTATCTGGGCGCTGGTCTAGGCTTTGCCAATGTGCGGTATTCCATCGATACGGTCTATGGCGCATACAAGGCGGATGATGATTATCGGCTCGCCTGGGCGCTGATGGCTGGCGTGGGCATCGATGTGGCCTCCAATATCAAGCTCGATGTCGGCTATCGATATGGGGTTATCGAGGGAGCAGATATTGCAAGCGCGGCAGGCATCACGCTGAGCGACAAGGACATTCAGTCCCACCAGCTCCGCGCCGGTGTGCGCTTCACGACCTGGTAATACCAGGTCTCATCGAGACCTGGTCAGGCCCGTGCGGCCATTGAGCATTTTGCGTTAGCAATTTAACGCCCTGCTATAATTGCAGCGGGCCTTTGGGCCCGCCTTGCAGTTCATTGTTTCAGGTTTGGCGAATTTTTGGTTTTCATATACGGCTCAAATCCTTACAGGTGAACGAATGCGTCGAACGCATTTCCTGAAAAGGGGAGGGTTATGAAAGCAATCGCAGCATTTTCAGATTTCGTAGGCCGGACTTTCGCCGTCTGGGTCATTATTTTCGCTGTTCTCGGCTTCGTCCTGCCGTCGACATTCAGCGTATTTGCGCCGTGGATCGTGGTTCTGTTGGGCATCATCATGTTCGGCATGGGCCTGACGATTTCCGGCAAGGATTTTGCCGAGGTCGCCAGGCGGCCTTTTGACGTCGCCATCGGTGTGCTGGCGCAGTTCATCATCATGCCGCTTCTCGCCGTGCTTTTGACGCGCATCATCCCCATGTCGCCGGAAGTGGCTGCGGGCGTCATTCTGGTCGGCTGCTGTCCCGGCGGCACGGCCAGTAACGTCATGACCTATCTGTCAAAGGGCGACGTGGCGCTGAGCGTTGCTTGCACCAGCGTCACCACGCTGCTTGCGCCGCTCGTGACGCCATTTCTGGTCTGGTTCTTCGCCAGCCAGTATCTGCCGGTCGATGCGATGAGCATGTTCATCAGCATCGTGAAGGTCATCCTCGTGCCGCTGGCGCTCGGCTTCGTGTTGCAGAAACTGGTTCCCGGCCTGGTCAAGGCGGCCATCCCCATGCTGCCGCTGGTGTCGGTCATCGGCATCGTGCTTATCGTGGCCGCCGTGGTCGCGGTCAACAAGGCCGCCATCGCGCATTCAGGCCTGCTGATCTTCGCGGTCGTGTTCCTGCACAACGGCTTCGGTCTGCTGCTTGGTTATTTCGCGGCGCGTTTCCCGGGGCTGTCGCTTGCCAAGCGCAAGGCGATCAGCATCGAGGTCGGCATGCAGAACAGCGGGCTTGGCGCCGCGCTCGCCAATGCGCATTTCTCGCCGCTGGCGGCTGTGCCGAGCGCTGTCTTCAGTGTCTGGCACAATATCTCCGGCGCGCTGATTGCAAGCTACTATGCGCGCATGGAAGACGAGCCGACAGAGACGCAGACGGTTACGCGATAAGGAAATTCTACCCGCCCGGAGCAATTCGGGCGGGTTTGATGCAAATATTCCCCGAAAGCCGTATTGAGGAAAAACGCGCTTTCGGCTATCCCGGTAAGTGGGCCACGTCTCCCCAACGAGACGCGTGCTATCTGAGAGGATAGAAACAACATGACGACGATTGCGAAGCCGGCAGTTCGCCCGGCTAATCCTAATTTTTCATCCGGTCCCTGTGCAAAACGTCCCGGCTGGTCGCTGAATGCGCTGGTCGATGCGGCGCTTGGCCGTTCGCACCGCGCGAAAATCGGCAAGACCAAGCTCAAAGAGGCCATCGACCTTACCCGCGAAGTGCTGCAGGTGCCTGCCGATTACCGCATCGGCATCGTGCCGGCTTCCGACACCGGCGCTGTCGAAATGGCGCTGTGGTCCATGCTGGGTGCGCGCGGCGTCGATATGGTCGCCTGGGAAAGCTTTGGCGCAGGCTGGGTCACGGATGTGGTGAAGCAGCTCAAGCTCGAAGACGTTCGCACCTTCGAAGCGCCCTACGGTGAGATTGTCGACTTTTCCAAAGTGGATTTCGACCGCGATGTCGTTTTCACCTGGAACGGCACCACGTCGGGCGCGCGCGTCCCGAACGCCGATTTCATTCCGGCTGATCGCAAGGGCCTGACCTTCTGCGACGCGACCTCTGCCGCTTTCGCGCAGCGTCTCGATTTCCCCAAGCTCGATGTCGTTACCTTCTCTTGGCAGAAGGTGCTGGGCGGCGAGGGTGCACACGGCATCCTGATCCTCAGCCCACGTGCTGTCGAGCGTCTGGAAAGCTACAAACCTGCATGGCCGATGCCGAAGATTTTCCGCATGACCAAGGGCGGCAAGCTGATCGAAGGCATTTTCGTCGGCGAAACCATCAACACGCCGTCCATGCTTTGCGTGGAAGACTATCTCGATGCGCTGAAATGGGCGAAGTCGCTCGGCGGTCTCGATGCGCTGGTTGCGCGGGCCGACGCCAATTTCGCCGTCCTGAACGATTTCGTTGAGAGAACGCCGTGGATCGCCAATCTGGCCGTGAAGCCGGAAACCCGCTCCAACACCTCCGTCTGCCTGACGATTGTCGATCCCGAAGTAACCGCCTTGTCTGCCGACGAGCAAGCTGCTTTCGCCAAGGGCATCGTCACGGCGCTCGACAAGGAAGGCGTTGCCTATGACATCGGCGCTTATCGCGACGCACCTTCCGGCCTGCGCATCTGGGCCGGTGCGACGGTGGAAGCTTCCGATCTGGAAGCGCTGACGCATTGGCTGGATTGGGCTTTTGCAACGCAGAAGGCTGCACTTAAAGCTGCGGCTTAAGCAGATTCGTGCATGACACCGTGGTCCGCGTTGGGGCGGCCACGGTCCGCATTCCCACATTACAGCGCATTTCCTGAAGCAGAACAGTCTGCGTTATCACAGGAAATGCATGATTTGAAAATGTTTGAAGGAGGCCTTAATGGCACCTCGCGTTCTCGTATCCGATAAGCTTTCGCCCACTGCCGTCCAGATTTTCAAGGATCGCGGCGTGGAAGTCGACTATCTGCCTGATCTCGGCAAGGACAAGGAAAAGCTTCTCGAAGTCATCGGCGATTATGACGGTCTGGCGATCCGCTCGGCCACCAAGGTCACGGAAAAGCTGATTGCCGCCGCCAAAAAGCTCAAGGTCGTCGGTCGCGCCGGTATCGGCGTCGACAATGTCGATATTCCGGCGGCTTCGCGCCGCGGTATCATCGTCATGAACACGCCTTTCGGCAATTCGATCACCACTGCCGAACACGCCATCGCGCTGATGTTCGCTGTCGCCCGGCAATTGCCGGAGGCCGACACATCCACCCGCGCCGGCAAGTGGGAAAAGAACCGCTTCATGGGGGTCGAAATCACCGGCAAGACGCTCGGCGTCGTCGGCTGCGGCAATATCGGTTCGATCGTTGCGACCCGCGCCATCGGCCTGAAAATGCATGTGGTGGCTTTCGATCCGTTCCTGTCCGAAGCCCGTGCGCAGGAACTGGGCGTTGAAAAGGTCGAGCTGGACGAACTGCTCGCCCGCGCCGATTTCATCACGCTGCACACGCCGCTGACCGACAAGACCCGCAATATCATCAACGCGGAAAACCTCGCCAAGACCAAGCCGGGCGTGCGCATCGTCAATTGCGCGCGCGGCGGGCTGATCGTGGAAAAGGACTTGGTGGCAGCACTGAAATCCGGCCATGTCGCAGGCGCCGGTATCGACGTCTACGAAACGGAACCGGCGACGGAGAACGAGTTGTTCTCGCTGCCGAACGTGGTCTGCACGCCACATCTTGGCGCGTCGACGGCGGAAGCGCAGGAAAATGTCGCGCTTCAGGTGGCCGAACAGATGTCGGACTATCTCGTGAAGGGCGCCGTTTCCAACGCCATCAACATGCCGTCGATCACCGCGGAAGAAGCACCGCGCCTCAAGCCGTTCGTGAAGCTTGCCGATGTGCTTGGCGCCTTCGTCGGTCAGGTGACCGACGAGCCGATCCAGGAAGTGGAAGTGCTGTTCGACGGTTCCACCGCCACGATGAACACGCGCGCGCTTCTGAGCGCGGCCCTCGCAGGTCTCATCCGTCCGCAGGTTGCCGACGTCAACATGGTTTCCGCGCCGATCATGGTGAAGGAACGCGGCATCATCGTTTCGGAGGTCAAGCGCGACAAGTCGGGCATCTTCGACGGCTATATCAAGCTGACGGTGAAGACCACCCTGCGCGAGCGTTCGATCGCGGGCACCTGCTTTTCGGACGGCAAGCCGCGTTTCATCCAGATCAAGGGAATCAATCTCGACGCTGAGGTCGGTCCGCACATGCTTTACGTCACCAACAAGGACGTTCCGGGCATGATCGGCCTGCTTGGCACGATCTGCGGCAAGCACAATGTCAACATCGCAAACTTCTCGCTTGGACGCGACCATCCGGGTGGCGACGCGATTGCCATGCTCTATGTGGATGAACAGATTCCACAGGCGGCACTTGACGAACTGACGGCTCAAGAGGCAATCAAGGCGGCAACACCGCTTGAGTTCAACGTCGGAGAAGTTTGAGAAAATGGTTGAAGAGATGGTACAGCCGGAATGGCGGCGCATGCACGAGCATGATATTGCGAGCGTGACCGCCGTCGCCAATGTTGTCCATCTCGATTTCTTCGAAGATGAGGCGGTCTTCCGGGACCGCTTCAAACTCTATCCGGCAGGCTGCTTCGTGCTGGCCCGAGAGAACGAGATTCTGGGTTACGGCGTCAGCCACCCGTGGAAGCTCGATACGGTTCCGGCCCTCAACGCCGTTCTGGGCGCGCTGCCGGAAGACACCAATACCTATTACATCCACGATATTGCACTTCTGCCCGAAGCCCGCTCCGGCGGTGGCGCCACCCGCGTCGTCGAGCTGATGGCCTTGCAGGCCGAGCGTGATGGTTTCGTCACCATGTCGCTCGTCGCCGTCAACGGCTCGCAGGGCTTCTGGGAAAAGAAGGGCTTTGTCGTCCGCGATCTCCCGGCGCTCGAGGAAAAGCTGAAAAGCTATTCGGAGGATGCCCTTTATATGGTCCGCGCCGGATAGATCGTAGATATTCACGCTTTGGAGGTCTGCAAATGGCATTCTTTTGAGCTTCCGGTGCTCATGTACTAAAATGTACATTCCGCTCCGGTTCTCAAAGAATACCATTTTCGCCTCTCCATAGCGTGAATCTCAAACGATCTAAGCGCCCTTCGTTCCAGTTAGCGTTCAAAAATCGGGAATTTCTTGCACGAAAGAGTCGCGCAATCCCGTTTCAATCTGTATAGAGACGAGGGATCAGCACCCTGTAGCCTCAGCTGGCGATGACCGGGCCGCTTCGATCCTTGGATTTTCAAATAGAAGCCAAGGAGTTTCTTCAATGGCAAATGTGGTTGTCGTCGGGTCGCAATGGGGCGACGAGGGCAAGGGTAAGATCGTTGACTGGCTGTCCGAACGCGCCGATGTCATCGTGCGCTACCAGGGTGGTCATAATGCAGGTCATACGCTGGTCATCGACGGCGTCAGCTACAAGCTTTCGCTGCTGCCTTCCGGCCTTGTGCGTGGCAAGCTGAGCGTCATCGGCAACGGCGTCGTTGTCGATCCGCATCATTTCGTTTCCGAAGTCGAGAAATTGCGCGCGCAGGGCATCGACATCAATCCGGACGTACTGCGCATTGCCGAAAATGCCCCGCTCATCCTCTCCATCCACCGCGATCTCGATGCCATGCGCGAAGGCTCCAATTCGGGCCTCAAGATCGGCACGACCAAGCGCGGCATTGGCCCGGCCTATGAAGACAAGGTTGGCCGCCGCGCCATCCGCGTCATCGATCTGGCCGAGCCGGAAACGCTTGAGCCGAAGGTCGAGCGCCTGCTCGCCCACCACAATCTGCTGCGTCGCGGCATGGGCCTTGAGGAAATCGCGGTCGAAACCATTCTGACCGAGCTGACCTCGGTTGCCGACCAGATCCTGCCCTATATCGATCAGGTCTGGCGCGTTCTCGACGAACGCCGCAAGGCGGGCGACCGCATCCTGTTCGAAGGCGCGCAGGGCGCATTGCTCGACAACGACCACGGCACCTATCCTTTCGTGACGTCCTCCAACACGGTTGCCGGTCAGGCTGCCGCCGGTTCGGGCCTCGGCCCGACGGCCATCGGCTATGTGCTCGGCATCACCAAGGCCTATACGACCCGCGTTGGCGAAGGCCCGTTCCCGACCGAACTCAATGACGAGATCGGCGAATTCCTTGGCACCAAGGGCCATGAATTCGGCGTGGTGACAGGCCGCAAGCGCCGCTGTGGCTGGTTTGACGCCGTGATCGTGCGTCAGACGGTCCGCACCTCCGGCATTACCGGCATCGCGCTGACCAAGCTCGATGTTCTCGACGGCCTGGACGAAATCAAGATTTGCGTGGCCTATGAACTCGATGGCAAGCGCATCGACTATCTGCCGTCCTCCATGGGCGCGCAGGCTCGCGTCAAGCCGATCTATGAAACACTGCCGGGCTGGTCGGAAACGACCGCAGGTGCACGTTCATGGAACGATCTTCCGGCGCAGGCGGTCAAATATGTCCGTCACATCGAAGAACTGATCGGCGCGCCGGTGGCCATGCTTTCCACCAGCCCGGAACGCGAGGATACCATCCTCGTCACCGATCCGTTCCACGACTGATTGTTTGCAGTCAATGAGCGATATGTTCGGAGCGGCTTTTTCGGAAGCTGCTCCGATTTCGTTTCGGCCGTTGTACAAAGAACGCAATCGGCTGCATAAAGCTTCGCAACAGGGTGAATTTTGCCACTATTTCACCGCATCGTTTTGAAAGTCTTCGCTAAATCGTAGCCGGAGACTTTGCTTTCCCTTGATTATTGTGATTATTGGGACATTTATTGCATCCTGTGCTTATTGTTCATCTGGACGGGCGGAAACCGGGTAAGACGGAATGGCGGATTTTGTAGCGGTACTGAAAAAGACGATCGATGCGCAGGCGGACAAGTCTCCTGAATTGCGCCAGCGCGTTTATGCGAAAGCGCGTGCGACGATCGAGCAGAAGCTTGTCACGGCAAACGCCTCGCAGGCCGTGGCTGTCCGCCAGCGTAATATTCTCGAAGACGCCATTGCCGAGGTCGAAGCTTTTTATGCGCCGCCCGCCAACCCGCCGGAGCCGCCGGTCGAGGATGCGCTGGATGATTTTCTGCAGGAGGCGAATCGCGCTGCTGTGGATCGCGCGCCGTCCCATGAAGACGACGAGCCTGCATTTTCCGCCGCCCCGCAGGATGAGCGCCGCGACCGCGTTTCCGGCGAGGATGACGACGCACCGGCTTTCGTGGCCGAGCGCCACGACGACTGGAAGCTGGACCGCGCCAAGGAAAAGGCGCAGGCCCGCCGCAGCGAATATATCGAGCGCACGTCCAAGAAGGAGAAGCGCTCCTATAAGGGGCTGGTTGTCGCGTTGATCGCGGTTCTGGCTCTCGGAACCGCCGGCTACGTTGTCTGGAACAACAAGGACAAGATTCAGGAACTCGCGTCGAGCCTTGGCCGCAGCGACGCGCCTGCGACCGGTTCCGACAGCCAGACACAGCCTCAAGACACGACGCCGCCAGCCGACAGCAATGCGGCGACGACGGGCGGCGAACAGACGCCGGAACAGCCGCAACAGCCTGCGGGCGAGCAGAAGTTGACGCAGCGGCTGATGCCGGACGGCAGCGAAACCGATAGCGGGCCTGCCGGTGGCGCGAACGGAATCGGGGAGGGCACCTCCACCGCCGCTTCCACCCCTGCACCTGCCGAGACGAACTCGCCAGCGGGCGCGCAGCCCGGACAGAACCAGACCGTCGCCGTCGGCCAGCAGGCGCTTCTCTATGAAGAGCGCGGCGGTGCCGGGTCGGATTCGGTCGAGCGCGGCAATGTGGTCTGGTCGGTGATCGAGGAAAGTCCGGAAGACGGCCAGCCTGCGCAGCCCGCCGTGCGCGCAACCGTCACGATGCCGACCAGCAAGGTCGAGCTGAAGATGACCATTCGCAAGAATACGGACCAGTCGATTCCAGCAAGCCATCTGATCGAAATGGTCTTCACGGTCCCCGAGGGCTTCTCCGGCGGCGTGGTGGATAATGTACAGCGCGTCACCTTCAAGGACACGGAACAGGCGGCGGGCAATCCGCTGATCGCCGTGCCGTCGAAAATCGGCGATAATTTCTTCATCGTATGGCTGAACGACGCCCGCACCGCGCAGGATACCAATCTATCGCTGATGCGCCGCCTGCAATGGATAGATATTCCGATCTCCTACCGCAATGGCCGCCGCGCCCTCATCAGCCTTGAAAAAGGCGTGCCGGGCGAGAAGGCGTTCAACGACGTGCTGGGTGCGAATTAATCTTCCCGCAAAACGAAAAAAGCCGCTTCGAGCGGCCTTTTTGTTTGCTGACGAACAGGATTACTTCTTTTCGGCAAAGGCCTTGATTGCCTTGGCGACTTCGTTCTGCGCGGCTTCCGCGCTGTCGAAGCCTGCGAGTTCCACGACCTTGCGGCCTTCCGGCAGCTGCTTGTAGACGCGGAAGAAGGCTTCGAGACGCTGCTGTTCGATCTTGGGCAGATCGGTGATTTCCTTGATGTTGTCATAGGTCGGATCGATGTCCGTGGTCGGCACGGCAACGATCTTGTCGTCCTGGTCGCCGCCGTCGATCATCTTCAAAACGCCGATCGGACGAACCTTGATGATCGCGCCCGGAACAATCGGCTCACGCGTGTAGATCAGCGCGTCGAGCGGGTCACCGTCACCGGCAAGCGTGCTGGTGATCGAGCCGTAATTGGCCGGATAGACCACAGGCATGGACTGATAGCGGTCGACGACGATATGGCCGGTCTTGTCGTCGATTTCGTATTTGGTGAAGCTGCCCTGCGGGATTTCGATGGCCGTGAAGAACTCCTTCCCGTCCTGTTCCTTCTGTGGATAGTCGAGGAAGGAGACATATTCGGAAGCAGATGCGGCGGTGGCAGCGGTAAGCGCGATAGCTGCGGCGAGCAGGAGCTTTTTCATGGGATGACCTTGAAGCTGGGGTGAAACACGCCCTCGTCCCTAATGCCAATCCATTACAGTTGTTTGACGGTTTTATATCGGTTGGATGACGGTTTCGACGAGGAAGCGCCTGCGATACTTTGCCGGGCTGATGCCGATCTTCTGGCGGAAATGATGGCGGAGCGTGTGGGCGCTTCCAAAACCGACCGAAGCGGCGATATCATCGATGCTTGCCTCTCCTTGCGAGAGGAGTTCCTTTGCCGCTGCGACGCGCTCCATGGTGAGCCAGTCGCTGGGGGTGGCGCCGGTCGCTTCGGCAAAGCGCCGCAGGAAAGTGCGCGGGCTCATCCGGCATTCCGCCGCCATGCGCCCGATTGTCCATTCCGCCGCCAGACTGGCGCGCATCCTGTCCAAAACCGGGCTGATTGCCGTGCCCTCGCGCCTCGTCACTGGCCGTTCCAGGAACTGTGCCTGCCCGCCGGTGCGATGGGCGGGCATGATCAGCCGTCGGGCAACGGAATTCGCGGCGAGCGTCCCAAAATCCTGCCGCACGATTTCGATCAGGAGGTCCATTCCCGCCGCGCTTCCAGCCGAGGTAAATATGCGATCATGTTCGCGGTAGAGCGATGCATCATCGACATCGATTTCGGGGTGCCTTTTGCGCAGTGCATCGGCATGGCGCCAGTGCGTGGTGGCGGTGCCGCCGTCGAGCAGCCCCGTCGCGGCCAGCACGAACGCGCCCGAACAGATGGAGGCAAGGCGTGCCCCGCGCCGGTGCGCGCGGCGCAGCCTCTCGCTGACCGCTTCCGGCACCGGAATGTCCGCACCTTTCCAGCCCGGAACGATGATGATGTCGGCTTCATCGATCAGGTCGGAGCTGCCATCGGGCGTGATGAGCAAACCGCCATGCGCGCGCAACGGGCCCTCTTCGATCGGGCAACTGGCAAAGCGATACCAGCCCGGTCCCATTTCCGGCCGGGGCAGGCCAAAAATTTCGGCGACGATGCCGAATTCAAAAGTGCAAAGCCGGTCATAGAGCAGCGCCACGACGAGCGGGCCTTGCAGGTCTGGTGTGCGGTTTGTCATTATATTTACGTATATTGTCAATCTCGCCAATTGCAAGCGCATTGGCAAATAGGCGAAATCTTCCTGAAGAAAACAGGAGATCGTCGATGGACAGTGCAGCCAAGATCGGGAAAAGATCAGCCGTGACGGCCATTTCACCGGCACCGAGTGGGGTGGCCCGCGAACATTTCGCGGCAGAATTCACCTTCGAAACCGATTGTTCGGACGTGCACGACGCCTTGTCGAAAGGCGCCGATTTCGTGCTCCTCGACGTGCGTAGCCCAGCGCTTTTTGCGGAAGGTCACATACCGGGCGCGATCAATCTGCCGCACGGGAAGATCATCGCGTCAAAGATGGCGGAGTGGCCGCAGGATACGGTTTTCGTAACCTACTGCGCCGGGCCGCATTGCAATGGCGCAGCACGGGGCGCCTTGCGGCTCGCCAACCTCGACCGTCCCGTCAAGATCATGGCGGGCGGACTGACAGGCTGGATGGATGAGGGGTTTGAACTCACGAAAGGCGAGGGGGGCCGGTAAATAGTTCTGCCGCAAAATGGTTTCCCATTCTGCGGCAGTAAAAAGATCAGCAGAGCATCTGAAACGCGCTTTAGGCGTGCGCTTCCTCGACATGGTTCAGCGCTTTCTGCTGCTTGAAAGCTGCGGCCTTGACCGCGGCCTGAACCTTTTCAAAGGCACGCACTTCGATCTGGCGCACGCGCTCGCGGCTGATGCTGAACTCGCTGGACAGGTCTTCCAGCGTCATCGGGTCGTCGGAGAGGCGGCGGGCCTCGAAAATGCGGCGTTCGCGGTCGTTCAGCGTATCCATCGCCTGTTCCAGCATGGAGCGGCGGTTGTCCAGCTCATCCTGTTCGATCAGGATCTGCTCCTGGCTGCTGCTGTCATCGACCAGCCAGTCCTGCCATTCGCCCGATTCACCTTCCGAAGCGCGCAGCGGCGCATTCAGCGAGGCATCACCGGACAGGCGGCGGTTCATGGACACCACTTCGTCTTCGCTCACATTGAGCTTGGTCGCGATCTGCTTGACCTGATCGGGGTTGAGGTCGCCGTCGTCGAGCGCCTGAATCTTGCTCTTCATCTTGCGCAGATTGAAGAACAGGCGCTTCTGATTGGCGGTCGTGCCCATCTTCACAAGGCTCCACGAGCGCAGGATATATTCCTGGATCGAAGCCTTGATCCACCACATGGCATAGGTGGCAAGACGGAAGCCGCGTTCAGGCTCGAAACGCTTGACGGCCTGCATGAGACCGACATTGCCTTCCGAGATGACTTCACCGATCGGCAGGCCATAGCCGCGATAGCCCATGGCGATCTTGGCCACGAGACGCAGATGGCTCGTCACCAGCTTGTGGGCGGCCTTGGGATCGGTATGTTCGTGATAACGCTTGGCCAGCATATATTCTTCCTGCGGCTCAAGCATGGGAAAACGTCGGATTTCTTCCAGATAACGGGTAAGACCGCCGTCACCTGACGTGATGCTTGGGAGATTCATCTGGGCCATAGAGCACCCTCCTTTATGATTTCAGGTTCCCGTCTGGCGAACCTGTCGCGGGGGCTGCCTCCTGCACTTCCCTCTCGCGAGCCTCCATATATAGGCATGATTTTGGCAAAAACACGATCCTTTAACTCATGAAACAAACTGTCACTACAATGTGAACGTTGGTCAGGGGCAAAGGTTTCGCAAATCGTATGAAATGTAAGGCGGCAGAGCATTTTCCCTGTCACCGGAAATGCTCCATCTCTTTGTTCTCAAGCATTATCCGGCACGAAACCGCTTCGCGCTGTTGCTGGAAATGCTTTGGTGTTGAGAGAGAGAGAGCGGTTTCACCACACCCGCGCCCCCGATCCTGGTGATGGTCAGCCCTCAGACCTATCAGTTGTCCATCCTTCCGGCCAACCGTGACGGTTGCCAGTATTATATAGAATGCTTCCGGAAATTTTCCAGAAGATGCTCCATATCTTCCGGCACCGGCGCTTCAAAACGCATAAGCTCCCCGGTGGATGGATGGGTGAAAGCCAGAAGAAAGGCATGCAAGGCCTGGCGGTGGAAACCGCGCACGGCCTCCTTCAGCGGATCCGGCAGCTTGTTGGCCTTGGTCTTGTAGGCGCTGCCATAATCCATGTCGCCGACAAGCGGATGGCCGATATGGGCCATGTGCACGCGGATCTGATGGGTGCGGCCGGTCTCAAGGCGGCATTCGACGAGCGAGGCGAGCGCGGTCGCGTCTTCGCGGGGGCCGAATTTTTCGACCGTGGCATAATGGGTGATGGCGTGGCGGGCATCATCGCGCTCTTCATTGACCACGGCCTGCTTGGTGCGGTCGCGGTGCGAGCGACCGAGATGCGCGTCGATGTAGCCATGTGGGCGTTCGGTCATGCCCCAGACAAGAGCGAGATAAGCGCGCTCCAGATCGCCGGTGCGGCCATGGTCGGCAAATTGTTCGCTCAGATGCCGGTGCGAAAGATCGTTCTTGGCCACGACCATGACGCCGCTCGTATCCTTGTCGAGGCGATGGACGATGCCGGGGCGGCGGATTCCGCCGATGCCCGACAAGCTATCGCCACAATGATATATGAGGGCATTGACCAGTGTTCCCGTCCAGTTGCCGTTGCCGGGGTGAACGACAAGCCCGGCGGGTTTGTTGATCACGATGAGATCATCGTCCTCGTAGAGAATATCGAGCGGGATGTTCTCGGCAATCGGTTCGGCTGGCTCCGGTTCAGGCAGCACGACGGCGATTGTCATGCCTTCGCGCAGCTTCTGCTTGGTTTCACGGGCGGGCACGCCGTCGATGGTCACATGGCCTTCGGCAATGAGGGACTGCACGCGGCTGCGCGAGAGGTCCGGCCCCAATGCTGCGGCCAGCCACTGGTCGAGACGCTTGCCTGTGGCATCGGAGTCGGTCGTAAGCTCTTTCACTCGTGTCTTCCTTGTTGAGAGCGGCTCTGTCTTAACGAAATCGTCAGAACTGCTCTGTCTCTTGATTTTACCGCATTTATGCGACGTCAAATGTTTCCATTTGGCTGCAAAATGCTCTATCACGCGCCACACGCCGTAACACGGCGCAGTTCGAACCGGAGTCGTTGAATGCAGGATCCACACTATCCAAGATACCAGAATCATCAGGATTCGGGTTATCAGGACTATCAGCAGGGCTATTACCCGGATGAACAGGGCGAGCCCGCGCTTGATCCAGCCATGGAACGTGTGCGCCGCAAAATGATCCGGCTTCTGGCCGTCTCCATCGGTGTCATGCTGATCGGTCTTATGGCGGTGCTTGTCGCCGTTGTCTACAAGATCAATCGCGCGCCGGAAACCCCGGTTGACGAAGCCCGTTCCGATATTCCCGGACAGGCCGCGCCTGCGCCCGCAAAGCCGGAGCCGCTGAAGCTGATCGAATCGCAGATCAACCTGACGCCCGGCACCCGTCTTCTTTCGCAAAGCCTTTCGGGCAACGAACTTTCGCTGGAAACGCTGCTGCCGGACGGCGGCACGGAACTCATCATCTATGATTATCGCGAGTCGCGCATCATCGGCCGCATCAAGCTCGGCAATGTCGAATAGAGCAGTTCCGTTTCATACGGAATCGCGGAACCGCTCTAACTATTTGTTTTAAAACATTATCCTACGCAAATCCGCACCGCGCTTTTGCTGGAAATGCTCTGGGGCAAACTGATCGGGGTGGCATGATTGCCGCCCTGTTTCTTTCTGCCTGCGAGGATTGCGCTTTTTCCTTTTGGCGCTTATATCAGCAATATGGCTCAGGCGCCCATCGTCTAGCGGTCAGGACGGCGCCCTCTCACGGCGCAAACAGGGGTTCGATTCCCCTTGGGCGTACCAGCAAATTCAATCAATCGCTATTCCACAGCAACTCTCCTTTGGAGGGCATGCTGGTCGGTGATTTTGCACGTTATCCCGCGCACGCTAATCCCGAACGCGATATTGAGCGCACCCCTTTTCGCGCGGACATGAATCGGGGGAACGCGGCCTGTCCGTCCTGTCACTGTATTGAAGAGCTTCATCAAAGCCCGGGCAGGCGCAGTGCCTGTCACCGGTCTTTCGATTTGGCCGGGAATGCGCTGCACTCCCTTTAAGTGGCCTTTCCTCATCGCAAGGCTGTCCCACCTCGTTTATTCCTTGCTGATGAAGCCGGTTCAGGTTAGTTATAAATAAATAGGTAGTATTTATAGCATTGGTAGAGCGTATTCGGCGGAATTTTATCTTTTAGGAAGATATGATGGGGAATCGTTCAAGTGGTTATGACGGGTCCAGCGTATTAGATACTGGTGTTTTAGTTAGTTTGATTATTGTGGCTTCGCCAAATCTCCTTGGGGCGGAAAAGCCAATTTTGAATGCTGCCCGCTTTATTTCGGAGCGATATGCCTTCTACGAAGTCTTAATAATCGCTAATGATTCTGATCGCTATGCAGATGAGGCCCTACAAGTATTGGGGCGAGAAGTAGCACAGTTGCGGCTTTTGCAGATCGATGGCGACAATGACTTCGATGATCTGGCTATCCATGGTTATCAGGAAGCGATTGGGGATACGATTATCATATCCTCGTCCGACGAACTGCCATTTATCGATCTTGAAGTATTGCTCGCACCCATTCGGGCGGGTGCTCAGTTCGTGCGCCTTAAGCGCAAAGGCAGCTCATTTTTTGCGAGGGCCGTCGCTTCAGCCATGCGCGTCCTCACCGGTTTCGAAGTAGACATACGTTATTATCGTACACTCGCGCTGGGACGCCAGATCGTGAGCGATCTCCTAAAGATACCGTTTCAGTCGCATTTGATCCGTTTTACGGTCGCAGGCCATATCCGCAATCAGAAGACCGTTACGGTTGAATTGCCGCGGGTCCGCGGTTCGGTAAGGCATCTGGTCTCGCGGCTGGAATTGGTCTTGCATCTTATCGCAGTGTCGTCGGTTCGTCTCCTGCGTCTTGCCACTGCCTGCTGTGCGCTGCTGTCCCTGGGCGCGCTTTTCACCATGACGTATCCGGTCTTGCTTTGGGCAATCGGTTGGAACGTCATGGAGGGCTGGAGCTCGACCATTGCCATGATCAGTGCCTGGGCGTGCATACAGTTCGCTGCCGCCGCAGTGATGTGCCTCGGCATTTCGCGGGCGCTCGAACTCCAGCAGGCCCGGAACACGCCGCGCTTGGTCGGGGATCGTTTGATCGGCGATCTGTTCCGGCGCTCCAATCTTCTCAATGTCGAAGAAGCAACACTTTCCGTCGATGCCGTTCATCAAAATATGCCGAAGGAGTTGCGGCCTTGACCAAAGCAGCCGTCGGATCAGCTTCATCCGTTCCGGACACAGACGTCCCAGCCTATGAGGTCATGGAGTTTGCGCCGAAGACGGCCCGCTATTGCATCGTGATTCCCGTGATAAACGAGGGTGAACGCATTGGCAGGCAGCTTGTCGATATGCATCGCCTGGGCCAGGCGCAAGCCGCTGACATCATCATTGCAGACGGCGGCTCCAAAGATGGTTCCCTGAAGCATGCCATGCTGCGCGCCAATGGCGTGTCGGTGCTTTTGACCAAGACGGGGGCTGGCAAGCTGTCGGCACAGCTTCGAATGGCTTATGCTTACGCGCTTGATCGTGGGTATGAGGGCATCATTACCATCGACGGCAATGGCAAGGACTCCGTTGAGTCCATCCCACTGTTCATCGATGCTTTGGACCGCGGTGTCGATTACGCGCAAGCTTCGCGGTTCATTTCGGGTGGCAAGGCTATCAATACGCCGCGTTCGCGCGAACTGGCGATCAAGTTCCTGCACGCCCCGATACTCAGCCTTGCGGCTCGTCGTCGTTATACGGACACCACGCAGGGTTTTCGTGCTTATAGCCGTCGCTATCTGCTGCACCCGCGCGTCCAGCCGCTGCGTGACGTCTTCATGACCTATGAGCTTCTGGCATATCTCACGGTTCGCGCCTCGCAACTTGGCCTGAAGACTGAAGAAATTCCGACGACCCGCGCCTATCCAGATCATGGCCCGATCCCGACCAAGATCAATATGGCCGGCAACATCGATCTGATGAAGATTATCTTCTGCACTTTGGCGGGCCGCTACAATCCATGAATATAGTTTGTGCCGATGCCATGGATGGCAATTATGATGTGATTATTGTGGGGGCGGGATTCTATGGCTGTGTCCTTGCGGCCCATCTGTCGGAACTCGGTTATCGAGTTCTCCTGAGCGAGCGGGCAGGTGAAGCCATGTCCCGCGCCTCGGCGGTAAACCAGGCGCGCGTGCACACCGGTTTTCATTATCCACGCAGCCTCGTAACCGCATTGCGGTCGCTCCATAACAGGCCACGCTTTATCGAGGATTACAGCGAGGCGCTGGTCTCGGATTTCCAGATGCTCTACGCCATCGCAAGGCATGGCACCAAGGTTAATGCGCAACGTTTCTATGGCATGTATAAGGCGATGCACGCGCCAATTCAGGAAGCAACCCCATCGCAGCGTGCGATGTTCGATGCCAGCCTGATCGAAGATGTATTCGTCTGTGGCGAGGATGCGTTTGACTATACGATCCTGCGAAGCAGCGTTTTCCGGCGTCTCGAAAAAACCGGCGTTACAATCGCTTTCCACTGCCCCGCGAATACGGTCCGCGCGCAAGGGGACCAGCTGACGGTTGAATTCGCGAGCGGGAAAAGGGCGCAGGCGGCACGCGTATTCAACGTCGGTTACGCCCAGTTGAATGCGCTTCTGATGGCCAGCGGCCTGAAGCCGCTACCGCTCAAACACGAACTGGTCGAGATTGCCCTGGTCGAACCGCCTCCGGCGCTGAGGCCATTTGGCGTGACCGTGATGGACGGGGATTATTTTTCGTCCATGCCCTATCCGGCCCGAAAAGCCTATTCGCTCACGCATGTTCGCTATACGCCGCACCATAACTGGACCGACGATACCGCACCCTTCAGCGCCTACGACATGGCAAGGCAAATGGAAACGGGGACGCGTTGGAAACATATGGTGAACGATGCGCGGCGCTATATGCCGGCAATTGGCGATGTTCGATGGATCCAATCGCTTTACGACGTGAAGACCGTTCCCATCAAAAACGAACACGATGACGGCCGCCCGATACTCTTGCAGCATCACGACGACATGCCCGGCCTGTGGTCTGTTCTCGGCAGCAAGATCGACAACATCTATGATTTGCTCGAGTTGGTGGAATGATGAGGTTTGATCGCAAGCGCATTCTGGAATTCCAGCGCTTCTTCGCCGCAAGCCTGAGCGGCGTGATCTTCGATATAGCGCTGTCCTACGTGCTTGTTCACTTTTGGGGGATGGCCGTTCTGGCCGCCAGCGCTGTTTCGTTATTTACGGCTGCGGCTCTCGTGTATTTCGTTCATGAGCATTGGACCTTCGGCGGCGGTGGCCGCTTTTCGATCAGGCGGCTGGTACAAACGCTGATATCGGCGCTGACTGCTCTGGTCACGCGCGCGCTGGTCTTGACCAGTTTATCCTTTTTACTCGGCGACAAGTTGATCTTGTTCCAGCTTGGCACCGCAGTCACGGCATCCTTTCTCGTAAATTATCTGCTTGTTCGGCAAATCATGCATCGCTCCGGCAGGGCGAGTGCTTGAAGACTCTGGAAAAAACATGGCATCGGCATTGATCGGATATACTGGGTTTGTCGGTTCAAACTTGCTTCGCGCCCGCAGTTTCGACGACCTCTACAATTCTTCCAATATTGGAAACATTGTCGGCAAGCATTACGACCTGCTGGTTTGCGCTGGCGTTCCGGCGGTTAAGTGGAAAGCCAATAAAGAACCCGACCGGGATCGGGAGCAAATCGCTGCACTGATCGACCCGCTGTCGAAGGTGACTGCCGATCGCTTTATTCTGATTTCGACGATTGACGTTTATTCGAACCCGTCCAGGCCACATGACGAAAGCAAAGACCCTTTCGATCCGGAAGCACAACCTTACGGAAAGCACAGGCTTGAAGTTGAAAAATGGGCCACCGCGCATTTTTCCGATACTATGATAGTTCGTCTTCCTGCTCTCTTCGGGCACGGACTGAAGAAGAATGTGATCTTCGATCTGCTTCACGACAACCAGACCGACAAAATCGATCCGGCAAGCAGTTTCCAATGGTACAGCCTTGATCGTCTTTGGAATGACATCGAGATTGCCGGCCACGCCGGTCTCAAGCTGGTCAACCTTTTCCCCGAGCCGGTCCCCACACGCGCAATTCTCGATAAGCTGTTTCCCGATGCTTTCGTCGGTAAGCCTTCTGACGCGCCTTTGTCCTACCGGCTTTGTACGCGACATGCCGGGGTTTTTGGTGAGACGGGCCGCTATATCGCCCCGGCCAGCAGCGTAATGGAGGATATTGCAAAATTCGTCGCGCGGGAGAGGCAAAATGGGGGCAACTAAAGCGCGGCTTCGCTATTCAATTTCCAATATAGCCTGGCCGGAAACTGCCGAGGAAGAAGCGATTGCCCTTGTCGCCGAACTCGGGCTCGAGGGTGTCGAGATCGCTCCATTCAAAATTTTTGGCGCTCTTTCCGATGTCAGCGAAGAAACAGTGCGTCTCTATCGCAAACAGCTTCAACAACGCGGGCTGGCAATACCGGCGATGCAGGCCATCTTGTTCCCAGCGTCCGAGGCGCGGCTTTTCGGCACGCAAAGTGAGGAAGAAGCGCTTTATGAGCGTTTGAACCGTGTTGCAGATATTGCCGGGTGGCTTGGCGCTGGAGCCTGTGTTTTTGGCGCTCCTGCACTGCGCGATCCCGGCGACATGAGGCCCGCCGATGCCATGAACGACGCGCAACGCTTCTTTCGCGCCGTTGCGCCCCTTTTTGCCGCGCGCAATTCTGCTTTATGCTTCGAAGCCAATCCGGAAATCTATAATTGTCGTTTCATTACACACACCCTCGATGCGCTGGCGCTTGTTGGAGCGGTCGGCATGCGCGGCTTCGACCTGCAATTCGATTCAGGCACTTATTTCGCCAATGATGAATCTCACATGGTGGATGGAGCCGTGCTGTCAGCGGCGCGGCATTTTCATGTCAGCGAACCAAATCTCGTACCGGTTGGCAGTTCTGGCGTGGATCACGCGCAACTCGGCGCCACATTGCTCGACAGTGCTTATAGCGGTTGGGTAAGCGTGGAAATGCGCCAGACCGATAACTGGAAACAGGCAATCAGGGACTCTGTCCAGATTCTGGAAAAGCACTATGGAAAACGCACAGCCGCAGGTGCTTTCCATGGCTAAGCGTCTTGTCCTGATCGGAAATCAGGCTTTCTCCGTCGTCAACTTTCGGGGAAGCCTGTTGAAGGATTTGTCGGAGCGCGGTGTCGCGTGTTTTGCGCTGGCGCCGGGTTACACGGATGCAACGCGGACAGCGGTGAGGGAACTGGGCGCTACACCGATCGATCTCACGCTTTCCAGAACGGGCATGGACCCATTCCGGGACCTCTTCGCATACCGCGAAATATCAGCCCGGATTGCTGAAATCCGGCCCGACATCACTCTGGGTTACACACCCAAGCCCGCCATCCTTGGCACCCTGGCCGCAAAGAAGGCCGGGGTTCCCAAACGTTTTGCCATGATCGAGGGGTTGGGGTGGGCCTTTGGAGCAGGCGGCACGATTATGGAGGAACTGAGACGCAAGGTAGCGCGCGGCGTATCCGTGGCGCTCTACAGACAGGCGCTCGCTGCTGCAGACAATGTGTTTTTCCTCAACGAAGCCGATGTGAAGGATTTTGAAGGTCTCGACCTGCTTCGGCCCGGACAGGCCATATTGCTCGGGGGCATCGGTGTCGACCTTGATTACTGGACCCGGCAAAGGCCAAAGCCCGCAACACCAGCATTCGTCATGATGGCGCGAATGATCCGCGACAAGGGAGTTTATGATTTTGTAGCTGCTGCACAGCAGCTTCGGCGGGAAAACATGGATGCCCGTTTCATCCTGCTGGGCGATCTGGACCTGCATCCGGGGGCGGTGCGGAGGTCTGAGCTTCAGGGCTGGGTGGAGGACGGCGTTCTCGAATGGCCCGGCCATGTGGAACCCAAGCCATGGCTTGAAGAGAGCAGTATCTTTGTCCTCCCCTCATTCTATCGAGAAGGGGTTCCGCGCAGTATCCAGGAAGCGATGGCAATGGAAATGCCCATCATTACCTCCACCGTTCCGGGATGCCGGGATACTGTAGAGGAGGGAGAAAACGGACTTCTGGTGCCCCCTCGGGACCCGGCGGCACTCGCCGCGGCTATGCGCAAGCTGGCCGAACGACCAGATCTGATCAAAGAAATGGGAAAGAATAGTCGAAAAATCGCGAAACAAAGATTCGATGATAAGCGTTCAAATCGCAGAGTGATAGACGCCCTGCATTTGTAGATACTTATATCCATGAATGCATTTGGGGGATTGACGATCAGGTAAGTGTTGATTGCGTCCAACAAATCTATTTTTTCCAAGGGGCGGGGCGATGAGAATACCTAAATTCGACTTGTACGAACTTGATAATAAGCTAAAAAAATATCGCTGTTATTTTGCATTGTCTTCGGTTTAGCTTCAGTTATCGCAATTGTGCTGATCCAAGCCCGTACAATTATGTATTTCAACTATCCGCCGGGCGATGGCATTTTCCAAACCTTATTTCCCTTGCGGAAATTGGATCAAGGTGAATTTCCGGGTCGTGATTTTTATTACTTTCACGGAAATGGAATACCTTATATTATATTTCCTTTTTAGAAAATAGCCTCCATATTTCTGGGTGGGGATGTAGCATCATCCATGGCTTCGACATATTTAATCAATTTTATATTCCTGTTTATACCAATGTATTACCTTTGTCGTCTCTTCATGGAGCGGCAGGGTTCGCTAATTGCATTAATGCTATTCGCATTGAGCGTGGTCTATTTTCCAGTGCTGGGTGCTCTTCTTTCCCCGCTTTTCATTGGCGCCGCCATGGGCGTGCGAATGTCGCCGCATATATTCATGGCCATCGCGGTGGCAAAGGTCGCGTTACGCACTTCAACCGGGGAGATATCCTTTCCCGCTACGTTGCAGCGATTGATAATAGTCGGCGCGGTGGGCGCGGCGATGCCTCTTTTAGGGGCGGAGCAAGGTTTTTATGCTGTTGCCGCAGCTGCCGGGGCGGTTTTCTTTCTGGGAGGGCGCAGGTGGAGGATTCTGCAGCGCATAGGTTTTACTGCAACTGTTTTGGTCAGCTTCAGCGTATGTTTTGTTGCTGCCTTGCTCATCCTGTTCGGGTCGCTCGAAACGATTGCCGCTCTCAAAGATATCTCGGATAATCAGGTTTGGGTTTATGGCGTATTTCCGAACAGTTTCTTCGCCAGTTGGACCGAGTTTTTTACCTTGAGAGTGACAGCCGCTGTTCCAAGCCAGGCAGGAACAATTGGAGGCATTGTTGCGCTGCTTTTGTGCTTCGGTCTTTTGCTCAGAAAGGTGCTGACGCTTCCAGCCTTCCTGGTTGTTCTCGTCCTGTTTGCAGGGGGCCTGCTGTCCTGGGTCGCTAACTTTGGCTATATCGGCCAACATCAGGCGCCTTTATTTTTGCGGACGTGCATCATGGCCCTTGTCTTGTCGGCGACAGCGATCGCCGGCAAGGTGACCCGCTCGCCGCACACTGAAAAAGTCGCGACCTCGGAGCCCTCCCAGTGATCAAAAAACTTCCAACATTGCCGGGTCCGGCTACATCCCTCGCATGCAGCGTTCTGCTCACTGTCCTTTCTCTCGTGACGGCTTTGACGTGGTGGGGGCAAATGCGCACGGCGTATAATCATAAGGAAGCGGATTCCTATAGTCTCAACAGGGCCTCCGGCGTCCATATGTCGAAGTTCAATGACATTCGAGAAATCGTTGGCACCAAAAGCAATAGCAGCGCCTATGCATCCTATTTAGGGGAGCTGTCGCGAACGTTTGGCGAAGCGGATAACGGTTTCCACTGGGCCATCGAAAAACCTGGAGCTGACTGGCTGGCCCGGTCAGGACCTAATCGCCAGCTGATACCGGTGAAGCCGGTCACCAACGACGATTATATTTTCGGCATTCAGCGTTCCACCAGGATCAGCATTTTGCCATTGGAAGATTTTCCGGCCTCGTTGATCGGACAGTGGGTTGAACTGATTGATGGAAGCGGCCGCAGCATTGAAGCTGTGATTGCATCAGGCACCAACTCGGAAATTGTTGTGATTGGCAATCTTCCGATCAACTTCTTTCCGACACAGGTAACGAGTCTCGAAGGGGCTAAACGCTCCGGTGAAGAGATAACTATCGTCTCAGCTACGAACATCGCCACCAATCTGCACGGAGGTATCATATCCGGCACCGATGGACGTGGTATTTACGTGAGCGGTTTTGGCAGGAGAGGGAAGCCGCGTTTCAGGCCCACCATTGGAGATACTGTCAACTTCGCCTCTGGCGACAAGCGGAAAATTGAGTCCGTCATGAAGCTGGCGAGCGGATATTTTGTGGTTCTGGGGGGAGACAGGCTGCAAGCCCATTTTTTCAATCGTGTGAATATTATCGCTGTCACCGCGAACAAACCGGCGCCGGCACGCGGACTGATGATCAGGGTTAATCCCGTTTCCAACGAGGTGTTCCTGAATGGGCGCGAACGCAAGTTCCGTGTGGCTGTCGATCCTGCCTCCCGTATCAAACAAGGGGCGTTGATAAGCCTGGATTCGGGCGGCGGCCCGTTCTTTGTTGGAGCGGCGAATGGAGATCATCTGGAAATAGATATTCTGACATCCCTGGCGATGCAGGCCTGCCTGGCAGGGGTCGAGTCCGACGATGGTGTTTTTTTCGATGGATTGTCGGGTGTTGCTGCGGAGTGGTTACTGAAAAAACAGTTTGGAATATCGGAAATTCGATCATGTCTCCAACATGATAGCCTGATCGTGGATGGTCTTGAACTGAACTGCCCCCACTTTCGACCGGACACTCAGCATAAGCAGGAAGGCTCAAGCACAGGCTTGAGGATAGGCTTATGT
>NZ_JBHEEV010000006.1:0-419411 GCF_041930145.1 Brucella ciceri | reverse complement strand
CCAACTCCAAGGACGCATCAGCCTGCCGCTTGCGGCGCCGCCGCCCTCGTTGTGGAGGCGTATATAGGGGGGACCTCTGCTATCTGTCAACAGCATCAAGGAAGTTTTTTGATGTTTTTTTGACAGCTTTCCACAAGCCGCCGGATTTCCACGTATTCGTCTTATATTATAGGGCTCTCATTGTCCCTCCAGCCCTTGGGAGGGCCTTAAACCGGCCTTATTGCCCGAATAGCTTCTGCCGGATTTTCGAAACGGGCAATCGACGCGCCTTGCGGGGGATTGTGGATATCGTTGTCGGGCAGGCTTGTCGTTGACTTACGTTTCTTCGGCAGGCAAAACTCACATGCCCGTTTGGGAGCCTTCCGACAGAATGGAAGACACCTTGATACCGGATTGGCGGCTCTCCGCTTCTCCGACAAAACGATTTCAAGCACGTTCGTGCTGTCAGTTATAAAGAAGGACCGGCTACAGCAGTATGAAAGACATGGGGCCGAACAATCTCGATCCGGGTGACGAGCCCCCGCTCAGCGTAGGCGGACGGCGGCGGCCTCCGGATCGTCGTGAAGTTTCTGCCCGCTGGCTCGCTGGAACCTTCCTGACTGGCGTAACGTCATGCATGCTGATCGGCGTCGCACTGTTTGCCGCCCTGGACGGGCGCGAACAGCTGGCCACTCCGCCTGAAATCCTTGCCCGAAACGACATGCCGGGTGCGACTGACGATGTCGACGTTACCAAGGGCGGACGTCTGGTCAGCACCGTCTCGCAGCAGAAACCGCGCGACCGGCGCCGTTTCGATCTTTCCACGATGCAGAAAGTGGGTGAGCGCGAGGTTATCCGGACCCGGCCCTTCGAATTCGTCCGCATGGCCCTTGCCGTCGATCATCCGACCAACCGCAAATATCCGGCATTCGACGCCTTGACCGTATTCTCGGAAGGCCCGGCGGCACCGCAACCTGCCGATGCAGGCCAGATTTACGGCGCAAAGGTGGAAAGCGAAGTCAGCCTGCATGTCGTCGACTTCCCGATGAACAGCACAACCTTCGACGCTTCCAGCGACCTTACCGTCGATGAGGTCGAAAAGGTCGTGCGGGATACGGGCGGCCTCCTCACCGACGGGGACGTGCAGGTCGCCTCGCTTCATTATGTCGACCCCGCCCGTTTTGGCGGCTCTGACTCTCCGTTCGCGCTCGGCCCCGCGCTTGGTGTGAAGATTACGCAGGAAAATGTCAGCGTCGCCCAGCGCGGCGATGAAGATACGGTCAGCGAAGGTTTTTCAGAAGAACTGATTCCTTTCCGCCAGACAGCCGAAATTACGCAGGCGCTTGAAGATGCCGGCTACACCGGCGACGATGCCGGAAACATGGCCGACTCGCTTACCAAGCTGATGAACTCGCCCCGATTGAAGGAAGGCAGCGTTCTGAGGGTAGGCACCGAAACCCGTGACGGCGTGGACCGTATCGTGCGCGCCAGCATCTATAATCGCACGACCCATCTGGTGACGGTCGCCCTCAACGATCGCGGACAATATATACCGTCCGACGAACCGGAACAGACCCCGCTCCTGCAGACGGCTTTCGACGGCAACGCATTGCCAACGGCAATTCGCGGCAACCTCCCCAGCGTCTATGACGGGATCAGCCGGGCGGCGCTCGCCTATGGCATGTCGGAAACGATGCGCGAGCAGCTCATCAAGATGCTTGCAAGCGATGTCGACCTGCAGTCACGTCTGTCGCCAAGCGACCAGATCGACGCATTCTTCTCGCTGCCGGATGATCCCGACAAGCCCGAAGCCGATTCGCAGCTTCTCTACGTGGCGGCCAATTTTGGTGGGACGACCCGCAAGTTCTATCGCTATCAGGCCCCGGACGGCAGCGTCGATTATTTCAACGGCGACGGCAAGAGCGCGAAGCAGTTCCTGCTGCGTAATCCGGTTCCCAATGGTGTCTTCCGCTCGCCATTCGGCATGCGCCGCCACCCGATCCTCGGCTATAGCCGCATGCATACCGGCGTGGACTGGGCCGCACCGCGCGGCACACCGATCATCGCTTCGGGCAATGGTGTTGTGGAAAAGGCCGGCTGGACCAACGGTTACGGCAATCAGACCCTCATCCGCCATGCCAACGGCTATGTGAGCAGCTACAGCCACCAGAACGCAATCGCCCGCGGCGTCACCGCAGGCGCACGCGTGCGGCAGGGACAGGTGATCGGCTATGTGGGATCGACGGGCCTTTCGACCGGCCCTCACCTTCACTACGAACTGATCGTGAACGACACCAAGGTCGACCCGCTGCGCATTCGCCTGCCGGACAACAAGGCGCTTTCCGGCAAGGAACTGGAAGCCTTCAAGCAGGAACGTGACCGCATCGACGCACTTTTGAACAGCGATGATAACGGCACCAAGCTCGCCTCGAACGGATCGGCCAAGAGTTGATAGAGCGTGACGCCCGGAAGGGGAAAGCGCTTTTCAGAGCAAGGACGTGCGCAAAACAAAAGAATAGAGCATTTCCGGCGATTCAGCTTGAACGGGAAACGCTCCGGATAGACCGGGAAAGGTCCGCCCATTTCTTTGAATTTACCGAAATGCTTATTCGGTAAATTCGACCGTTACGCCAGCCTTCACCAGCTTTGCCAGCTCTTCCGCATCCCAGTTGGTCAATCGCACGCAGCCATGGCTCGATGTCTTGCCGATTCTCGATGGTTCGGGCGTGCCGTGAATGCCATAGGTCGGCTTTGAAAGCGCGATCCAGACCGTGCCGACGGGGCCGTTCGGGCCAGGCGGAATGGTCAGAACCTTGTCGTTGTTACCCTGCTTGAAATTGATCTTCGGATTATAGGTGTAATTCGGATTGATCGCGATACGCTCGACTTGAACGGTGCCGGACGGCGACGGATTGTCGGACGAACCGATGGTCGAGGGATAGGCAACGACCAGCTTGCCGGTTTCGTCATAGCCGCGAACCTGCTTGCGTCCCTTGTCCGCGATGATGCGGGCCACCTTGGTCCGGACAGGCTTGCCGAGATTGGGAACCTTCACGATCGAACCGGGCTGGTTGAAGTTTACGCCGGGATTGATCTCTTTCAGATAGGCTTCGTCTATATGAAACTTTTCACCCAGCATTTCGGTGACCGAAGTATAGGCCATTGCGGGAAGCTGGGCCTTGTGGGCATAATCTTCCGGGATCGAGGCAACATACTGGCGCCCCACATCCTCGTTGGTGATGGTATATTCGGTGAAAGCCGGGCCGCCGGTGGCCTCAAGCTCCGCATTGACGGCGGCTTCATCCGTCGGATTGACCGACTTGCCGGTCAGTTCGCCATAGGCTGCTGCCGCCTTGTCGACATTGCTTCCCGAACGCCCGTCAATGACGCCGGGCGATGCGCCAGCACGGTCAAGAAGTACCTGATAGGCTGCAATCCTTGCCTTGGCGCCCTGCCCTTTCGGCATTTCGATGGCAGGAGCCATATCGCTCGGATTGAGAACACCGCGCGGCTGCTCATAACCGGGCTGGCCGTAATCCTGCTGGCCATCATAGCCGGGATTGGCGCTGGCTGAATTGGTATTGTCCGGATACTGATCGCCTGCCGGTGGCAGTTCCGACCGCTGCACCTGTCCGTCCCGGTTGCCGCCATATTGCGGCGCTGCCGGAGCATCAGGGTAATAATTCGGGTCCTCGGGCACATTGCCAAAACCATCATAGGGCGCGCCGCCATCGACCGGGCCATCGAGCGTCCAGTTGTCATCCGGCTGCGGTGCGCGGCGAACCCGGCGATCATAGGCGTTCGGATCATAATTGTTGGCATCCTCGACACTGAGGATACGCCCGCGGCGATCCATGGTAACGCGGCGGCCATACTGATCGATGAACACCCGCACCCGGCGATCATGATAGATTTCCTCACCCGGATCGTAAAGCTGCGCAAGCTGTACCGGGCGCTCGGCAATCGTTGCAGAACTGCTTTCGTCGGCGCGGGCAGAACCATCGACGGCAACTGCCGCAACGGAAGCAAACAAAGCGAAACGAAGCATGCGTGTGTAATGCGCCATGAAGAATGCCCTGGGTGATCGAGAGATCATGGATGCCGCGAATATGGTTAATAACTGATTAGCTGATAAAGCAGATGCCAGATGAACTGGACATGAAAATGGCCGAGGTCGGCCGAAAACCGGAAAACTTGTCAGGGTTCATATGAAAAAGGCGCCGCAACCTGTCCGGTTGCGGCGCCCATGGCTTTCAACTCATGAACGTTCAGGCGTTCTCGTCGACCTTGCGGCTTTCATCCTCCTGCGCAGTTCGAATCGGACGGAAGTTGAGCCTGTCCGAACCGGCAGTGATCTTGACGATGGAACCGTCCAGAATGTCGCCCAGAAGAATGCGCTCGGCGAGCGGGTCTTGTACTTCCTTCTGGATCACGCGCTTCAAAGGACGCGCGCCATAGGCCGGGTCGTAACCCTTGTTGGCCAGCCATTCGCGTGCATCCTCTTCCAGTTGCAGCACGATCTTCCGATCGCTCAGAAGCATCTGGAGACGCTGCATCTGAATATCGACAATTGCCCCCATGTCTTCGCGGCGCAGCCGGTGGAACAGGATGATTTCGTCGACACGGTTCAGGAATTCCGGACGGAAGGCAGCCCGCACTACGCCCATCACTTCCTCGCGCACCGATTCGACATCGTCCTTCTCGCCAAGATTGACGAGATATTCGGCACCGAGGTTGGAGGTCATGATGATGACCGTGTTGCGGAAATCAACCGTGCGGCCCTGCCCGTCGGTCAGACGTCCGTCGTCCAGCACCTGCAACAGCACGTTGAACACATCCGGATGCGCCTTTTCGATCTCATCGAACAGGATCACCTGATAGGGCCTCCGGCGCACGGCTTCCGTCAGAACGCCGCCTTCCTCATAGCCGACATAGCCGGGAGGCGCACCGATCAGCCGGCTCACGGAATGCTTTTCCATGAATTCCGACATGTCGATACGAACCATGGCCGTGTCGTCCTGGAAAAGAAACGCGGCGAGCGCTTTGGTCAGCTCCGTCTTGCCGACACCCGTAGGGCCGAGGAAGATGAACGAACCGATAGGACGGTTGGGGTCCTGAAGCCCGGCGCGCGCACGGCGAACCGCCTTCGAGATTGCCTGCACCGCCTCGCCCTGGCCGACGACGCGTTTTGCGAGTTCGTCTTCCATACGCAGCAGCTTCTCGCGCTCGCCTTCCAGCATCCGGTCGACCGGGATGCCCGTCCAGCGGGAAATGATTTGCGCCACATGGTCGGGCGTAACGGTTTCCTCAAGCAGGGAACCCTTGTTTTCCTGACTTTCCGCTTCGACGAGCTGCTTTTCCAATTGCGGAATCGTGCCATAGGCAAGTTCGCCCGCCTTCTGGAATTCACCGCTGCGCTGCGCAATGGCGAGGGCATTGCGCGCCTCTTCAAGCTGGCGCTTGAGATCGGCGGCAAGTCCGAGCTTCTGTTTTTCCGACTGCCATTTCGACGTCAGTTCCGCCGATTCCTCTTCCAGATCGGTCAGCTCCTTTTCCAGGCGCTGGAAACGATCCTTGGAGGCGGCATCGGTTTCCACCTTCAGCGCTTCACGCTCGATCTTCAGCTGCATGATGCGGCGGTCGATTTCGTCCAGTTCTTCCGGCTTGGAATCGACCTGCATGCGCAGACGCGACGCGGCCTCATCGACAAGATCGATAGCCTTGTCCGGCAGGAAACGGTCGGTGATGTAACGGTTCGACAAGGTTGCCGCGGCAACCAGAGCCGAATCCGAAACGCGCACCTTGTGATGCTGCTCGTATTTTTCCTTCAGGCCACGCAGGATCGAAATCGTATCCTCGACGGTCGGCTCATCGACGAATACCGGCTGGAAACGGCGGGCAAGCGCTGCATCCTTCTCGACATATTTGCGGTATTCCTCAAGCGTCGTCGCGCCGACACAGTGCAGTTCGCCACGTGCAAGGGCAGGCTTCAACAGGTTCGATGCATCCATTGCGCCATCGGACTTGCCTGCACCGACGAGCGTATGCATTTCATCGATGAACAGGATGATCTGTCCGGCCGCCGTCTGCACTTCCGAAAGCACTGCTTTCAGACGTTCCTCAAACTCGCCCCGATATTTGGCGCCGGCAATCAGCGCGCCCATGTCGAGCGCCATCAACTGCTTGTCCTTCAAGGATTCTGGCACGTCACCATTGACGATGCGCAGCGCCAGACCTTCCGCGATTGCAGTCTTGCCGACGCCCGGCTCACCGATCAGAACCGGGTTGTTCTTGGTGCGGCGCGACAGAACCTGGATGGTGCGGCGGATTTCCTCGTCGCGGCCGATCACCGGGTCGAGCTTGCCCGAACGCGCATCCTCAGTCAGATCGCGGGCATATTTCTTCAACGCATCATAATTGCTTTCAGCAGACGCCGAATCGGCGGTGCGGCCTTTGCGCATGTCGTTTATGACCTTGTTGAGAGCCGTCGGCGTCACACCGGCAGCGGAAAGAATTTCAGACGTCTTTGCGGATTTTTCCATCGCCAGCGCCGTCAGGAGGCGCTCCACGGTGACGAAACTGTCACCGGCCTTGCTGGCAAGCTCCTCGGCAAGCGAGAAGACCTTGGCAAGCGGCTGGGAAAGATAAAGCTGGTCGTTGCCGCCCGATACCTTGGGCAGCTTTTCGAGCGCGGTCTGCAGTCCGATGCGCACATCGGCAATGCGCCCGCCTGCCCGTTCGATCAGCGAGGAGGCAAGTCCCTCGTCGTCATCGACGAGAACCTTCAACACATGTTCCGGTGTGAACTGCTGGTTGCCGGACGATAGCGCGAATGTCTGTGCAGACTGAATGAAACCGCGAACGCGTTCCGTGTATTTTTCAATGTTCATGATGTCTCCTTTGCCTTCCGGCCCGTCATGCGGCACCAGAAGATGTATGGTGACGAAGCCCCCACTTTGGGCGAGCTTCTTTCCAAGACAGCATATGGGACGATGGCCGGGTTTCGGCAAGGGTCACAGGTACTTGGAGAACCAAATAAAAATGGCGCGGAAACCGCGCCATTTTGAAGTCAATCCGAGGAAACGATCAGGCGTCGGAATTCGCCGCTTCCGTTACCGGCGTCTCGTCACCGCTATCCTTTGCGGCCCGACGCGGACGGCCCGGGCGGCGCGTGGCGCGGCGCGGTGCTGCCTCTTCGGCCGGTGCTGCATCGGCGGCAGGCGCAGCCTCGGCGGCTGCCGGAGCAGCCTGCGCGGCGACGGCCTCAACGGGGGCCGAAACTTCTCCTGCTTCCGGCTGAGCCTGCTTTTCCGGCGATTGTTCGTCGGAACGTTCGTCGGCGTTGAAGCGCTCGCGCTGCGGACGGCGGCCACGACCGAGACGGCGGTCGCGATTGTCGCGTTCGCGCGGCTGCTGGCGACCTTCGCCGGACTTTACCGGCTCGCCGCTTTCCTCACCGTAGACAACCTCGGCTGGCGTGCCTTCGATGACCGGCTGCGGGCCGGAGCCGTTGACGGGCTGCTGCACTGCGGCGGGCGTGAAAACTGCTTCCTCGTCATCCGCGCCGTCATCGTCGAAAGTTTCTTCGCGCTGGAACGGCACCGGATTCTGCGCCATGGCAGCCATGATGATGCGATTGTAATGTTCAGCGTGCTGAAGATAGTTTTCGGCCATCACGCGATCGCCAGATGCCTGTGCATCGCGCGCAAGCGCCGAGTATTTTTCTGCAATATGTTGCGCATTGCCGCGGATCTTCACATCCGGGCCGTTGCTTTCATAGTTGCGCGACAGAGGATTGGGGCCCTTGCGGTTGTTGTTGTTATTGTTATTCCCCCGTCCGCGCATGCGCCTGTTCTGCTGTGCTGGCCTCATATTCATCTCTTTTCAGATTAAAGGGCGTAGAAACTCCACAGCCAAAAAAGCTGCCGGTTTCACGCTATCGAGCCATGGAGGAAGTACGCCCTAAAAACTTCCCACAAATCGACTGCTCCTGAGTTAGGTGCACCATTTGAAGGTCACCGAAACTCCGCGGTTGCATTAATGCATAACCATTCCGAAAAGCTCTGCTCTTCGAGATTATGCTTGAAAGTCGTGTACTTCCGCACAAGCCATCCCCAAAGAACCCTCCAGGGAGCATGACCAAAAATCGTCATGGAGCATTTCCGCCACCGCCCATCAGCGGGCAAAACCATTCTGGCTGTATACGGTGGCCGGAAACTAAACGGCTTCGCCGCAAATTCCAAGTGTTTTTTAGCGGTTCGCCGCATCAAAATTACGTATTCGATCTGAGCGCGAAAAGCATGGCCCTTCTGTGGCCGCCAAGATCACTTGCATGTCCTGCGAGTGAAAAACCTGCGCTTTCGAACAGCGCTTCTACATCCTGGAATTGTCCGGCGCCGATCTCTACGGCAACCATTCCTTTCCTATATAGGTGATCTGCGGCCTTCTGTGCAAGGGCCCGGTAAAAATTCAGTCCGTCCGCGCCGCCATCAAGCGCCGCAAGCGGATCATGTTCGCGTACTTCGCGCGACAGCCCCGCAATGTCTTCATGCGGAATATAGGGCGGATTTGAGACGATAAGATGAAACCGCCCGCTCACATGCTGGAACCAGTCGCTTTTGAGCGCGGCGAAACGGTCGCCTACCCCATTGGCGATGGCATTGATTCGCGCCATTACCAGCGCCCCTTCCGCCATATCGAGGCCGACGCCATGCGCACTCTCGAAGCGATGCAGAAGCGAGATGATGATCGCGCCCGTTCCCGTCCCCATGTCGAGAAGTTCAAGCGTGTTCTCCTGCTGCGCGAGCACGTCCAGTGCCGGAATGACCAGTTCCACCAGCGCTTCCGTATCGGGTCGGGGTTCCAGCGTTTCGGCGGACAGCCGGAAAGGCAGGCCGAAAAATTCGCGAACCCCCATGATCCGGTGAACCGGTTCGCCTTTAGCGCGTCGCTCCAGTGCATCGGAAAGCGTCTCGATGGCAGCGCCATCCACCAGTTGCTCCGGCGCGGATATCAGGTCGAGCCGCGTCCTGCCCGTCGCCCATTCGACCAGAAGCCCCGCGTCGAGGTCTGGTGTATCCAGTCCTGCCGCACGGAGCCTCGCCCGTGCATCGGCCATCAGCCGGTCGAGGCGCGTCTCACCCACCTTACTGACCCAGTTCGGTAAGAAGTGCGGTCTGGTGATCGGAAATCAGCGCATCGACCAGTTCGTCCAGATCGCCTTCCATCACCCGGTCGAGCTTGTAGAGCGTCAGGTTGATGCGGTGATCGGTGACACGGCCCTGCGGGAAATTATAGGTGCGGATACGCTCGGACCGGTCGCCCGAGCCGACCTGGCTGCGGCGCGATTCCGAACGCTCGGTTTCGGCCTTCTGGCGCTCCATGTCATAGAGGCGGGCACGCAGGATCTGCATGGCGCGGGCGCGGTTCTGATGCTGGGATTTTTCAGCCTGCACGACCATGATGCCGGTCGGGATATGCGTAATGCGCACAGCCGAGTCGGTCGTGTTGACGTGCTGCCCGCCAGCACCCGAAGCCCGCATCGTATCGATGCGGATATCTTCGTTGCGTATCTCGATATCGATGTCCTCGGCCTCCGGCAGAACCGCGACTGTCGCAGCCGATGTATGGATGCGCCCGCCAGCTTCCGTTTCAGGCACGCGCTGCACGCGGTGCACGCCTGATTCGAACTTGAGCTTGGAGAACACGCCTTTGCCCGAAACGGTGGCGATGATTTCCTTGTAGCCGCCGGCATCGCCTTCGCTGGCCGAGACCAGTTCGACCCGCCAGCCTTTTTCGGCGGCATAACGCTCATACATGCGGAACAGGTCGCCAGCGAAGAGCGCGGCTTCAAGACCGCCGGTACCGGCACGAATTTCCAGGATGGCGTTCTTCTCGTCGGCTGCGTCTTTGGGCAGAAGGAGAATCTGCACTTCCTGTTCCAGCGTGCCGATGCGCTTTTCGACTTCCGGCAGTTCTTCCAGCGCCAGCGCCCGCATCTCTGCGTCCGTGGCCGCATCGTCACGCATCGCCGCCAGATCGACCGCTTCCCTGCGTGCGTCGGTCAGTTCGCGTATCTTGCCCACCACTTCCTGCAGTTCGGAATATTCCGATGCGAGCTTCACATAGGTTTCCGAATCCGGATTATTGGCCATCTGGCTTTCGATCATGGAGAACCGCTTCAAGAGCTGGTCCATCCGATCCTGCGGCAATGCGATCATATCATGTCCTAGAAATTATCAACGCTTGCAAAAATACGAAACAAGACACCGCGCAATCCTGCACTGCGGCCGTCCAGTCAGGTCAATCTGCTTCGCTATAACGGAATATCGTTGTCTTCGGCAAATCTCATCAGCAGTTCGCGCAGCGAATGCGCGCTGTTGGGCTTGTCCAGCTCTTCCTTGAGCAAGGCGGTGAGCTTGCCCGCGTCCAGCGCGCCAAGCATGGCCTTGACCGGACCAATGGCTGCGGCCGACATCGAAATCGACCGGAACCCGATACCCACCAGCGCCATGGCGGGAAGCGGCCTGCTGGCCATTTCACCGCACAGGGTAACCGGCTTGCCATGCCGGTTGCCGGTCTCCACAATGTGTCGCAGCGCGCGCAGGAATGCTGGCGAAAGCTGGTCGAAGCGACCAGACATCAGCGAGTTGCCGCGATCCGTCGCCATCAGGAACTGGAACAGGTCGTTCGAGCCGACGGAAATGAAATCAACGAGCGACACCAGTTCCTCGAGTTGCCAGAGCAGCGACGGCACCTCGACCATCGCCCCGAGCTTCAGGCACATCGGCAACTGGTGGGCAAAACGCGACAGGTGGCGGACTTCACGATCGATAATCTCGCGTGCGGCCTTCACCTCGCTCACTTCCGTGATCATCGGCAGCAGGATTTTCAGCTCGCGCCCGCCCGCCGCCTTCAAAAGCGCCCTTATCTGGGTACGCAGCAGGCCCGGACGATCGAGCGTCAGGCGGATGGCGCGCCAGCCGAGCGCCGGATTTTCTTCCTGCACGGTCGAGCTGAAATAGGGAAGAACCTTGTCTCCGCCTATATCCAGCGTCCGGAAAGTCACCGGCTTGTCGCCCGCCGCCTCGATGACGGAGCGATAGAGACGTTCCTGCTGTTCGGCTCGGGGGAAGGTGGAAGCCACCATGAACTGAAGCTCGGTTCGGAACAGGCCGATACCCGCCGCTCCGGACGCCGAAAGCTGCGGCAGATCGACCAGCAGCCCCGCATTCATCAGAAGCGAGATATCGACACCATCCCTGGTGACGGATGGCTTGTCCCGCAATTCGCGATAATGGGCCTGACGCCGTGCCCGGAAGCGAACCTTTTCGGCATAAGCCGTTTCCAGATCGGCCTGCGGGCGCAGATGCATAATGCCTTCGTCGCCGTCGACAATGGCCGCATCGTTGTTTTCCGCCATGGAGACGATGCCCTTGGCCTGGCCGACCACGGGAATGCCCATGGCGCGGGCGACGATCACGACATGGCTCGTGGCCGCGCCATCTTCCAGAACGACGCCGCGCAAGCGCTCGCGCGGATAATCCAGAAGCTCGGCAGCCCCCATCGACCGGGCGACGATAATCGCATCCTTGACCAGTGATTCGGCGATGGTCTTGATGTCATGCCCCATGAGCTGGCGCAGCAGACGGTTTGCAAGATCGTCGAAATCCGACAGGCGCTCGCGCATATAGGGATCGGTCAGATGCACCATGCGCGCGCGTGTGTCGCTCTGCACCTTTTCGACCGCCGCCTCGGCGGTCAGGCCGTTATGGATGGCTTCTTCCAGCCGCCGCACCCAGCCGCGGTCATGGGCAAACATGCGATAGGCTTCCAGCACTTCGCGATGCTCGCCTTCCACCGCCACGTCACGGCGCGAGAGCATGTCATCGATGGATATGCGCAAGGAGCCAAGCGCTTCGTCCAGCCGGTTCAGCTCCGCCTGGCTGTCCTCGTTGAAAAGATTGGTGACGACGATACGCGGCTCGTGCAGCACCACATGGCCAAGGCCGATACCGTCGTTGAAAGCATGTCCCGTCACGCTCATCGGACGACCGAGATCAAGCTCTATGCCCGGACGGGCAAGGCGCAGACCGTCGCCGGTCGCGATGATTTCGGCAAGGACCATGGCGGTGGTTTCAAGTGCTTCGACCTCGTCTTCGCGATAAGCCCGCTTGGTCTTGTTCTGGACGACAAGAACGCCCAAAGTGCGGCCAGCGCGAAGGACGGGAACGCCAAGGAAGGAATTATAGGCCTCTTCCCCTGTTTCCGGGAGATAGGCGAAGGCTGGATGGCTCTGCGCATCGGTCAGGTTGAGCGGACGGGCGCTTGCAGCAATCGTGCCGACCAGACCCTGGCCGAGACGAAGCTGGGCCAGGTGAACAGCCTGCGGATTAAGACCTTCGGTCGCGTAGAGTTCGAGAACGCCATCGGCGCGCAATATATAGAAGGAGCAGACTTCCGCGACCATGTTCTGCGCGATTTCACGGACGATCCGGTCAAGGCGCGCCTGCGGTTCCAGCGGCTCCGCCATCAATTCGCGCAACCGCTTGAGCAGTACGCGGGGACCGGTTGTCAGCTCACGCATGATCGTCGGGGGCTCCTTTCAGGTTGCTGGCGCGCCTTCGCCAGCCGATTTCCCAATACCCGCCCGCGATGCGTTACGCCAATCCCTTTGTGAGCATTTTTGACACCCGCGTCCAGAACAAATAGTCGCGCCTCGCAAAATGTTGCGATGCCGCGCACCCTTTCGGTTACGCGGCAAAGCTCCAAAGCAGATGCTAATCCTGTTGATTATTTATCGAGACCGTAGACCGCATGCAGCGTGCGCACGGCAAGCTCTGCATAAGGACCGTCGATCAGGATCGAAATCTTGATTTCGGACGTCGTGATGGCGCGGATATTGATGCCCTTTTCGGCCAGCGCCTTGAAGGCGGTCGCGGCAACGCCCGCATGGCTGCGCATGCCGATGCCGATGACGGAAATCTTGGCAAGGCCGGTTTCCGACTGGATATTGTCGAAGCCGATCTCGCCCTTGACCTTGTCCAGCACCTTCAGCGCCTTGTCGATGTCGCCGGTCGGAATGGTGAAGGTCATGTCGGTCTTGGAGCCGTCTTCCGACACGTTCTGCACGATCATGTCGACATTGATGTGCTCTTCGGCGAGCGGTCCGAAAATTGCCGCCGATACGCCCGGCCGATCGGCCACGCGCCGCAGCGAGATCTGAGCTTCATCCTTCGCAAAGGCGATACCTGTGACGACCTGCTGTTCCACGATTTCATCCTCGTCGCAAATAAGGGTTCCGGGCGGGTTGATCGGATCACCCATGCCCGGCGCATCTGGGTCCGTAAAGCTCGAGCGCACGAAAGTGCGCACCTTGTGCACCATGGCGAGTTCGACGGAACGCACCTGCAGAACCTTGGCGCCGAGCGACGCCATTTCCAGCATTTCCTCGAAGGAAATCTTCGAAAGGCGCTTCGCCTTCGGCTCCAGGCGCGGATCGGTGGTGTAGACGCCGTCCACATCCGTATAGATATCGCAGCGATCAGCCTTCACGCCGGCCGCAATGGCGACGGCGGAGGTATCCGAACCGCCGCGTCCAAGCGTTGCCACGCGGTTGTCCGGACCCAGGCCCTGGAAACCGGCGACCACTGCAACCTGCCCCATTTCCATGCGGCGGATGATTTCCGAACCGTCGATTTCCTGAATACGCGCCGCGCCATGGGCGTTGTCGGTCTTGATCGGAATCTGCCAGCCCTGCCACGAACGCGCATCGACGCCGATGGACTGGAGCGCAATCGCCAGAAGTCCGCTCGTCACCTGCTCGCCGGAAGCGACGATGGTGTCGTATTCGCGCGCATCGTAGAAAGGCGAGCTTGCGCCGCAGACCTTCGGCATGTTCTGCACCCAGCCGACCAGCTCGTTGGTCTTGCCGGACATGGCCGAAACGACGACGGCAACCTGATTGCCCGCTTCGACCTCGCGTTTGACGTGGCGCGCCACATTATAGATGCGTTCCAGATCGGCCACCGAAGTGCCGCCGAATTTCATCACGATGCGCGCCATTTAAGGATACGTCCCGCTCTTTAGAAAAATTACACTCTCACCTGCCCAAACCTTATATTGTTGCGACAGGCAAACCCGGGGTCACATAGCTAATATGTCGCGCTTCCGCAAGGCCGCGATTCGCATCGGGGCTCCTGAGAGCGAATTTGATTTGTTCCTCGACTTTGGAGTACTACCTTGAAAGCAGACCTGCACGCTTCCGCCGCTGGAGAATGAAATGACCGAGACCGCCCGCACCACCATCGACGCTTCGGAAATCGAGCATTTTTCACGCATCGCTGCGGAATGGTGGAACCCGCAGGGCAAGTTCCGCCCCTTGCACAAGTTCAATCCGACGCGGCTTGCCTATATCAAGGAAAAAATCTGCGCCAGGTTCAACCGCGACCCCAATGCGCAGCGTCCCCTGGAAGGCCTGCGCCTCCTCGACATCGGTTGCGGCGGCGGGCTGCTCTGCGAGCCGATGGCGCGTCTTGGCGCAACCGTGATCGGAGCGGACGCTTCCACGACGAACATCGAGGTGGCGAAAATTCACGCAGCACAAAGTGGCGTCGAGGTGGACTACCGGGCCACGACCGCAGAGGCGCTGGCGGAAGCCGGTGAAAAATTTGATGTGGTGCTGAATATGGAAGTGGTCGAGCACGTCTCCGATGTCGACCTGTTCATGTCGGCGACAAGCGAAATGGTGAAGCCCGGCGGATTGATGTTCGTCGCCACCATCAACCGCACGCTGAAAGCTTACGGCCTTGCCATCATCGGCGCGGAATATGTCCTGCGCTGGCTGCCGCGCGGCACGCATCAATATGAGAAACTGGTGCGCCCGGAAGAGCTGGAATCCGCACTGGCAAAAGGCGGCCTGCGGCTCATCGATAAGCTTGGCGTAACCTATAATCCGCTTGCTGACAGCTGGAACCGCTCCCGCGATACCGACGTGAACTATATGGTGCTTGCCGAACGGCCCGCCTGATCTTCTCAGCCTTTTTGCGCGCGCGTTGTCATTGCAACGCCAGCGCAAATGACCAGCGCACCGATCCAGGTCAGCGGCGGATAATGTTCGCCGAGGAACAGTGTTCCCGAAATAAGCCCCAACGCCGCCGCGACATAGCCGATCTGGCTGAGATAGACTGGCCCGCCGACCGCCTGCAGGCGGAAGAACAGGGCGAACATGCCCGCCGATGCAATCGACTGGACAAGGGCAGCCCATGGCGCAAGCGCCAGCGTTTCAATCGGAAACTGGCCGGTGAGCAAGAATATTCCGGCAAACAGCATCAGCGCAGACGCCAGATGGCTTCCGGCGGCAAGCTCGGTCGGATCGGAGCTCTTTGGCCAGTCGAGCGTGCGGTAGACATTGCCGATGGCCAGAAAGACCGGAATGAGCAATGCCGCGGCTATCCACAGCGGATCGGCTGGCTTGCCCACTTCGCCGCGCGTCATCGCCACCATCACCGCGCCGACAAAGCCCAGGCCTATACCGCCGATCCCGAGCGCATTGGGACGCCGCAGCCCGAAACCCATCGATAGGACGAGCGTGATCACCGGCGACAGCGTGTACATGATGCCGGTAAAACCGGCGCCAAGGCGCGAAATGGCGGAAAGAATGAGGAGATTGGGCACGGCATAGGAGACGAAGGCGGTGCAGATATAATAACGCAGCCGCCCGCCCGAAAAGCCGATCTTCTTACCTTGCAGGCGAAGAACCGCGAAAAGAATGATCCCGGCACTCGCCGAAAACAGAAAGGTCCAGATGGCAGGCGGAATACCCGCCTGCGCGGCAATCTTGCCGAGCGGCAGGATGAGCCCCAGCAAGGTGCCGGTTGAGATCAGCAGAAAAGGCGCTGAATCCGTCAGTTTCATGCGCCCTGTCTCCTGCGCGGCAATCAGTTCTTGTCTTCTGGAAATACCGGCAGCGGCAGAACGTCGACACCGTCTTCGAGCAAGGAATGCACATCTTCGCGCGAGGCTTCACCGTAGATGCCACGTGTTTCGGCTTCGCCGAAATGGATCTTCCGGGCTTCCTCGGCGAATTTGTCGCCGACATAATCCGCGTTCTCGCGAACCTTGCGACTCAATTCCCGCATCTCATCCAGTATCTGTTTCTGCGTGTCGCCCAGCGCCATGGCAATCTTCTCCTTGCCACGGCTTGTCGAAACGGCCGGCGCCATCAGCGATTTCTGGACCGCTTGCGAATTGCATACCGGGCACGCGACCAGCTTCATTCCCGACTGGCGGTCGAAATCGGCATTGTCGCGAAACCAGCCCTCGAATTCATGGCCCTGATCGCAATGAAGCGAAAAGCGGATCATGGAATTTATGCGTCCTCTTTCTGTTGGGCGGAGCAAGTTCGTATATCGAACTCCCGCGCATTCTTCAGGTTCGGGATCTTGGCGCGTGCGGCTGCGCTTTCCGCCACGTCGATGTCGGCCAGGATGACACCCGGCTCATCGTGATCGGCTTCGGCGAGAACCTTGCCCCATGGCGAGACGATGATCGAATGGCCATAGGTTTCGCGCCCGTCCTCATGCAGGCCACCTTGCGCGGCCGAGATCAGGAATGCACCATTCTCGATGGCGCGCGCACGCTGCAAAACGTGCCAGTGCGCCTCACCGGTCTGCTTCGTAAAGGCCGCCGGGCCGGTAATCACATTGGCACCGGCAAGCGCCTGCGCGCGGAACAATTGCGGAAAGCGGATATCGTAGCAGATCGCCATGCCGAGATTGGCAAAAGGCAGTTCGGCAATAATGGTTTCCCTGCCCGGCTCGTAGGTCGCTGATTCGCGCCAGCTTTCACCATTATCCAGATCGACGTCGAACATATGGATCTTGTCATAGGTCGCGAGTTTCTCGCCAGAAGGCGTGAAAATTCCGGCGCGATTGGCGATCTTGCCGTCACCCGCATCGATGGCGGTTGAACCGATATGCAGGAAGATGCCGTGCTTCGCCGCCAATGCAGAAGCAGCCTTGAAAACCAGATCATTGGCTTCGTCACGCAGGCTGGCCTTGAAGGCGACCCGATCGCGCATCATCGCGCCGGTCATCTCCGGCGACTGCACATAAGCCGCGCCCTTCGACGCCGCCTCAGCGACGAATTTCTCCAGGGTCTCGACGTTGCGGACGACGTCGGTACCCGAACGCATCTGTATTGCGGCAGCGCGGAACGTGCTCATCGGTTTCTCCCAATAACCTCAGTTCAATTGGCCAGTCTCGAGCAGGCCGTCGAGTTTTCCCTGATCTTCGAGCGCGTGAAGATCGTCGCAGCCGCCGACGTGAACCGAACCGACGAAAATCTGGGGGAACGTATTGCGCCCGGAACGCGCCTGCATTTCCGCGCGCAATTCCGGCGTCGCTCCCGCATTGATTTCATTGAATTCCACGCCCTTGCGAGTCAGCAATTCCTTGGCCATGGTGCAATATGGGCAACCGGGGCGCGTGTAGATGGTAACGTCAACCATGAAAAACTCCATTCTTTGCCCACTATATAAGCGGCAAAGGTGCCCACTGGAAGCCCCGAAGCTTTTCACGAGCTAGTGTTGAGGGTGAGCCCTAATCCGGCAGAACGCGGCTGAACGTCAGCACGTCAACGCTTCTTGCGCCGCCACGCAGCAAGGCACGCGTCACCGCCTTGACCGTCGCGCCAGTGGTGTAGACGTCATCGATCAGCAGGACCCGGCGCCCGCGAACATGAATCTCATGTTCCTGCGGCACGCGAAACGCGCCGTCCACATTGCGCTTTCGTTCCTTGATGCCGAGGCCGATCTGCTGTTCCGTCCTGCGTACCCGCTTGATGCCTTGCGGCGCGAAGGGTTTCATCTCCAGTTTCGCCAGGGCACGGGCAAGTTCCGCCGACTGGTTGAACCGCCGCTGCCAGAACCGCCAGCGATGCAGGGGCACCGGCAGGATCACATCACATTCGTCCAGCATTTCGCGGCCCGCGCGCTGCATCCAGCGCGCCATCCAAGGGGCCAGATCAGTCCGGTCATGAAACTTCAGCGAGACCGCCATGCGCTGTGCCGCCCCCCGATGCAGAACCGCGGAGCGGAGCCGCCGGAAAGGCGGCGGGTCGGCAATCGCCTCCGCACTCATGAAATTCTCGCCGAAATCGTGGCTGAAAGGTATGCCGAGGACGGGACAATAGGGCCTTTCGATAAAGCGCAGTTCCGGCCAGCATTTCGGACACAATGTCCCCGGTTCGGACACATGCATCCGGCAGCCGATGCATGTCGGCGGGAACAGCGTATCCGCCGATGATCGGACAGCCCTGCCGACAAGCTGCCGAAGCCCTTGGCCAACGCTGCGCAAAAAGGTTTGATGCGTTCTGTCGTCATCCGCCATTGCATTCGCCCCCGTTCGAATGCATCTATCCCCGCAACGATTGTACTGAACCTTGCTCGAAAGAGAAGACGGAATCCATGCCTGCGCCGACCGATGATAACGCGATCTTCGATCGCGATCTCCTGCTCTCGTTTCGCCGCCGCGCCTTTGCTCGCGCCGAACCCGGCGCGGATTTCCTGTTGCAGCGCATCGCCGACGATCTCGCCGACCGCCTCGACGCTGTAGAGCGCCGTTTTCCCTTAGCCGTCGATCTCGCTGGCCATACCGGCGCGGCGGCGGCGGCCATTGCCCGGTCCGGCAAGGCCGACCTGATTGTCCGCATCGAACGCGACAGGGATTTTTTGCAAGGCCCATTCCCGGCTATTGTCGGTGATGAGGAAATACTTCCGCTGAAACCCGCCAGCGCCGATCTTGTCGTCTCGCTGATGGCCCTGCACGCGACAAACGATACGCCGGGCGCCATGGTGCAGGTTGCCCGAGCGCTGAAACCGGATGGGCTTTTTCTGGCTGCTTTGTGTGGCAGCGGAACGCTTGGAGAACTCCGCGAAAGTCTTCTTCAGGCCGAAATCGAACTCACTGGCGGTGCTTCACCGCGCATTTTTCCGTTCCCGGACGTACGCGATGTGGGCGGCCTTCTGCAACGCGCAGGCTTCGCTCTGCCCGTAACGGATGTCGACAACATCACCGTGCGCTATGATTCGCTGTTCAACCTGATGGCCGACCTGCGCGCCATGGGCATGCAGAACATCCTGCGCGACCGTTCCAGAAAGCCGGTATCGAAACGCTTGTTTCTGCGCGCCGCCGAAATCTATGCCGAACGGTTCTCCGACCCGGACGGGCGCATTCGCGCCACTTTCTCCGTCATCTGGCTGTCGGGCTGGGCGCCGCATGAATCGCAGCAGAAGCCGTTGAAGCCGGGCTCCGCAAAGGCATCGCTGGCAGAAGCGCTCAAAAAGGCAGAAGAAAACTGATCAGCAATCGCCGCGGTGACTGCCATCGGCCTCGATGATGCAGACGGAGTCGGGGCTTGGCTGAAGCACGCTCTTGCGCACCGTATAGGTCTGGCCTGGTGCGTGGGGCTGGGCGCTGGCGTCACGCTTGATCGAACCGGTCATGGTGCGGTCAATCCCGGCAGGCAACACCGATTGAGCCGCGATCTTGTTTGCCTGATCGTTGAGGATCGGCACGATGATCAACGCCAGGGCGACAACGGCAGAGCCGAACAGCAGCACAACGCGCAGGATTCCACGACCAGCCTTGGTCAGCGGCTTGGCCGTATATTCGTTGTGATCGGCGCTAAAATAATTGTTGTCGAAACTCATGCTTCAAGACTCCGGGGCAGCTCGTAAACGAGAATGCCTCAACGGAGTGAATCATAGATTAACCGGCCAGCGGAATCGTAAGATATTGCCAACCTTTTTCCACAGCTGGCGCAGGCAGTTGGCTTAGAGCAGATCAAGCAGGAAAGGGATCAGCGGTTCATCGGCCGGCGGCATCGGATAGTCGCGCATATCCTTCGGGCGAACCCATTTCAGCGCCTGCCCCTCGAGCCCCCGCGCAATGCCTTCATAACGGCGGCAGACATAGAGCGGCATGAGCAGGTGGAAGTCATCATAGGTGTGGCTGGCGAATGTCAGCGGCGCAAGGCAGGCCACTTTCGTGGTGATGCCGATTTCTTCCTGCAATTCGCGGATCAACGTTTCTTCGGGCGTCTCGCCCGGCTCTACCTTGCCGCCGGGAAACTCCCACAGCCCGGCAAGCTGCTTGCCTTCCGGGCGTTGCGTCAGCAGAACCCGGCCATCCGAATCCACCAGCGCGCAAGCCGCCACCAGAAGAATGCGGCGTCCCTTCACCTCGGTCATTTCTCGTTGCTCTCCCGATAGGCATAGCGATAGGCTTCCTGAAAGCCGAAGCTTTCGTAAAGTGCAAGCCCGGCCACATTGTCCGCCTCGATTTGCAGCCATGCGGTCTTTGCGCCAAGCTTTGCCGCCCATTTGAGCGCCGAACCGACAATCGCATGCCCGTGGCCCTTGCGCCTTGCATCACGCAACGTTCCGACATCGAACAGGCCCGCCATCACGCCGTCCTGCACGCAAAGCAGGTTGGAGACGGCGCGGCCACCTTCCTCCAGCACGAACATGCCCTTGTTCGGACGAACATTGTTGAGAAGCTCGGAGAAGCCGGGGCGCATGTCGTCCGGCCTTTCATGGATGGACAGCGAAGCGTCCACGAAACGGCCGACATCCTTCAGGGGTATCTGGTCAATCGCGCCCGACAGATCGAGTTCCTCGAGGTTGGCGGTCATCACGATGGTTTCGTCCCGGCGCTTCCAGCCGAGCCCCTCGAGATAATCCTCCAGCTCGCGCGGCGCGAGCGGGGAAAGCCGGAAGCAGGGAATACGGCCATAGGCGCGGAAACGCTGCGCGGCCAGTTCAACGCGTGTGGGAATGTCGCGCGTGTCGCCGGGGTCGAGCGGATTGATCGAGTTGAGACGCCGCGAGGGATGCGCTGCCGTCATGCGTATCGCCCATGTGCCGTCATAGTGGACAGACGTGGCAGGCCAGGCACGGAAGCCGACGGCTTCAAGCTGGCGTACGATAGCAAGGCTTGGGGTGCCGGGTTTTTCCATCACTTCGATCAACTTCTGTAATCGCCGTTGATGGCAACATATTCCTTGGTGAGGTCGCAGGTCCAGACGGTTGCCTTGCCCTTGCCCATCCCCAGATCGATGCGAATGCGAATATCCTCGCCCTGCATATAGGCGGACGTCGCAGCTTCCGAATAGGCCGGATCGCGCTCGCCCTGATGCGCAACGCGAATATCGCCGAACCAGATGGCAAGCCGGTCGCGGTCAGCCGGTTCGCCAGCCTTGCCGACGGCCATGACCACGCGGCCCCAATTGGCGTCTTCGCCGGCGACAGCCGTCTTGACCAGCGGCGAATTGGCGATGGAAAGTGCGATCTTCTTGGCGGAAGCCGCAGACTTTGCGCCTGTCACTTCCACTTCCACCATCTTGCGGGCGCCCTCACCGTCGCGCACGACCAGCAGCGCCAGCGATTTCAGGAGACGGCCCAGCGCCTTCTTGAATTCACCCAGCCGCTTGTCGGCGGGGTCGGTAATCTCCGGCGCACCGCGTTCCGCCGCCGTGCCGGTGGCGAACAGCATCAAGGTGTCCGACGTGGATGTGTCGCTATCCACCGTCACCGCATTGAAGGTGGACCCAACGCCCTTCGACAGAAGGCTTTGCAGCACATGCGCCTTGATCGGCGCATCGGTGACGACAAAGGAAAGCATCGTCGCCATATCCGGCGCGATCATGCCTGCGCCCTTGGCGATACCGTTGATCGTGACCGGCACCTGACCGAGCAGCACCGTTTCGGTGGCAACTTTCGGATAGGTATCGGTGGTCATGATCGCCTTGGCGGCTTCCGTCCAGAAATCCTCGACCGCGTCCCTGTTCATGTCGCCAAGCAGATGGGCGAACTTGCCGGCATCGAGCGGTTCGCCGATCACGCCGGTCGAGGCGAGAAAGACATCCGTCGTGGCGCAGCCGACAGCCTTGGCGGCGGCTTCGGCGGTTGCTTCCGTCGCCGCGCGACCCTTGATACCGGTAAAGGCATTGGCATTGCCGGAGTTGACGACAACCGCACGGGCCTTTCCGTGCACGAGGTTGCGGCGGCAAAAATCGACAGGCGCCGACGGACAGAGCGAACGGGTAAATACGCCAGCGGCTTCCGCCGGTCGGTCGAAGACCATCAGCATCACATCCGTTCGGCCCTTATACTTGATCCCGGCAGCAGCGGTGGCGATGCGCACGCCATGGACAACCGGCATTGTAGGATAGTGTTTTGGTGCGAGCGGAGAAACTGACGCGGACATATGTGCCTCAATGGGATGCGGTTTCGTAGAAGACCCGGAAATCGCAATACCATCAAATGGCTATTACGTGTTTTCGGATTCAAAAGCCTGACGCGCGCATTGGAAAGGTTTGCGATCTAAAATCAAGCGGGAAACGCAGGATCGAAATAAAAAACGCCCCGGCAAGCCGGGGCGTCGATGCTTGAAGCGGGATTTACTGCTGTGGAGCAGCTTCTTCCGGCGCGTCGTCCTTGTCCGCGCCTTCCTGGGCAGCGGCAGCGTCCTTCATGGCTTTCTCGACAGCCGGGTCCTTGTAGTCGATCTTCATGCCGTCACGCAGCTTCTTGACGGTTTCGACATAACGCTCGCGCATGATGATCGAACGGATCTGGTCCTTGACCTGATCGAATGCCGGAGGCTGCTTGGTGCGACGATCTTCGAGCTGGATGACGTGGAAGCCGAACTGGGACTGGACCGGCTCCTTGGTGTATTCGCCCGGCTTCAGCGCAAAGGCGGCCTTTTCAAATTCCGGTACCATCTGGCCTTCGGTGAAGTAACCGAGGTCGCCGCCATTGGAAGCCGTGCCGTCGGTCGAGCTTTCCTTGGCGAGGTCCTCGAACTTGGCGCCGCCTGCAAGCTTCTTGATGATGGCTTCGGCTTCTTCCTTGGTCTTCACGAGGATGTGACGCGCGCGCACTTCCACCTGCGGCGGCATGGCGGCGATTTCCTTGTCGTAGCGCGCACGCACATCGTCATCGCTGATCTTGTCGACAACAGCGTCCTTGAAATATTCGTTATGGAGAGCGCGCTCACGCAGGAATTCCATGCGATCCTTGAATTCCTTCGACTGATCGAGCTTTTCCTTTTCCGCTTCGCCAGCCATTGCCTTGATATCGATCAGGGCAGCGAGCGCGGCCAGACGGCGCTGCTCGGCAGGAAGGCGCGAGAACTGCGGATCGAGATCGCCTGCAGCCTGATCGACTTCACCGACAGTGATGTCCTTGCCGTTGACGGTCGCCAGAACCTTGGTCGGGTCTTCCTTTTCCGCGGGAGCGGCAGCAGGCTTTTCCGTACCCTGGGCGGCATCCTGTGCGAATGCAGCGCCAGAGTAGCTTGCCAGCGCCACCGAGGCCGCCAGAGACATGCCGACGACAGCGAGAGCCTTGCGATAAGGGGCTTTCAGAATGGCTTTCATATGGAATTCTCTCCTTCGTGACCGCTTACGGGCCCGATGAATGCGGCGGAATTTGGCCCGGACACCTCCAATATTACGACAAAGGAAAGGTTTTCCAGCCTTTAGAGCAACGTTGACATCGCCCCAAGCCCCTCTTATCTGTCCTTCGGCTTTACGTCCAGTAAGGGGCGGGGGAATTGCGCCGGAAATGCGCCGTATCTGGCAGCTTTCGCAGCGCAGTTTTCTTGCAATTGTTTCAATACGCGTGAATAAAGCATTCGACATTGCCGGAAGCGCTTCCGGCTGAACGGACAGGAAAGGACCAGTGATGGTCAGCTTTGGCGGCCTCGCCCGCAAGATATTCGGTTCATCCAACGACCGCCGCGTGAAAATCCTGCGCCAGCGGGCCAATCAAATTACTGCTATCGAGAAGAATTACGAAAATCTTACCGATGAGCAACTGCAGGCCAAGACCGCGGAATTTCGCGCGGCGCTGGCTGGTGGCAAAACGCTCGACTCCATTTTGCCCGACGCTTTTGCAACTGCGCGTGAGGCCGCCAAGCGTGTGCTCGGCATGCGCCCGTTCGACGTGCAGCTGATCGGCGGCATGGTTCTGCACGAGCGCGGCATCGCCGAAATGCGTACCGGTGAAGGCAAGACCCTGATGGCAACGCTGCCGGTCTACCTCAACGCGCTTGAGGGCAAGGGCGTGCATGTGGTGACGGTCAACGACTACCTCGCCAGCCGCGACGCTGAAACCATGGGCAGGCTCTATAACTTCCTCGGCCTGACCGTCGGCGTCATCAAGCACGGTCTCGACGACGATGAGCGCCGCGCGGCCTATGCCTGCGACATCACCTATGGCACCAACAACGAGTTGGGCTTCGACTATCTGCGTGACAACATGAAGTATGAGCGCGCCCAGATGGTGCAGCGCCCGCACAATTACGCCATCGTCGACGAAGTGGACTCGATCCTCATCGACGAGGCGCGCACGCCGCTCATCATTTCCGGCCCGCTGGAAGACCGTTCGGATTTCTACAATCTCATCGACACCTTCATTCCGGCCCTTGAGCCGGACGATTTTGAAATCGACGAGAAGCAGAAGACCGCCATCTTCACCGAAGTCGGTACAGAGAAGGTTGAACAGCTTCTGGAAGCTGCGGGCCACCTCAAGGGTGAAAGCCTCTACGACATCGAGAATGTCGCGGTCGTTCACCATCTGAACAATGCGCTGCGCGCCCACAAGCTGTTCCAGCGCGACAAGGACTACATCGTCCGCAATGACGAGATCGTCATCATCGACGAATTTACCGGCCGCATGATGCCGGGCCGCCGCTATTCGGAAGGTCTGCACCAGGCACTGGAAGCCAAGGAACACGTGACCATCCAGCCGGAAAACCAGACTCTGGCCTCGATCACGTTCCAGAACTACTTCCGCATGTACAACAAGCTGTCGGGCATGACCGGCACGGCTGCGACGGAAGCGGAAGAATTCGGCAATATTTACGGCCTCGAAGTACTCGAGATTCCGACCAATCTGCCGGTTCAGCGTATCGACGAAGACGATGAAGTCTATCGCACCGTCGAAGAAAAATACCGCGCCATCGTGCGCGATATCCGCGCCTCGCACGAAAAGGGACAGCCGATCCTCGTCGGCACGACCTCGATCGAAAAGTCGGAACAGCTGGCAGAACGCCTTCGCAAGGAAGGCATCAAGGAATTCCAGGTCCTGAACGCCCGCTATCACGAGCAGGAAGCCTATATCATCGCGCAGGCCGGTGTGCCGGGAACGATCACCATCGCCACCAACATGGCCGGTCGCGGTACCGATATTCAGCTCGGTGGCAATCTGGAAATGCGCGTCCGTCAGGAACTCTCCGACGTGCCGGAAGGTCCCGAGCGCGAGGCGAAAATTGCTGCAATCAAGGCCGACATCGCGCAATTGAAGGAAAAAGCCCTGGCCGCGGGCGGGCTTTATGTTCTCGCTACCGAGCGCCACGAAAGTCGCCGCATCGACAACCAGCTGCGCGGCCGTTCGGGCCGTCAGGGCGATCCGGGCCGCTCAAAGTTCTTCCTGTCGCTGCAGGACGACCTGATGCGCATCTTCGGTTCCGACCGCATGGACAGCATGTTGCAGAAGCTCGGCCTCAAGGAAGACGAAGCCATCGTCCATCCCTGGATCAACAAGGCGCTTGAAAAGGCGCAGAAGAAGGTCGAAGCGCGCAACTTCGAAATCCGCAAGAACCTTCTGAAATACGACGACGTAATGAACGATCAGCGCAAGGTGATCTTTGAACAGCGTCTGGAAATGATGGATGAGGAAGACCTGACCGAGACCGTCGGCGAAATGCGCCATGAGGTCATCGAGGACATGGTCGCCCTGCGCATCCCCAAGGACGCCTATGCGGAAAAGTGGGATATTGCCGGTCTCAAGGAAGACATCATCTCCAAGCTCAATCTCGACCTGCCGGTGGAGGATTGGGCCAAGGAAGAAGGCATCGCGGAAGAAGAATTCGAGAACCGCATCAAGGAAGCCGCCGACAAGGCTGCTGCCGAAAAGGCCGAACGCTTCGGCCCGCAGATCATGACCTATGTCGAGAAGTCGGTCATCATGCAGTCGCTGGACAATCTCTGGCGTGAGCATCTGGTCAATCTCGACCATCTGCGTTCGGTTGTCGGTTTCCGCGGTTACGCCCAGCGCGATCCGCTGAACGAATACAAGACCGAAGCGTTCGAACTGTTCCAGTCGATGCTTGCCAATCTGCGCGAAGTAGTCATCTCGCAGCTTATGCGCGTCGAGATCGTTCGTGAAGCGCCGCCTGAGCCCGAATTGCCGCCGATGACCGGCCGTCATATCGACGGCACGACCGGCGAAAACGATTTCGACGAAGCGGCCTGGGCGGAACACCAGCATGACGACCGCAACGTGCCTGCCGCCGAACGCGATCCAGCCGATCCACGCACATGGGGCAAGGTCAGCCGGAACGAAGCCTGCCCTTGCGGCTCCGGCAAGAAATACAAGCACTGCCACGGCGCTTTCGAGTGATGTGAGCCAAGGCTTCCCGCCTTCTCCAATTCATGAACCCCGGCAAGCCAATTGCCGGGGTTTATTGTTTCAGCGGCAATGCATATCGCTACGGTTGACGAGCAGTTCTATGCTTGTTTCATTTTAGATGATTCAAATATAGATACCGTTTAGAAAATACTCACCATTCCTTGAAGTCTTCCGACCTTCGGAAGATTAGACTTTTTCTTTTTCTCTTTATAAAGAACTCCTGTCTAAGGTTTCCCTGCGCGTCGCAGGCAGCAAAGCACAGGCGTGAAAAGCCGGCTTGTCCGGCGCATAACAAGCAGGCCCGAAGAGACCTGCAAAGACAGGGTTGGCAAATAGTGCGGTTTTCGGCAGCTGAAACGGCGAGCCGGTTCTTACCCGGCAGGATCGCGGCCAGGCTTCGTCCCGTGACGGAGCGGCTGGATGCCGTGCTTGCGGATAGCGGACCGCAGGCCAGCGCACAGCGCTCTTCCCTCGTCGCCTTTTCGGTGCGCGTGGCAAGCGCCGGCATTGCTCTTGTGTCTCAGGTCATTCTGGCGCGCTGGATGGGCGAATTTGAATACGGCGTTTTCGTTCTCGTCTGGCTGGCCATGATCATCATGGGCGATCTGGCCTGTTTCGGACTGCATACGACCATCATCCGTTTCGTGCCGGAATATGTGCAGCGCCAGTCATTCGGCCTAGTACGGGGCATTATAGCCACCGGACGCGTTTTTGCTTTCACAGCCGCTACACTCATCGCGCTTATGGGGACGATCCTGCTGCTTCTGCTCAAGGACCATGTTGCGAGCTATTATCTCGTGCCATTCATCCTCGGTTTCATCTGTCTGCCGATGATTGCGCTCGGCAATATGATGGACGGCATTGCGCGCTCGCGCACCTGGGTCATGATGGCGCTGACGCCAAGCTATATCGTCCGTCCGATCCTGGTTCTCCTGTTCATGGTCATCACGCACCAGGCCGGGCTGCCCTCCACCGCGACCACCGCCCTGGCTTTGTCGATCGCGGCGACCTGGATAACGACCATCGGCCAATTGCTGACGGTTGACCGTTCGTTGAAAAACGATATCCCCGCCGCAGCGAATGAGCAGCATTTTGGCGAGTGGATCAAAGTCTCCCTGCCAATTTTTCTGGTGGAGGGTTTTTTCTTCCTCCTCATCAATGTCGATGTTCTGATGGTCGGCCATGCACTCGATCCCGAGCATGTGGCGATCTACTTTGCAACGACGAAGATCATGGCGCTCGCCCATTTCGTTTATTTTGCCGTCAAGGCCAGCGTCGCCCAGCGTTATTCCGACCTGCTTCACAGCGGTGACCGCGCCGCGTTTGCAAGCTTTGCCGAAGCATCCGTTCGCTGGACATTCTGGCCGACGCTGTTTCTCGGCATCATCATCCTGCTAATGGGCTATCCGCTTCTGCGGCTTTTCGGTCCCGCCTTTACCGCCGGCTATCCGCTTCTGTTCATCCTCATCATCGGGGTGATCGCGCGCGCCAGCGTGGGTCCGGCGGAAAGCCTCCTCAATATGTCGGGGAAGCAGAATATCTGCGCGCTCCTCTATGCCGCGACACTTGCCGTCAATGTCATTCTCAACCTGGTGCTGATACCGCAGTTCGGCCTGACGGGAGCTGCCGTCTCGACCGCCATCGCCATGCTGATGGAGGCCGCGCTTCTCTCGACCGCCGTGTCACGCACCCTGCACATAACCATGTTCATTCTCATTCCACGAGACCGTGCCAAGACCTCGGAGGGAACTTCGTAATGGCCGCGAAACCTTTGCTCGAAGAATCGGCAGGCGGAAATGCCGCCCACATCGTTTCGGAACTATCCGAGAGCGGCGTGGCGCATGAAGCCATCAAGAAGATTGAGGAGAGCCTGCACAGTCGCGACATACCGCGCAAGCTCGCGATCTATGGAGCGGCCGCAGGCTTTGAACTGCGCGATGAACTCGATCACCTGAGCAACCGCACGGTCGAACCGAACGTCTTCTTCAATGCGCGGTTTCTGGCGCCTGCCATGCCGCGCCTCGAAGATCGGGAAGTACGCTTCATGGTCATGCGCGACGAGAACAAAATCCGCAGCCGCCTGCGTTTCGTCATGCCCTACACGATCGAGCGTCCCGGCCTGCCGCTTTCAACGCCCGTCATCCGTGCCTGGTCGACGCCGTTCGGGCCGCAGGGCACGCCGCTGATCGATCAGGACGACCCGGTTGGCGTGTTGGAAGACCTGTTCGACATTCTGGCACGCAGGCACCTCAAGATGCCCGACGTGCTTGTCCTGCCGGAAATGCGGGCTGACGGCCCGGCGGCAAGACTGATCCGTTCGGTCGCAGTAGGCCGGCAATTGCCGCTGGTGGCCATTGAGCAGAAAGAGCGTCCATTTCTCGAAAGCGATCTGGATGGCGACGCCTATATCAGGCACGCCATCGGCTCACATCATAGGCGAGACTATAATCGCTTGTGGCGCAGGCTGGCGGAAAAGGGTGAACTTGCCTATCGCGTCGCCCGCACGCCCGACGAAGTCCGCCATGCGTTCGAACATTTCCTGACCCTTGAGGCGAGCGGCTGGAAGGGCAAGCGCGGCACCGCCATGGCCGTCGACCGGTTTCGTGCCGCCTTCGCCCGCGAGGCGGTGAACAATCTGGCCGAGCGTGACTGCGTGCGCGTGCATACGCTTGAACTGGACGGGCGGGTCATCGCCATTCTGATCGTCTTCACGGTTTCAGGGGAAGCCTGGACCTGGAAGACGGCCTATGACGAGAGCCTGAACGCCTGGTCGCCCGGCGTGCTTCTGATGATCGAAGTCGTGAAGAACCATCTCAACGATCCCAACATCAACCGCACCGATTCCTGCGCGGTGCCTGACCATCCGGTCATGACGCGCCTGTTTGATGCACGTGAAACGATCGAAACTCTGGTCATCGGGCTCAATCCGGCGACCGACAAGCTGGTCCGCCAGGCCGCATCGCAGATCCACCTTTATCAGCGGACACGCAATCTGGCCCGTATCCTGCGCAATCGCATCCGCAGCATCGCCGAAAGAAAATAGGGCCAGATTGAAGCAACCTTAAAAAAGCCTAGAAATCACTGTCCTGAATCTCCGGTCCCCGAATTTACCGGGCAATAGATGTTGCGATTGCGGTTTTGCGGAAGCCCTGCGAAGCTCCCCATTATGGTTCATCGGCCGGTAGCGGCCAAATCGGATTTGAAGGTTCAGGAATGCGACTTCCACGCCCGTCCATTGCCAGCGGTACGCTTTGCGTCCTGACTGCGATCTATCTCCTGGCCTTCACCAACACTTCTTTCTGGCATCGGTTGATCACCTATTTTTCCGATCATCCGCAAAAGCTGGTTGTCGCGGCGGCGGCCATCCTCCTCATCCATATCGCAGTGCTGATGGCTTTCTCCGCAAAATATGTCATCAAGCCGGTTCTCCTTTTCGCAGTATGGGTCGCCGCCGGCGGGTCCTATTTTACGGATACTTTCGGCACGATCATCGACCGGAACGTGGTCGAGGCAACGTTTACAACGACAAAGGCCGAGTCGGGCCATCTGGTAACGACTGGCTTCCTGCTGCATATGCTGCTTTACGCCGTCATTCCCTCGCTTCTCATCATCTGGGTCCGCGTGAAACACCGGCCATTGCTGCAGAAGCTTATGGTCAATACCGTTTCGATCATCGCCTGCCTTGCGGTCGCAATCGCGCTGATCGGTTCTGACTATGGCAGCTTTTCCTCGATGTATCGCGAACATCGGTCCGACATCATGGAACGGTTGATGCCCGGAACGCCGATCAAGAGCACGGTGCAATATATCGCCCATGACCTGTACGACAGGCAGATCGTGATGCAGCCGCTGGGTCTTGACGCCAGGCAATCGCTGCCGCCGGCAGCCTCCGGCAAGAAGCTCCTGACGGTCATCGTGGTGGGGGAAACAGCCCGCGCCAAGAATTTCAGCCTTTACGGCTATCCGCGGGAAACCAATCCCGAGCTCAAGCAGCAGGATATTGTCACCTTCACGAACACGACGAGTTGCGGCACCGACACTTCCGTTTCCGTGCCATGCATGTTCTCACCCTTTCCGCGCAAGGAATATTCGAGCTCAAAGTTCCATGGCTCGGAAAATCTGATGGATTTGCTCAATCATGCGGGTGTGCAGGTTTCGTGGTACGAAAACAACACGGGAAGCAAGGGCGTTTCGGACCGCATACCGACAGTCGACCTGCAGAATTCGAACAATGCGCAATATTGCGAAGGCGGCGAATGTCTCGACCAGATTCTGGTCGACCAACTGCGCGATCACCTGAAGGACGTTAGCGGCAATGCCACGATTGTTCTCCATATGACCGGCAGTCACGGACCATCCTACTATCGCCGCTATCCGGCGGACTTCGCCAAGTTCAAACCGGAATGCCGCACAAGCGAATTTTCCGATTGCACCACGGACGAGATCGCCAATGCCTACGACAATTCGATCCTCTATACCGATCACATATTGTCGGAAATCATCAATGTCCTGAAAGCCGGCGAAGACCGTTTTGCTCCGGCCATGATCTATATGTCCGATCATGGCGAATCGCTGGGCGAAGACGGCCTTTATCTGCACGCTGCGCCCTATTTCATCGCCCCTGACGTCCAGACCCATATCCCGTTTGTCGCGTGGTTCTCACCAGACTATGCGAATGCCACCAAACTCGACACCGCCTGCATAAAACAGGATGCGGCCGCGCCCGCCTCGCATGACAATGTGTTCCACACGGTCATCGGCATGATGGGCGTGAAGACCTCGGCCTACGATCCGGCGCTCGACCGCTTTGCCAGCTGCCGGAAAGCCAATGTCGCGGCTTCGAACTAGAATGCCTAGGATCGCACGAACACTGTCAATTATGCCAGCCAGACCAATGATTTGAGCCATACTGCAAAGCGTGATACACTTCATTTTGGGAGAGCGCATGGACAGGCGGAAGAGGAGGTCCGCACCGGTGCAATCCGGCACTTTGAACAAGTGCTTGAAGCCCGGATAATTATAAGCTTCCGTCTGGCTCAAACGCTATCGCGCCCTCCCGGGGAAGGAGATGCGCCATGGAATATTTTCACTATATCAGCACGCTGGATTACGTCCTGCTGGGCTTCATCGCCCTGCTGGTCTTCTGGAATCTGGTCGAAGCGAGCCTGCGCAGATAAACAGGCCGGCTGTCTCGCAGCCGCGCCGAACCCATAAGGCCTGTTGCGGCTAACGCCGCGGGAACGAAAGTTTTGAGCGAGCGCGGCCGTGCTGACAGGCGGCCGGATGGGTGGTCTGTCGCTACTTCCATGCCTTGATAGCCATCAGCCTCAAGAGCGGTGAAAGCTGCACTTTTGAGCAATTGACGTTGTTTCGTTTAGCCGGTATATCCCAACTCGCTGTCCCTTTGGACCATATCGAACTGCTTCGGCAGCAACGTGCGGGTGTGGTGGAACTGGTAGACGCGCCGGACTCAAAATCCGGTTCCGAAAGGAGTGTCGGTTCGATTCCGACCACCCGCACCATCTTACAAACAATTATCCGAAACCGTTCTCCCCAGAGCATTTCCAGCAAAAGTGTGAAACGGTTTTGCGTTGGATAATGCGATAAACAAATAGTTAGTGCGGTTCCGGCGATTCTGTTAGAACAGGAACCGCTCTAGCGAGCCTGAGCGCACAGCAGTGGGGATCGAGAAGATTGTCAGAGGACGCTCTGGCAACTTTAATTGCTTATTCTCTCCATATCGACAACGATGGTGCCGTTTAACACTTCTGGGATACTCGCGCAGGAGGAACCGTCACCATGGATGACACCCACCCCTTTCAGGGACCACAGTTGCAGAATGCGCATTATGAACGTGCGGACATGTCGGGCTCGAATTTCGATGGCGTGGATTTGTCCGGTTCAAAGTTTTTTGCCGTTTTGACCAGGTCAAAGTTCGTCGATACCAATTTGAGCGACGCTGATTTCGACGATGTCAATCTGGCAGGGGCGCGCCTTCATAATATCAATCTGACCGGTGCAACAATTACGAATGCCAACATGAGTGGCTTGGCTATTAGCGGGGTGACTTTGGCACATACGAATATAACCGATGCAGACTTGACGGGTATGCGGATAAACGGCGTTCTCGTCTCCTCTCTGTTCGAAGCGTACGAAAACGCACGTTCCTTGGACTAACTGCTGAGGAAAGCAGCAATAAACCGGTCGCTGCTTTCCGTCGCATCATGAATCACGCCGCTTCGAGCGCTTGGGCGAGGTCGGCGATAAGATCGTCGGGATGCTCGATACCGATGGAAAGCCGGATCGTCGATTCCAGCACGCCGATGCGCTCTCGCACATCAATCGGCACGCCGGAATGGGTCATCGCCGCAGGATGGCTCGCAAGCGATTCCGTGCCGCCGAGACTGACTGCCAGCTTCAATATCTGCAGCGCATTCAGGAAGCGGAATGCCGCCGCCTGCCCGCCCTTGATGTCGAATGAGAACGTCGACCCAGCACCGGTGCATTGACGCTTGAACAGTGCTCCAACATCCGAATTCTCATCCTCGAATGGAAGATAGTGCAGCTTCTCCACCTTCGGATGATCGCGCAGAAATTCCGCGATCGCATGGGCGTTGCTGTTGGCGCGCTCCATGCGAAGTCCAAGCGTTTCAAGCGAGCGCCCCAGCATCCAGCATGAATGCGGATCAAGCTGTGTACCGATGGCCCCGCGCAGAGCCTTTACCTGTCTTACAACAGTCTTGGCCCCCAGCACCGCGCCGGCGATCAGATCGGAGTGTCCGCCGACATATTTGGTCAACGAATAGACCGAAAGATCGGCGCCGTGATCGAGCGGCTTCTGATAGACGGGCCCCAGCAGGGTGTTGTCGCAGGCAATGATCGGGCGATGCCCCTGCCTTTGTTCGATTTTTTCCGCGACGCGCCGGATGGCGGCAATATCGACAATACTGTTGGTAGGATTTGCCGGCGTTTCGATCAGGATCACCGAAACACGGCCCTTGCGAACGGCTTCTTCGGCTGCCTCTTCTATCGAGTCCTCATGCACACCATCGGCAAAAGCGACAGCTTCGACGCCGAAATTGAGAAACGTCCTGGCAAGGAGCGTTTCCGTGCCACCGTAAAGCGGTTGTGAATGCAAAATGACATCGCCGGGCCGCACGAAGGCAAAAAGCGTCGTGGCAATAGCCGACATGCCGGACGAAAACAGCGCGCAGCTTTCTGTGCCTTCATAGACCGCCAGGCGATCTTCAACGATCTCGCTATTGGGATGATTGAAACGGGAATAGACGAGACCGGCGCCGACGCCGGCGGGCGGCTCCTTGCGGCCGGAAACGAAATCGAAGAAATCGCGCCCGTCCTCGGCGGTCTTGAAGACGAACGTCGAGGTCAGGAAAACCGGCGGCTTGACCGCTCCTTCGGAGAGTTCCGGATCATAGCCATAATTGAGCATCTGCGTTTCAGGATGCAGCGGATGATTGCCCAACATGGTCTTTGAAGGCCGTGGCGCAGTCATGAATACCTCCTTGAGAAAATCCTCCTGTCCGCATTCGGACAAGAGGAGCTTAACAGAGGTTTTCGGGAATCTTCTTGCGTTGTTTCGCGCTTCGGTGAAATCGCTGCAATGCCGGAAGATGCCTGTCCGGTGGAAATGCCTCGATTACTTGATGACCAATACCGGCACGGTGCTGAGTGACAGAACCTCCGCCGCCTGACTTCCGAGCAGCAATTTGTTCACGCCGCGGCGGCCATGCGATGCAATGACGATCAGATCGGCATTCCTGGCTTTCGCAGCCTCCACGATGCCCTGCGCCGGTGATTGATTCTCGATATGCACAGCTTCAGCGCTGACGCCAAGCTCCGTCGCCTTCACCTTGGCTTTGGACAGGATTTCCGTCGCCGCTTTGGTGATAGCCTCGCGATATTCCTGAAACGCCGCCGGGCTCGACGCCCATTCCGCTGCTACGACAATGCCGTAGGAAGGCAAAAGCTCCGTCACTGAAACGAAGATCACCTTCGCACCTGTTTCCTTCGCAAGCGCCACGCCCTGGTCAACGCCTTTTTCGGCAAGTTCCGAACCATCGGTTGCGATCAATATGTTCTTGTACATTCGTGCTCTCCTGGCTGCCTGATACCCGAAGATGCGCGCGTCCCGGTCGGGGTGCATTGACGCGGATCAATCGAGCATTATTCAAGGCTAATACGCGCTCTCCCAATTATGATGGAATTTACTCCTAATTTTCCTGATTATACAGAATAAACTTCCAAACTTGTCCCCTCACGCGCACATGCTCAACTATGCTTTTGCGCAGTTTCCTCTTAAACTTCGCGTGACAAAAAGGGAGATCACGCCATGAACAAGCCCCTGAACGAACCGCAAGCCGGTAAAACCGCAGGCCGTGGCCGCATTTACGATTCAATCCTCGACACGATCGGCAATACGCCTCTGGTGCGCATCGACAAGTTTGCCGAGGAAAAGGGCGTGAAGGCGAACCTTCTGGCCAAGCTTGAGTTCTTCAACCCGCTGGCGAGCGTAAAGGACCGCATCGGCCTGGCGCTGATCGAAGCGCTTGAACGCGACGGCAGGGCGGTGCCTGGCAAGACGGTCTTCGTCGAGCCGACATCCGGCAATACCGGCATTGCGCTTGCCTTTGCGGCGGCAGCCAAGGGCTATCGCCTCATTCTCACCATGCCGGAAACCATGTCGGTGGAGCGCCGCAAGCTCCTCAAGCTGCTCGGTGCGGAACTGGTGCTCACCGAAGGTGCCAAAGGCATGAAGGGCGCCATCGCCGAGGCGGAAGCGATTGCTGAAGGCAATCCGAACGCAATCATTCCCCAGCAGTTCGAAAATCCCGCGAACCCCGAAATCCACCGCCTTACCACGGCGGAAGAAATCTGGAACGACACCAATGGTGAAGCGGATATCCTGATTTCGGGTATCGGAACCGGCGGAACGATTACCGGCGTCGGTCAGGTCATCAAGGGGCGCAAGCCATCGTTCAAGGTGATCGCAGTCGAGCCGAAGGATTCACCCGTGCTTTCCGGCGGCACCCCGGGCCCGCACAAGATTCAGGGCATTGGCGCAGGTTTCGCGCCGAAAACGCTCGACACCAGCATCTATGATGAGATCGTTCAGGTTTCCAATGAGGACGCCTTTGCCAATGCACGCCTGCTGGCTCGCCTCGAAGGCATTCCTGTCGGCATTTCTTCCGGCGCCGCGCTGACGGCCGCCGTCGAAATCGGCAAGCGGCCTGAAAATGCCGGCAAGGACATCGTCATCATCATTCCGTCCTTTGCTGAACGCTATCTTTCAACGGCGCTGTTCGAAGGCCTGGAATAAGCCGCAACACGTGCGGTAGCCAAAAACAAAAGCCAGAGCGGACAACCGTTCTGGCTTTACTTTTTTCAATGCCGATTCGCTTGCCGGGCAAACGGAAGCTCATGCGCTCATATCAATGGTGCGTACGCGCAGCGCAAGCAGGACCGGGCCCGCGCATATAATGGCGCTCGGGCCTGTAGCTCGGTGCGACGAACTCACGGATGACATTAACGCTGTCACGCAGCTGAACAAGAATGCTCATCGTCTTAACCTTCGTCAAAAACACGCTATTCGGAATGGATGCCCTTCGTCCAACCGGGACGATGAAACGTTTTTCATTTCCGAACATCTTAATGAAAACTTTAACAATCAAAGATGAATAAGCCCTGAACTCATATGGTTAAGGGTAAGTTAATGGTAAGGATGTTGAAGCTTTTCCACAGCCCCCGAATTGTCGCCACAATTGAAAAAGGCCGGTTCGATCCGGCCTTCTCCATGAAAACAATTGTTCGCCTTAGCGCGTCGGAACCGGATGCTCGCCGCGATAATCGTAAAAGCCACGGCCTGCCTTGCGTCCGAGCCAACCAGCTTCGACATATTTGACCAGAAGCGGACATGGCCGGTACTTGGAATCCGCCAGCCCGTCGTGCAGAACCTGCATGATGGAGAGACAGGTGTCGAGGCCGATGAAATCGGCGAGTTGCAGCGGTCCCATCGGATGGTTGGCGCCAAGCTTCATGGCCGTATCGATGGCTTCGACGCTGCCCACACCTTCATAAAGCGTGTAGATGGCCTCGTTGATCATCGGCAACAGGATACGGTTGACGATAAAGGCCGGGAAGTCTTCGGCAACGGTTATCGTCTTGCCAAGCGCCGTCACGAAATCGTTCGACTTGCGGAAAGTTTCCTCATCCGTTGCAATGCCGCGCACCAGTTCGACAAGCTTCATCACCGGAACGGGATTCATGAAGTGAATGCCGATGAAACGCTCCGGGCGATCGGTTGTGGATGCAAGGCGCGTGATCGAGATCGACGACGTGTTGGTGGCAAGGATCGCTTCAGGATTCAGAACCGAACAAAGCTGCGCGAAGATCTTGCGCTTGACGGTTTCGTCTTCCGTTGCCGCCTCGATGGCCAGATCGACGCCCGCCAGATCCTCCATGGAATTTGCCGGACGGATGAGCTTCATCGCGGCTGCGCGCTGATCTTCCAGCAATTTGCCCGATGCGACCTGGCGCGCCATGTTGCCATTGATGGTGGCGATGCCCTTTTCCAGCCGGTCCGCTGCCGCATCGTGAAGAAGCACATCGAACCCGGCCAGCGCGCATACGTGAGCAATGCCGCTGCCCATCTGTCCTGCGCCGACCACCCCTACCGTCTTGATTGCCACGATCATAACTCCTTCATTCAGCCGCTCCACAACAGAGCCGAGGCCGAGAGCATATGCTCTAACTTTTGTTCTTACGCATAATCCGACGCAAAACCGCTTCGCACTTTTGCTGGAAATGCTCTGTATCTATGCATTATCCAACGCAAAACCGCTTCGCACTTTTGCTGGAAATGCTCTGTCTCTACGCATTGTCCAACGCAAAACCGCTTCGCACTTTTGCTGGAAATGCTTCAGTATACCAATTCTGCCTGAGACAGATACAGCCCTCATTCAGCGAAAGCAAAATCAGCGCTTCCTTGCCCACCCCCCCCAAACAGAAAGCGGCGGGACTGGCCCGCCGCTTTCTGGTCGATTAAAGCGCTTTCTGCAGTTCCGGCAGGACGGTAAAGAGATCACCGACGAGGCCATAATCGGCGACCTGGAAGATCGGCGCTTCCTCATCCTTGTTGATGGCGACGATGACGCGTGAGTCCTTCATGCCCGCCAGGTGCTGGATCGCGCCGGAGATACCGACCGCGATGTAAAGGTCCGGTGCAACCACCTTGCCCGTCTGGCCAACCTGCCAGTCGTTCGGCGCATAGCCGGCATCAACGGCTGCGCGGCTGGCGCCGACTGCGGCGCCAAGCTTGTCGGCAACCGGCAGGATCACTTCCTGGAACTTTTCGGCAGAACCAAGCGCACGACCGCCCGAGATGATGATCTTCGCCGAGGTCAGTTCCGGACGATCCGATTCCGAAAGTGCATTGCCGACGAAGCTCGACAGCGCCGGGTCGGCAGCCGCATTGACGCTTTCAACCGCAGCCGAACCGCCTTGGCCCGTTGCCGAAAAGGAAGCCGTGCGCACCGTGATGACCTTCTTCGCGTCGGTCGACTGCACTGTCTGGATCGCATTGCCCGCATAGATCGGACGCTTGAACGTATCAGCCGATACGACTTCCATGATTTCGGAAAGCTGCATCACATCGAGAAGTGCTGCCACGCGCGGCAGGATGTTCTTGGCCGAAGTCGTCGCAGGTGCAATGATCGTGTCGTAATTGGCAGCCAGTTCCACGATGAGCGCTGCCGTCGGCTCGGCCAGACGGTTTTCCAGCGCATCGCTTTCAGCAAGCAGAACCTTGCGCACGCCATTGAGCTTGGCTGCCGCATCGGCTGCAGGTTTTGCACCCTTGCCAGCAACCAGCACATCCACGTCGCCGCCAATCTGGGCGGCAGCCGTCAGCGCCTTGGCCGTCTGGTCGGAAAGGGTTGCATTGTCGTGTTCGGCAATAAGAAGAATAGCCATTTGTCTCGTCCCTTCCGATTTCTTAGATGATGCCGTCGGCTTTCAGCTTCTCAACCAGCTCTGCGACAGAGCCGACCTTGACGCCAGCCTTGCGGCCGCCCGGCTCTTCCGTCTTCAGAACCTTCAGACGCGGCGCGATATCGGCGCCGAAATCGGCAGGCGACTTCTCGTCAAGCGGCTTCTTCTTGGCCTTCATGATGTTGGGCAGCGACGCATAGCGCGGCTGGTTCAAGCGAAGATCGACCGTGACGATCGCCGGAAGCTTCACATCGATGGTCTGGAGACCGCCATCCACTTCACGCGTTACCTTGGCCGAACCATCGCCCAGCTCCACCTTCGAGGCAAAGGTTGCCTGGCTCCAGCTCAAGAGCGCCGACAGCATCTGGCCGGTCTGGTTGGAATCGTCGTCGATGGCCTGCTTGCCGAGGAAGACCAAGTCCGGCTTTTCCGCTTCGACCACGCCCTTCAAGACCTTGGCAACGCCAAGCGGCTCGACCGTCTCGTCGGTCTTGACCAGGATCGCGCGATCCGCACCCATGGCAAGTGCCGTGCGCAGCGTTTCCTGCGCCTGTGCCGGGCCAACCGAAACCGCGACGATCTCCGTCACCTTGCCCGCTTCCTTCAGACGGATCGCCTCTTCAACCGCGATCTCGTCAAAAGGGTTCATCGACATCTTCACGTTCGAAAGCTCAACCCCCGAACCGTCTCCCTTTACACGGATCTTCACGTTGTAATCGACAACCCGTTTCACTGCGACAAGGACTTTCATCCGCGATTACCTCTTCAATGACTTCTGCAGCACGACTATGCCGCCGTGAACTCCCACCCGCATGTCAAAATCCGACATGAAAGCGGCACCGGCGCAAAACTGGGTAGTGACGCAAATGCGCTGCCTCTCCGCCGGGAACCGGCACGAAACCTAAAGACGGTTGACGTGCACGTCAATCAGGCACAGGCCGCTATATCGATTAAAATCAATTTATTCTGACAACAGGTCATTCCGAATCCGAGCAACCCGACGCCTCCCCTTTTTCGTGTCGTTTACAAGCGATGCAGCATGCTTTAGGTAACGCCTCGCAATCCGGTCGCAGCCTACCCGGTCAAAACAAGGAACCCTGACTTATGAAAACGCTCGTCGTCTGCTCCGGCGGACTCGATTCTGTTTCGCTTGCTTATAGAATAGCAGCCGAACATCAACTCACAGCCATCCTCTCCTTCGACTATGGCCAACGCCACAGGAAGGAACTGGATTCGGCCAAAGCCTGTGCCGAAAGGCTCGGCGTTCCCCATCAGATCATCGACATACGGACTATCGGCGCGAGCCTTACCGGCTCCGCCCTCACCGACGATGTCGATGTTCCCGACGGGCATTACGCTGAAGAAACGATGAAGATTACCGTCGTGCCGAACCGCAATGCAATCATGCTGGCGATTGCCTTTGGGGTGGCCGCTGCACAAAAGGCCGACGCTGTGGCGCTCGCCGTCCATGGCGGTGATCATTTCATTTATCCCGATTGCCGCCCCGATTTTATTGATGCTTTCCAGACCATGCAGGACCATGCACTGGACGGCTATGCCGACATAAAACTGCTCGCGCCTTATGTGCACGTTTCCAAAGCCGACATCGTTATCGATGGCGCAAAATATGGCACGCCCTTTGCCGCAACGTGGTCCTGCTACAAGGGTGGCGAACATCATTGTGGACGCTGTGGCACCTGTGTCGAGCGACGGGAAGCCTTTCATCTCGCCGGTATCGAAGACCCGACCTTCTATGTGGATGCCGATTTCTGGCGTGCGGCAATCGAGAAGCGGAGCGTCTGATGTTTCGCATTACCAAGGAATTTCATTTCTCCGCATCGCATCAGCTGACCGGCCTGCCGGAAGACCATCAATGCGCCCGCCTGCACGGGCACAACTATATCGTTGAGGTCGAACTCTCGGCTTCCGATCTCAACGAGCACGGCTTTGTTCGCGACTATCATGAGCTGGCGCCGTTCAAGCGCTATATCGATGATTGTTTTGACCATCGCCATCTGAACGACGTTCTGGGCCATGATCAGAGCACGGCTGAAACCCTCGCCCGGCACTTTTTTGAGTGGTGCCATGCGCGCTGGCCGGAAATATCCGCCGTGCGGGTCAGCGAAACGCCCAAGACATGGGCCGAGTACCGACCGTGACGCGGATACGGATCGCGGAAATTTTCGGTCCCACGATACAGGGCGAAGGCGTGCTCATCGGCCAGCCGACGGTATTCGTGCGAACCGGCGGCTGCGATTATCGCTGCGCATGGTGCGACAGCCTGCATGCCGTCGAGAGCCGTTTTCGTCATGAATGGAAGCCAATGAGTGTCGAGGCGATTTGGGATGAAGTGACGGCACTTTCCCGAAATAAGCCCCTGACAGTGTCACTTTCGGGGGGCAATCCGGCCATCCAGCCACTGGGACCGTTGATCGAACATGGCAGGAAAGACGGCTATCGCTTTGCGCTGGAAACGCAAGGGTCAGTTGCACAGGGCTGGTTTTCAGCGCTCGACACGCTGGTATTGAGCCCAAAGCCGCCCTCAAGCGCCATGGACACCGATTTCGATGCGCTGGCCGCATGTATCGAGGCTGCGGGCAATACGCCGCGAACGGTGCTGAAATTCGTGATCTTTGATGACGCCGATTACGCCTTTGCCAAAGAAGTGGCTAATCGGCATGCTCACCTTCCAGTCTATCTCCAGCCGGGTAATCACACTCCGCCACCGCCCGAAGCGAATGACGCTGCAATAGACATCGACGGCATCATGCGGCGGATGGAATGGCTGGTGGAAAAGATGATTGCGGATGGCTGGTACGAAGCGCACGTCCTGCCCCAGCTCCACGTGCTGATCTGGGGCAACAAACGAGGGGTTTAGACTAGCGGTTCGCGCCCGGCACCCAGAGAACATCCTGCGCGCCATTATCATTGACGGTTCGCGACGCCACGAACAGGAAATCGGAAACGCGGTTGATATATTGCAAAGCCTCCGCCGAGACGACTTCACCTTCGACACGGGCAAGCGCAACCATCAGCCGCTCGGCCCGGCGAGAGATCGTGCGGGCAAGGTGCAATGCGGCAGATGCAGCCGACCCACCGGGGAGAATGAATGAGCGGAGCGGCTGCAGATCGGAATTGAGGAGATCAATGTCGGCTTCCAGACGCGCGACCTGCGAAGCGACGATGCGCAGCGGTTCGTAGGCGAGCGGTTTCCCGTCATCCGGCGTCGACAGATCAGCGCCAAGGTCGAAAAGATCGTTCTGGATGCGTGCCAGCATGGCATCAATCTGTGCATGAGGATTGTTTTCACCGCCTGTATGGAGGCGTGCCATACCGATGCAGGCATTGGCTTCATCCACAGTGCCATAGGCTTCGACGCGCAGGTCCGACTTCAGCCGGCGCGGCCCGCTGGCCAGTCCTGTCGTGCCCTTGTCGCCTGTACGGGTATAGATCTTGTTGAGCTTGACCATGCCTTATTGACCGTTTTTCACACGGGCGTAATAGATCGCCCCGACGATCAGGACTATGGCAATGAACTGCAGGAAAACCCGCAGCTGCATCATCTTGTTGGAAAAATTGGCGTCGCCGCCGCGCATCATGTTGCGCAGGCCGATGATCAGAACGACAGCCACCGCAAACATGGCCACCATTGCCGCGCCCTTGAACAGAACGTCCATTTCATTTCCTTCCCATGCGCACTGTTCCTGACCTCATGACTGGTCGGACAGCATTCGGTAAAGCCAGCGTGCAGGCATCAGGCGCCGCGCCAGTGAACCAAGTTTCGCCGGTCTCGTCACCACGTAATGCGGGCGGGGACGCGGCGCCTCCAATGCATGAAGCAGTACAGCATAGACGGCTTCCGGTCCAAGCTTGTTCTTGGATTTTGTGCCGCCACTTTTCAATTTCGCCATCTGGCGCTGGTAAAGCTCGCGATGAACAGACGCTTCCATGTCGATATTGGCTTCCGCATGGCTGGCGGCATTGTAGGTAAAGCGCGACGCAATCGGACCGGGCTCGATCAGCGACACATCGATACCGGAACCTTCCAGTTCCATGCGTTGCGCAAGCATCAGCCCTTCAAGCGCAAATTTGGACGCCACATAAGCGCCGCGCCATTTCATGGGCACCAGTCCCAGAATCGATGAGCAATGAACGATGCGCCCGTGCCCTTGCCGGCGCATGATGGGAATCACGCGGCGGGTCAAATCATGCCAGCCGAAGAAATTGGCTTCGAATTGCTGGCGCAAGGCTTCGACCGGCAAGTCCTCTATCGCGCCGGGCTGTGCATAAGCGCCATTGTTGAACAGCGCATCAAGCGTGCCGTCAGTCTGGCGCAGCACCTCGTCGACCAGATTCGCGATCGACTGCGGCTGCGTATAATCGAGATAGTGCGCCTCAATGCCCTTTGCCCGGAGCGCATCGATATCCGCATCCTTGCGGGCGGTCGCAAAGACGCGCCAGCCTTGGCTCTTCAGCGCTTCCGCGCAATAAGCGCCGATCCCGGAGGAGCAACCGGTAATGATGATGCTGCGCTGTCGGTTCTGACCGGATCGTGCCGGAGCCATATGTTCGTTTCCCGCTGCCGTTTTGCCAAGATTGCTTGATTCGTGCCCGGTTTAAAACGGGGCCTGCCCTTGCAATCCGCGGACCGATGCTAGATTTAAGGCCTTGAAACACCGGCTGAACGCGTTTCAGACGCCAATCGCGACTTTGGGGACAAATCTGCGGATGCGAAAAATCAGACGTTTTCTCCGTCAGATCACCTGGGACGTCATTGGTCATTTCAGTTCGGACGACGGTTGGGCTTTCGCCAGCCACATTGCGCTTTCCGGCCTGATGGCGCTGTTTCCGTTCCTCATCTTCGCCACGACGCTCGCGAGCTTTCTCGGCACCAAGGAATTTGCCGATACGGCGGTGCATGTCATCTTCGACATGTGGCCGTCGAACATCGCCGCTCCCATCGCCAACGAAGTGATGAACGTGCTGACCGTCCAGCGCAGCGGGCTTCTGACCCTTAGCGTCATCGCAGCCGCCTATTTTGCCTCCAACGGCGTAGAGGCGCTGCGCATCGCACTTAACCGCGCCTATCGGGTGACAGACCAGCGTTCGATCATTTTCTGCCGCCTGCAAAGTCTCGGCTTCGTTCTGGTCGGCACGCTGAGCCTGATGGCCATCAGCTTCCTGCTGGTTCTGGCCCCGCTTGCCGTGCGTATTGCCGAACAATGGTTTCCTGACATAGCGCCGTTCACAGGCACCATCGCCTTCTGGCGCTATACGGTAGCGGTGGCGGTTCTGGTTCTGGCGCTGTTCATGGTACACATCTGGCTTCCCGCCGGGCGACGCAGCCTCGGCGACATCCTGCCGGGCATACTGGTCACGCTCATCGCCTGGCTTGCCGCTGCGATGGCCTTTGCCAAATATCTGGAAACCTTTGCCAATTACGTGACGACCTATGCCGGTCTGGCCTCGATCATGGTGGCGATCGTCTTCCTCTACATGCTGTCGGCCATTTTCATCATCGGCGCGGAAATAAACGCCGCCATCATGATTTTCCGCAAGCGAGAGCAACAGCCCGAGCTTAACTCATAAAAATCAGCGCATGATCCGGTCCGAAAACCAGTTCCCACTTTTCGGCATCATGTCCGGCGTAACGTCGTCAGCGCAACGCCGAGCGTCGTCACCACCATGCCCGCAATCTGGATCGCCGACAGCGTTTCGCCGAAAATCAGATAGGCCATGATCGCGGCCGTGCCGGGGACGAGATAGAACAGCGAAGCAACTTTCGACATTGCGCCTTCGCGTATCATGACCAGAAGTGCCAGAATCGCCCCGATGGAAATGGCAAGCGTCAGCCAGACCAGCGCAAAGATCAGCGATGGCGACCAGATCATGATGCGCGTCTCGAAGGCAAACGCACACACAGCGGTGAGAATGGCCGCAGCGATATACTGAACGGCTGTCCCGGCCTTGAGGTCGCCCGCCGTGCCGAAACGTTTCTGCCAGACCGTGCCGGTGCTGATCGCCAGCACGGCCACGAAAGCCGCCGCAAGGCTTTTGGGATCGACGCCGCTGCCCGCCGAAAATTTCGGCCATACCACCATTGCCACGCCGATGAAGCCGATGAGAAGCCCGGCCCATTGCCGCCCGCTCGCCCGTTCGCCCAAAAGAATGGCGGCGATCAGCGTGGTCAACATCGGCTGAAGACCTGCCACGAGACCCGACATTCCCGCAGGCAGACCGTGGTGAACGGCCCAGAACAAGGCGGAGAGATAAACGCCGTGGATGAGACATCCGGCAATCGCCGCATGGAGAAGAACATCTCCCTTGGGCCAGATGCTCCGGCTTGCCAGCGCCCAGAGCGTCATGATGAGGGCTGCAATGGAAAAACGCACCGCCATGAAGGTGAACGGTTCGGCATAAGGCATGGAAAGCCCCGCGCCAATGAAACCGGTGGCCCAAAGCAGGACGAACATGATGGGGAAGAAACGGGCGGCCATGGCGGAACTCTCACTTTTGCGGCCCGCCTTATACCGTTTTTCGCCGATCCCCTATCGCATAAAACTGATCGCAGCGTTGAATTTGCCAAACAGCCGCTCCCATTTTATGAAGCAGCATGAACACGCAACCCGAAACGATCCACATTTTTGTCGATGCAGACGCCTGCCCGGTGAAGGCTGAAATCTATCGTGTGGCGGAACGGCACAATCTGCCGGTCATGCTGGTGGCCAACAGTTTCATTGCCATCCCGCGCGATGCGGAGCGCGTGGAACGCGTCATCGTATCGGACAAGCTGGACGCTGCCGACGACTGGATCGCCGAAAATTCCCGTCCGGGCGCCATCGTGATTACCGCCGACATTCCTCTGGCCAGCCGCTCGCTCGAAAAAGGTGCCTCGGTAATTGCACCGAACGGGCGCGTTCACACCCAGAGCACCATCGGCAACACGCTGGCGACGCGCAATCTGATGGACAGCTTGCGTTCCGCAGGCGAAATCACCGGCGGCCCTGTCCCCTTTTCACCGAAAGATCGCTCTGCATTTCTCTCGGCGCTGGATCTTGCCATCGTTCGGCTGAAACGAGCCGGTTTTGTCTCAGGCTGACCGCATCGAGGCAGTGGCGACACCCGCGCCGATCAGCAAAGTTCCGCCCGCCCGATTGAAGATGCGCAGCGCCCGTTCGCTCGAAAAGAAGCCGCGCGCGCGGGTTGCCAGAAGCGCATAAGAAAAGGCATTGAGGAAAGCGAGCACGAGGAACGTGCTTTCGAAAACCAGCATCTGGGTCAGGAAATCCCGATGCGGGCTCAGGAACTGCGGAAGAAAAGCCACAAAAAAGGTAATGCTCTTCGGGTTGAGCGCCGTCACCAGCCATGCATGAACCAGCATCCGCACCGGATGCACCTTGTCATGCCGGGCGTTTGCATGAAGGGCGCCGCCAGCCCGGAACAGCTTTATGCCGAGCCAGATCAGATAGGCCGCACCCGCCCATTTGACTGCGGTGAACACGGTTGCCGATGCCGCGAGCAGCGCACCCACGCCAAGCATGGAAAGCGTCATCGCTGTAAAATCGCCAAGCGCGACACCGACCGCCATCGGAAAAGCCGCCTTCCACCCCTGTCCCAGAGCGTAGGATACGACGAGCAATACGGTCGGTCCCGGTATTACCAGAAGCACGATGGATGCGGCGGAAAATGCGAGCCAGACTTCAAAGCTCATGGACGGTCTCCTTCCCTCACAGGAAAGAAAGCCACCGCATTTCGCTTTTGTCGAGACTAAAGATTTTTGGCCGCTTCGATGAGTTTTTTGGCTTCCGGGCTGTCCCACGGCGCAGGTCCGTTCATGGATGCTATCTGACAGCCATCCTTGTCTACGAGCAGGGTTATGGGAAGGCCAAAAGCCAGGTTCTTGCGCTTCAATTCGTTGAAGCTCGACATGGAAGCATCCCGGTGCAAGGTCAGGTTGTTGATGCCGATTTCATTGAGAAACCCCTTGGGCTTGTCGTCGGAGCCGGTATCGATGTTGATGGCGACAACGTCGAAATCGCTGCCGCCTTTCTCGCCTTGCAACTTGTCGAGAGCGGGCATTTCCTCACGGCAGGGAGCGCACCACGTCGCCCAAAGATTGACCAGCAGCGTCTTGCCCTCGAAGTCCCCGAGCGTCATCTGTTTGCCGTCCGGGCCGGTAAAGGCGATATGCGAGACGGAAATCGGCTTTTCGGCAGCGCGCATGGCTGCCACACCGCCGGTCGCAGCTGCATCCAGCGCCTTCAGCGCATCAGCTTTAAGAGCGCACTGCGCCGATGCTTCGTCGCTTTCGGCCGCAACATTCGCTGAAACATTCTGGTCAACGACATTGCCAGAAGGCCGCTCCATCACGTATACCGCCACGATACCGGCAATGACACCGGCAAGGGCGGCAAGAAGGACGATCTTGCGATTTCCCGATTTCGTCTGCTGTTCGGAATTCGCCTTTTCGTTGTCTTCTGCCATGTCGCGTTACTTCTTTCCAATATTCCGCCAAATCGTCACTCGGGGCATATGAGCATGAGCGAACAAAAATCAAGCAACCAGATGTGGGGCGGCCGTTTTGCCTCAGGCCCGGATGCGATCATGGAAGAGATCAATGCATCGATCGGCTTCGACCGCAAGCTCTATGCGCAGGATATTCAGGGCTCGCTTGCCCATGCAGCCATGCTGGCAAAGACAGGCATTATTGCGGCGGAGGACCATCGCCAGATCGAAGATGGCCTGAAAACCATTCTCAAGGAAATCGAGGAAGGCAAGTTCACATTCTCGCGCAAGCTCGAAGACATTCACATGAATATCGAAGCGCGGCTTGCCGAACTGATCGGCCCTTCCGCCGGACGTCTCCACACCGCCCGCTCGCGCAACGATCAGGTGGCCGTCGATTTCCGCCTCTGGGTCAAGCGGGAACTGGAAAAGACCGCCGCCGCGCTCAAGAACCTGATCGAAGCATTCCTGGAGCGCGCCGAAGAACACGCCGCAACCGTGATGCCGGGTTTCACCCATCTCCAGACCGCGCAGCCCGTCACCTTCGGTCATCACTGCATGGCCTATGTGGAAATGTTCGGCCGCGACCTGTCGCGTGTGCGCGATGCAATCGAGCGCATGGACGAATCGCCTTTGGGTGCGGCAGCCCTTGCGGGAACAGGCTTCCCGATCGACCGTCATATGACCGCCAAGGCGCTCGGCTTTCGTGAGCCGACCCGCAATTCGCTCGACAGTGTTTCCGACCGTGACTACGCGCTGGAATTCCTGTCGCTTGCCGCGATCTGCGCCGGCCATCTGTCGCGGCTCGCCGAAGAGATCGTCATCTGGTCCACACCGCAGTTCAATTTCGTGCGGCTTTCGGACGCCTTTTCGACCGGCTCGTCCATCATGCCGCAGAAGAAGAACCCGGATGCCGCCGAACTGGTTCGCGCCAAGACGGGCCGCATCAACGGATCGCTGGTTGCACTTCTGACCATCATGAAGGGGCTGCCGCTCGCCTATTCCAAGGACATGCAGGAAGACAAGGAACAGGTCTTCGACGCCGCCGAAAATCTGGAACTCGCCATTGCAGCCATGGCCGGTATGGTGCGGGACCTGTCAATCAATGTGGCCTCGATGAAGAAGGCGGCAGGTTCCGGCTATTCCACTGCGACCGATCTCGCCGACTGGCTGGTGCGCGAACTGGGACTTCCCTTCCGCGAGGCCCATCACGTGACCGGACGCGCCGTCGCTCTGGCTGAAAGCCGCAAGGTCGATCTGTCGAAGCTGTCGCTGGAGGAACTGCAATCGATCCATCCGGGTATCACCGATGCCGTTTTCGGCTACCTGACAGTCGAAAAGTCGGTAAAGAGCCGCCAGTCCTTCGGCGGCACGGCCCCGCAGGAAGTGCGCCGCCAGATTCGTTACTGGAAGAAGCGCATTACCAAGGCCTGACAGTCGATCAACATGACGTCATGTGGAATCATCCAGTCAACGGATGATTCCACTCTTGGAAATTTTGCGTTACAGCTAGCGCCAACAGATTTTATTTCGGGAACCAAAGCTGATGACAGGCCGCTCCGCCATTTCTTCCGTGCTTCTGATCGCCGCGCTTAGCGCCACGCTTGCCGCTTGCGGCCGCAAGGGCCCGCTTGAGCCGCCGCCATCTGCCGTCGTGACCGACGAACAGGGTCACACCAAGCCGAAACCGAAGGAAGACAAGCCAATCATCCTCGACAAGCTGTTGTAAGTTTCCGCTGTAGGGCCTTTTCTGTGAACCATTTCGAATATCGCAACGGCGTCCTTCACGCCGAAAATATCAGCCTGCCTGAAATCGCACAGGCCGTCGGTACGCCGTTTTACGTCTATTCCCGCGCGACCGTGGAGCGCCATTTCCGCGTGTTCAGCGAAGCCTTCGCCGGTATGGAAACGCTCGTTACCTATGCGCTGAAAGCCAATTCCAACCAGGCCGTCCTGAAAACGCTGGCCAAGCTGGGCGCGGGTGCCGATACCGTTTCGGAAGGCGAGATTCGCCGTGCGCTTGCGGCGGGCATCCCGGCAAACAAGATCGTGTTTTCCGGCGTAGGCAAGACGCCGCACGAAATGGACTTTGCGTTGGAAGCTGGCATTTATTGCTTCAACGTGGAATCCGAACCGGAACTCGAAATTCTTTCCGCCCGCGCCGTCAAGGCAGGCAAGGTCGCATCCGTATCGCTGCGTATCAACCCTGATGTGGATGCCAAGACCCACGCCAAGATTTCGACCGGCAAGTCCGAGAACAAGTTCGGCATTCCCCGCGTCAAGGCGCGGGAAGCCTATGCCCGTGCAGCAAGCCTGCCCGGTCTCGACGTGGTCGGCATCGATATGCATATCGGCAGCCAGATCATCGATCTGGAACCATTCGACGATGCGTTTGCCCTGATGGCGCAACTGGTCAAGGAATTGCAGGCCGACGGCCACGATATCCGCCACGTCGACGTTGGCGGCGGACTGGGCATTCCTTATCGCACTGACAATACGCCGCCACCTTTGCCCGCGGCCTATGCTGAAATCGTTGCCAGGCATATCAAGCCGCTCGGCCTCAAGACCGTGTTCGAACCGGGCCGCCTGATTGTCGGCAATGCAGGACTTCTGGTGACGGAAGTGATCTTCGTGAAGGAAGGCGATGCCAAGAACTTCGTCATCGTCGATGCGGCGATGAACGATTTGATTCGTCCCACACTTTACGATGCGTTTCACGACATCAAGCCGGTCGCCCTGCCGAAAGACGATGCCCCGCGTATCCGCGCCGATTTCGTTGGTCCGGTCTGTGAAACCGGCGATTATCTGGGCCTCGACCGGGAAGTGGCCAAACCGGCGCCCGGCGACCTGATTGCCGTCTGCACCACGGGCGCTTATGGTGCCGTGCTCTCCAGCACTTACAACAGCCGCCTGCTTATTCCGGAAGTGCTGGTGGATGGCGACCGCTATCACGTCGTGCGCCCGCGCCGAACTTATGAAGAACTGCTCGCACTCGATTCCGTGCCCGAGTGGTTATAATCCCCAGAATACAATTATCATGGCAAAGCCTCGCCTTTGCCATGATGCGTGTTATCCTGTTGCAAGATAAAAACGTGATACACGCCAGAAAGCCCAGATGACGGATCGTAGCAACGACAGGAAAGACAGGCCGCGCCTTGCGCGAGATGCTTTTCTGCGGCTGTTTTGGGGCGACGGTGCCAGCCTCCGCCGTTTACGTCTGCGCGCCTTTCTCTCAATCAGCTTCGAGCGGTTCTGGCCGCTCATCCTGCCGCTGATACTTCTGATCGGCCTGTTTCTCAGCCTCGGCTGGTTTGGCCTGTTCGGCATGATGCCGCGTTGGCTGCATTTTGGCATTCTGGCGCTTTTCGGGCTTGCCGGCCTCGTATCGATCTACCTGCTGTTCCGCTTTCGAGCCCCGATCGACAGCGACATTACAAGCCGTATCGAGGCGATCAACGGCCTCGTTCACGAACCGCTCGCCGTGCAGACGGGCCATATGGCAACCGGAGAACATGATCCATTTGCCGTGGCCTTATGGCGCGAACACCAGCGCCGCATGGCGGACCGGCTGAAAAACCTGCAATCCGGCCTGCCTTACACGCGGGTTCCCGAACACGACCCTCTTGGTCTTCGAGCGGTGGTCGCTCTCCTTTTCGTAACCGCTTTCGCTTATAGTTTCAGTCCGAACAGCGGCCGCATTGCCGATGCCTTTCATATCCGTCCGGGCAATGGCACTGCCGTTGCGCGCATCGATGCATGGGTGACGCCACCACGCTACACCGGCCGCGCTCCCGTGTTCCTGACCGCCACGAACGAAGGCGACGAGGCCGCAATCAACGTGCCGCAAGGCAGCATTCTTTCGGTCCGGGTGATTGGCGGCGGCTCTGAACGGCTTACCGCGACCGATGCGAAAGGCGAGCGCCGCGACGTCCAGCCGGTAAACGCCAGTGAAGACCAGAAGGCCCCTACAGAACATGCTGTCGTCGATGGCAGCCGCAATTTCCGCTATGATCTGCAGCAGGACGAAACCCTGGCGCTTTCCGGCACCGATGCCCGCTGGAAGTTTTCCGTTACTCCGGACAACCCGCCGACGATCCGCTTTACAAAAGAGCCGGGGCGTGCGTTGAATGGCACATTGCAGCTCTCCTACCAGATCGATGACGACTATGCGCCGGTTAAGGCCGAAGGTGAGATCGTCCCGCTCAACAACGATGAGGATGAGGAAGCCGCGCCGCTTTACGACGCGCCGGAACTGCCGCTTGCTTTGCCGCGCCGCGGCGTGAGGGACGCCACCACGTCGAAGGACCTGACCGAGCACCCATGGGCCGGCGAAAAGGTTGCGCTCACGCTGGTTGTAACCGATGCGGCAGGACAAACGGGCCGCAGTGAAACCAAGGTCATCACCTTGCCGGAGCGCCCTTTCAGCAACCCGCTTGCCCGTGCTGTCGCGGAGCAGCGCCGTATTCTGGCGCTTGACGCGACGCAGCGCGATCATGTGCTCGACATGCTGTCGGCAATAACTCTCCGTCCGGAAGAAACCATCAAGAATGCCGCCCATTATCTGGGACTGGTCACGATTGGCACACGTCTGCGGCTTGCCAGAAGCGATGACGACTTGCGTGATGCGGCGGATTATATGTGGCAGGTGGCACTCGGTATCGAGGACGGCAATCTGTCCGCCGCCGAAAAACGCCTACGGCAGGCACAGGAAGCCCTGAAGAACGCTCTGCAGAATGGCGCCTCGCAGGAGGAGATCGAAAAGCTGTCAGCAGAGCTGCGCAAGGCGATGCAGGACTTCCTGCGGGAGTTCGCCCAGCGCCAGCAGCAGAATCCGAATGCCCGCCGGGCCGCACCGGACCCCAATGCGCGGATGCTCACGGAAAAAGATCTCCAGCGCATGATGGACCAGATTGAAAATCTGGCGCGTCAGGGCTCACGTGATCAGGCGCAAGAACTCCTGTCGCAATTGCAGAACCTGATGAACAACCTGCAAATGGGGCAGGCGCAGCAGGGTCAGCAAGGTCAGGGGCAAGGCCAGCAGGGCCAGATGCAGCAGCAGATGAACAAGCTTGGCGAATTGATGCAGCGCCAGCAAAAGACCATGAACGAGACCTTCGACCTCGATCAGAAAATGCAGCGTCAGTTCGGCGGCAGCGACGGTGAAGGCGGATTCGGCGACAACATGCTCCCGGGTGATGACGGTTCCATGGGCGGTGAAACCGGAAACGGACAAGGCCAGGGCGGAAAGGGCGATGTTCCGCCCGATATGGCGGAAGCCATGCGCAAGCTGCAACAGCAGCAGAAGGACCTCCAGTCCGATCTGCAGAAGCTGATGGACGATCTGAAGGGCATGGGCATCGAACCCGGCAAGGATTTTTCGGATGCCGGAAAATCAATGGGCAATGCAACGGACGCGCTGGGCCGAAGCGAAGGCGCGGAAGCAAACGACCAGCAGGGCAGTGCACTTGACGCGCTGCGCCGCGGTGGGCGCGACATGATGCAGAAGATGCAGCAGGCCATGGGTCAGGACGGACAGGGGCAAAGCGGAGCCAACGGCAGCAGGGGCCGCGATCCACTCGGACGGCAGCAGGGCACCGGGGACAGCCTTAACGATGACGTCAAAATTCCCGGCGAAATCGATATTCAGCGCGCGCGTGAAATTCTCGATGAAATCCGCCGCAAGCTCGGCAATGCGCTGACGCCGCAGATGGAAAAGGAATATCTGCAGCGCCTGTTGAAGTTCGATTGAGAAACAGGCTCTATTCCATCACCCGACCGACATAAGGCAACTGGCGGAAGGCGTGCCCCACGTCCATGCCATAGCCGACGACAAAATAATCCGGGCATTCGAAAGCCACGAAATCGGCGTGGAGATCGACCTTGCGGCGCACGCTCTTGTCGAGAAGAACGGCGATACTGACGCTGCGAGCTCCGCGTTCCAGCATCAGTTCGCGGACGAACTTCAGCGTCTTGCCGGATTCCAGAATATCGTCGATCAGAAGCACATCGCGGTCGCGCACGTCACTGTCGATATCGCGCAGCAGACGAACTTCCGTGCTTGTCGTCCCCTTGCCGTAGCTCGAAACGGTGATGAATTCCACATCGGGTTCCACACCCGCATCATGCATTGCGCGGATGAGGTCGGCTGCAAAGATGAAGGACCCTTTCAGGATCGAAATCGTCAGCAGATTGTGGAACTTGCGTTCGGCGATGGCCTTGGCAAGCTCAAGATTGCGGCCTGCAATCTCATCCGGACTAAAGAGAACTTCGATTGTCTTGCCGCCGACTTCGGGCATCTGCTGCTTCTCCTGATCGTTCGCTTACGCGCAGACTTGGGCGGCGCATGAAGGCGCCGGAAAGGCCGCTCTATACCATGGTTTGAGGAAATTGCACCCCACCACTTGAAGATGCTCCGGCTTCTCCATTTCCCAACGTCGAGATTTCATATAGCGTGGCTTCCATGCATCCGGACATCATCGAACTGCGATCATTTTACGATACCACTCTGGGCCATCTCGCGGAACGCGCCATCCGTATGGCGCTTGCCGGATTGTGGGATCGCGTGCCGGGAGAGCGGCTTGTCGGCATGGGCTACAGCCTGCCCTATCTCGACCGTTTCAGCGCCGATACGGAGCGGACCTTTGCCTTCATGCCTGCCGGTCAGGGAGCCGTCGCCTGGCCGTCTGTGGAAAAGCCGGCGACAGCGCTCGTTTTCGACGAGGAACTGCCGCTGCCCGATTCCTCGATTGATCGCGTGCTCATGGTGCATGCCCTGGAGTACGCGGAAAACCCGACGGAAACGCTGAAGGAGATGTGGCGCGTTCTCGCGCCCAATGGGCGGCTCGTTATCGTGGTGCCGAACCGGCGGGGTCTCTGGGCCCGCTTCGAGCATACGCCCTTCGGCAGCGGGCGGCCCTATAGCCGTACCCAGCTGACGACCTTGCTGCGCGAGGCGAATTTCACCGTCAGCACTGTGAGTGACGCCCTGCACTTCCCTCCTGCCACGCGGCGTTGGATGATGCGGCCCTGTCTCGCGCTCGAAGGCATGGGGCGGCGGCTGTGGCCGGTCTTTTCCGGCGTTCTGGTGGTGGAAGCACAGAAGCGGCTTTATCAGGGGCTGCCCGTTGCCCAGCGCTCGTCGCGCCGTGTTTTCGTTCCGGTTCTTGCGCCGCAAGGAACACCTGTCGGCGGGTTGCGGAAAGTACCGGCAGGAACCGGCAAGACAGATCGTAAAAACTAGTGTGGCGCCGAATTTCGGATTCTAACGCAAACTAGGACATTTACGCACCAAGCCCCGCAAAAACGTACAGTTGCTGCGGCCGACAAGCATTATCGGCCAAGGTTTTTCTCGACTTGGACGCAATGGCGGGATATGCCCCATCAGACCTTTAATATTGACCTTTTGGCGGAGCCAAAATCATGACCGATACGCAGAACCTTACCCGTCCCCAGCCCAAGGCAGGCCTGCTCGACATCGCAGCCTACGTACCCGGCAAGGAACATGTGGAAGGCGTCGCCAAGGTCTATAAGCTCTCATCCAACGAAACGCCGATCGGTCCGAGCCCGCATGCCGTGGAAGCCTATCGACGCGCAGGCGAAAAACTGGAGCTTTATCCCGACGGGCAGGCGCTGGCTCTGCGGCAGGCGATTGCCGAAACGCAGGCGCTCAATTTAGCGAATATCATGTGCGGCAACGGCTCAGACGAACTGCTTGGCCTGCTCTGCCAGACCTATCTTGCTCCGGGCGATGAAACCATCATCACCGAACACGGATTTGCGGTTTACAAGATCCAGACCCTGGGTGCGGGTGCAACGCCGGTCACCGTCAAGGAGAAGAACGAGCGGATCGATGTGGACGCCATTCTGGCTGGCCTGTCGCCGCGCACGAAGATCGTCTTCATCGCCAATCCGGGCAATCCGACCGGGACCTATCTTCCTTTCGAGGAAGTCCGTCGCCTTCATGCCGGACTGCCCAAGCATGTGCTTCTTGTTCTCGATGCGGCCTATGCCGAATATGTGCGCCGCAACGACTACGAAGCAGGCCTTGAACTCGTTTCTTCCAACGAGAATGTCGTCATGACGCGCACCTTCTCGAAAATCCATGGGCTGCCGGGCCTGCGTATCGGCTGGATGTATGCGCCCCTGCACGTCATCGATGCCGTCAATCGCATTCGTGGACCGTTCAACATGAATTCGGCCGCCATTGCAGCAGGCGCTGCCGCTATCCGGGACCGCGCCCATGTCGACAAGTCGATCGCCTACAATGAGAAATGGCTTGGCTGGCTGACCGAGGAGTTCACAAAGCTCGGACTTCGGGTAACACCTTCGGTCACGAATTTCCTGCTGATCCACTTTCCCGAAGATGCTGCGCATTCGGCGGACAAAGCTGACGAATGGCTTTCCAGACGCGGTTATATCCTGCGTCGCGTCGGCGGTTACGGCTTTCCGAATGCATTGCGCATTACGGTTGGACCGGAAGAAGCCAATCGCGGCGTCGTCGCCGCCCTGACCGAATTTTTGAAGTAAACCAATGTCCACGGTCCATTTCAACAAGATCGCCCTGGTCGGCATCGGCCTTATCGGTTCATCGCTCGCGCGCGTCATTCGACGCGAGAAGCTTGCCGATCACATCGCCATCGCCACGCGCAGCAGCGAAACGCTGAAGCGCGCCGAGGAACTGGGGCTCGGCGACAGCTACGCCACGGATAGCGCTGAGGCCGTCAAGGATGCCGATCTCGTCATCGTGTCTGTGCCGGTCGGCTCGTCAGGCACCGTCGCGCGCCAGATCGCTGCAAATCTCAAACCCGGTGCCATCGTGACCGACGTTGGCTCCACCAAGGCGTCCGTAATTGCCCAGATGCAGCCGGAATTGCCCGACACCGTGCACTTCATTCCCGGCCACCCGCTGGCGGGAACCGAATATTCCGGGCCGGACGCGGGCTTTGCAGAACTCTTCACCAATCGCTGGTGCATTCTGACGCCCCTGCCCGATACGGATGAAGCGGCGCTGGAAAAGCTGAGCGATTTCTGGAGCGCGTGCGGCTCGCGCCTTGATCGCATGGACCCGCAGCACCACGATCTGGTGCTGGCCATCGTCTCGCATCTGCCGCATATCATTGCTTACAATATCGTCGGCACAGCCAGCGATCTGGAACAGGTGACGAAATCGGAAGTCATCAAATATTCCGCTTCCGGTTTCCGCGATTTCACGCGTCTGGCCGCCTCCGACCCGACAATGTGGCGCGACGTGTGCCTGCATAACAAGGACGCGATCCTCGAAATGCTCGGGCGTTTTTCGGAAGACCTTGCCTCGCTGCAACGTTCGATCCGCTGGGGCGACGGTGAAGCACTGTTCGATCTTTTCACACGCACACGCGCCGTGCGTCGCGGCATCATTGATGCCGGACAGGAAGTTGATGCGCCGGACTTTGGCCGTCAGGCTGCGACGCGCGCATAGGGCAGCACAACTGCCCTACTCCCTTACTGCCTTATTCCCCTGCTCCCCTAAAGAGCGGGCAACCGCCCAAGTGGAATGAAGCCGGCGCTGACCTTGCCCTTGCGAACGGCAATTTCCATCACGGGATTGCCGTTTTCGTCTTTCGGCATGGCCGAGAGAGCAAACAGCACAGTGGCTATATTGCCCCCCTGCTCGGGAAACACCGTCTGCCCCGCCTGTGCCAGCGATTGCGGGTTGACCAGCGTCAGCTTCACATCCGCATTGATCAGCCCGTCCGCATCGATGGAAAACGGTCCCGCAACGGAAACCATGGCTCCATTGGGCATGGACAGGAAAGCCTGATTGACAGTGCCGGAATGCCCGCGCAGCCGTTGATGAAACGGTGCGTCGCTCCTCGCCAGCAGGGTTGCGGCATCGGACACATCAATATCTGCCACGCCGTCGACTTCAGGGCTGGTGGCATTGCCTATGGCCGCCTTGGCGAGCTTCAATCCGGCAAAGCGGCCATTGAGCTTCAGGGCGCCATCCGCTTCGCTCATGCGGAAATCCATCTGCTCGAGCGTGCTGAGCGGTTCTGTCGTCGTGGTTTCCGTGCGCAGACCAACCGCGACTTCGCGCGCGGCCAGTTCGATTTCGGTCGGGAAAGGACGCGCCAGCCGGGTGTTGGAGTTGAATTTGCTCCAGTTCACTTCCAGCGGCGCCAGCCCCGGAAATTCGATGAAGGCGGGGCCCGTCAGGTCATTCGACAGGGAACGCGGTGCATAGACAGGAGAGCCGGAAGTAAACCGCCCGGCGCGGAACGACATGCCTTCGGAGGGGCGCTGCCATGAAATACTGTCGCAGATGACATTGACGCGCAGCGGATAGCCGCCCATGCGCAGGTCTTCGCATTTCACGCCGACACCCTGAGCGGCAAGCCTGGCCATGTCAGCCTTGGCTCGTGCTTCAAGCTTGTTTGCGATATAGAACCAGCCCGCCGTATAGCCAGCAACCAGGACAACAAGAATGACGAGGAGCGTTATAGGACGCTTTCTGGCTTTCGGTGCGTTCATTCCAGTATGCGCCATTTCAAAAGCCTTATTTATCAGTCAGTTGTTCGAGGAGCCCGCGCCGGATTCGGACCAGATCCGAAATCTCGTCAACATTGTGCTCCTCTCGACTGGTGGCCATATTATGGCAGGATTGTGCCTTGTGAAGGGAAGAGGAAGAAAAATCGAGGGATATCCGATGATTACTGGTGGAAATCGACACGCGTCAGAGTGCGTTTCAATCTGATTGAATGAGGGTGGCGCTCTTCCTATCTGTTTTGACGCGCATCTTTTCCGAAAATCATTTCACACTTTTCGGGATGCGCTCTAATCATTAGAGCTTGAATCAAAAGCGGCAGGCGATTTGCAGACCGGCCTGGCGCCTTTTGGAACAAGCTCTCATAGGCACCCCCAATGGCCACGGCTCTCGATGACAGGCAAATGAACGATTTCTGGGTTTTCGGCTATGGATCGCTGATGTGGCGACCCGGCTTTGCGCATGTGGAAACGGTCCGCGCACGTCTTTATGGCTACAGGCGCAGCCTTTGCATCTATTCGCATGTCCACCGCGGAACACCGGACCATCCCGGCCTGGTGCTGGGATTGGATGCCGGCGGCTCGTGCCTCGGTATCGCCTTTCGCGTGCCCGGCGACATGACCGGCGAAGTGATGACCTATCTGCGCGAACGTGAAATGTCGAACCACGTTTATCACGAGAAGCATCTCCGTCTGCGTCTCGCCGACGGTCGCAGTGTCGATGCGGTCACCTATGTAGCGGACCGCCATCACGTCCAATATGCCGGTTCTCTTTCAGCCGAGAACGCGGCGGCAATCGTCGCGTCCGCCCGGGGCGATTCAGGTGCCAATGTGGATTATGTCGCCAATACGCTCAAGCATCTGCGCAATATGCGCGTGCGCGACCACTGGCTGGAACACGTCAACGATCTAATCCACCGCAATATCGACCAGAATTCGACGATTTAAGCAGTTGCGAGCAGGCACAACGCTCCTCAAAAATTCCGGCGCTCAGGTTCTCAGCCCTTGTTCTTGACCGACGCAACCGCTACATCTCCGCCAATTGCCAAGGAGGCCCCCATGATCGCATTGTTCCGCACCATTGATCTGGCGCTTGATATCTATACCTATATCATTATTGCGAGCGCCATTTTCTCATGGCTCTATGCGTTCAATGTCGTCAACTCCGGCAACCGGTTCGTGGCGTCGATCGGGGAGTTTCTCTATAAGGTAACGGAACCCGTCTTGCGGCCGATCCGCAATCTTCTGCCCAATCTGGGCGGCATCGATATTTCACCGATCATCCTGCTGCTGATCATCTTCTTCATCCGCCAGTTCATGTGGACGACGCTGCTGCCGCTTTTCCTTTAAAAAGGCCTCTCCAAAAGTGGGGGTCGGAAGCTGGTACGAACGAACGATCAGTACATATACAAAAGCGCCCGGACATTGCCGGGCGCTTTTGCTTAGACGGGTCGAGAAACTGGCGCTTACTTGTTCTTGGCGCGTTCGATAGCTTCGACGATGAACTTGCGTGCGTAATCTTCGTCACCCCAGTCACCGATCTTCACCCACTTGCCGGGTTCCAGATCCTTGTAGTGTTCGAAGAAGTGCGCGATCTGCTTCAGAGTGATCTCCGGCATATCGGTATAGTCGTGGATCTTCTCATAGCGGCGCGTCAGGTGCGGCGACGGCACGGCGATGATCTTCTCATCCTTGCCGGAATTGTCTTCCATGACCAGAACGCCGATCGGGCGAACATTGATCACGCAGCCGGGAACCAGCGGGCGGGTGTTGCAGACGAGAACGTCGATCGGATCGCCATCTTCCGAAAGCGTATGCGGCACGAAGCCGTAATTGCCCGGATAGGTCATTGGCGTGTAGAGGAAGCGGTCGACGATGAGGGCGCCGGCCTTCTTGTCCATCTCGTACTTGATCGGCTGGCCGCCGACAGGCACTTCAATGATGACGTTGACGTCTTCAGGAGGATTGGAGCCGATGGAGATGGCATCAATATTCATGATGTGTCCTTTCGTGTCGGGCTCTGATAACGGGTTTCAAGGTTGCACGCAAGAAAAACGAAAGTTCTAGAAAACGCGGCGAATTGTCGTTCTCGCAACGCAATTGAACGTGATCAGGCCGTTAACATGGTGTGAAGGTTAAACGCCGAGCTCGTTCAGTCGTTGAACGGCGGTCGGCGGCATCGGGGGAGGATTTGGATCGCGGCTGGCGGCGAGCAGAAATTCGTCGCAGGCGGTTTCCGTCGTTTCGATCAACCTCTTGAGGAATTCCTCTTTCGGCAAACCCGGCGGAATGGGCGGCAGGATACGGGCCCGAACGGTTCCGGGATAACGCAGGAACTTGCGGCGTGGCCAGTAGAGGCCCGCATTATGCGCAATCGGAACAACCGGAATATTGAGCGCCTCATAGAGATGAACGATGCCGTATTTGTATTGCGGCGGAGCGCCCGGCGCACGGCGCGTTCCCTCGGGATAAATGAGGATCTGGCGGCCGTCCGCAATCGCCTTTTCCGCGCCCTTGGTGATGGAGTGCAGCGCCTTGACGCGGGAGCCCCGGTCAACCGGAATCATCTGCATCTTGGCGATATACCAGCCGAAAAGCGGAATACGCATCAGTTCCCGCTTCAGAATCAGCACGGGATCGTCAAGATAGGGCAGGAAAGCATAAGTATCCCAGGCAGATTGATGCTTCGGCGCGCAGATATAGGCGCCTTCGGGAATGTTCTCCAATCCCTCGACGACACAGTCCGTACCGACGATATGCTTTTGAAGCCAGAGATTGACCCGTGCCCACAGCTTCGGCACGATCCAGGCCTTCTTGCGGGGCAACAGGAAATAAAAGGGCGTATAGACGATCATCTGAACAAGTGTGCAGATATAAAACGCCGCATTGAACAGGATTGAGCGCAGGTAGAGAAGCATCAGTCGGCGGAGACCCTGGGCTAAAGCATTTTCGTTTCCGGGTTCCGGCAAACGATCACGCGCGAATTCTGGACTTTCTTCAGAAAGTGACGGCACCGATATATCAGGAAGATCGGCCATTTCCATCAGGAAATCGTATTCCGTGGGCGAGATCAGTTTGCCGCCGTCGCGCTTTGCTGGGGCTGCGTTCCAAACAACTCGCTTGCACCCACACGCACTACGGCGCCCAGATACTTCACATATTCGATGAACAGCACGCGCAACGTGTCGCCTTCGGCAACCCAGCTGTGTTCGCGACGTTCCCCGTTCACCACCGGATAGGGAATGAATTCCACATCCTTCATGAGATAGGACATTTCCAGCGTGCTGCGCGGAATATGATAATTATTGGTGACCAGGATCACCCGGCGATAATTGTTTGTGCGAATCCAGCGTTCACTTTCCGCGGCATTGCCGATGGTGTTGAGCGCCGACCGGTCGAGATCGACGCAGCAGTCGAACAGGCTCTGGTCGGCATGTGTCGCGCGCTGCAGCACCTTTTCGTTGGTCGATGGATGAACGCCGCTGATCAGAAGCCGCTTTCCGCGCTTGTCTTTCAGAAGATTGACCGCAGCCTGGATTCTGGACTGGCCACCGGTCAGGACGATGATCGCATCGGCAGGCTCATCGATGGCGGGAGGCTGCATGCTGGTGACCTTTTCACCGAACGCAAAGAAGCCGACGAGAAACGCCAGAAGAATGACAAACAGAACGATGGAAACCGGCTGAAAACGTCTGAACATGCGCATCATGACAGACCATAGGAAATTACCGGATGCAAGTGCAAAGGATTGGAGGGAAACGTCGTTCCGGCGGCGGCGCCAGACCACATTGCCTCTAGAGAGCCTGTTTGCCGTCTGCCTCTGTGCCACTGCATCGTCACTCGACCGGTGCCCGCCCGATAGCGCTTGCGGGATTCGCGTACCATCTCTCCTTCCATCATAGCCAGCATTGCGGCGAGAAGTCGGAGAAACGGATGAAAATCTCGTCCTGAAAGCGCCCGTGGCGGAAAAGGTCTTCATTCGGAGCGCACTCCCGGACCGTCCATGGTTGCAAGCTGGCGGATCACCGTCAGGCGGCTGGTCAGCATGGTCAGGAAACTGACCAGAATGATGATGACGGCAGCACCGATATAGCCGCTGCGCCCGATAGCGAAATTGCCGAACAAGGCAGCCGCCTGATCACCTTCAGGCGTTGCCATATGGCTCGACGCCCACCAGGAAAAGACCAGAAATACCAGCATCGCGGCCGCACCGCCGCACAGCGCACCCTTCAAGGCGGTGCGGAAGAAATGCCATTCAAATTCGCGCGCCACGAATTTCGATTCCGCACCGATGAAATGCAGCACTTCGATAATGTGGCCGTTGCCCGACATTGCGCCGCGCGTGGCGAAGATCACGGTCAGGACCGTCGCCGCGATCACGAGCGAGAGAACACCGGTCCCGACGAACACCGTCGTATGCGCCATGGAGACAAGCCTGTCGACCCAGGTGCGATGGTCGTCGAAGGTTGCAGCCGGAATGGCGCGCGTAATTTCAGCGCGCATGGTTTCAAAGTCAGGCGGTGCATTTTCATCGATGGTAACGACGACAAGGCGCGGCACAGGCAGTTCATCGATGTTGAGACCACTGCCGAGCCATGGTTCGAGCAGCCGTGCAGTCGCATCCTTATCGATAATGCTCGTGCCTTTGACGCCGGCAAAACCGCGTGCGATCTCGCTCGCCTGGGTCAGCGCCTTCTCCATGTCCTGTCCGTCGACAGGCCGTATCTGGATCGTAGCTTCGCGTGCGATCTGGCTCTGCCAGGCTGCAGCCGAAGCGCGAACGAGCGTCACACCGCCCATCGTCAGACATGCCAGAAAGGTCATGATGGCGATCACAATGACAAGTGCGGTGCCGGTAACGCTGCCATCGGGAACGATGGGACTTGGCCCATGCCGCTTCCGGCGCTTGCCGATACGCACAAGCAGCATGTCCTTGAGGTCTTCAAGACGGACCCGGACATCATCCAGCTTGCGTTGCAAGGCGTTCTTTGCATCAATCATAGATGTCGAGCCGCCCATGTTCGAGGATCATGCGCCGCGCATCGACCTGATCCATCAGGGAAAGGTCGTGGGTCGCTATAATGACAGCGGTACCCGAACGGTTCAGCTCGGTAAAAAGGCGCAGGAGACGCTTTGCAAGCGGCGGATCGACATTGCCGGTCGGTTCGTCCGCCAGAAGCAGTTCCGGCTGGTCGATCAGGGCCCGGGCAATTGCGGCGCGTTGCTTCTCGCCGCCTGAAAGGACCGGCGGAAGGACATTCATGCGATCGCCCAGCCCAACCCAGTGCAGAAGCTCCTCCACCTCATGTCGGTAGGTCGCCTCTTCCTTCCCGCGCACGCGCAGCGGAAGCGCCACATTCTCATAGGTCGTCATGTGGTCGAGCAGACGAAAATCCTGAAACACGATACCGATGCGGCGGCGCAAAAGCGGAACTTCCGCGTGATTGAGCCGCGCAACATCCTTGCCGAAAATATTGATAAGGCCGCGCGTCGGCTTCAGCGCCATGAAGAGAAGGCGCATGAGCGATGTTTTTCCCGCCCCGGAAGGGCCGGTCAGGAACTGGAACGAACGCGGCGGAATATGGAAACTGACATCGCGCAGGATTTCAGGACCCATTCCATATCGCAGGCCGACATTCTCGAAACGTATCACCGGGTTGTTTCTCTTCAATTGTCCGCGCGCTGAAGGACGCACGGATGACATCGATATCGGATCGACCTTTATCCTCTATGGTTAATGTTGCGTTAATTCAGCCCGAACGAGCCTTAAAAAATGCGTGACCGTTGCATCGGCCATGAAGCATTAACCATTATGAGCCAGTGTATGACACCGGTCGAAGGGGCGAAAACGCAAAGGAAGATGTCGTCATGATGGCGAAACGACCATCAACAGCGCAGACGTCGCGTACGCCTTCGCGTGAAAGCCATCCCGCGGCGTGGTTTGCCGCCGGTCGCGGTCCCGTCGAGGATGCCGAATTCGAAACCATCGTCCCGGTTTCGCCTCGCCGAAAATTCCCCTTCCCCGTCATCGCACAAAAGCCGCCCGCTTCGCGGCAGTTCCTGTCGGAAACCCGTCCGGCCAGCGAATGGCCGGGGTTCGGATATTGGGTTCTCGTCGCTCTCTGCGCGACAACCGCTTTCTGGATTGCAGGCGGAGATACGCTGCTTGCCGACAAGCCCGCTTCCGGCGGACAATCGATGCTGCCGCTGGTTTCGGCACTTCAGCTGACCGATCTCAAAACCAATATGCGTGAGAACCACGATGTTCTCAGCGTCGGGGGCCGCATTCAGAACACCACATCGGAAGAACGCCCTGCTCCCCCGCTGATCGTCATGATTACCTATAGCGACGGCAGCAAACGCGAACGCCGTCTGGCTTCGGGAGAAACGATGCTGAAACCGGGCGAATCTATCGACTTCGAGACGATGCTGCCAGCCCTGCGCGGCACCATCGAAAAAGTCGACGTTCGGCTGGCGGACCGGGCTTAGCAGGCGCGGCCCATACAACCCCGATCTGACTTGTTTGCTACTGCCAGCAGCCGAGATTGCGGCCCTTGAGATTGTGCGAGTCGATCTCGACCACAAGGCGCGGATCTTCACGCAGGAGGACCAATGTCGTGCGCTGTTTGAGATCGATCTTCTGCCAGCCTGCACATTCAGTCGGCATGGGGGTACTGTCGATTTTCACTTTTTCCGTCCATGCCGTCGCCGTGCAGCCGGACAGGACCGCAACGATCGGAACGACTTTGGCCGCCCCTGAAACGAGCCTTTGCGCTTTCGTCCCACGATGAGTGTTCAAGGCTGACAACTCCAATCTGCCCCGCGAAACCACCCGCCAATCGCTTCTGCGCTGGAGAGCGTCGCCCGTTCGACCTCAATGCTTATAACGTGCCGCGCCACCGTTCCGCAATATAGCTGAACTGGGTTGACGGCTTTAAAAAAGTTCGGCTGAGCGCGGTTGAATGTCCGCAGAAACCCGGTTTAGAACAGATATAAAAGCAAATTCGAATATAAGAAGAATAGCCTTCCTGTTTACTGGAACGACAGGACAAATCCACAGGAAACAAACGCCGAAGTTCAAGTTAAACATTATTGTTGAAAGAAAAAGGGGATTATATGCTTCTTGCTAAATGATTCGCATGCAGCAGTTTCACTACACCAACCCTGGGGATTTCCATGCTGAACAAATTATCGGCTGAATTTTTCGGCACATTCTGGCTCGTTTTCGGAGGCTGCGGCAGCGCAGTCCTCGCTGCGGCCTTTCCTGAACTGGGCATTGGCTTTCTCGGCGTAGCCTTCGCCTTCGGTCTGACGGTGCTTACCATGGCCTATGCCGTTGGCGGCATTTCCGGCGGCCATTTCAATCCCGCCGTCTCGTTGGGACTCATGGTGGCGGGCCGTCTCCCGGCCAAAGACCTTATCCCTTACTGGGTTGCGCAGGTTCTGGGCGCCATCGCGGCTGCGGCCGTACTCTTCCTGATCGCTTCCGGCAAGGACGGTTTCACCGCCGGAGGATTTGCTTCGAACGGTTATGCCGAGCTTTCGCCCGGCGGCTACAGCATGATGGCAGCACTGCTTATCGAAATCGTTCTGACTGCCTTCTTCCTCATCATCATTCTGGGTTCCACTTCGTCGCTGGCACCGGCTGGCTTTGCTCCGATTGCCATCGGCCTGGGCTTGACCCTGATTCACCTGATTTCGATCCCAGTCACCAATACATCCGTCAACCCGGCTCGTTCGACGGGTGTGGCTCTGTTTGCCGAAACGGCAGCACTCGGTCAGCTTTGGCTGTTCTGGGTTGCACCGCTCATCGGCGCTGCCATTGGCGCGATCATCTGGAAGGGCCTGCTCGGCAAGGATTGATCCGAAACGACAACCCTCAACAACAAGGAAAGGCCGGTTCAAACCGGCCTTTTCTGCTTTCAGGCCGCACCGCAATTTTCCAGTTCCTGCCTTACAAAATAGTTCACAAAAGTGGTTCCGATCATGGGAAGGATGCTGTAAGTAACGTCTATCTTCTTGTTGTCCCGCATTGTCCAACACAAGATCGCTTCGCACTTTTGCTGGAAATGCTTCAGATGTTATGAGCAATGTCCCCCACAACCGACGCTTCTTCTGCTGATCGTTACGCAGCGTTCCGGCATTCTGCCTTCAAAAAATATTGGGGCGCCCGTTTCCTGAGCGCTTTTGCGGTCCAGATCGTAAGTGTGTCTGTGGGTTGGCAGATCTATGATCTGACCCGCGACGCCTTCAATCTGGGCATGGTCGGGCTGGTGCAGTTTCTGCCGTCGCTGCTGCTCGTTCTGGTGACCGGCGCCGCCGCCGACCGTTTCGGCAGACGCTTCATCATGGGTCTTTCGCTCATCCTGGAAAGCATCGTGACGGCATTGCTGCTCGGTCTGACGCTCGCAGGTCTGTTTGAGCCCCTTACCGTCTTTGCGGCACTGACACTTTTTGGCGTGGCGCGTGCGTTTCTCGGACCATCCTCAGCTTCGCTCGTGGTCAACCTCGTGCCGACGGAGGATTTCGCCAACGCCGTTTCATGGAACTCCTCCGCATGGCAGGTGGCTACCATTGTCGGTCCGGTCGCAGGCGGCCTGCTTTACGGCATTTCGCCGGTGGCGGCCTACTCCGTCGCAACTGTCTTTCTGCTCATCGGTTCGGTCCTGATCTTCTCCATCCCCAAGCCAAAGCAGCACACGCTCGCCGAACAACGGTCGCTGACGAGCATGCTGGCCGGGTTCCGCTACATCTGGAAGGAAAAGATTGTCCTCGGCGCGATTTCCCTTGATCTCTTCGCCGTTCTTCTCGGCGGGACAGTGGCACTGCTGCCGATTTATGCGCGCGATATCCTCGATCTCGGGCCGTGGGGGCTTGGATTGCTGCGCTCCGCTCCCGGCATTGGCGCTGTTCTGACCGCCATCTGGCTGGCCGGACACCCGATCCGCGATCATGCTGGCCGCGTGATGTTCGTCTTTGTCGGCCTCTTCGGCTTCTTCAATATTATTTTCGGCGTTTCTACACTGACATGGCTGTCGGTCGTTGCCCTTGCGCTTGCGGGCGCCGCTGACATGATCAGCGTCTATATCCGGGAAACGCTGATGCAGTTGTGGACGCCCGATCACGTGCGCGGCCGCGTCAATGCGGTCAATATGGTCTTCGTAGGCGCATCGAACGAACTGGGTGAATTCCGCGCTGGTCTGATGGCTGCGGCCATCGGCGCCGTTCCCGCCGTTGTCATCGGCGGACTGGGATCGATCGCCGTTGCCATCGCCTGGGCTGCGATGTTCCCGCAACTGCGTAAGGCCCGGCACCTGCAAGGCCGGACCTGATCATTTGAAATGCCGGGAGTTAGGAGGCGGAGGTGCTCCGGTTCGCCTTGTCCATGCGATCCTCTATGGCATTCCGGTCATCTTGCCGGATGCCGACCAGTTCGGCCACCCGCCACATCACGTCTGCCTCGACTTCGCTCACCTTGCCGTCGGCATAAACCATTTCCCACATCAGGCCGATCAGGTCGAGGCGAGCCTGATAGTCGAGCTGCCGCTTGAGGACAGACGTGAAATCCGACAGATCGATTGCTTCCTGATCGGCTTTTTCGGCTGCACGGATCAGCCGCTTCAGACTGTCGCCCTTCAGACCATATTTCAGCGACAACATTGAAGAGAGCTTCTTGCGCTCGCTTTCACGCGTTTCACCGTCAGCATCCATGATGTGATAAAGCAGGGCAGCGGCAGCCAGTCGCGGGTCGTCATTGGAAAATTTTTCATTCCGGTCACGAAAACCGCTGGCCGGAAGTTCTTTTAGAAAATCCAGAAGACGATCGAACATTCAACCTCGCTGCCACATTCAGAGTTTGCCGACCGTATCGGCGGCGTTGGCATATTTCATCAGCAAGATTGAAGGTAACGGGCTGGATACGCCGCGCAAGGCGCTAAGCGGCCTATACAACCGTTTAGCGTCCAAGAGTTGCGCTGCGTTGTTTTTCGGCAACGATCAGCGGGGCAGAATCAGAATAGCCGCAATCCGCTCTGCGCCTTTTGAGCAGTTTGGCCTTCATCGACGCCCGGATCATCCACCACGATATGCGCGTGATGCTGCCCATCCTCTGAATCACTTGCGCCGGTAACATCAACAGGCACAGGCGGCTTCATCTCGTCGAGCTTGGGCACCGGAGGCACGGAGGGCCCCTTGACTGGCTCGGCTGCTGGCACGATGACCACAGCCTCCTCAACATCGCGAACGATCGGCTTGTTTTCGGCACGCACTGCAGCTGCCGTGACCCCGGCTTTTTCCCCCGGCTCTGCCAGAACGATCTGATTGACCGGTTTGTTTTCCACCGGTCCCTTGATTTCGGGTTTCTCCGCCTCGATAACCGGGGCCAGTTCCACCACAGGAACCTTCCACTCGAAACTGTTCAGCCGTCCGCTAACAGGCGATACCGGCGACCATTGTTCGGAAACATAGCCATCGGCGGTCCAGGCAGGATCGCGCGGTGCCTTGACGGCGCGCGCCAGCCATTCACGAACCTTGCCCTGATCGCCGGTTTCAGCTTCTTCGATGTCAGCAAGCAGCAGATAGGCGCTTTCGCGCGGCGACGCACGCAGAACCTGCTCGGCATTGTCGCGGGCAGACCGATAATCGCCAGCCTCGTAAGCCGCACGCGCCAGGGCGAGACTGCCCTCGGCATTGTTGGAGCGCAACGATACGAGATGCTTGGCACGCTTCAGGCGATCCTGTGCCGTATCACCGGATCGGGCATAGACATAGGTTGAGGCAATGTCAGGATGCGGAAAGCGTTTCCAGGCCGCTTCCAGAATTTTTGAACCTTTCCGGATATCACCATCGGAAAATAGCGCACGCGCAGCAACCACGGCGGCGGGAACCAGATCGGGTGCGAGCTTGTTCGCCTCCAGCGCAAGCGTCCGCGCCTGCGCATGATCGACATCGACGACCGCCATTGCCTTGGCTGTCAAAAGCGCGGCGCGCTCTTTCTTCACCACGTCCTTGCCGTGGCTGAGCGCCTGCTTGCGTGCATCGACAAGCTTCAGTGCGGCATCCCAGTCGCCCTCGGCACAAAGCTGGCCTATCACGGCCGACGAAGCCCATTCGAGTTGCGGGGCCTGGGCGGCGGCTTCGGCGGCATAATGGCGGGCGGCATCGCGAGCGCCCACGCGCTGGGCTTCGATATAAAGTCCACGCAAGCCGAGCAGCCGGGTCTCGGGATCGTCCACCATCGCCTCGAAACCCTTGCGGGCATCTTCCGTGCGCCCTTCGAGCATGGCCGTCTGTGCTTCCAGAAGCTTTATCAGCGGCTCCTGATCGGAACTCAACAACTGGCCTGCCTGCTTCGTCATGCGGCGCGCGGCTTCGGCATCGCCTGCACCGGCTGCGATCAGTCCGGTGGAAAGCGATTGATAGCCCCGGTCTCGCTTGCGTGCACGAAAATGACGGCGCAGCGTGTAAGGGGACTGTATGATGCTCTTGACCAGCCACCACAGGATGAGGATTGCCGCGACGATGGCAACGATCCCCGCAACGGCGGTAATCAGCGGCACATTGTAGTGGTTGCCCGCGAAAGTGACATCGAGTTCGCCCGGACGGTCCGCAAGCCAGGCAAAGCCGAAGCCAAGGGCAGCAACGATGACGAGATAGAACAGGACCCGCAGCATCGGCTCGTCTCCTATTGGCCGGAAGAGGCCGGAGCCCCGCCGGTTTCATCTGCGGACGCCTTGGGTTTCAAGCTGTCGGCAACAAGTCGCTGCACAAGCGCATCGGCATCACGCCGCGCCCGCATCTGATCGGCAAATTCCTGCGAAGTCACCTTGGCATCGGCAGGCAACTGTTCCCACTCGGTGAGCGCGCGCTCCAGATCGCCAGCCTGAAGGGCAGCTTCCATACGGGCGGTGATCGGGCCGACGCCGGTGCCGCTGACATTGCCAGCAACAGGGCGCACGCTGACCAATCCTCTGGCGCTGGCGACAAGCTGGTCCCAAATCCCGGCGTCTGGAGGCAGCTTGTTCTCTGTTGCAACAATCCGGTTTGCGACGGCACCGAACCACGCATTCAGGTCTGCAACAGTCGGGACGCCCTTGTCGGCGTGGGCGCGCAACTGTTCGATGGAGGCTTCATCCGGTGCAATCGACGCATAAGTGTCGAGTTCCGCCTTGAACGAACCGCCGCGATCGATCGCCATTTTCAACGCGTTGGCTGCTATCAGCACCGTCGCATCCGGCTGCCGGGAAGCCTGAGTGACCTTTTCCTGCAAGGAGGTCAGTTTCGATTCGAGCGATGAAATCGTGCCGGTATTTCCCGTAACTCCGGCTGTCGCCTCATCGGCCCTGTTTTGCGCGGCTGAAAGCTTGGTTTGCAGCGCGTCGAGTCGCTCTGTCAGAGCAGACGTATCGGCTGCGGCCTGCTGGCCAGTTTCCTTCGGCAATGCCGCCATTTGCTGCTGGAGATCGGCAAAGGAACCTGCAACTGCCTCCGCCTTGATTTCGGCTGCCTGCACGTTCTTTTCCAGAGCTGCAAGCTGCGCGCGGCTTGCATCGTCGAGTGGCGCCGGTGCCGGATTGCTCCGCAGATCGGCGATCTGCTGTTCCATATGCGCCAGCTGTTCCGCCGTCACTTTCGCCCCCGGAGACGGGATAACATTGCCCCATTGCAGGGCCAGCAGACCGCCAAGCCCGATCACGCCGCCCGCAATACCGGCAAGGAGATGCGACGCCCCCGCGCCGTTCTTTTGTGCAGGCTGCGGGATTTCTGGTTTCACACCTGACGTAAAGGGCGGTTTCGCATATGCCACACTTTCAGGCTTTTCCGTCTTCACGGTCTTTTCGGCGGTTGACGATTCCGCCTTGGGTGGGACGGGCTTTGCAGCTTCCGGCTTCGGGCTCTCGGATTTTGAAAAATTTCCCACCGGCTCCGCGTCTGGCGTTGCCTTCGCTGGTTCGTCAACCCGCTTCACATCCGAGGGATCGAGATTGATCGTCACGGGATTACGGGCCGATTTGGAATGTCGCGGAGTGCCGGGTTTCGCCATGGATCCTCTCGAAAGTGCCGATTGGTTGACTCAAACTCTAGCAGATAAAATCGCCAGATGAAGGAAGGTTGCGCCAAAATGAGTCAAAGTTTGGCAAACAGCCGGAAAAGTCCTTCTTCATCGGGATGGTCCGCAACAAGCGCATTTGCCCGCCAGACCGGCGGCAATCGGCCAGCTACACGGGCCGAAATGCACAGGAATCGTGTTTTCTCGTCAAAAGGCGGTTCGATTTCGCGCATCGCAGCCACGAGGCTCGTCGCTGCAACACCGGAATAGAGCATGACTGCGGCAAAAGGCGTGTCGCCCAGCGCATTTCGAAGTGCCACGCTCGTATAAGCGATCGCCTCGGTGTCGTAGACATCGACGGCATGCATATCAAGTTTCGCAGCCTTCATTTCGTCTTCAAAAACCGGCTGGCGCACCCTTCCGGCGAGATAAAGGATACGGGCCTGTTCGGGAAGTTCGCGCTGCATGGTCGCCGCAAGCCGAACCGCATCGCCGCCGCCGTCGATAACGTGGCCGAAACCGGCCTTCCGTGCGGCCTGTGCCGTTCCCTGCCCCACGGCAAAGAGCGGCAAGCCAAGAAACGGCTTCAGCCGTTCCATATCCAGATGGCGAAAGGCATTGGCGCTCGTCACTGTCAAAGCCGCAAATGAGCCTTCGGGGAAAGCGAAGGAAAGCGCAATGGTCCGGCTCAGCGGAAGCAGAACCGGTTCATAGCCCCCAGACACCAGTCTTGCGGCGGTCTCAGAGCCAGCTGGCTGTGGCCGCGTCACCAGAACACGGCCGAGCGAAATGGCGTGCGCCCGCCCCGTCAAGTCTACTCCCAGCCTTCAAAGAATTGCGGACCCGCCTTGGCGCGTATCCGCTCTGCTGCTTCCCTACCCAGTGCGGCGGCATTCGATACCGGACCCTCAGCCCTTATTTCATGCGCCTCAGACCCGTCCGGCTTCAGGATCATGCCGTGGAATGAAACCCTATCGCCGTCCACGGTTGCGAGACCCGCTATTGGCGTGCGGCAGGAACCGTCAAGGGCAGCCAGAAACGCCCGTTCACAGGCAAGGGCTATACCTGTTTCGCGATGTGCGAGAGGCGCCAGCAGCGCATCGATGCGTGTATCCCCGATACGAGTCTCGATCCCGATGGCGCCCTGTCCCGGTGCGGGCGGAAAGCTTTCCGGATCGACCAACTCGGTAATGACATCACCAAGGCCCAGACGCCGCAACCCCGCGCAGGCGAGAAATGTCCCGTCGACTTCGCCAGCTTCCAGCTTGCGCAGACGGGTATCGACATTGCCGCGAAAGATCACCACTTGTATGTCGGGTCGAAGGCGACGGATCAGGGCCTGACGACGCAATGATGACGATCCGACCGTCGCTCCTTGCGGCAGGTCGAGAAGCCGAGAGGCCGTGCGGCCGATAAAAGCATCGCGCGGATCTTCGCGCTCAAGGAAAACGGAAAGATGAAGACCGTCCGGCAGGACCGTCGGCATATCCTTGGTCGAATGGACGGCGAGATCGATTCGCCCGTCCGTCAGCGCCTGCTCGATTTCTTCGGTGAAAAGCCCCTTGCCGCCGATTTCGGAAAGCGCGCGATCCTGAATGCGGTCGCCCGCCGTCGACATGGGAACGATTTCTATGGCTTCTTCCGGAAGACCATGTGCCTCCATCAGGCGGCGACGCGTCTCGTAAGCCTGGGCGAGAGCAAGCTTGCTGCCCCGCGTGCCTATCTTCAACGTGCCATTCTTCAAGGATGCTGTTTGCATATTGCGTCGTCCATGGTACCGGATTTTTCAATGAATTATGAGACAGGCAGGGTCTAACCGCAAATGCGCATTCTTGGAATAGAAACAAGTTGCGACGAAACAGCCGCCGCAATCGTCGAACGCGGCGATCGGGGCGAAGGACGGATTCTGTCCAACGTGGTTTTGAGCCAGATCGCCGAGCACGAGCCCTATGGCGGCGTGGTGCCGGAGATTGCCGCCCGCGCTCACGTGGAAGCGCTGGACAGGCTGGTGGAACGGGCGCTGGACGATGCTGGCATGAAGCTTACCGATGTCGATGCAGTGGCAGCCACGGCAGGACCGGGACTGATCGGGGGACTGATCGTCGGACTGATGACCGCCAAGGCGCTGGCCATGGCTGCGCAGAAGCCGTTTTATGCCGTCAACCATCTGGAAGGTCACGCCCTGACGGCGCGTCTCACCGATGGTCTGGCTTTTCCCTATCTGCTGCTGCTCGTCTCCGGCGGTCATACGCAGATGGTTCTGGTACGCGGCATTGGCGATTACGAACGCCTTGGCACCACGATTGATGACGCACTAGGCGAAGCCTTCGACAAGACAGCCAAACTTCTGGGCCTACCCTATCCCGGCGGCCCGGCAGTTGAACGCATGGCGCTTCAGGGCGATCCGAAGCGATTCGCCCTGCCACGACCGTTGAAAGGCGAAGCACGGCTCGATTTTTCCTTTTCGGGCCTCAAGACTGCCGTGCGTCAGACGGCGACCGAGCTGGTGCCGTTGTCGGATCAGGACGTGGCCGATATTTGCGCCTCTTTTCAGGCTGCAGTTGCCGACACGCTGTCCGATCGGGTGGGCCGATCGCTGGAACGTTTCAGAAATGAATTTCCCGATTGTGAAACACCGGCGCTCGTCGTCGCTGGCGGGGTTGCAGCCAACAAGACGTTGCGAGCCGCGCTGGAAAGTCTTTGTGCCCGGCATGGTTTCAGCTTCATCGCTCCGCCGCTCGATCTGTGCACGGACAATGCCGCGATGATCGCCTGGGCTGGTGCCGAGCGGGCAACAACCGGAGCGCCTGATAGGCTTGATCTCGCGCCGCGCTCACGCTGGCCGCTTGATGAGAAATCAGCTCCGCTGATCGGCACCGGACGACGCGGAGCTAAGGCATGAGCGGTCGGGGCATGAGCGGAAAAACCAGCAAGATTGCCATTCTGGGCGGCGGCGCCTGGGGCACGGCCCTTGCGGCCATGGCAAGCAGCAGCGGCCACGACACATGGCTTTATGCCCGCGACGACGAGACGGTCGAGGCCATCAACCGGACACAGCGCAATCCGCGCTATCTGGGCGAAATCGCGCTTCCCGTCGCTATTCAAGCAAGCACGGATGTTGCCGCGGTCGTAGATGGTGCGGATGCCGTTCTGGCGGTCATTCCTGCCCAGGCCATGCGTACCGGGCTTTCGCAATTGAGCAGCCTCATTCCGCAAACAGCGCCCGTCGTGCTTTGCGCCAAGGGGATAGAACGCGCCACCGGGCGGCTGATGTCGGAAGTGGTGGCCGAGGTTCTGCCGAACCACCGGATTGCCGCACTCTCCGGTCCAAGCTTTGCGACGGATGTTGCTCGAGGCCTGCCGACTGCCGTGACGGTTGCCTGCGAGGATGCGGCAACCGCCGATCAGCTCGCAGCGCTTCTATCCGGCCCGGCTTTCCGTTGCTATTCGACGACCGACCTTAAAGGCGTCGAAATCGGCGGCGCATTGAAAAACGTCCTTGCCATTGCCGCCGGTGCCGCCGTCGGGCGCGGGTTTGGCGCAAGCGCGCAGGCCGCACTCGTCACGCGGGGTTTCGCGGAACTGCGCCGCATCGGACAGGCCATGGGGGCTAAGCCTGAAACGATCATGGGCCTTTCCGGCCTTGGCGATCTGATGCTGACCTGTTCCTCGTCGCAGTCGCGCAACTATTCCTACGGACTGGCATTTGGACGCGGAGAAGACCTCACCAATCGCCCGCTCGCCGAAGGCGTGGCCACCGCGCCGATTGCCGCCGAATTATGCCGCAAACACGCCATCTCCGCCCCCATCATCGATGCGACGGGCGCACTGCTGGACGGCACCATCACCATTGACGAAGCCGTGACGGCTCTGCTCAACCGACCACTCAAGACCGAGGACTAAACAACTAGAGCATTTCCTTTTTTGATTGAATCATTGGAAATGCTCTATCTATTTGTTTTATCGCATGTCTTTGACCCGAAACCGGTTCCCACTTTCGGGAGACATGCTCTAGGGCGCATCCCGAAAAGTGTGAAACGGTTTTCGGACAAGACCATGCTCCAACGGAAAGGACGATTGACAATGCTTTTTGCTCTTCTGTGCAACGACAAGCCGGACCATCTGCAAGTGCGCCTCGATACGCGCCCGGCCCATCTCGATTATCTCAAGGCTCTTGGTGACGGGTTGAAGTTCGCAGGCCCCTTCCTTGGGGAAGACGGCAAACCGAACGGCAGTCTGGTCGTTGTGGAAGCTGCCGACCAAGCCGCAGCGGAAAAGATCGCCGCCAATGATCCCTATGCATTGGCAGGGCTGTTCGAGAACGTGACCGTGCGCCCGTGGAACTGGGCAATCAACAATCCGGCCAACGCTTGAGGCTCATGACTGATGGCTTACTGGCTGTTCAAATCCGAACCCTTCAAATGGTCATGGGAAATGCAGAAAGCCCGTGGCGAAAAAGGCGAGCAATGGGATGGTGTGCGCAATTATCTCGCGCGCAACAACATGCGCGCCATGAAACTGGGCGACAAGGGCTTCTTCTATCATTCCAATGAAGGGCTGGAAGTCGTCGGGATCGTCGAGGTCTGTGCGCTGGCGCATCACGACAGCACAACGGACGATCCGCGCTGGGAATGCGTGGATATCAGGGCTGTCCGCGACATGCCGAAGCCGGTAACGCTGAAAGATGTGAAGGCCAATCCGAAGCTTGAGAAAATGGCGCTCGTCACCTCGATGCGCCTTTCGGTGCAACCGGTGACGGAAGATGAATGGATCGAAGTCTGCCGCATGGGCGGACTGGACCGAAAGGACGCTCTGGCATGAGCGTCTCATCTTCCAATCGGAACCCGCTTTGGAAAAGCATGTTCTGATGCTCGATCCGGCACATAGAACCGCGCGCGATTTCATTCTGGCCAATACCAGTCTGCAAGCGCCACCGCATGTGCCGGAAATTCGCCTGCATCTCGCCGACGAAGCCCATGACCTCTGGCACAAGACGGAGGAAGAGCTTGCCACAATCGGCCTGCCGCCGCCCTTCTGGGCTTTCGCCTGGGCGGGCGGTCAGGGTGTGGCGCGCTATATCCTCGATCATCCCGAAACAGTCAAAGGCAAGACCGTTCTCGATTTCGCGTCGGGTTCCGGCCTTGTCGCCATCGCTGCCATGCAGGCGGACGCTGCAAGCGTGCTGGCATCCGATATCGATCCCTTCGCGCTTCCCGCCATTGAGATCAATGCATCGGCCAATGGCGTGACGGTTTCCCCCACTCTGGATGACCTCATCGGCCAGGACGGCGGCTGGGATGTGGTTCTGGCAGGCGATGTCTTTTATGAAAAGCCGCTCGCCGAGCGGCTTATTCCCTGGTTTTCGAAGCTTAGCCAACGCGGCGCCCGCATCATCGTGGGTGATCCGGGCCGCGCCTATCTGCCCAAGGAAAAGCTGCAACAGCTTGCCGTCTATACCGTGCCTGTCACCCGCGCCCTTGAAGATGCGGAGGTCAAGCGCACGACCGTCTGGAGCTTTAGTTAAGCGAAACGCTTCGCGCCCGCCACGCAGACCACCACCACAGCTGCCGTCGCCACCATCCCCATGCTGACGGGTTCACCAGCAATACCGGCAGCCAGCATAAGCCCAAAGAAGGGCTGGAGAAGCTGCAACTGGCCGACACTGGCGGCTCCGCCCTGTGCGAGACCGCGATACCAGAAGAAAAAGCCGATCAGCATCGAGAACAGCGAGACATAGCCTAGGCTTATCCAGGCTGGCGTGCCGATGCCGACCCATGTCTCCGGACGCGTCATGACGCTCAGCGGCAGCATGACCGGCAGCGAGAACACCAGCGCCCAGCAGATCACCTGCCAGCCGCCGAGCCTGCGCGAAAGCTGCGCGCCTTCCGCATAGCCCAGCCCGCAGACGATAACGGCAGCGAGCATCAGCACGTCACCCAGAAGGGTAGACTGGCTCCCCTGCCCATAGGCATAGGACGCGACGATGAGGCTCCCGACCACGGAAAACAGCCAGAACATCGGACGCGGACGCTCCCCTCCGCGCAGGACAGCGAAGATTGCGGTAGCGAGCGGCAGCAATCCGATAAAGACAATCGCATGGGCGGAGGTCATGTGCTGGAGTGCCAACCCCGTGAGAAGCGGAAAGCCGACAACCACGCCGAGCGCCACCACGACCAGCGAAATCACGTCGTTGCGGCGGGGAAAAGGTTCCCGAAAGGCCAGCAGAAGCGCCAGTCCCAGCGCACCGGCAATGGATGCGCGCGCCATTGTCAGGAAGGTTGGATCGATATCGATAACGGCCAGTCGCGTTGCCGGCAGCGACCCGGAGAAAATCAATACACCCAGAAATCCGTTGATCCATCCCGCAGTTTTACTCCCAACATTTTTACGCATTGTGTCTTTTCGGCTTTCTCTAAAATCGTATAAGGATTCGCGAGACAATGCCGTGAAACTGCCGGATTAATCAGGGACAGTTTCCGGACAATTCTGACAAACTGTACTGGTACAAGGGATAGTACAGATGATTTCGACGGGCCTGCTGCGCAGCCTCGAAGCTGTAGAAGCCGCTTATGCAAGCGGCGAAATCGAGCGCGGCAAGGAGAACGCCGCCGTCGACAAAATCCCGCTCGTCGAAAGGGTGATGGGCATTATTCGCGGACGCATTACCGCGATGAGCCTCGCACCCGGCGCCAGACTGCCTTCCATCCGTCGCCTCGCCGAAACCATGAACGTGTCGAAATCCACCGTCGTCGAAGCTTATGACCGGCTGGTGGCGGAAGGGATCATCCAGTCGCGGCGCGGTGCCGGATTCTATGTTTCGGAGCGCGCGCGCCAGCCGTTTTCGCTCGCCGCCCATACACCGCACAAGGAACGCCAGATCGATCCGTTCTGGGTCATGCGCCAATCGCTGGAGGCAAACGAAGCCACCCTGAAGCCGGGATGTGGCTGGCTGCCCGATGCGTGGCTTCCGCAGGATGCGATTCGGCGCGCGATGCGCATGGTCGCCCGGGATGAAACAAGCAATCTCGCGACCTACGGCGAACCGCTGGGCTTCCGGCCCATGCGCCAGCATCTGGCCCACCGGCTCGGTGAACAGGGGATCGACGTTTCGAGTGGAGAAATATTGCTGGCCGATTCCGGCACGCAGGCGCTCGATCTCATCTGCCGCTACCTTCTGCAGCCGGGAGATACGGTTCTGGTCGATGATCCCTGTTATTTCAACTTCCAGGCCGCGCTCCTGACGCATCGGGTCAAGATCGTCGGCGTCCCCTATACCCCTACCGGTCCCGACCTCGAAGCCTTTGCGAGCGCTGCGAACGAACATGCGCCAAAACTCTATATATCCAATGCAGGGCTGCATAATCCCACCGGCGGCTCAATGACACCGGCCACGGCGCACCGGCTGCTGAAGCTCGCCGAAGCGCACGGCATCACGCTGGTCGAAGACAATATCTTTGGTGACTTTCACCCTTCGCCCGCGCCGCTGCTCGCCGAGCTCGACGGGTTCGATCGCGTCCTGCATATCGGCAGCTTCTCCAAGACGCTGTCGGCGGCCGCCCGCGTCGGCTATATCGCCGGGCGTCGCGACTGGATCGACGGGCTCACCGACCTGAAGCTCGCAACAAGCTTCGGCGGCAATGCATTGTCACCGCAGATCGTGCATGCACTTCTGACCGACGGCACCTATCGCCGCCATGTCGACAGCCTGCGCGCCAAGCTGGCCGACACCATGACGCTGACGGCCAGCCGCCTGAAAGCCGAGGGCCTCACGCTCTGGACCGAGCCGCAGGGCGGCATGTTCCTTTGGGCAAAATTGCCGGATGGGCTGGACTCTGGACAGGTTGCCCGGCATGCTCTGGAAAAAGGCGTGCTTCTGGCACCCGGCAACGTCTTCAGTCCCTCGCGCACGGCTGGCGCCTTCCTTCGCTTCAACGTCGCGCAGTCGCTGGAACCATACGTCTTTGCGGTGCTCCGCGACGCAATGCGGGACGCCCGCAGCAAAGCCGACGGCTGAAAACACCCTCGGCATTAGCGCTCTCGCATCGAAAACAATTTCAACCAAAAGAAGCACAGTCATCCGGACGGCTCCGGTTATACTCCTGCGACATGTCTTTGGAGGAGACATCGCGCATTGCATCGTCGATCTGGCGTCGAATGACATGATGCCATGACGATACAGCGCAGGGAGAACGGAGAGAGCAGGCTGGCGATGCGTTCGCGCCTGCTGGGAGGGAGTATCATTGAATACGCACCAGTCCGGGGCGGATACGCTTTCGCGTCCCGAAGATGAAAAACTATCTGTCACGGCCAATCTGGCTTACGGTTTCCAGCATGTGCTGACCATGTATGGAGGCATCGTGGCGGTTCCGCTGATCATCGGACAGGCGGCAGGCCTCAGCCCGGCCGAAATCGGTCTGCTGATCACTGCGTCGCTTTTTGCCGGCGGCGTTGCAACCGTCCTGCAAACCATCGGCATCCCCTTCTTCGGCTGCCAGTTGCCTCTGGTTCAGGGGGTCTCCTTTTCGGGCGTCGCAACGATGGTCGCCATCGTCACTTCGAGCCAGACCGGCGAGGCAGGCTTGCAGGTCGTGCTGGGCGCCGTCATCGCGGCAGCGGTGATCGGCCTTATCATCACGCCGATATTCTCGCGGATAACGCGTTTCTTTCCGCCGCTCGTCACCGGCATCGTCATCACCACCATCGGTCTGACGCTGATGCCGGTAGCAGCACGGTGGGCCATGGGCGGCGACAGCAACAGTCCCGAATTCGGCAGCATGGCCAATATCGGCCTTGCAGGCCTTACGCTGGTTATCGTTCTCATTCTCAGCAAGATGGGCAATGCCACGATTTCCCGGCTTTCGATCCTGCTCGCCATGGTCATCGGAACCTTAATCGCCTGGGCGCTCGGCATGACGGACTTTTCCCGGGTGGGCGAAGGCTCGATGATGGCGCTGCCTGAAATCTTTCATTTCGGAATGCCGGTATTCAGCCTTGCGGCAACGCTCTCGATGTTCATCGTGATCATGGTTACGCTGGTCGAGACTTCTGCGGACATTCTGGCCGTCGGTGAAATCATCGGCACGAAAGTGGATTCACGGCGTCTGGCCAACGGCCTGCGTGCGGATATGCTGTCCAGCATCCTATCGCCCGTCGTGGGCTCGTTTACCCAAAGCGCTTTTGCGCAGAATGTCGGCCTTGTCGCGGTAACGGGTGTGAAAAGCCGCTATGTCGTGGCAACCGGCGGGCTGATTCTCATCACGCTCGGTCTCTTGCCGGTAATGGGCCGGGTGATTGCCTGCGTTCCTCCGGCTGTTCTGGGCGGGGCGGGCATCGTCCTGTTCGGCACGGTGGCTGCAAGCGGCATCCGCACGCTTGCCAAGGTGGACTACGAGAACAATATCAATCTCATCATCGTGGCAACCTCCATCGGGTTCGGCATGATCCCGATTGCCGCGCCGCAGTTCTATCACCACTTCCCGACCTGGTTTGAAACCATCTTCCATTCCGGCATCAGTTCGGCGGCGTTGATGGCTATTGCGCTTAACCTGATGTTCAATGAGATCAAGCTCGGCAACAGCAACCAGATGTCGGTCTTTGCGGAAGGTACGGAACGCATCATCCGCCATCACAACATCGCAGAGCTGCATGACGGGGATTATTTCCTGAACGGCAAGCTTTACGATGCCAATGGCAACGAGGTCAAAGTCGCCGCCATACACTGAAACAACTATCTCAGGACGCGGATCACGGTCCGGTCCGTCAGATGAGGCAGGAGGCGCGCCATGTCGGCGCGCCTCAATGCTATGCAGCCTTCGGTGGGTGTATAGCCGGGGCGCGCCAGATGAAAGAAGATCGCACTGCCGCATCCGCGGCGGCGCGGCGCGATGTTCCAATCCATGACGATGCAGACATCGTAGAGATCGTCTCGTCGCCACATATCCTCATGACTTGCGGCATAAGGCAGCCTGACAGGCCGGTTGTAGTTGGCATCGGAGGGCGCATCGCACCAGCCGTCGAGACGGCGAACGCGACCAAGCGGCAGCCGTGAGGAGGGCAGCAAACCCTTGTCGCCGCGACGGTATCCATAGAGCAGCCGCATCGTCGCCAGAGGCGTCGCACCATCACCTTCACGCTTGAAAGCGCTGATTCCCCCCTTGCCAAGAGCACATTCCAGCACCAGATTGCCCGCAACAAGCAAGCCGCGAGTCTTGTGGCCCGGTTTGGCCCGCACATCAATGACGCCAATTCCCCGGCTGATTTCGTATCTGGCCAAGCCCCCGCCTCCGTGACATGCATGTTTTAAAACCGTTGGCGGCGAGAGCAAAAACCTCTTTCGCGTTTCGCCGCTTCAACTTGTCTGCATTAAATGTCATAAAACACCAAGAGCCATTTAAATCAAAGAGTAACGAGGACAGGCATGACAGGCCGTACGATACTGATTGTGGACGATGACGAAGATCTCCGTTCCATCCTCGTCGAACAGCTGGAGCTGTGCGAAGAATTCCAGATTCTGCAGGAAGACAATGCCACCAAGGGCATTCAGACTGCGCGAAACGGCATTGTAGACCTCCTGATCATGGATGTCGGCCTGCCGGATATGGACGGACGGGAAGCCGTAAAGCTGCTGCGCAAGGGCGGCTTCAAGGCGCCGATCATCATGCTCACCGGTCACGATACGGAATCGGATACGATTCTCGGCCTCGAATCGGGTGCCAACGATTACGTCACCAAGCCGTTCAAATTCGCGGTGCTTCTGGCCCGCGTGCGTGCACAGCTGCGCCAGCACGAACAGAGCGAGGATGCCACCTTCATCGTCGGCCCCTATACGTTCAAGCCCGGCCAGAAGCTGCTCATCGACGAGAAGGGCAGCAAGATTCGCCTTACCGAAAAGGAAGCGGCGATCATCAAGTATCTCTATCGCGCCGGAGACAAGGTTATCGGCCGCGATGTCCTGCTGGAAGAAGTGTGGGGCTACAATTCGGGCGTCACCACGCACACGCTGGAAACCCACGTCTATCGTCTGCGCCAGAAAATAGAAAAAGACCCGTCCAATGCGGCGCTTCTGGTCACAGAAAGCGGGGGATACAAGCTTGTCCCATGATGGACAGCGCCCGATGCAGGTGTATTGACGATCCATGGCGCTTGATGACGATATTCGCATTCTCGGCACGGTGGGCCTGTTCGAGTCTTTCACGGCCGAACAGCTGCGGTTGCTCGCCTTCGGAGCCGAACGCCTCGTTCTCAGAGCCGGTCGTGAGCTTTTCCGTGAAGGGCAAAGCGCCGACTGCGCCTATATCGTCGTATCGGGCAGCATTACCCTGTTTCACGAACAAAACGAGGGGCGGGTTGCCATCCGCCCCGTCGGCCCCGGCGCCATGATCGGAGAAATGGCCCTCATCGCCCAGACCTCGCGTCTAACCGGTGCTGTCGCCGAAGCCGAAACCGAAGTCATCCGCATCAGCCGTGCAATCTTTCGGCGTATTCTGGAAGAATATCCGGAAGCGGCAGCCGCGCTTCATTCCCACATCAGCCGCAACCTGCTGGAATTGATCGGCGAAATCGAAAAGGTCGCGCCGCGGCTCAACGACGACTGACCTTTTTCACAGCTCAATCACCCTTTTCGTGCCGATGGCGTCCAGGAAAGCCTGATCGTGACTCACGACGATGAGCGCCCCTTCATATGCATTCAGCGCGGTTTCAAGCGCTTCTATGGAATCGAGGTCGAGATGATTGGTCGGCTCATCGAGGATCAGGAGTTCGGGAAGTTCGGTTCCGCCCAGGACACAGGCAAGTGCCGCGCGTAACAGCTCGCCGCCGCTGAGCCCCCCGGCAAATCGCGAGGCTCCCTCGCCACGGAAGGAAAACCGCGCCAGCGCGGCGCGCGCTTCATTGTCGTTCGATCCGGGATTGAGACGACGATAATTTTCATAAAGAGTCTGACCGCGATCCATGAGACTCATCTGCTGGTCGAACATCGCCGTTCGCGCGGGACGGATGACGGTCCCAGCCACCGGCTGAAGCTCTCCCGTCATCAGCCGCAGCAGACTGGTCTTGCCCGCGCCGTTCGGCCCCGAGACGACCACCCGCTCGGCGCCCACGATCTTCAACGACAGATTACGGATGACCGGGCGGTCGGCCCGGGGACCACCAGAAACATTCTGCATTTCCAGCAACACACGACCGGAAGGTGGAACCGCGCCCGCCACATCGAAATGCATCGGCTTCACGCGCTCGACTTTTGCCTCGGCGTCCCGCAGCTGCTCGCTGGCACGGCTGGACTGACGTTCCGCCAGCGCGGCACCCCGGCCCTTCGACTGTTGCGCACGGTCTTCCCGTGCGTCGAGCAAAAGCTTGCTCATGCCCGCGTCAGCGCGCGACTTGCGGCCGCGCGCGTCGCTGCGAGCCTGTCTTTCGGCTGCGGCCTGAGCCTTGCGTTCGACCTGCCTGACCTCGCGCCGCGCTGTGGCGAGATCGCGTGTCGCCGTCTCGCGCTCCTCTGCCCTCTTCCCCTGATAAAAATCCCAGTTGCCGCCGTAAAGCCGAAGCCCGTCGGGGGACAATTCCGCGATCATATCCAAAGACTGCAACAGCTCGCGATCGTGGCTGACCACGACGGCCGCGCCCCGCCAGGCGGTCAGCAAGTCGGCCACAGCCAGGCGACCGGCGCGATCGAGATTATTGGTCGGCTCATCCAGGAGAATGAGATCGGGCTTATGAAAGATGAGGGCCGCGAGCGCCGCCCGCGTTTGCTGGCCTCCGCTCAAGGCTGAAAGTGGAGTGTCGGGAGTCATATCGGGCAGGCCAAGTCCCTGCAGCGCGTCCGTAAAGCGCTGCGGCAAGAGCCAGTCGGCCTCGTCCAGATCGCGCTCGCTGGCCACGCCCTGTTCGACGCGTGCTAGAATATCGAAACCGGTCCGTGCCTCGAAAAGATCCGCCAGCGTCTCGGCATCGCCACCGCCGATGTTCTGCCGCAGCACGCCGATGCTTCCGGTTGCCGTCACACTTCCATGTGTCGGAAGCAGCATCCCGCTCATGATGCGCAATAGCGTTGATTTACCGACGCCATTGCGTCCCACCAGACCGATGCGGCCTGCGGTTACACTGAAATTGACGGATTCGAAAAGAGTACGGCCATCAGCCGTGACGAAGGAAACATCCTGAAGTGTCAGAAGAGAGGACATAGCGAGCCATGGATTGGTTGAACACACTGGTCATTTGAAACAGTGCTGCATAATCCATTGCTCTTGGCTCCTTTTCTGAACTCGCCTCTATATAGAGGCTGCTGACCCGTTAATCCAGATTAAATGTCGCGATAACCGGAACGTGGTCGGACGGGCGATCCCAACCGCGCGCGTCGCGGAGAATTTGCAGGCCCTGAATGTGCTCCTCCAGGTCCACCGAACCCCAGACGTGATCCAGCCTGCGGCCACGGTCCGATTCGGCCCAGTCCTTGGCGCGATAGCTCCACCAGGTGAAGATTTTCTGGTCTGCCGGAATAAGCTGCCGCATCAGGTCGCTCCAGCCGCCTTTCACACGCAGGTCTTCCAGCGTCTCGGTTTCGATCGGCGTATGGCTGACGATCTTGAGCAATTGCTTGTGCGACCAGACATCGTTTTCGAGCGGGGCGATATTGAGATCGCCAACGAGAACCGATGAATGCCCGTCCTGCCGGTCGGCGACAATGGCGCGCATTTCCTCGAGAAAAGCCAACTTGTGCGCGAACTTCGGATTGATCTGCGGGTCCGGCTCGTCGCCCCCCGCCGGAACATAGAAATTGTGGATGCGGAGCTTTTTGCCGCCTGCCTCCACCACAGCGCTCAGGTGCCGGCAATCGCCCATGTCGCAAAAGCCGATCTTTTCCACGCCCGTCAACGGACGTTTGGATACCGTCGCCACGCCATGATAACCCTTCTGGCCGCTGATCGCGATATGTTCATAGCCGAGCGCGCGAAACCCCTTCGACGGAAACAGATTGTCGGGGCATTTCGTTTCCTGAAGACACAGAACATCGGGCTGATAATCGCGCAGAAACTGTTCGACCAGCGGCATGCGCAGACGAACGGAATTGATGTTCCAGGTAGCAACGGAAAAGGCCATGAAGATAGGACTCGCAGCAACGAAAGAGATGCCGCGAACCTAATCATTTATCCGGCAAATGCAAACGGATTGCCTGTCACAAACTGACGATTACTGACCTTTGCGCTTCATCGCGATGCGCTGATAATCGATCTTGAACATATCGTCGGTGAAACGCACGCCGCTGCGCACATTGAAGATCATGACTGTCGTATCGAGCTTCTGAGCATCGGTAATGGTCCACTGCTTCAGCTCATAGGATTTGGGATCGAACATCATGGTGATTTTCGAATCGCCGAAGATCGACTTGTCGCCCAGCACGAGCGTGGTCATGTCCGGCTCCTGCTTCACATTCTGAAGACGTCCCCCACCTAGGTCGATGCGGTCTGCCAGAAGCAGTTTCAGCGGCGTCTTGGAAAGCGGATAGAGGTCCCAGGTGTCCAGCTTGCGATTGTTGATGACGACCGATTCGCCATCCGAAATCACGCGGATCGGGGAGTTGTTATAGTTGAAGCGGATCTTGCCCGGGCGCTCGATATAGAAAGTGCCGCCAGTCTGCTCACCCTTCGGGCCGAACTGCACGAACTCGCCGGTCATGGTGCGCACCGATGAGAAATGGTCGGCAATCTGCTGTGCAGCCGCACCGCCGCCAGCGCCCTGCGCCATCGCGGCGACCGGCGCCAGAACCAGCGATGTCATGCCAAGGCCAAGCGCTCCCATTCCCAGCACGGCTGCAACACGACCAGCTTTCGCGAAGGCGGAGACACGGGAGAACATCATCGACAAACTTTCTCTTTTCATCATTCTGTTTAACTACGCCGCCAGTTGGGCGCGAGTATGGCCATCAGAAATCATCGTCGCCAGTGGGAACCAAAATTTCACGCTTGCCCGCATGATTGGCCGGGCCGACGATGCCCTCATCTTCCATGCGTTCGATGATTGAAGCCGCACGGTTATAGCCGATGCCAAGGCGGCGCTGGATATAGGAAGTAGACGCTTTCTTGTCGCGCAGCACCACGGCCACCGCCTGATCGTAAGGATCGTCGGAATCCTCCAGATTGCCGGTACCAGCCGGGCCGCTGCCGCCTTCGTCGTCATCTTCATCCTCGGTGATCGCATCGAGATATTCCGGCACGCCCTGAAGCTTCAGGTGCTGCACGATGCGTTCCACCTCGTCGTCCCCGACGAAAGGCCCGTGCACACGCTGGATGCGCCCGCCGCCGGCCATGAACAGCATATCGCCCTGACCGAGAAGCTGCTCGGCGCCCTGCTCGCCCAGAATGGTGCGGCTGTCGATCTTCGACGTCACCTGGAAGGAAATGCGGGTCGGGAAGTTCGCCTTGATCGTGCCGGTAATGACATCGACCGACGGGCGCTGGGTAGCCATGATGACATGGATACCTGCCGCACGCGCCATCTGCGCCAGACGCTGCACCGCGCCTTCGATATCCTTGCCAGCGACCATCATCAGGTCCGCCATTTCGTCGATAATCACAACGATATAGGGCATCGGCGCCAGATCGAGCTCTTCCGTCTCGTAGATCGCCTCGCCTGTATTGCGGTCGAAGCCGGTCTGCACGGTGCGCGCGATCGGCTCACCCTTTTTCTGCGCAAGGCCAACACGCTGATTGAAGCCGTCGATATTGCGCACGCCGACCTTGGACATCTTGCGATATCGGTCTTCCATTTCGCGCACGGTCCATTTGAGCGCGACGACCGCCTTCTTCGGATCGGTCACGACCGGCGTCAGCAGGTGCGGAATGCCGTCATAGACGGAAAGCTCCAGCATCTTCGGATCGATCATGATCAGGCGGCATTCCTGCGGCGTCATGCGATACAGCAGCGACAGGATCATGGTGTTGATCGCCACCGATTTGCCCGAGCCGGTCGTACCGGCCACGAGAACGTGCGGCATCTTGGCAATGTCGGCTATGACCGGCTCGCCATTGATGGTCTTGCCGAGCGCGAGCGCCAGCTTTGCCTTCGACTGTTCAAAGTCGCGGCTCGCCAGCATTTCGCGCAAGTACACCATTTCGCGCTTCGGGTTCGGCAGTTCGATGCCGATGGCATTGCGGCCCGGAATGACGGCGACGCGCGCTGCAATCGCGCTCATCGAGCGGGCGATATCGTCGGCAAGGCCGATGACGCGCGAGGACTTGATGCCAGGCGCAGGCTCAAGTTCGTAGAGCGTGACCACCGGGCCGGGCTTCACATTGATGATCTCGCCGCGCACGCCGAAATCTTCCAGCACGCCTTCCAGCAGCCGGGCGTTCTGTTCCAGCGCATCCTTGGAAAGCGCCGGATCACGCTGGACGAGCTTCGGTTCGGCCAGGAAATGCAACGATGGCATTTCGAAAACGCCATTGTCCTTGAGGAAGGACGGCTGCGCTTCGCGCTGAGCGCGCGCGCCGGGCTTCGGCGAAGGAGCGGCCTGTTCCACGCGGGCCTTGCGGGCGCGGGGCGGCGGCGCATCGTGCCATTCCTGACCGGCCAGCGGCGCGCCGCCGTCCATGTCGTCCATATCGAAAGGCGGCTCGTCTTCAATCGGGGCAGGTGCCCCGAAACCGGGCTCGCGGCGCGGCGCATTGCGCGTTTCGGCATTGCGGCGCACCACGCGCATATCCTCGAAATCTTCGTCGCGCGGACGGCGACGGCCAAGACCCGTCAGGCGCTTGAAATTCGCAGTCGTGGTTAGCGCCAGATGGGTGAGAGCCCCCATAAGCTGGAAACCGCCACCCGTTGATGCTTCATCGTCCTCGTCTGCCGCATAATCATCTTCTTCAGCGCCACGACGCGCTGACGGCTGGGCAGGGTTGACGATTCCTGCGCCCCGCCCGACGATGCCGCTGGCAAAAAGGCAGAGCCAGAAAGCCGGTACTGCAAGGATGAGCGCAATGCCCGATGCAATGGCGCCTTGCGGGAAACTGCCGAGGAAGAGGCCCGGGAATTTCAGGATCATGTCTCCGAAGACGCCGCCGAGGCCGATCGGCATCGGCCAGCTTGCCGGAACTGAGAAGCAACTCGCGATGGCGGCGAACAACAATGCCGCGCCGAGCCATGCGAAGCTGCGCTTGGCCACGCGCCCGATGCCGCCGCGCGTCATCAGCAGCAGCGACCAGACAGCAAGCGGAAGCAGGGCCGGAACGCTCGCCAGCCCGAAAAACTGCATGGCAATGTCGGAGAACACGGCGCCCGGATACCCAAGCGCATTCGTTACCGGATTGTCGGTCGCATGGCTGAAACTCGGGTCAGCCACATTCCATGTCGCCAGCGCGCCAACAGCCATGCCGGTGAGCGCCAGAAGCCCCAGACCGAACAGGATATAGAACTGCCTGCGGAAGAGATTGGCCAGTTTCAGCCTGTCTTCCGTAATCCGCTCGTCACGCAGCGGGTATGAGGGCGAATATCCTTGCCGCATATAGCCTGTCCCGAACCGAATATCTTTGCTGGCCCGTGAGCGGAAATGCTTCGGGCACATTGAATCGGTCCGATCCTAATCGCCGGATGGTTAATTCCTCATTAACCATGCAGAGGCCGCGAACAAATCCGGTGGATGAAATGAAAAAGGCGCGGTTTCCCGCGCCTTTTTCCGCTTGAGACAATCCCGTTCTATTGAACGGATTCGCCGTGCAACGCGATGTCGAGGCCTTCGATCTCGGCCTGCTTGCTGGGCCGCAGGCCCATGATGGCCTTGACCACATAGAGAATGACGGCGGTGGCAATCGCAGTATAGACGATGGTGATGGCCGCGCCGAAGAACTGCTTGCTGATGGTAGCCCCTTCGCCCGCCGGGTTGATCGCCGCATCGGCAAAGAGGCCGGTCAGCACCGCACCGACGAAGCCGCCCACACCATGGACGCCGAACGCATCGAGCGAATCGTCATAGCCGAGCGCGTGCTTGATCTTGACGGCTGCCACATAGCAGACCGCACCAGCGACGACGCCGATGATAAGCGCGCCCATCGGATTGACGAAGCCGGCGGCAGGCGTGACGGCAACAAGGCCCGCAACGGCGCCTGAAATGATGCCAAGCACGCTTGGCCTGCCCGCGACCGCCCATTCGACGAACATCCACGCAAGGGCAGCACCTGCGGTCGCAACCTGCGTGTTGAGCATGGCGACCCCGGCAAGTGCGTTGGCCCCGACAGCAGAGCCTGCATTGAAACCGAACCAGCCTACCCACAGAAGGGCAGCGCCGATGACGGACAGGACGAGATTGTGCGGCGCCATGTTGGTATGGCCGTAACCATCGCGCTTGCCGATGATGAGCGCCGCAACCAGACCGGCGACGCCGGCATTGATATGGACAACCGTGCCGCCGGCAAAATCAAGCACGCCATCCGACGCCATGAAGCCGCCGCCCCAGACCCAGTGCGCGACCGGGATATAGACGATGAACAGCCATAGGGTCAGGAAGACCAGCATGGAGGAGAACTTCATGCGCTCGGCAAACGAACCGGCGATGAGTGCGGGTGTGATGACGGCGAAAGTCATCTGGAAGGTGATGAACACATATTCCGGAATGGTTCCGGTCAGCGATTGCATCGTGACGCCCGAGAAGAACGCCTTGGAAAGACCGCCAATATAGGAATTGAGCGAGCCGCCATCGGTGAAGGCCAGCGAATAGCCTGCGATCATCCACAGAATGGACATGAGACAGGTGATGGCAAAGCTCTGCATCACCGTGGACAGCACGTTCTTCTTGCGCACCATGCCGCCATAGAACAGCGCCAGACCCGGTATGGTCATCATCAACACCAGCGCGGTTGAAGTCAGCATCCAAGCCGTATCGCCCGTATCGAGGGTTGGTGTCGGTGCGGCGTCCTGCGCCATTGCCGTCCCGGCCATGGCGACGAGCGCAGGCAAGGTAGCCAGAAGGGCCGTTTGCTTGTTTCTTCCTGTTATGAGCATCGAATATCTCCGTCGAAGGGCGGCTTCAAACGCGGCTGCGCTGGAAAGACCGGTTCAAACAGAGAGAAACAAAATTCATGCCAGTTGGCGGAGGTCGGCAAATTAACTTCAAATTTTGTGGCATCGGCGCGGCTTACGGCGAAATTCCGGGCCGAGGATAAGCGTGGTTTCGGACCGAATGAATGACTTAAACGATTCATTCGATTCGCTTTTTACGCATTGGCAGCTCGCAAACGATCAGTGAAATGCCTTATATTTAGCCACACGCCTACCCTGTGATTAAAAAATAATCACTCCTTTTCATCGTGAACGCGGATCAAGCCTTCCTGCGCCACGGATGCGATCAGCACACCATCGCGCGTATATAACGCGCCACGGTTGAAACCCCGTGCGCCGGAGGCGCTCGGCGTGTCCTGAGTATAGAGCAGCCAATCATCGAGCCGGCACGGGCGATGGAACCACATGGCGTGATCGAGGCTCGCAACCTGCAGATCGCGATCGAATATGGTGCGGCCATGCGGATGAAGCGAGGTGTCGAGCAGCGTCATATCGGAGAGATAGGCGAGAATGGCTGCCTGCAGCGCCCGGTCGTCTGGCACGATGCCGCGCGCCCTGACCCAGACATGCTGGACGGGTTCAAGCTTCTCGCGGGAGAAATAGTGGGTGAGTGAGACAGGCTTGATCTCTATGGGCCGTTCCCGCTCCCAGTATTTGCGGACATTGGGTGGCGCCATATGGAGATATTGTTCCTTGATGTCGCGATCCCCGACGAGCTGTTCAGGCATCGGCAGTCCTTCCGGCATCGGCATCTGATGATCAAGCCCGCCTTCATCGATCTGGAACGAAGCGGACAGCGAGAAAATAGCCTTGCCATGTTGCTTGGCCAGAACGCGCCGGGTGCTGAAGCTGGAACCGTCGCGGATACGGTCCACCTCATAGACGATGGGAATGGCCGGGTCGCCGGGGCGCACGAAATAGGCATGGAGCGAATGTACATGGCGCTCGGGCTCGACAGTGCGTTGCGCGGCAATCAGCGCCTGCCCGATGACCTGCCCGCCGAACACCCGCTGCCAGCCGACCTGTGGACTGTTGCCCCGGAAAAGATCCACCTCGAGGTTTTCCAGATCGAGGATGGAAAGAAGCTCACGCATTGCCGCCGTCTGCTCGACCCCGGACTTTTCTTTCTCAGACATGGACAGCCTGCCTTCCGCAACCATATATGCTTTACAAAGTTGGAGAGGCATGTTTGAGCCTGCGCATCCATGCCTGTCAAGAAGCGGGCAGCCCAAGGGAAATGCAATCCCGTGCCAATGGTTGGGTCGGGACGGGCGGCGCGGCAAAATATCGGGTTTCATGCGCGGCGATATGTGCCAAAACACTGCGCGAAAGACGGATTCTGGAAAGGAACGACAATGGCTGGCCAGAAAAAAGTGGACGCGCCGCGCAATAACGATGTGGTGATTGCGGGCGGCGGCTATGTCGGGCTTGTCACGGCGGTTGCGATCAAATCGGCGGCGCCGCACCTCGTCCTCACCGTGATCGACGGCGCACCGGCTGGTGCCTGGAAGAACGACCCGCGCGCTTCCTCCATCGCCGCCGCTGCCTCACGCATGCTGGACCAGCTCGGCTGCTGGCAGGAAATCCTTCCCGAGGCACAGCCCATAACGGAAATGGTCATCACCGATTCGCGCACTTCCGATCCCGTGCGCCCGGTGTTCCTGACTTTTGAAGGCGAAGTCGAGCCCGGCGAACCCTTTGCCCATATGGTGGAAAACCGCGTTCTCAACACCGCCCTTCACAACAAGGCCGAAACGCTCGGCATCACCTTCCTCGAAGCCACCAGCGTGGATAGTTTCAATACGCTCCCGGAAGGAGTGACCGTCACGCTTTCAAATGGAGACACGCTTGAAACGCGCTTGCTGATCGCCGCAGATGGCGCGCGCTCCCGCCTGCGCGACCTGGCTGGCATCAAGACGGTCAACTGGGATTACGGCCAGTCCGGGATCGTCTGCAATGTCGCGCATGAACTGCCGCATGGCGGCCGGGCCGATGAGCATTTTCTCCCGGCCGGACCTTTTGCGATCCTTCCGTTGAAGGGCAATCGCAGCTCGCTCGTCTGGACCGAGCGTACCTCGGATGCCGAGCGCCTCATTCGCGAAGACGACTTCGTATTCGAAGCCGAACTGGAACAGCGCTTCGGTCATCGTCTGGGCGCCCTGCATGTCGAAGGTCCGCGCCGCGCCTTCCCGCTCGGCCTAACGCTGGCGCGTGAATTCGTGAAGCCGCGCTTCGTGCTGGTGGGCGATGCAGGCCACCGCATCCACCCCATCGCAGGTCAGGGGCTTAATCTCGGTTTCCGCGATGCTGCCGCAATCGCGGAGGTCGTGGTCGAAACCGACAGGCTCGGCCTCGACATCGGTTCATTTGCCGCTCTGGAACGTTACCAGTCCTGGCGCCGCTTCGACACTGTCCAGATGGGCGTGACGACAGATATCCTGACCCGACTTTTCTCCAACGACCATCCAGCAGTCCGCTCGATCCGCGATATCGGCCTGGGTCTCGTCGACCGGGTTCCGGTACTGAAATCCTTCTTCATCAAGCAGGCAGCCGGTCTTTCCGGCGATACGCCGCGCCTGCTGAAGGGCCAGTCCATCTGAGCGCTGGACCCGCTCCCCTGCCGCCCTATATCGGAAGCGGAAATCCCAACCGAGAGGAGAGCTTCCCATGGACAGAAAAGCAACCGCCGTCTGGCAAGGCACACTGAAGGAAGGCAAGGGCACCCTCAACACGCAAAGCGGCGCGTTGAAGGATCTGCCTTATGATTTCAAGGCCCGTTTTCAGGACGAAAGCGGTCGCTCCGGCACCAACCCGGAAGAACTTCTGGGAGCAGCGCATGCAGGCTGCTTCGCCATGCAGCTTTCCGCACTCCTGACCGAACACGGCACCCCGCCGGAAAAACTGGAAGCGACTGCCGCCGTCACGGTCGGCCCCGCAGCCGGTGGCGGTTTTGAAATCAGCCGCAGCGCGCTGACGCTGAGTGCCACGATACCCGGAATCTCGGCGGAGGATTTTGAAGCGCTTGCCACCAAGGCCAAGCAGTCCTGCCCTCTCTCCAAAGCGTTGGGCGCTATCGAGGTGACGCTGGACGCAAAACTCGTCTGAACAGGTATAAGACACGCCAACGAAGAGCGGGCGCAAGCCCGCTTCTTTATTCGGGCAGGTGGCAGACGGCCTCGATATTGTGACCGTCCGGATCGATGACGAAGGCGGCGTAATAGTCGGGGTGATAATCGGCCCTCAGGCCGGGCTTGCCATTGTCCTTGCCGCCTGCGGCTATCGCTGCTTCATAAAAGCGGTCAACCTCGGAGCGGGTGCCAGCCGAAAATGCGACATGAAGCACGCCCTCAAGCTTCGCGCCTTTCTGCTTGCCGATCCAGAATTCCGGCTTGCCATTGCGGCCATACCCCACCCAATCGCCGAACTCCATGGCCCGGCCTATGCCGAGCGGTGCCAGCGCCGCATCATAGAAAGCCCGCGACTTGGGCATGCTGGAAATGTTGAAGCCGATATGATCGAGCATGATTGCCCTGTCTCCGATGGATATGCCTAATGAGATATCGGCGCCGCTATAAAGATCAAGCCTTCGGCGAAGATGTACCAAAGTTCAGGTAAAGAAAAAGGGGAAGGTTTGGACCTTCCCCTTTTGGTTCGTGGAACGAGCGCGCAACTACACGCGGCACTCGACCATCATCTTCTTGATCTCGGCACAAGAGGCGCGGAGGCCGGAGGCCGACAGGGACTAAAAAGACAGGCGATTGCCGCGATTACACGCGGCGCTCGACCATCATCTTCTTGATCTCGGCGATCGCCTTGGCAGGGTTCAGACCCTTCGGGCAGGTCTGTGCGCAGTTCATGATCGTGTGGCAGCGATAGAGCCGGAACGGGTCCTCGAGATTGTCGAGGCGTTCGCCCTTGGCTTCGTCGCGGCTATCGATCAGCCAGCGATAGGCCTGAAGCAGCACGGCGGGCCCGAGATAACGGTCGCCGTTCCACCAGTAGCTCGGGCACGAGGTCGAGCAGCAGGCGCACAGGATGCATTCATAAAGACCGTCGAGCTTCTGGCGATCCTCATGGCTCTGCAGCCACTCCTTCTGCGGCTCCGGCGAAACCGTCTTGAGCCAGGGCTCGATGGAACGGTGCTGAGCGTAGAAATTGTTGAGGTCCGGCACGAGGTCCTTCACCACCGGCATATGCGGCAGCGGGTAAACCTTAATGGCGCCCTTGATGTCGTCCATGCCCTTGGTGCAGGCAAGCGTGTTCGCGCCGTCGATATTCATGGCACAGGAACCGCAAATGCCTTCGCGGCAGGAACGGCGGAGCGTCAGCGTCGGATCGATCTTGTTCTTGATATAGAGAAGACCGTCCAGAACCATCGGGCCGCAATCGTCGCGATCGACATAATAGGTGTCGATGCTCGGATTGGCGTCGTCGTCCGGCGACCAGCGATAGATGCGGAATTCCGTGACGCGCTTGGCGCCATCAGGCCGGGGCCAGGTCTTGCCCTCCTGAATGCGGGAATTCTTGGGAAGTGCGAGTTCAACCATTGCTCTTTCCCTTGATTAGTAAACGCGCTTCTTCGGCGCAATCTTGGCGAGGCTGATGCCGCCTTCCTCTTCCGTCGTCAACGGATCGAGGTGGACCGGGCGATAGTCAAGCTTGACCTTGCCATCCGGCGACAGCCAGGACAGGGTGTGCTTGCGCCACTCGGCATCGTTGCGATCCGGGAAATCCTCATGCGCATGGGCGCCGCGGCTTTCCTGACGCGCTTCCGCCGAAACAACCGTGGTCAGCGCATTGGCCATCAGGTTTTCCAGCTCCAGCGTTTCCACCAGATCGGAGTTCCAGATCATCGAACGGTCCGTGACCTTGATGTCCGGCAGTTCATGCCAGAGCTTTTCCATGCGCTCGACGCCCTGCTTGAGCGATTCCGACGTGCGGAACACGGCGGCATCTTCCTGCATGGTGCGCTGCATCTTTTCGCGCAGTTCCGCGGTCGGCTGGGAGCCGTTGGCAAAACGCAGGCGATCAAAGCGCTCCATGATCCTGTCGCAGGCAGCGAGGTCGAGATCGGGAATCTTCGACTTGCGATCGATGACCTGACCGGCGCGGATTGCAGCCGCACGGCCGAACACCACCAGATCGATCAGCGAGTTGGAGCCGAGACGGTTTGCCCCATGCACCGAAGCGCAGCCCGCTTCGCCGACGGCCATCAGGCCCGGTTGTACGCGGTCCGGATCGTCGGCGGTCGGGTTCAGCACCTCGCCCCAGTAATTGGTCGGGATGCCGCCCATATTGTAGTGAACGGTCGGCAGAACCGGGATCGGTTCCTTGGTCACATCCACGCCTGCGAAAATCTTGGCCGATTCCGAAATACCCGGCAGGCGTTCATGCAGAACAGCCGGATCGAGATGGTCGAGATGCAGGAAGATGTGATCCTTGTTCTTGCCGACGCCGCGACCAGCACGGATTTCCATGGTCATGCAGCGCGAAACAACGTCACGCGAGGCAAGGTCCTTGGCCGATGGCGCATAGCGCTCCATGAAGCGCTCGCCTTCGGAATTGACGAGATAGCCGCCTTCACCGCGTGCGCCTTCAGTAATAAGGCAGCCAGCGCCATAAATGCCGGTCGGATGGAACTGCACGAATTCCATGTCCTGCAGCGGCAGGCCGGCGCGCGCCACCATGCCGCCACCGTCGCCGGTGCAGGTATGCGCGGAGGTTGCCGAGAAATAGGCGCGGCCATAACCGCCCGTGGCCAGAACCACCATCTTGGCGGAGAAGCGATGGATAGTGCCGTCATCGAGGTTCCACGCCACGACGCCGGTGCACACACCGTCGGTCATGATGAGATCGAGCGCGAAATATTCGATGAAGAACTGCGCGTTGTTTTTCAGGCTTTGGCCGTAGAGCGTGTGCAGGATCGCGTGACCGGTACGGTCGGCGGCAGCGCAGGTGCGCTGGACCGGAGGACCGTCGCCGAAATTCTGCATGTGACCGCCGAACGGGCGCTGATAGATCTTGCCTTCCTCGGTACGCGAGAACGGCACGCCGTAGTGCTCAAGCTCATAGACGGCGGCAGGCGCTTCACGCGCCAGATATTCCATCGCGTCGGTGTCGCCGAGCCAGTCCGATCCCTTGACGGTATCGTACATGTGCCACTGCCAGCTGTCCGGGCCCATGTTCTTGAGCGAGGCGGCAATGCCGCCCTGCGCGGCGACAGTATGCGAACGGGTCGGGAAAACCTTGGTGATGCAAGCCGTCTTCAGGCCCTGCTCGGCCATGCCGAGCGTTGCGCGCAAGCCCGCACCGCCAGCCCCGACGACCACCACGTCGAACTTGTGATCGACATAGGTGTACTTGCTTGCAGCGGCAGGCGCCGCATTGTTTACTGCACTAGCCATCGGGCTATCAACCTCCGAAGCTCAGCTTGAGGATCGCAAAAATGCAGGCGAAGCCGACAACAGCCGTAAAGAAGCTGTTCAGCATCACCAGCACGACCTTCATGCCTTCGCCATGCACATAATCTTCGATAATGACCTGCATGCCCAAACGCATGTGATAGACGCCGGTCAGGACGAACAGCGCCATCACGATTGCAGTGAATGGATGCGACAATGCAGCCCGGACTTCCGCATAGCTTGCGCCATTGAGCGAAACGACCAGACCGATGAAAAACATGACCAGCGGCACGAGGGCGACCGCGCTCAGGCGCTGATACCAGAAATGGCCGGTGCCTTCCTTGGCCGATCCCAGACCCCGGACCTTGCCGAGCGGGGTGCGCATATCCTTGTTCATACCGTTCATGAAACCAGCTCCCCTTAGCGCACCGAATAGGCGACGACCCAGACGAGGATCGTGGCGATGACGGAGAATACGACGGTCGTCCAGGCGATCCTGGAAGCGGTGTGCTTTTCAAGGCCTGCACCCGTATCCCAGATCAGGTGGCGGACACCGCCGGCCAGATGGTGCAGAAGCGCCCAGGTATAGCCGAACAGGATCAGGCGGCCGATCCAGGACGAGAACAATGCATTGACGGTGTTGAAGCACTCTTCGCTGACCGCAGCCGAAATCAGCCAGGCCGCCAGCAGCAGGGTGCCGAAGTAAAGTGCGCCGCCTGTGATGCGATGGACGATGGACATCGTCATCGTAATGACCGGCTTGTAGATAGACAGGTGCGGCGACAAAGGACGCTGGCGCGTTACAGTCGGTTGTGTCATGGCTCTGTAGGCTTCCCTGACGTTTCTCTCCGGCCACACCCGGCTGACGATCATCAGCAAGGCAGCCGGGTTGCGGGTTCTCCCGAACCCTGGTTCGATGCCGTCCGAGACACAGGGAACCGGACTTTACGATCCCGCGCCGGTACGACCCAAGAAAATATGGCTGGACCGTGGCGTACGGCCCTATGTGGCGCTTTCTACTGCGCTTTTACCATCACGTCAAAGAAGCTTTTTCACGAAAAGACTAACAATTGGTCGCACCTGGGCGACACATTCGCGTGATTGCGGCATTCAAACGATTGAAGACCGCAACCGGCAAAAACATGTGTAATTTCATCAACTTTCAGGAAATCGATCAGTTGCCGAATCGAATCACATAGCTCGACCAGTCGGCAGCCGTGGCGATCTGTTCATAGAGCTTGCGCCCGTCTTCCGGAACGCGCGGGGCATTCAGCACCAGCTTGGACCAGCTGCGCTCCTCGGCCTTGTCGGCAAGGACGTCGATCAACGCCTTGGCGATACCCTTCCCGCGATGATCGTGGTGGACATAGATATGATCGACCTGTCCTGCACGCAGGCCCGTCACCGGTTCGGGCAGATCGTAGAAGATCACGAAGCCGACCAGATTTCCGTCGACCCGGGCCCCCAGCGTTTCAGCGGCGCGGTCCTGAAGCAGGTGCTCGGCATAAAAATCATCGGGGCGGCGTGGCGCACCGCGCTTCAGCGCCTGCGCGTAGCTTGCCAGCAGCGGCGCGAACTCATGGGCATCCCGCAGATGGAGGAGCGCAATATCGACGGCATGATCTTTGGTCATTGGACGTTCCTTGGCGTTTCCAGTTCTTCCATGCGCCGCCTGCGAAGCAGCAGCGCACCGGAAGACCGGTTCGATTGTAGCCAGCACGGATGACAAAGGTAAAGAAAGAGTTAAGATAGTCCTCATTCTCTTGGTGGTCACGGACGATGAGGCTCGAACAACGATGGCAAAACGCAGACCGGCAATGCTTGGCGTGGTTGTCGTCGGGGCGCTTGCACTGACCAGCCCCACGCTGGCCAGCGATGCGATGCGTTCCATCGATGCATCGGGGAACCTCGTCATCCAGATGCCGGATAATGGTGCCAGAATCATCCGGGTCGGAACCGTGCAGCCTGTTTCTGCGCCGCCGCAGCACTTGCGGATAATTTCTGCGCCACGCGATAATGCCATCGCCCACATCGTGGCCAAGCCCAACAGCAATTGCGAAAGCGCGGTCGTGCTGCGTGGACGCTCTTTCATGTATGGGATCGACCGCGGGGAAACGCCGGTTCTGGATCATCCGGGTTGCCGCTACGAACAGCGTCGTTCAGCGCCCGGTCATTGAACGAAGTTCCAGAACGTTTTCATCCACCAGTATCGGAAGCGCGCTGCGGACGCAGTTGCGCCCTCCCTTCTTCGCCTCATAAAGCGCACCATCCGCGCGCTTGTAGAGATCGGAAAACACGTCATCGAATTCCATTTCCGCGATGCCGAAGCTCGCGGTAAAGACAATTGCGCCATTTCGCCCGGGAATATGGATATCGCGGCAGACAAGCCGGGCCTTTTCCGCGAATCGCCATGCTGACTGGATCGTGTTTCCCGGCAGGATGATCGCAAATTCCTCACCGCCTATGCGGGCCGAAATTCCGTTCTTACCGTTCGCTGCCTTGCGCAGTTCGGCAGAGAACGCCGCAATGACGCGATCTCCCAGCGCATGGCCATGCGTATCGTTGATCGCCTTGAAATGATCGATGTCGCACAGGACCAGCGACAGGGCCTGCCGCATGCGCTTCGACTTTTCAATTGCGGCTTCGGCGCGAAACTCGAAACCGCGCCGGTTGAGCAATCCCGACAGCTGGTCCGTCTCGGAGCGTATCAGCATATTGGCGATCAGTTCCCGCATCAGGCTCAACAGCAGGAGCAAACCACCAGCAACGGAAAGAGCCGCCCCGATGGACTGCGAAAACATCGCATAGGTCGTATCGATGTAATCTCTCGGTTCTACGCCTGTCCCTCCCGCCAGCATGGCGATGACCGGCTTGAACAGAAAATGGAGGGCGCTGATGCTGAACAGCACCACCATCAAGGTATCTACGCCGTTGCGATCCACCCGCAGGATCACCCACACCGCTAGAAGCAGAATGAGGAAATAAGGCGTCTGATAGAGAAGCATGCCGAGCATCTGGCTGCGGGCGACGTCATATATGCCGTAAACCATCGCGAGCGATGCAACAGTCAGAACTCCGAGCGCGATCCACGGCACGGGCCGGGCATACATGCGTGCCAGACCGATGACCAGACAGGACAATGCCAGATAGTAGGTCGTGAAGGCGAGCATATAGCCCACGCGGGGATTGGGAATGGAAGGCATGGCAAGCTCTGTGAGGAAATAGAGCATTGCGAAAATAAAGCCGAAGGCAAAGACGGGCGCCGCCGCATTATCCCGCGCGTATACGGCTATGCCGAGGAACGCGAAAGCAAACAGACCTGAAACGGTCATGTTAATCAGAAGGATAAAGTCGGCTCCATTCATCGATTCTCTTCCCATGCCGGCTGTCAAAGTCTTCCCAGACGCCAGCCACCCCACCCCTCCATACAATCAAAGCGTGAAAAACATGCTAATATACATCTAAAGAAAAACCGCCGGGGATGAACCGGCGGTTTGATCAGTTGAAAGCCTGCGGGGGAACCTTAGTTCCACTCGCGAATGTCGACGAAATGTCCGGCAATCGCGGCAGCGGCTGCCATGGCTGGCGACACGAGATGCGTGCGGCCCTTGAAGCCCTGGCGTCCTTCGAAATTGCGGTTCGAGGTCGATGCGCAACGCTCGCCCGGCTTCAGGCGGTCGTCATTCATGGCAAGGCACATCGAGCAGCCCGGCTCGCGCCAGTCGAAACCGGCTTCGATGAAGATCTTGTCCAGACCTTCGGCTTCCGCCTGTTCCTTTACCAGACCAGAGCCCGGTACGATCATGGCGCTTACGCCGGCGGCAACCTTCTTGCCAGCGGCCATGCGGGCGGCATCGCGCAGGTCTTCGATGCGGCCATTGGTGCACGAGCCGATGAACACGCGGTCGATCTTGATGTCGGTCATCTTGATGCCCGGCTTCAGGCCCATATAGTCAAGCGCACGCCACTTCGATGCACGCTTGGTCTCATCCTTGATCTCGTCGGGATTCGGAACGATGTCGGTGACGAAGACCACGTCTTCCGGCGAGGAACCCCAGGAAACGACCGGCGAAATCTTGGCAGCGTCCAGTTCGACGATCTTGTCGAAATGCGCCCCTTCATCCGAATGCAGCGTCTTCCAGTAGGAAATCGCCTGTTCCAGCGCTTCGCCCTTCGGCGCGCGCGGCTTGTCCTTGATATAGGCGAAGGTCGTTTCGTCCGGCGCGATCAGGCCGGCGCGTGCGCCGCCTTCGATCGACATGTTGCAGACAGTCATGCGGCCTTCCATCGACAGGGAGCGAATGGCATCGCCCGCATATTCGATCACATAGCCAGTGCCGCCTGCGGTGCCGATTTCACCGATGATGGCGAGCGTGATGTCCTTGGCGGTGACGCCGGGCGCCAGCTTGCCATTCACACGCACCAGCATGTTCTTGGCTTTCTTCTGGATCAGCGTCTGGGTTGCCAGAACGTGCTCCACCTCGGACGTGCCGATACCGTGCGCCAGCGAACCGAAAGCGCCGTGCGTGGACGTGTGGCTGTCGCCGCAGACGATGGTCATGCCCGGCAGGGTGAAGCCCTGCTCCGGACCGACGATGTGCACGACGCCCTGACGCTTGTCGCGCTCGGAATAATATTCGACGCCGAAATCGGCGGCATTCTTCGCCAGAGCCTCGACCTGAATGCGGCTTTCCTCGTTCTTGATGCCGTTGATGCGGTCCGGCGAGGTCGGCACGTTGTGATCGACAACGGCCAGCGTCTTTTCAGGATGGCGCACCTTGCGGCCAGCCATGCGCAGGCCTTCGAAAGCCTGCGGGCTCGTCACTTCGTGCACAAGATGGCGATCAATATAAAGGAGGCAGGTTCCGTCTTCCTGCTGATCCACTACATGGTCGTCCCAGATCTTGTCATAAAGTGTACGCGGCGCGCTCATTGCGAGAGGTCCTTTGATTAGTTCGAGAGCATTTCCAGCAAAATGTGAAACGGGTTTTGCATGGGCCAATGCGTGAAAAAAACAGCCAGAGCGATTCCTGCGCTTCAAGCCTTGGCTGGAACCGCTCTAACTTCCTGTCATATGCACCCGCCGTCACGCTTCGTCAAGAAAGTGAAACCGCAACAGGGTGTCGCAGTAACAATCTTGCGAGATGTTGGCGGAAATATGCGATATGTTACGCAACCCTTTGCTTTTGGCAAATAAAAAAGGCGACCCAAAGGCCGCCTTTTCCAAACAGATCGCTGTGAAACTTATTCAGCAGCAGCCTTGGCAGCTTCGGCCTTGGCAGCGGCAGCCTTGTCGGCTTCGCGCTCGGCCTTGGTGCGGTTGTCTTTCTTTTCAGCGATACGGGCAGCCTTGCCCGTGAGGCCGCGCAGATAGTAAAGCTTCGCGCGACGAACCTTGCCGCGGCGAACCAGTTCAACGCCTTCTACGATCGGCGAGTAAACCGGGAATACGCGCTCCACGCCTTCGCCGTAGGAAATCTTGCGAACGGTGAAGTTTTCGTTGAGGCCAGCGCCGGAACGGGCAATGCAGACGCCTTCATAGGCCTGCACGCGGGTACGCGTACCTTCGGTAACGCGAACCTGAACGCGAACGGTGTCACCTGGCTGGAAATCCGGAAGCTTGCGCTTTTCTTCGATCTTTGCTGCCTGTTCGGCTTCAAGCTGACGAATGATATCGGTCATCGTCTTTCTCCTTCTGAATTCTTCTCAAACAGTCAGAGCGCTCTGCACTTGCCACCAAGCAATCCTTGGCCCTGTGGCTATGCCTTCAAATTCAGGCAGGAGCGGTACACCATTTATTGGTTTAGGACGTATCGGGCTTTGCCCGAACGGGATATTACAATGTCGGGACTAGCCCGAACTGGCGCGGCAATACACCATTGCCGGCGATGAATCAATATCAGGACGCCAAAATCGCCTCAGATGCGGCCCAGATGCGTATCCTTGAAACCCGATCCATATTTGAGGCCGAAACCGAGTGCGCGGTCGACGCCGATATGCACGGCCCAGATCAGCGCAATTGCAAAGCAGAGCGGCCAGTTCATGGCCCAGCCGAACACCGCCACAAACACGACGCCGATCCAGCTATGGGCCATATTGTAGATGACCGCGCCGGTACGCGGCCCCTTCATATAGCCGAAGAATGAAAGATCGGGCGCAAGGATGAGGATGGCAAACAGCCACCAGCTCGCGCCGCTGACCCAATAGGCTCCGAGCGCCAGCAGTGCGAGAGAAAGACTTTCGAGCCGCTGGATCAGATTCATTTGCGCTTGCCCTCGCCATAGGCTTCCCAAAGATCGGGACGCCGCTCCCTGGTGATCCGTTCCGCCTGCTCGTGTCGCCATTTGTCGATGGCGCCATGATTGCCCGACGTCAGGATTTCCGGAATCGATCTTCCTTCCCATACCTGCGGGCGGGTATAATGCGGATGTTCGAGCAGGCCGGTCTCGAAGCTTTCCGTCTCGCCGGATTCGCGATTGCCCATCACGCCCGGCAAGAGCCGCACAACAGCATCGAGCAGCACGATGGCCGCAGTCTCTCCGCCCGACAGGATGTAATCGCCGATCGAAACTTCCTCGAGATCGCGCGCTTCAATGACGCGCTCATCCACGCCTTCGAAACGACCGCACAGAATGATCGCGCCCGGCCCGTCGGCCAGTTCGCGCACGCGCTTCTGTGTCAGCGGTTTTCCGCGCGGGCTCATCAGGAGCATCGGGCGGCGACCGTCGGCGACTGAATCCAGTGCACGGGCGATAACATCCGGCTTCATCACCATGCCGGCGCCGCCGCCAGAAGGCGTGTCATCCACCATACGGTGCCGCCCTTCCGCAAAGTCGCGAATCTGCACCGCATCGAGCCGCCATTTCGCTTCAGCGAGCGCCTTGCCGGCAAGCGAGGCGCCAAGCGGTCCGGGGAACATTTCCGGATAAAGCGTCAGCACGGAGGCATGAAAGAAACCGGCCTCGTCCGTGACCTTTGGAACTTCGGTCATCACTTCTTCGGCTTTTTCTTTTCGCCCTGCGGGCGCTCGTCCTCATCCTCGGCGATCAGTCCGGCGGCATGGGGTTCGACCAGCAATATGCCCTTGTCGAAGTCGATCTCCGGTACGGCCGCTTCCGTGAACGGAATGAGCATGGGACGCTTGCCCTTTTCGGAAAGCTCGATGAGATCGCCGCCGCCGAAATCGAACAGGGCGCTCACCACGCCATAGGACTTGCCTTCCGCATCGACCGCCAGCAAGCCGATCAGATCGGTCTGGTAGAATTCGTCTTCGTCCAGTTCGTCATCCGGCAGTTGCGAGCGGTCGATGAAAAGCGCGGTCCCGTTCAGCGCCTCGGCCGCATTGCGGTCGTTGATGCCCTTGAAACGCACGACCACGACCGTCTTGGCCGGGCGCGCTTCCAGAACTTCGTAGCTCTTGCCCTGTTCGTCATAAAGCAGGCCGTAATCGGCGATGGCCAGCGGATCGCCGGTAAAGGTCTTCACTCGCACTTCACCGCGCGTGCCATGGGCGGCACCGATGACGGCGAGTTGGATCGGGTTTTCTGGACGCGGCATTGCCAACCTTGTTTTTTGCTGCACGGAGAGAACTATTTTTCGTTCAATAGCTCTTTCGTTGGCCTTTTTCACGTCATTTCGTCACAAAAGCGCTCTTCAACCCACGAAAACCAGCCGGTAACCTATCGCTGGCAGACTGCCTTGCGAATCCAGAGTGAACGATCGGCCCGATTATGACGACGAACAGCGAATTTCTGATCCCTGCCCGCGCCGACCTCGCAGCCGCCAGGGAAGAATGGCTGAAGACGCTGAAAGATGCGCGGCGCCTGTCGGAAAATACGCTTGATGCCTATGAGCGCGATACGCGCCAGTTTCTCAATTTCCTGACCGGCCATCTGGGCGAACCGCCGTCGCTGAAGGATGTCGGCAATCTGCGGATCGCCGATCTGCGCTCGTTCCTGGCCAGCCGCCGCAACGAAGGCGTCGGCGCGCGAACGCTGGGGCGCGGACTTGCGGGCGTGCGCTCGCTGCTGCGTCATCTGGAAAAACGCGGTCTTGCCAATGCCGCAGGCGCGAGCGCGATGCGCGCGCCGCGACAGCCGAAATCACTGCCCAAGCCACTGACCGCCGAAGATGCCCGCCGCGTGGTTGCCGCCGACGGGCAACTGGCGGAGGAGCCATGGATTGCCGCGCGCAACGCCGCCGTTCTGACCTTGCTCTATGGTTGCGGCCTGCGCATCTCCGAGGCGCTCGGCCTGACGGGTGACGCATTATCCGACAGCACCGCCCTTTCCATCACCATTACCGGCAAGGGCAACAAAGCCCGCCTCGTGCCGTTGCTGCCGGTGGTGCATCGCGCTGTAGCGCAGTATCGGACGCTTTGCCCATTCGATCTTTCGGCCGACAAACCGCTGTTTCGCGGCGCCAAGGGCGGCATTCTTCATGCGGCGATCATCCAGCGTGAAATGCAGAAACTGCGCGCTGGCCTTGGCCTGCCGGACAGCGCGACGCCGCATGCGCTGCGCCATTCCTTTGCAACGCACCTTCTGGGACGCGGCGGCGATCTGCGCACCATTCAGGAACTGCTTGGCCACGCCAGCCTTTCCACGACACAGGTCTATACCGGCGTGGATACAGAGCGATTGCTGGAAGTTTACGACAAGGCGCACCCGCGCGCTTGATATTGGTCTGGCATCCGTGAAAACCGGCTCTATATTGCCCTCATGAAAAAGCTGTTTCTGACCCTTCTCCTTGCCTGTCTTGCAGGCTCCATCGCCGCTCGCGCCGACAATGCCCCTGCCGCGGCTACCTGTACCCCACACGGCGTCAACCTCATGGAAGGACTTGAGGCGAAAGACCCGGTTAGCTGGCAGGAATTGCAGCGCGAAGCCGATAAGGTTCCCAATCGCACGGGGCTCCTCTGGAAAATCGAGAAAGAGGGCATCGAGCCATCCTATCTCTTCGGCACGATACATTTTTCCGATCCCCGCGTCATGACATTGCCGAAAGCGACCGACACGGCCTATCGATCGGCGAACACGGTTGTCGTGGAAACGACGGATATGCTGGACCCGAAGTTTTTCCTGCGTGTCAGGCTCGAACATCCCGACCTGCTGCTCTTCACCGATGGCACCACGCTCAAATCCCATCTTCCCGCAGAGCAGCGTGACGAGATCGAACGGAAGCTTGCAGAACGCGGCATCATTCTCGACGCGGTCGCCACAATGAAACCCTGGGTCCTATCCAGCCTGCTGACGTTTCCCAAATGCGAGAGACAGCGCAAAAGCGAGGGCGAGAAATCGCTCGATGAAAAGCTTGCTCTCGACGCGCAGGCCGAGGGCCGCGATGTTCAGGGCCTTGAAAGTGCGGAAGAACAGCTCCTGGCGATGAGCCGGATGCCGCTCGATTTCCATGTCCGCAGCCTTGTGGCTACCATCGATTATGGTGACGGGATCGAGAATGCCATGGAGACAATGACTGCACTTTATCTCAAGGGCGAGATCGGGATGATCATGCCGACGCTCCGGAAGATTGTTCCCGACAACCTTTCCGACGAGGACTATGATTTATTTCTAAAATATCTCATTTCGGACCGCAATCACGTCATGGCTGATCGCGCCGTCCCGATCATCGACAAGGGAAATGCCTTTATTGCCGTTGGCGCGCTGCATCTGCCGGGCGCGGATGGGGTAATCGAATTGCTGCGTGCAAAGGGTTATCGGGTGGTTCCGCTATAATCGTCGATAGAGCATTTCCGGTGTTGCAGGAAATGCTCTAGCCGGCTTTCAGGTCCGTGATGCTGTTCTCGATGGCGGTTATATTGAGTTCGAGTTCGGCAATCTGTCTCAATATGGATTTTCCCGGAAGCGCTTCTTCCCGAGCCGCCTCATCCAGAAGCTTGAACTGTTCATCGCGCAGAAGCGACGAAAGTTTCTCGAAGCGTTCAATGGTTTTCAGGTTTTCTTTCGACGGCATAATGTCATTCCTCAAAATTTCGGCGTCGTCTCTGATCGCTTGTAACGATCCTGCCTTATCAGTGCTTTACAGTGATAAAGCCCGGATAGCCAGTTGATCGATCATATTTTCGATCAGCAGATCGCATCCGGGATTGAATATACATAAATGATGCGCAGTTTCTCTTGCGTTAACACCAGCGCCGCCGCCCCGCTCCGCACGTCTATTCGTACTGGCTCGTACGCATATTAGCGCTTCTGGAACTATCCGCTCTTTTTCGCATTGATATACACCGGGTTTGTTATTGCAGCGCATGACGGCACGCATTCGAGGCGGTCGGAACATCGATTGCCCGAGGATCACACGCAATGCCCGGCCAACTGTCACTTCCCGACTGTCGTTTCGATGGCGGAAGGGACCATTGGAGGACCCGATATGGTTGACCCCCTCGACCCGCGAAACAATGACCCGCGGAACAACGACCCGCGCACGACAACCGACCCCAGGCTTTCGGACCCATCCGGGATGCCGCCGCCACCGCCCGCGCGCGGCGGAAGCGGCTATCTGCTTGGCGCGGTGCTGCTGGCGGCGATAATCATCCTGGCTTATTTCTTTTACCGCAACGGCAGCGGGACAGACACAGCCGCTCCACCTTCGCCTCCCCCTGCGACGCAGAGCGAGCCTGCAACACCTGCTCCGGCTCCCCCGGCCAGCCCGCCAGCGCAAAACTAGAGCGGTTCCTGTTCTGACAGAATCGTCGGAAATGCTCTAGACATCGAAAAAAGGCCCGCATCTGCGGGCCTTTTGCAGTTCCATATAATGGCCGATCACATATGGATCGGCTTGGCGAAGGTCGCCAGGGCGGATTCGCGCACGGCTTCCGACATAGTCGGATGCGCGTGGCAGGTGCGGGCCAGGTCTTCCGACGATCCGCCGAACTCCATCAGAACAGCCAGTTCGTGGATCATTTCGCCGGCATTGTAGCCGAGGATATGAGCGCCCAGGACGCGGTCCGTCGCCTTGTCGGCGAGGATCTTCACGAACCCGTCCGTGTGCAGCATGGCGCGTGCGCGACCATTGGCCGTGAACGGGAACTTGCCGATCTTGTATTCGATACCGGCAGCTTTTAGCTCTTCTTCGGTCTTGCCGACGGAAGCCACTTCCGGCTGCGTGTAAACGACGCTCGGAATGACATCGAAATTCACGTGACCGGCCTGACCGGCAATGATTTCGGCAACCGCAATGCCTTCGTCTTCGGCCTTGTGCGCCAGCATCGGACCCTGCACCACGTCGCCAATGGCATAGATGCCTTCGACATTGGTACGCCAGTGACCGTCGATGGCAACGCGGCCGCGATCATCGACATTCACGCCAGCTTCCTGCAGGCCGAGACCGTCCGTGTAAGGACGGCGGCCGGTCGCAATCAGAACGGCATCGGCTTCAAGCGTTTCAGCCGCGCCACCCTTTACCGGTTCAAAGGTCACTTTCGCGCCCTTACCTGCCTTCTCCACGCCGGTCACCTTGGCGCCGAGCTTGAAGGCAATGCCCTGCTTTTCGAGGAGACGCTGGAACTGCTTCGACACTTCGCCGTCCATGGGCCCGAGCACCTTGTCGAGATATTCCACGACCGTTACCTTGGCGCCGAGACGCGCCCAGACGGAGCCAAGTTCGAGGCCGATCACGCCGCCGCCGACGACGATCAGGCTGCCCGGAACCTTGTCGAAGGAAAGCGCGCCGGTCGAGGAAACGATGACTTTCTCGTCAATATCGACCTTGACGCCGGGAATGCCGGCGACGTCGGAGCCGGTGGCGATGATGATGTTCTTTGCTTCGATTTCCTCGACCTTGCCGTCTTCGGCGGTCACGGAAACCTTGCCCTTGGCTACGATCTTGCCGGTGCCGATGAAGGACGTGATCTTGTTCTTCTTGAACAGGAATTCAACGCCGGTGACGTTGGACTTCACGGTCGCATCCTTGTGCGCCAGCATCTTGCCCAGATTGAGCTTCGGCGTCACTTCCACGCCGAGCGTATCGAAGGAATGACCGGCTTCGGCAAAAACTTCCGATGCATGCAGCAGCGCCTTGGAGGGAATGCAGCCGATATTCAGGCAGGTGCCACCGAAGGTCTTGCGCTTCTCCACAACAGCAACGGAAAGACCAAGCTGTGCAGCCTTGATCGCGGCGACATAACCGCCGGGGCCCGTACCGATGACAACCACATCGTATGACATTGAACTATCCTTCTTCAGTCTGTCCTGAACGCTTTCGGGCGACCCGGTTCATCCGGCGATGCCCTTCATCCGCTATTATTCACATGCAACCGGCATTTTTCAGGAGCCGGTCATTCCTGGTCGGGCGTGCATCCCTGAAAGCGGAACACTTCCCACTGCAGCGGCTTTTCGGGTTTTGCCGCTCCAAAATCATAACCGTCGAGCGCCGTCACCAGATCGGGCAGCAGGATCGCCTGCGCCGCCGGTTCTTCCGCCTTGGGCAGCACCTCGGCTTCCGCGCCTTCCTTCAAGGCATAGATGACGCTCTGCCAGATGCTGCAATCGTCGAGGTCTTCCGGATTGGAACCATCGCCCTTGCAGTTGAAGGTCAGCAAGGCATAGGGGCGCGCCACGCCCTCCTCCGGCCAGATCACCATGCCGCTCAGCTTGAACTCCGGCTTGTCGTTGGCCGTGATGGTGAATTCATTGGTCGGCGCCGGTGTCATTTTCAGATCATTCGGCTGCTCCGGACGGAAGGTCAGCGTGTAGGCATCGTCGCGATCGCGATAAATCGCGCGGTTCTGCGTACAAGCCGCCTGAACGGCGGTGGAGAACACCGAAAGCGCGAGCGCGGCAAAGGCGGTGGTCCTGAAAAGCTTGTGTGCAATATGCATCTGTCGGTTCTCCCTGGGTGTTCCGGCTGAGCTTTTCCGGCAGCGAATCCTCGGCTTGCGAAGATAAGGATTACATAGCCTTTTCGGTGGCAAGTTTAAGCCCCAACGCGATGAACACAACTCCGCTGGCGCGATCGATCCACTTCGAGGCGCGCGAGAAGGCCGCGCGCATCTTCGGTGTCGTCATGAAAAGGCTGACGCCGACGAACCAGGAGATCAGCGCGGTCGCCATCACGACGCCATAACCGAGCTTCACCTCCGTCGGCGTATGGGCATGAACGACCGTGGAGAAAATCGACAAAAAGAAGAACACTGCCTTGGGGTTCAGCGCATTGGCGGCAAAGCCGAGGCCGAAGGCCCTGGCGAAGCTCTGCTGCTTGCGCGGCTCCTTTGGCGAAGCCTCCACGTCGATCTTCGTCGTGCCAGCTCGCAGCGCCTTGATGCCGATATAGACCAGATAGGCCACGCCGCACCATTTGACGATGTTGAACAGGTAGATCGACTTGGAAATGATGAGCCCGAGCCCGAGCACCGTATAGGTGACATGCATCATCAGGGCGGTACCGATACCGAAGCTCGTGATGATCGCTTCACGGCGGCCATGCAGCAGCGATTGCCGGATGACCATCGCAAGATCAGCGCCGGGGGAAACGATGGCGAAGACGAAGATCGCCATCAGGGATGCAAGTTCGAAAAGATAGGGATGCATCGTGTTTCCTTCGTTGCGCGTGTTTCACGTGCAGGCTGTCATCACAGAACCAAAGCCAGAAGCATGATACCGAGCCCCATCAGGCTGATGAGCCAGACGAAGGAACGGAAATAGGGAATGCCCGCCAGATAAAGCGGGATATAGACGATGCGGCCCAACAACCAGAGCCACGCCCCGAGGATACCCCACCCGGACGGGTCGCCTTTCAGCACGAGCGCCAGCGCCAGACCGATGAAGGCCGGATAGGTCTCGCGGAAATTGGCGGAGGCCCGTTCCGCGCGACCGGCAAACTTGCCGGAGGGTTTCAGCCCCTCGTCGCGCGGACCGGCATTCCACCGGGAGCCGAGTTCCTTCGTTGCCGCAAAGCCCTGCAGGAGGATATGAACCACCAGCAGGACGACGCTCCCGCCGATCAGCGGCAGGAACGGGGATGCGGAGAAGAGGCCCGGCTCCATCGTTCTTCCTTAGAGATCGAGAACCAGACGTTCCGGATCTTCCAGGCTTTCCTTGACGCGCACGAGGAAGGTCACAGCTTCCTTGCCGTCCACGATGCGGTGATCGTAGGAAAGCGCCAGATACATCATCGGGCGGATCACGATCTGGCCGCCGACGACAACAGGACGGTCCTGGATCTTGTGCATGCCGAGAATGCCCGACTGCGGAGCGTTCAGGATCGGCGAGGACATCAGCGAACCGTACACGCCGCCATTGGTGATGGTGAACGTGCCGCCCTGCATGTCGGCCATGGACAGCGAACCGTCGCGAGCCGCCTTGGCCAGACGTCCCAGTTCCTTTTCGATTTCCGCGATCGACATGCTGTCGGCGTCACGGATGACCGGAACCACGAGACCCTTGTCCGTGCCGACGGCCATGCCGACATGGGCGAAGTTCTTGTAGATGATGTCGGTGCCGTCGATCTCGGCGTTGACCGCCGGGATTTCCTTCAGCGCATGCGTCACGGCCTTGGTAAAGAAGCCCATGAAGCCAAGCTTCACGCCATGCTTCTTTTCGAAGATGTCCTTGTACTTGGTGCGCAGTTCCATCACCGCTGACATGTCGACTTCGTTGTAGGTCGTCAGCATGGCGGCAGTGTTCTGAGCATCCTTCAGACGCTTGGCGATCGTCTGGCGCAGGCGGGTCATCTTCACGCGTTCTTCGCGCGATGCGTCGTCAGCTGGCGACGCCGGGCGGGCAGCAGCCGGTGCGGCGGCGGCAGGAGCAGCCGAAACACCTTTTGCAATAGCGTCAAGCACATCGCCCTTCAGCACCTGGCCGCGCTTGCCCGAACCTTCCACCTGATCGGCGGAAAGGTTGTTTTCAGCAAGCAGCTTGGAGGCTGCCGGAGCAGGCTGCATGGCCGGGCCGGACGAGGCGGAAGCGGCTGGCGCCGCAGCAGCAGGAGCGGCAGCGGCAGGCTTGGCTTCTTCCTTCTTCGCAGCCGGGGCCGCAGCGGCGGCAGCGCCGTCACCGGAAATCTGGCCGAGAAGCGCATTGACTTCGACCGTGTCGCCTTCCTTGGCCACGATCTCGGCCAGCACGCCAGCAGCAGCAGCCGGAACTTCCACTGTCACCTTGTCGGTTTCCAGTTCCACCAGCGGTTCGTCGATAGCGACGGCATCGCCAACCTTCTTGAACCACTTTCCGATGGTTGCCTCGGTAACGGACTCCCCAAGCGTGGGAACGCGAATTTCGGTAGCCATGGTTTCTTCTTCCGTTGATCTTCAGTCTTTAAAGTTCGTTCGATGTGAATTGCCGGTCGGCGCTCAGCCGAGCGCATCCTCAAGGAAAGCGGCAAGCTGTGCAAGATGCTTCGACATCAGGCCCGTTGCAGGCGATGCTGCGGCCGGACGGCCCGCATAGCGCACGCGCTGATGCTTGGCGTCGATATGAGCGAGCACCCATTCCAGATACGGGTCGATGAACGACCATGCACCCATGTTCTTCGGCTCTTCCTGGCACCAGACCATTTCCGCCTGACGGAACCGCGACAGCTCGTTGATGAGCGCCTTGGCCGGGAACGGATAGAGCTGTTCCACGCGCAGCAGGTAGACGTCGTCGATGCCGCGCTTTTCGCGCTCTTCGTAAAGGTCGTAATAGACCTTGCCCGAGCAGAGAACGACGCGACGGATCTTTGCATCCTTCTGGAGCTTGATGCCTTCGTCCTTGTTGTACTGCGCATCGTCCCACAGCAGGCGGTGGAACGAGGATTCGCCCGACATTTCGGCCAGCGTCGAAACGGCGCGCTTGTGGCGCAGCAGCGACTTCGGCGTCATCATGATGAGCGGCTTGCGGAAGTCGCGCTTCATCTGGCGGCGCAGGATGTGGAAGTAGTTGGCCGGCGTCGTGACGTTCGCCACCTGCATGTTGTCTTCGGCGCAGAGCTGGAGATAGCGTTCCAGACGAGCGGAAGAGTGTTCCGGACCCTGGCCTTCATAGCCGTGCGGCAGGAGGCAGACGAGGCCGGACATGCGCAGCCACTTGCGTTCGCCCGACGAGATGAACTGGTCGAACACGACCTGTGCACCATTGGCGAAGTCGCCGAACTGGGCTTCCCACAGGACCAGAGCGCGCGGATCGGACAGCGAATAACCGTATTCGTAGCCGAGCACCGCTTCTTCGGAGAGCATCGAATTGATGGCCTCGTAGATCGCCTGACCCTTCTGGATATTGTTGAGCGGGATGTAGCGGTTCTGGGTTTCCTGATCGTAGAGAACCGTATGGCGCTGCGAGAAGGTGCCGCGCTCGACGTCCTGACCCGACAGGCGGATCGGGCTGCCTTCGGCAACCAGCGAACCGAACGCCAGCGATTCCGCCGTCGCCCAGTCGATCCCCTCGCCCGTTTCCATCATCTTGGCGCGGTTGTCGAGGAAGCGCTGGATCGTGCGGTGGACGTGGAAGTCCTTCGGCACTTCAACCAGCTTCTTGCCGATTTCCTTGAGCGTCTTCATCGGCACGGCGGTCTTGCCGCGGCGCTGTTCGTCGGCGTTGTCGGCAGTACGCAGACCAGCCCATGCGCCGTCCAGCCAGTCGGCCTTGTTCGGCTTGTAGCTCTGTCCGGCTTCGAATTCGGCTTCCAGATTTTCGCGCCACTGCGCTTTCATCTGGTCGATTTCTTCCTGCTTGATCAGGCCTTCGGCGATCAGCTTTTCGCTGTAGAGCTGAACCGTGGTCTTGTGCCCGCGGATCGCCTTGTACATCAGCGGCTGGGTGAAGGACGGCTCGTCGCCTTCGTTGTGACCGAAGCGGCGATAGCAGAACATGTCGATGACCACCGGCTTGTGGAAGGTCATGCGGAATTCGGTCGCAACCTTGGCTGCAAACACCACGGCTTCCGGATCGTCGCCATTGACGTGGAAGATCGGCGCTTCGATCATCTTCGCCACATCCGACGGATAAGGCGACGAACGCGAGAAGGCCGGATTGGTGGTGAAACCGATCTGGTTGTTGATGATGAAATGGACCGTACCGGCAACGCGGTGGCCCTTCAGGCCCGAAAGGCCGAGGCACTCGGCCACGACGCCCTGACCGGCAAAGGCGGCATCACCGTGCAGCAGCAGCGGCAGAACCTTGGCGCGAGTTGCAAGCGGAACCATGTCGTCGCGGGTGCGACCGGCCAGCAGGTCCTGCTTGGCGCGGGCCTTGCCCATGACGACCGGGTTGACGATTTCAAGGTGCGACGGGTTGGCGGTCAGCGACAGGTGAACCTTGTTGCCGTCGAACTCACGGTCCGACGAAGCGCCCAGATGGTACTTCACGTCGCCCGAACCTTCCACGTCGTCCGGCGCGTAGGAGCCGCCCTTGAACTCGTGGAAGATGGCGCGATGCGGCTTGCCCATGACCTGGCTGAGCACGTTCAGACGGCCACGGTGGGCCATGCCGAAGATGATTTCCTTGACGCCCATGGCGCCGCCGCGCTTGACGATCTGTTCCAGCGCGGGGATCAGCGATTCACCGCCATCGAGGCCGAAACGCTTGGTGCCCTTGTACTTGACGTCGATGAACTGCTCGAAGCCTTCCGCTTCGATAAGCTTCGACAGGATGGCCTTCTTGCCTTCCGGCGTGAAAGCAACCTTTTTGTCCGGGCCTTCGATGCGTTCCTGAATCCAGGCCTTTTCAGCCGGATCGGAGATATGCATGAATTCGACGCCGATCGTGCCGCAATAGGTGCGCTTCAGGATGTCGAGCATTTCCGGCACGGTCGCATATTCGAGGCCGAGCACGTTGTCGATAAAGATCTTGCGGTTGTAGTCGGCAGGCGTGAAACCGTAGTTTTCCGGTTCCAGCTCGTTGTAATCGTTCGGCTTTTCGGAGAGACCGAGCGGATCGAGATTGGCGTGCAGATGGCCGCGCATGCGATAGGCGCGGATCATCATGATGGCGCGAACGCTGTCGCGTGCAGCCTGCGTGATCTCTTCGCTGGTCAGCGCTGCGCCGGTCGCGCCCTTCGCTTCGCCCTTTGCCGCCTTGCCCTTCAGCTTGTCGGTGACGTGCTTCTCGACTTCGGCCCAGTTGCCATCGAGCGCGGAAATCAGTTCGCCATTGGCTGCAATCGGCCAGTTCTTCCTGGTCCAGGACGCGCCTTCAGCGTTCTTTTTCACATCGTCGGCATTATCGCCCAGCTTCGCGAAGAAATCGCGCCACTGCGGATCGACCGAATTCGGATCGTCCTCATATTTGGCGTACAGCTCCTCGATATAGTCGGCATTGCCGCCATAGAGGAATGAGGTAAGGGCGAAAACGTCGTTGGCTTGTTCTTGCCTTGCCATAGCCTATCCGGAGCAGCGCTCCGTCTCCTTGTCAGTGGCTCATCTTGCGCGGGCCGGAAGTTTGAAACTTCATCCCTCACGCCGCCGGGGAGGAACCGCTACAGACCCCGGCATGACTAAACTCTACGCGTCGGAACGGATATCCGTCCCTCTAACCGGATCACATGACCCGCTCTTATGCCAAACCCGGCAGCGGCTTTCGCCGCAGCCGGGATATTCAGATCGTTACGCGATCTCAGCCCTTGAGGACTTCGACCAGCGTCTTGCCGAGCTGCGCCGGCGACGGCGACACGCGAATGCCAGCCGATTCCATGGCGGCAATCTTGTCTTCCGCGCCGCCCTTGCCGCCGGAGATCACGGCGCCAGCATGGCCCATGGTGCGTCCGGCAGGAGCCGTACGGCCAGCGATGAAGCCGACCATCGGCTTCTTGCGGCCGCGCTTGGCTTCGTCCTTGAGGAACTGCGCCGCATCTTCTTCAGCCGAACCGCCGATTTCACCGATCATGACGATCGACTTGGTTTCGTCGTCGGCCAGGAACATTTCCAGCACGTCGATGAACTCGGTGCCCTTGACCGGATCGCCGCCGATACCGACAGCGGTCGTCTGGCCGAGGCCTTCGTTGGAGGTCTGGAACACTGCTTCATAGGTAAGCGTTCCGGAGCGGGAAACAACGCCCACCGAACCCTTCTTGAAGATATTGCCCGGCATGATGCCGATCTTGCATTCTTCTGGGGTCAGGATGCCCGGGCAGTTCGGTCCGAGCAGGCGCGACTTCGAGCGTTCCAGACGCTCCTTGACGCGAACCATGTCCATGACCGGAATGCCTTCGGTGATGCAGACGATGAACGGGATTTCAGCTTCGATGGCTTCGATGATCGCGTCTGCTGCGCCTGCTGGCGGAACATAGATCACGGATGCGTCGGCACCGGTGCGTTCCTTGGCTTCGGCAACGGTTGCGAAGATCGGCAGCTTTTCGCCCTTGGCGCCTTCCCAGGTTTCGCCACCCTTCTTCGGATGGATGCCACCGACCATCTGCGTGCCGTAATAGGCAAGCGCCTGTTCGGTGTGGAAGGTGCCGGTCTTGCCGGTCAGGCCCTGCACGAGAACCTTGGTGTCCTTGTTGACGAGAATGGACATGCCTTAATTCCCCTTCACTGCAGCGACGATCTTCTGCGCCGCATCGTCGAGATCGTCGGCCGAAATGACGTTCAGGCCGCTCTCGTTGATGATCTTCTTGCCGAGTTCGACATTGGTGCCTTCGAGACGGACAACCAGCGGAACCTTGAGGCCGACTTCCTTGACCGCGGCGATCACGCCTTCAGCGATGACGTCGCACTTCATGATGCCGCCAAAGATGTTGACCAGAATGCCCTGGACAGCCGGATCGGCGGTGATGATCTTGAACGCCGCCGTCACCTTCTCCTTGGAAGCGCCACCGCCAACGTCGAGGAAGTTGGCAGGTTCTGCGCCGTAGAGCTTGATGATGTCCATCGTTGCCATGGCAAGGCCTGCGCCGTTGACCATGCAGCCGATATTGCCATCGAGCGCGACATAGGCGAGGTCGTACTTGGAAGCTTCGATTTCTTTTTCGTCTTCTTCCGACAGATCGCGCAGTTCCTGAATGTCGGGATGACGGAACAGGGCGTTGCCGTCGAACGACACCTTGGCGTCGAGAACGCGCACGCGGCCATCGGTCATGACGATCAGCGGATTGATTTCCAGAAGGCTCATGTCCTTCTCGGTGAAGGCCTTGTAGAGGATCGGGAACAGCTTGACGCCGTCTTCGCGAGCCTGACCTTCAAGCTTCAGCGCATCGGCGAGCTTGTTGGCGTCCTCATCCGTCACGCCCTTGGCAGGGTCGATGGCGACGGTGACGATCTTTTCAGGGGTTTCCTCGGCAACGGCTTCGATGTCCATGCCGCCTTCGGTCGAAACGACGAAAGCCGGACGACCAACGGTGCGGTCGATCAGGATCGAGAGATAAAGCTCGCGATCAATGTCGGCGCCGTCTTCGATGTAGAGACGGTTGACCTGCTTGCCGGCAGGGCCGGTCTGCTTGGTGACGAGCGTGTTGCCGAGCATTTCCTTCGCATTGGCAACCACTTCCTCGACAGACTTGGCGAGGCGCACGCCGCCCTTTGCATCGGCTGGCAGTTCCTTGAACTTGCCCTTGCCGCGTCCGCCAGCATGGATCTGGCTCTTGACGACATAAAGCGGTCCGGGAAGCGTCTTTGCCCATTCTTCCGCCTGTTCGACGGAATAGACAGCCACACCATTGGCGATCGGCGCGCCGTAGGTGTGAAGCAGGCGCTTGGCCTGGTATTCGTGAATATTCATCTGGTTGTCCTCTGCGGATTCCCGGTCCGTTGCATATTGGGATTGAACGGAACCGGTACGGATTGACAGCCGGAAAAGGCCGGAGCCGCAGGCAAGCGGCAATCCGGCCTTGTCTGGAATTTACTTCAGCGACGGAGCGATGGCGATGCAGGCTTCGCAAAGACCGGCGACGGAAGCCACCGACTTGTCGAACTGCGCCTTCTCGTCCTTGTCGAGATCGATTTCGATGATGCGCTCGACGCCATTGGCGCCGATCACGGTCGGCACGCCGACATACATGTCCTTGACGCCATACTGGCCGGAAAGCTGGGCAGCGACCGGCAGGACGCGCTTCTTGTCCTTGAGGTAGGATTCAGCCATCTGGATGGCCGACGAGGCCGGAGCGTAGAAAGCCGAACCGGTCTTGAGCAGGCCGACGATTTCCGCGCCGCCGTCACGGGTGCGCTGGATGATCTTGTCGAGCTTGTCCTGGCTGGTCCAGCCCATCTTGACGAGGTCTGGCAGCGGGATGCCGGCAACGGTCGAGTAACGGGCGAGCGGAACCATGCTGTCGCCGTGGCCGCCCAGCACGAATGCCGTGACGTCTTCAACCGAGACGTTGAATTCTTCCGAGAGGAAATAACGGAAGCGGGCGCTGTCGAGAACGCCGGCCATGCCGACAACCTTGTGCGCCGGAAGACCGGAGAACTTCTGCAGCGCCCAGACCATGGCGTCGAGCGGGTTGGTGATGCAGATGACGAAAGCTTCAGGGGCATATTTCTTGATGCCCGCGCCAACCTGCTCCATCACCTTGAGGTTGATGCCCAGAAGGTCGTCGCGGCTCATGCCCGGCTTGCGCGGCACGCCTGCGGTCACGATGACAACGTCTGCGCCTTCGATTGCAGCGTAGTCGTTGGCGCCGGTGTACTTCGCATCAAAACCGTCAACGGGCGAAGATTCGGCAATGTCCAGTCCCTTACCCTGCGGGATGCCTTCCGCAATGTCGAAAAGGACGACGTCGCCGAGTTCCTTCAGACCGGCCAGATGAGCGAGCGTGCCGCCGATCATGCCGGAGCCGATGAGGGCAATCTTGTTGCGTGCCATGATTGTTTCTTTCCTCACTTTTGATCCAGAAACGCATCAAGCCATCCGGAATCCTCCCCGGAAACGCTCAAGCGTTGGAACTGCGAGATAGGACTCTTTGGCGATAAACTCAACTCATTATTTTGCGACCAATGTTTTCAATCGGTTAGATTTATTGGTTCTTACGTAAACGTAAGATAATTTGTCAATATCAAGGCAAAAACACCCTTCCCGCCGTCGCAGACCATCCCCGACGAAGCGGCGAGGGAGCGACCGGCAAGCTGCCAATTCCAACAGCGTCGCACACCCGTCCGAAACCGGTTCCGGATTCCAGACAGGCGCCGTATCGGAAGTGCCGCGCAAACGCGCCCCGCCTCCGCATGAATTGCGTGAGCAACATAGCCCACCCGGCTTATAAGTCCAGTCTGTGGCAGTCTGATGATGGGCCGCCTGACGAGGAGGGACGCGGAAGGCCTCAACCGGCCTTGCCGGGGGGCTCGGCCAGATATTCCGCGCTCTGCATCTCGAAGAGGCGGGAAGCGGTTCGGTCGAACTCGAAGGCCTCCGTGCCCTTGCTGGCAAGATAGAGCTTTTCCGGCTGCGCTTCGGCGGAAATGAACACCCGCGCATGATGATCGTAAAGCACGTCTATCAGCAGGATGAAGCGCTTCGCCTCGTTGCGGCGCGCATAGTCCAGCACCGGCACATCCTCGATGAACAGCGTCGGATAATGCTTGACGATGGCGATATAGTCCGAGGCGCCGAGCGGCTTCGTGCAGAGCGCATCGAAAGTGAAGCGCGCCGCGCCATGCACGGAACGGGCGATCTCGATGTCGCGCCCCTTGATGCGGATGACGTCCGGCTTTTCGTGCGCGCCATTCTTTTGCGCCGCCCAGGCCGCATCCATGCGCCTGGTGGTCTCAGCACCGAGCGGCGACAGATAGACCGGCTGGCGGTCCAGCTTTTCAAGGCGGTAATCGGTGCGGGAATCCAGATTGATCACATCGACATGGCTCTTGAGAATATCGATGAAGGGCAGGAAGAGCTGCCGGTTCAGGCCGTCGCGGTAAAGATTGTCCGGCGCGACGTTGGATGTCGCCACCAGCACCACGCCACGGGCGAAGAGCGCGCTGAACAGGCGCGACAGGATCATCGCATCGGCGATGTCGGTCACGGTGAATTCATCGAAGCAAAGCACCCAGGCCTGTTGGCTGAGCGCGTCCGCCACCGGCGGTATCGGATCGTCCTGCTTGGTCTCGCCGCGCTTCAGCGCCTGGCGGTGCGCATAGATGCGCTCATGCACATCGGCCATGAAATCGTTGAAATGCGCGCGGCGCTTGCGTTCGACCGGCAGAAGCGAAAAGAACATGTCCATCAGCATGGTCTTGCCGCGCCCAACCTCGCCGTGCACGTAAAGCCCCTTGATGACGCTCGTCGCCTCCTTGCGCTTGCCGAACAGCCAGCCGAGCGCGCTCGACTTGCGTGACAGGCGCCGAGTGCAGATTTCCTCGATCAGCCGGTCGTAACGGACGGTAAGTTCGAGTTGAGCGGGATCGGCGTCCACATCGCCTGCCGCGACCATCGCATCGTAATGTTCGCGGACGGAGGGGAAGGCTTTCAGATTACCGTCGAAAGACATGATTGCTTCCGTTCAACCTTTCAATTGCAAAAACGGCGGACCATCTTGCGATGATCCGCCTGTCTCCAGAGCGCATCCCGAAACTTGCGAAGCGGTTTTCGGGCAAGATGCGCGGCAAAACAAACAATTGGGCGCCGACCTGGTTCAATCAGATCGAAATGCGCTCCAAACGAAAGAATGTCTTAGCGCGAGAGCGATACGGCCTGACCGCCCGAGGTCTGTCCGTCGAAGCGGCTCGCCCCCGAGGAATAGAGCGAGGCGACGGTGCCGCCATTCACATCATAGAGAACGAGCTGCTTGCCGTTGACGGCCCAGGAAGCGAGATTGCCGAGTTCACCGGGGCAGCGCAGCGGACCGGCGCGGAAGCCCTGGCCATATTTGGTCTGCGGCGTCGCGATCTTGCAGCTCTGGCCGCCAAGCGATGCGTTCCACACACCGGCGACGGAGCCGGGCGTCAGATCGGGCGCGGAAGCCGGCGGCAGGCTTGCAACCTGCGTGCCGGGCTGCGCGTTCGGGTTCGTGGTCGGAGCCGTCGGGAACTGCGAAGCATTGGGAGAAGAAAGATTGCCCTTCTGCACCGTGCCAGCCGGAGCGGCGGCTACGGGTGGTGGCGGCGGCGGTGGCGAAACCGTATCGAGATTGCCGAACCGGGAGCTCTGGCACCCGGCCAGGACAATGCCAGCCGCCGCGAGGCTGAGCAGACTTGCTTTCGAAATTCCCATCTGGTTCTCCATTTCCGCATTTCTCATCAGGGGTGGGGATGCCCCGGGCTTCCTACCGAAGCCCTGCAATGTGACAATATTGGACCGATAAAATGGCTATATGGTTAAAAAAGCAACACCGAATACTGTCATTTTTCCCCTCCAAACCCTTCAAGATCGCTTGAAACCGCATGATAATCCTGAAACTGGGACAGGAAGGCCACAGTTTCTCCGATATTGGGGGCTGTTCTGCAGAAACCTCCGGGCCGCAACTTTTCCCAATCTCATCCGGGTACTGGCAATTTGCGGGCTTTTCCGCCATATAGACCCTAATTGTCCCATAGGCTTCATGAGCATAAGCCGCAGGAAAACGGAACCACGATAGTTATGGCCACCAGGGCAGCCTTCGCCAAGATGAACGGGCTCGGCAATCAGATCATCGTTGCCGACATGCGCGGCCGCGCGGACCGGATCACGCCTGAAGCCGCGATCCGTCTTGCAAGCGACAGCGAGACCGCCTTCGATCAGATCATGGCGATCCATGATCCACGTACAGCGGGAACCGACAACTATATCGCGATCATCAATTGCGACGGCACACAAGCCCAGGCATGCGGCAATGGCACGCGCTGCGTGGTGCAGGCGCTGGCCGCCGAAACCGGCAGGCAGGCCTTTACCTTCGAGACCCGCGCCGGAATTCTGACCGCAACAGAACACGAAGATGGCCTGATTTCGGTGGACATGGGCAAGCCGCGCTTCGATTGGCAGGACATTCCGCTTGCCGAAGAGTTTCGCGATACGCGCATGATCGAACTGCAGGTCGGCCCCATCGACGCGCCGGTGCTGCACTCGCCGTCGGTTGCATCCATGGGCAATCCGCACGCCATATTCTGGGTCGACCGCGATGTCTGGTCCTATGAGCTGGAAAAGTTCGGACCGCTTCTGGAACATCATCCGATCTTCCCGGAACGCGCCAATATCTCCATTGCCGAGGTCACGTCGCCCGAGACGATGAACCTGCGCACATGGGAGCGTGGCGCGGGCCTCACCCGCGCCTGCGGTTCCGCCGCCTGCGCCGCAGCCGTCTCCGCAGCGCGCACGCGCCGCACGGGGCGAACTGTCACCGTCAATGTTCCGGGCGGTCCTCTCCTGATCGAATGGCGTGACGACGATCACGTCATCATGACCGGGCCGGCCGAATGGGAGTTTTCCGGCACTTTCGATCCGGCAACCGGTGAATGGAGCTGCGACGCCCAGTCTCACAAGCCATCTGACAGGGGTGCAGCCTGATGTCGGTGGAAGTCGTCACATTCGGATGCCGCCTCAACACCTATGAATCGGAGGTGATGAAGCGCGAAGCCGACGCCGCCGGACTGGGCGAGTTGAAGGACGGGGCGATCATCTTCAATACCTGCGCCGTGACGGCGGAAGCCGTGCGTCAGGCGCGTCAGGCGATCCGCAAGGCACGCCGTGAAAACCCGGAAGCGCGCATCATCGTCACCGGCTGCGCTGCGCAGACCGAAGCGGACAATTTCGCCGCCATGGATGAAGTGGACCTCATTCTCGGCAATGAGGAAAAGCTCAAATCCAACTCCTACCGGATGCTGCCGGATTTCGGCGTCAACCAGTTCGAGAAAGTACGCGTCAACGACATCATGGAAGTGCGCGAAACCGCAAGCCATATGGTCGATGCCATCGAGGGCCGCGCGCGCGCCTTCGTGCAGGTGCAGAACGGCTGCGACCATCGCTGCACCTTCTGCATTATTCCCTATGGCCGCGGCAATTCCCGCTCGGTTCCGATGGGTGCGGTGGTGGACCAGGTCAGGCGTCTCGTCGGCAATGGCTATGCCGAAGTGGTGCTGACCGGCGTGGACATGACCTCCTACGGTCCCGATCTTCCCGGCAATCTGCGCCTCGGCAAATTGGTGAAGACTGTTCTCAATCAGGTGCCGGATTTGCAGCGCCTGCGTCTTTCCTCCATCGATTCCATCGAGGCGGATGACGATCTGATGGATGCGATTGCCAATGAAAAGCGGCTGATGCCGCATCTGCACCTGTCGCTGCAGGCGGGCGACGACATGATCCTGAAGCGCATGAAGCGCCGCCACTTGCGCGACGATTCGATCCGCTTTTGCGAAACAGTGCGCGGGCTTCGTCCCGATATCGTCTTCGGCGCTGACATCATCGCCGGTTTCCCGACCGAAACCGAGGAGATGTTCCAGAACTCGCTGAAAATCGTCGAGGAATGCGGCCTCTCCCACCTGCACGTCTTCCCCTACAGCGCGCGCGAAGGCACGCCTGCCGCCCGCATGCCGCAGGTGCGGCGCGAAATCGTCAAGGAACGCGCGGCACGCCTGCGCGCGGAAGGCGACCGTGCCTATGAAAAGCATCTCGGCGCGCTGAATGGCACCATGCAGCGCCTTCTGGTCGAGAAGGAAGGCATTGCGCGCACCGAAGGCTTTACGCTGGCATCGGTTGACGGCGGCGCACCGGGCGAAATCATCGAACGTATCGTGACAGGCCATGACGGTGAAAAACTCCTCACCCGTCAGGCAGAGCCGCAAGCGGCTTGAAGCTTAAGGGCATCAGAATTCATGGCAATGGGTTTCATCAAGAAAATGTTCTCCTTCGGCAAGAAGGAGGTCGAGGAAAAACCGGTCGAACAACCGGCCCCCGATGCCGTGGAAGCGGCTTTGGAAACAGAACTTCCTGAAACCGCCGCAGCGTCTGAAGAAACGCAAGACACCGCCGTCGAAGTGGTCATTTCCGAACCGGAAATGCCGGTGATCGCCCGCGAGCCAGAGCCGATGGAAGAGCCTGCCTCTGAAACGGTTGAGGAGGAAAAGGCGAAAGCGGAACATCCGGTCGCCGAGATCGAAATCCCGATCGAACAGCCTCCGGTGATGGAACCCATCGCGGTCGAGGCACCTGCGCCAGAACCGGTTGTTGAGCCTGTTGTTGAGCCTGGGCCGGAACCGGTCTCCGAACCCGAGCAGCCCGAAGTCGCAAAAGCTCCTGATGCCCCTGTAGTTAAGGAAGAAGCAGCCGAACCCGCAGCTCAGCCGGAGGCGGCGAAGCCCAAGAAGGTAAAGGTCGCCAAGGCCGTCGAGGAACACAAGGAAGAAGCGCCGGTTGAGGCGGCGCCTGAACCCAAGCTGTCCTGGTTCGAGCGGCTGCGTCGCGGCCTGCTCCGTTCATCGAATTCACTCAGCGAATCCATCGGCGGCATTTTCACCAAGCGCAAGCTCGATGGCGATACGCTGCAGGATCTCGAAGACGTGCTGATCCAGGCCGATCTCGGGCTTGAAACCGCCATGCGCGTCACCGACGCGCTTGCCTCGGGGCGCTACGGCAAGGACGTGACGGGCGAGGAAGTGCGCACCATCATGGGCGCGGAAATCGAAAAGGTTCTGGGCCCGGTGGCAAAGCCGCTGGAACTTGACCTGTCGCACAAGCCGCATGTGATCCTCGTCGTCGGCGTCAACGGCACCGGCAAGACGACGACCATCGGCAAGCTTGCGGCAAAGCTCACCGCTGGCGGCCTCAAGGTCATGCTCGCGGCAGGCGATACGTTCCGCGCAGCCGCGATCGAGCAACTGCATATATGGGGCGAGCGTACCGGCTCGCCGGTCGTCTCCTCCAAGCTCGGCGCCGACGCGGCGGGGCTTGCCTATGATGCATGGGAAAAGGCCAAGGAAGCGGGCAGCGATGTGCTGATCATCGATACGGCGGGACGCTTGCAGAACAAGGCCGAACTGATGGACGAGCTTGCCAAGATCGTGCGCGTTCTGGGCAAGCATGACCCGGAAGCGCCGCATACGGTGTTGCAGACGCTCGACGCCACCACCGGCCAGAACGCGCTTAATCAGGTCGAGATTTTCAAGAATATCGCGGGCGTCAACGGCCTCGTCATGACCAAGCTTGACGGAACCGCGCGCGGCGGCATTCTGGTAGCCATTTCGGCCAAGCATAAACTGCCGATCTATTTCATCGGCGTCGGCGAAGGCGTCGACGATCTGGAACCCTTTGCGGCCAAGGATTTTGCCCGCGCCATCGCAGGAGTTGCCTGATGGAGCATCCCGTTTTCGAGCGCGACCCGTCGCAGAAAAGTGAAGTCGAGCGCCGCGAAGTCCCGCCGCTCCTGAAGCTGGCGCTGGAACTGGGGCCGCTTCTGGTCTTCTTCTTCGCCAATGCGCGCGGTGAAATGCTCATCGAGCGCTTTCCGGTGCTGGCGTCCATCGGCGCGCCTATCTTTCTGGCGACAGCCCTCTTCATGGCGGCAACCGTGATCGCGCTTGCCATTTCGTGGTCGATGACGCGCACGCTGCCCATCATGCCGCTCGTCTCCGGCATTGTCGTGCTGGTGTTCGGCGCGTTGACGCTCTGGCTGCACAACGACACCTTCATCAAGATGAAGCCCACCATCGTCAACACGCTGTTCGGCGCGATCCTGCTGGGCGGGCTTTTCTTCGGCAAATCCCTGCTCGGCTATGTCTTCGATTCGGCCTTCCGTCTCGATGCCGAGGGCTGGAGAAAACTGACGCTGCGCTGGGGCCTGTTCTTCATCTTCCTCGCCGTGGTCAACGAACTTGTCTGGCGGAATTTTTCGACCGATGCCTGGGTATCGTTCAAGGTCTGGGGCATTATGCCCATCACCGTTGTCTTCACGCTTTTACAAATGCCGCTTATCCAGAAGCATTCACTGACGGAAGACAACAAGACCGCGTCGTAACGGGAGGACGGACACCATGAACGACATCGCACCACGGCTTGAAATCGAACAGTTCATCTGCCGCAGCGACAATTACGGCGTCCTCATCCACGATCCGCAAAGCGCGCTCACCGCTTCCATCGATGCGCCCGACGCGGCGGCTGTCGAGGCGGCGCTGAAACGGCGCGGCTGGACGCTCGACTTCATCTTCACCACCCATCACCACCTCGACCATGTGGAAGGCAATGAAGCGCTGAAGGCGAAATACGGGGTCGGCATCATCGGTCCCAAGGCCGAGGAAACGAAGATTCCGGGCATCGACCGGACCGTGAAGGATGGCGACGAGTTCACCTTCGGGCTCTTCCGGGTGAAGGCCATTGCGACGCCGGGGCATACGGCGGGCGAAATCTCCTACTATATTCCCGACGCGAAAGCCGTCTTCACGGGCGACACGCTGTTCGCGCTCGGTTGTGGGCGGCTTTTCGAGGGAACGCCGCTCACCATGTTCCAGTCGCTGCAGAAGCTGATCGCGCTTCCGGGCGACACGGCGGTCTATTGCGGCCATGAATATACCGAAAGCAATGCCCGCTTTGCGCTGACCATCGATCCGGCCAATTCCGCACTCAAGGAGCGTGCCGCAGAGATCGCGCGCCTGCGTGCCGCCGATCGCATGACATTGCCGTCAAGCATCGCGCTTGAAATGGCGACGAACCCTTTCCTGCGCTGGCACGATGCAGGCATTCGCAGCCGCCTCGGCTTGCAGGATGCGCCCGACGAAGCCGTGTTTGCCGAAATCCGCAAGCGCAAGGATATGTTCTGACATATGGTATTGAGCGCGAATCGTTCCACAGTTCGAGGTTAGAAGAATGACGGTGTTATCCCGTTTCAAGATTGCAGGCTGCGCCGTTTTCCTCGGCCTCTCGCTTGTCGCCCTGCCCGGTTCGATGACTGTCACGTTTGCCGATGACCTGCTGCTCGACGTCGCACCGAAGCAGACGCCTGCCGAGATCAATAATTTCAAGCTGAGCGAAGATTTCCTCTCGCGCATGGAAAAGGTGCAGGAACAGCTGGGCGGCATGGAACTTTCGGCGACGGAAGAGGAAGGACAGGACGCCACGCCTTCTTTCGACAAGATGGTGAAGAGCGTTGAATCCCGCCCGCAGGTCGTGGAAGTGCTCAAGGCCCAGAACATAACGCCCAGTGATTATATCCTGGGCTATTTCGCCCTGATGAGCAGCCTTGCGGCGGCTGATGCGGAGAGCGAGCCGCAGCTGGTGGACGAATTGAAGGACATCAATCCCGAACATCTCGCCTTCGGCAAGCAGTATAGCGAGCGCATCCGCGTCCTGATCGGCGAGTAAGTTTTCCGCGATTGCCAATTTCCTCATCTTGAGGTGGTATCTTGAGCTTGCGAAGGATACCGTCTCGAAAGATCGGAGATGGACCCTTCGAGACGCGGCCCTCGAATTCTCGGGCCGCTCCTCAGGATGAGGGACGGAAAAACAGAGCAGTGGGAACCGCTCTAAGTATTTTCTTCATCGCATTATCCCACGCATCGAAGCGGGATAAGAAATCAGTCCAGTGGACTGATTTCCCCCCGGGCTTCGCACTTTTGCTGGAAATGCTCTATTTTACCGCACAGGTTGCCTCAAAAGCCGCAATGCGTTGATCGTCACAAGAACGGTCGCGCCCGTATCGGCCAGAATGGCGGGCCAGAGGCCGGTGATGCCCAGCACCGTGGTCACCAGAAAGACAGCCTTCAATCCAAGCGCTATGGCAATATTCTGATGGATATTGCGCATGGTCCGCTTGGAAAGGTCGACCATTTCCTCCACATCGCCAACCCGGCCGTGCAGGACGGCGGCGTCCGCCGTTTCCAGCGCCACATCGGTGCCGCCGCCCATGGCGATGCCGACATCGGCGGCGGCAAGCGCTGGCGCGTCGTTGATGCCGTCGCCAATCTTGGCGACGATCAGACCTTCCTTGCGCAATTCGCCGACGATGCGCTGCTTGTCTTCCGGCAGAAGCTCGGCCCGCACCTCGATCCCCAGATCGCGCCCGATGGCTTCCGCCGTGCGGCGATTGTCGCCGGTCAGCATGAGGGTGCGGATGTTGGCCGCCTTCAACTCCCGCAAGCCGGCAATGGCATCGGCGCGCGGTTCGTCGCGCATGGCGATCGCACCGGCGATCCTGCCATTGGCAACCAGCACGGAAACCGTCTTGCCTTCGTCGTTGCAGGCGGCAATGCGGTTCGCCAGCGCATCCGGAATGGCTGAAATATCATTGGCGGCGCGGCGCGAACCCAGAAACAGGTCCTTCTCGCCCACCATGCCCGACACGCCCTTGCCGCCATGGGCCTTTCCTCCCGCCACGGGGGCAAGTTTCAGGCCGCGCTGTTCTGCGGCACCGACAATGGCCAGCGCCAGCGGATGGCTTGAGCCCGCATCCAGCGACGCGGCAAGACGCAGCACTTCATCCTCGGGCAGGTCGCCCGCCAGCACATCGGTCACCTTCGGCTTGCCTTCGGTCAGCGTGCCGGTCTTGTCGAAGCAGGCCGCCGTGATCTTGCCGATGGTTTCCAGCACCGCGCCGCCCTTCATCAGAAGACCGCGCCGGGCGCCCGACGAGAGCGCGGCTGCAATTGCCGCAGGCGTGGAAATGACCAGCGCGCAGGGGCAACCGATCAGGAGGATCGCAAGTCCCTTGTAGATCCATTCGTTCCAGTCGCCGCCCGCAAGAAGCGGCGGCAGGATGGCGACAAGCGCCGCCACCACGACCACGCCCGGCGTGTAATAGGTCGAAAAACGATTGATGAAACGCTCGGTCGGCGCCTTTGCTTCCTGCGCTTCCTCGACCAGCCGCACGACGCGGGCGATGGTGTTATCCTGCGCGGCAGCCGTGACCCGGACCCGCAGCACGCCGTCGCCATTGATCGTGCCGGCAAAAACCGTGTCGCCTTCAGCCTTCCCGACCGGCGTGCTTTCACCGGTGACGGGCGCTTCATCGACCGCGCTTTCACCCGTCAGGATTTCACCATCGGCAGGCATGCGGTCGCCGGGCCGCACGGAAATCACATCGCCAACCGCGAGACTGTCAGCCGCAACTTCCGAAGTCGTCCCGTTTTTCTCGAGAAACGCAGTCTTCGGCACCAGCGCGGTGAGCGACTGGATACTGGCGCGCGCCTTTCCGGCGGCCACCCCTTCCAGAAGCTCACCGACCAGGAACAGAAACACGACGGCTGCCGCTTCCTCGGTCGCGCCAATGAACATTGCGCCTATGGCGGCAATCGTCATCAGCATCTCGATGGAAAACGGCGTACCGTTGATGGCCGCCATATAGGCGCGCCTGGCAATCGGCACGAGACCGATCAGCATCGCCGCGGTGAAAGCCCACAGCTCGATCGCCGGGTAGAGATGCCCGGCTATATAGGCGGCGACCAGCCCGCCGCCGCAGGCCAGCATCATCTGGCCTTTCTTCGAGCGCCACCACGGCAGCGGTTTTGCAGGCGCGCTTGCCTTGGGCGCAGCCCTGCCGCCGCTGGCAGCGGCAGCGGTGTCGGCAAGCGTGGTCCTGTAGCCCAGAGCCGTCACCCTGGCGGCGATTTCATCGCTCTTTGCCGTCCCGTCATGATTGACGTTCATCGCGCCATTGGTCACGGAGACAGACACATCCGTCACGCCGGGCAGGCGGCGCACGGCGGTATCGATCTTGGCCGCGCAGGATGCGCAATCCATGCCGTCGACCCGAAAGCGCAGACTGTCCGGCGTTGCCGCAATCTCGCTGTGGCCGTCATGATCGTGCTCATGCCCGTGATCATGCGCATGATCGTGGTGATCGTGGTTACCGCCACACGCCCCGTGGTCGTGGTCATGGTCATGCTCAGAATGATCGTGCGAATGTTCGCCCTTTGCCGGGGCTTTTTCCGAGGCGACCGCCTCCGCGCCATATCCGAGACTGCGAACCTTGGCGGCAATCTTGTCGAGATCGCCCGTTCCATCATGGCTGACGGTCATCGTGCCTCCCGCAACCGAAACGGAGACATCCTTGATCCCGCGCACGCGCCGCACGGCAGTTTCAATCTTGGCCGCGCAGGACGCGCAATCCATACCGTCGATGCGAAAGCGAATCTGGTTCAGTGTTTCACTCATGATCTGCTCTTTTCAGGACTGCTCTTGAATTGTCTTGAGCAAGGTCTACATCCTCTAGTGACTAGAGGAGCAAGCGGAAAATGATCTCGAATGTGCCCATCGGCGAAGCATCGAAGGCGAGCGGCGTCAAAGTGCCGACCATCCGTTATTACGAGCAGATCGGCCTGCTGCCTTCCCCGCCGCGCAGTGACGGCAATCGCCGCCTCTATGACCGGAGCGACATCCAACGGCTTCTCTTCATCCGACATGCGCGCGATCTGGGGTTCGAGGTGGATGCGATCCGCACGCTTCTCGATCTTCAGGACAATCCCGACCAGTCATGCGCGGCGGCCGACGCCATTGCACGCGCGCGCCTCAGCGATGTGGAGCATCGCATCGCAAAACTGCTTTCGCTCAAGACGGAGTTGCAGCGCATGCTGGAATGCACCGCGCATGGCCGCATCGACCAGTGCCGCGTGATCGAGATTCTCGGAAACCACGAGGAATGCGTGCACCCGAAGCATTAATCGGAACTCGAGCGCATCCCGAAAAGGGAAATTAGTCCACTGGACCGATTTCTGATCCTGCTTCGATCAGATGAGATGCGCGATAAAACAAAAGACAGAGCATTTCCAACGCTTCATGAGAAACAGGAAATGCTCTGGCTGACGGTCAGTTCACCTTTGAAAAACGGGTCGCCTGGATCTTGAGCGTGCCGATCTGGGTGCCGATCCGTGCCACGACTGGCGCATAGATGCCCGAATTGCCGAGCGATGCGAAGGAAATCGTCATCCGGCTGCGATTGCTCAGGTAATCGATGGCCTTCTTGCCCTTCTGATAACCGGAAATCGGAATGAACTTCGCCGAGCAGATGACCGATTCGCCGGTAAAGCCATCGGTCGTGAACGATTCGGTGCCGTTGAAGGAAAGCCTGATCTCGGCCCGCGTCTGGCCGTCGAAGACGCTCAGCGAACGATCGCAGACTGCCCGGCCATTCTTCGCCGGAATCATGAGGGCGCTCAGCGGATCGCTGACATTCAGCAGGTCCTGCGGCGATGTTTCCACCCAGGGGTCGCGCTTTTTCACCGGAGGCTGGTTTTCCGCCGCGACGACATTGCCATTGGCGAAGCGGATCGTGGTGCTCTTGTTCTTGCGGCCATGCTTGTAGGCCAGATCAAAGCTCTTCGGCACGACCTTGCCGCCGACGGCGCTGCCGGTAACGTGCACGGTGCCGTCCGTATCGTCGAACACCCGCGCCAGACCGGAGGTCAGGAAACGGCCATTGAGGTTGTAATTCGCGCCATTGACCGTGGTTTCTATGGCGGACCGCGCAATGGAAAGCCCGAAAATGGAAATATCGTATTCCGTCCGGTAAAGATCATCGGCCCGGGCCGGGCCGCTGGCCATCGTCATTGCCCCCAAGCTCAGGCCCGCGAAGGCCAGTCCTGCCGCAGCCGCCACACCATACTGCGCCAGCCGGTGCCGGACGGGCTTCAACACATGCGACGGTTCGATCATACTCGGCATTCCTTTCGCCTGCTTTTCCAATGAAGGTTTTCAACCACATTGGACCGCCAGAAAGTTGCGTGGGATTCTTCGATACAGTATCTGTGCAACAGGCAAAACCGGCGAAGTTATGATTGCAAGCTTTCGTGAAGACCGTTCGGAAGCCGGAAAACCGCGTCTTTGCGCGATGGATACGGAATCTCACTTGACTGCAACGGCTGCTGTCACTATAGAAACGCGACTTTCCCAATAGGCCGCCTGTCCGAGATCGCGCGCCAGCAGCATCAAACTGCGTTGATTGCTTGAATTCGGACATTCGGGTCGGGGCCTGAAGAACGTAATTGAAGGTGAGACCAAAATGTCCCGCGCTTGTGAATTGACCGGCAAGTCGGTCCAGTACGGCAACAATGTCAGCCACGCGAACAACAAGACGCGTCGCCGCTTTCTGCCGAACCTCTGCAATGTTACGCTGATGTCCGAAACCCTCGGCCAGAGCTATCGTCTTCGCGTTTCCGCCAACGCCCTGCGTTCGGTCGAACATCGCGGCGGTCTGGATGCGTTCCTCGTCAAGTCCGACGACAAGGAACTGTCGCAGCGCGCTCGCCTGCTGAAGCGTCAGATCGCAAAGAAGCAGGCTGAAGCAGTCGCTGCCTAAGCTTTCGGCCAAATGATTTGACAAAAAAGGCCGGCTCTCGTCGGCCTTTTTTGCTGGTTCCATCACCCAGGATAAAAAAATGTCAATCGAGACACCCTCTTTTTCCCGGCTTATGCCAGCGATACTGGCCATGTGCGTGGCGGTTGCCGCGTCGAATATTCTCGTCCAGTATCCGTTCCAGCATTTCGGCCTCGGTGAAGTTCTGACCTACGGGGCCTTCACCTATCCTGTCGCCTTTCTGGTCAATGACCTGACGAATCGCCGCTTCGGCCCTGCCGCCGCACGCAAGGTGGTCTATGCCGGTTTCGTGCTGGGCGTCGTCATGTCGATCTGGCTGGCAACCCCGCGCATCGCGATTGCCTCGGGCTCGGCCTTTCTTTTCGCACAGCTGATGGACATCACCGTCTTCGACCGCCTGCGCCGCAAGACCTGGTGGAAGGCGCCCTTTGCCGCCGCCATGTTCGGCTCCGTGCTCGATACGGTCCTGTTCTTCTCGATTGCCTTCGCAGCCGGATTTGCGTGGATCGACACGCTCACGGGAATGCCCGATTCGTCCCTTGCCGAACCGGCGTCCTTCCTCGGCCTCGGCGTGCCGCTCTGGGCGTCGCTGGCTTTTGGCGACTTCTTTGTGAAGGTCATCATGGGGACGCTTATGCTGATCCCCTATGGGGCAATCCTCGCCGTCTTCGCCCCGTCGCTTTATGCGCCAAGCCGGACAACGGCGGAAGAGGCATGACCAAGGGCGCTTGAAGCATTTCCAGCAAAAGCGTGAAGCGCCTTTGCGTTCGGAAATGCATCAAAATAAACTTCAAGCGTCCTTTGCTTTACCTTCTGCCAGCCCGGCGCCTGCCCTTGGCCGGAGCCGCAGCCCCCTGCTCCTCGAAAAGCGAGGCAAGCTGTTCGGTCATGGCGCCAGCCAGTTCTTCCGCATCGACGATGGTGACGGCGCGCTGATAATAGCGCGTGACGTCATGGCCGATGCCGATGGCGATCAGTTCCACCGGCGAACGCGTTTCGATTTCCTCGATCACGGCGCGCAGGTGCCTCTCCAGATAGTTGCCGGGATTGACGGAAAGCGTCGAGTCGTCGACCGGCGCGCCATCCGAAATCATCATCAGGATCTTGCGCTGTTCAGGCCGTCCAAGCAGGCGCTGATGCGCCCAGATCAGCGCCTCGCCGTCGATGTTTTCCTTCAGCAGCCCTTCGCGCATCATCAGGCCGAGATTGCGCCGGGCGCGCCGCCAGGGCGCATCGGCGCTCTTGTAGACGATGTGGCGCAGATCGTTGAGGCGACCCGGATTGGCGGGCTTGCCGCGTCCAAGCCACGCTTCGCGCGACTGGCCGCCCTTCCACGCCTTGGTGGTGAAGCCCAGAATTTCCACCTTCACGCCGCAACGCTCCAGCGTGCGGGCGAGAATATCCGCGCAGGTCGCGGCAACCGTGATCGGGCGACCGCGCATGGAGCCGGAATTGTCCAGCACCAGCGTGACAACCGTATCGCGGAAATCCGTATCGCGCTCCTGCTTGTAGGAAAGCGGCTGCGTCGGATCGATGACGATACGCACCAGACGCGCCGAATCGAGATAGCCCTCTTCCAGATCGAAATCCCACGAGCGGTTCTGCTGCGCCATCAGGCGGCGCTGCAGGCGGTTGGCGAGACGCCCCACCACGCCCTGCAGATTGGCAAGCTGCTTGTCGAGGAAACCGCGCAGACGATCGAGTTCCGCCTCGTCGCAAAGATCGGTCGCTTCGACCTCTTCATCGAACTCGCGCGTGAAGACCTTGTAATCGACATGCTCGGCAAAATTGGCGAAAGGCTGGTTCGGACGGCGCGTATCGCCCGGCGTTTCCGCGTCGATATCCTCGCTGTCGTCCATGTCGTCGGCGGAAGCGTCGGCGGCATCCATTTCGCCCTGCTCGCCTTCATCGCTCGAACTGTCGGATTCCTCGCTTTCAGCCGAATCGGAACCTTCCTGACTTTCGTCGCCGCCTTCCTCGTTCTCGTCGGAATCCGGCGTCTGTTCGTCGTTCTGTTCTTCCTCGTCGCTCGGTTCTTCCTGCGACAGCTCTTCCGCCATGTCCATGGAAGCGAGCATGTCGCGCACCGTGCGCGCAAAGGCCTGCTGGTCTTCGAGATTGTCGCCGAGCCGCGCAATGTCGGCCGCAGCCTTCTGTTCGATCCAGTCGCGCCACAGCTCCAGCACCTGCCCTGCTTCCGCCGGTGCGGCCCGCCCGGTCAGCTTCTCACGCAGAAGAAGCGACACGGCTTCCTCGAGCGGCGCATCTTCCCTCTCGGTGACGGTGGAGAAATTGGCTTTCGAATATTTATCCGCAAGCATGGTGGAAAGATTGTCCGCCATGCCCGCCATGGCGCGCGCGCCGATGGCTTCAACACGCGCCTGTTCGACCGCATCGAAAATGGCGCGCGCCTGCTTTCCTTCCGGAGCGAGGCTCGCATGAATGCGTGGGTTATGGCGCGCCTGACGCAGCGCCATGGAATCGCCAAGGCCGCGCGTGACGGCAATATCATGCGCGGTTGGACGTTTCGGCAGGTCGGGAAGGCGGGCACGATTGGCGCTCAAGGCCGGACGGTCGTTGGTAAACGCCACTTCCAGCTCATGCTCGCCGGAAATGGCGCGGACGCAAGCCGTTATCGCACGCTTGAACGGTTCGGAATCCACCGGTCCCGGTTTACGCTCGCGCGAATTATCGCCTATTCCTGACTTCTGGCCCGACATATGCCTATCCTGACTTCGCTTTCAAGCAAGGGCGAAGCTCATCGCCCCCGCACCAGACAGTGCACTGCCGCCGGATTATCGGGCGGCAGGCTTCCTCCGCATCAAGCGAGAACGATATTGGCCGCCGATTCCGGCAGTTCAACGCCGAAAGCACGCTGATAGAACTCAGCCACGGTCGCGCGTTCCAGCTCGTCGCACTTGTTGAGGAAGGTCAGGCGGAATGCAAAGCCGACATCGTTGAAGATCGCGGCATTTTCGGCCCAGGTGATGACCGTGCGCGGGCTCATGACGGTCGAGAGATCGCCATTGATGAAAGCCTGGCGGGTCATGTCGGCCACGCGCACCATCTTGTTCACGATCTCGCGGCCTTCGGCATTCTGGTAATGCTTGGCCTTGGCGAGAACGATGTTCACTTCATTGTCGTGCGGCAGATAGTTCAGCGTCGTCACGATGGACCAGCGGTCCATCTGCGCCTGGTTGATCTGCTGGGTGCCGTGATAAAGGCCGGTCGTGTCGCCGAGACCGACGGTGTTGGCGGTCGCGAACAGGCGGAAAGCCGGGTGCGGACGGATGACGCGGCTCTGGTCGAGAAGCGTCAGGCGGCCCGAGGATTCCAGAACGCGCTGGATGACGAACATCACGTCCGGGCGGCCGGCGTCGTATTCGTCGAACACCAGCGCTACATTGTGCTGATAGGCCCAGGGCAGGATGCCGTCCTTGAATTCGGTGACCTGTACGCCTTCCTTGACCACGATGGCGTCCTTGCCGACGAGATCGATACGGCTGACATGGCTGTCGAGGTTGACGCGCACGCAAGGCCAGTTGAGGCGGGCCGCGACCTGCTCGATATGGGTCGACTTGCCGGTGCCGTGATAGCCGGAAACCATCACGCGACGGTTATAGGCAAAGCCTGCGAGGATCGCGAGCGTCGTCTGACGGTCGAAAAGATAATCCGGATCAAGCTCCGGCACATAGGAATCGCCTGCCGCATAAGCCGGCACCGTCATGTCGGAATCGATCCCGAACACTTCGCGCACCGAAACCGTCGTATCCGGCAAATTGGCTATATCCCGCTCAACCTTGTTCATCATGCCTCCAGAGCGGCAGGCAGCGACCGGCCGCGAATTAATACCGGCAAGCTGCCGACCGGCAACTTTCATCCGCGGGCATGTTTTTCCGGCGCGCCGGACGGTATGCCCCTTCCGTAATTCGTTGCGGGCATCCGTGCTTGCATCCACGCCTTGGCGCGGCAGAAGAATGTCCGTCGGAGCCGTCGGCGACCGCTCCATAGTCAGCTTTCAGTCCCAAACAGGCTTTAGCAAAAACCTGCCTGCTTGAGCAATTGATAAGCCTGAATAACATCGCGAAATCTCTCTTCCGATCCGCGATCACCACCATTCGCATCCGGATGGTGCTGCTTTACCAACTCTTTATAGCGCGCCTTGATCTTATCGCCAGTCGAATTTGGTTCAAGACCGAGGGTGGCCAGCGCCTTTATTTCCAGCGTGCGGGGTTTGCGCTGCGCCTTCTGTCCCGGCGCATGCCCCTTCGCTTCCTTGAAAAGATTGAAGGGATCGCGGATGCGGTTGTGATAGGAGGCCGAACCTGACCGCATCTTGGCCACGTCGGGCGAGGTGCGCGCCTTGGCGGTGGAATTCGCCGTCGTCGACCAGGTTGGGCGGTGGCCGGTGATCGCATCCTTCTGGAATTTCGCGATGTCGCCATCGGAAAGACCGGAGAAGTAATTGAAATTCTTGTTATATTCCCGCACATGGTCGATGCAGAAGCGGAAATATTCGCCTTCACGCATCCGCCCCACAGGCGCGCGATGCGTGCCCGGCTTGTCGCAACCATCCCACTGGCAGCAGGGTGCTGAAGACTTCGCTTCCGCGGTCTTCTTGGGCTTGATGCGGATACTGTCGAAAAATTTTGAGTTCGTTGTCATCGAATCGAATTATGCGGATTATCAGTTGCTGAACAAGAATTGACATTTCGTCCGGTCGGGCTTTTGGCCATTTCAACTGGGCGAAATTTTGAAGCGGAGTGCTTTCCTGTGCGGATTTGCCCCACCTTTTGCCGCCGAAGCAGCGTTATATGAGGCACAGCGTCTATATGGGGAGAAGTGGCTCAAATGTCCATTCACAATAGCAAACAAAGCGCGATGGAAGCGAAACTGACCACGGCTTTCGCTCCCCAGCGCCTTGAAGTCATTAACGAAAGCCACCTCCACGCCGGCCATCACCATGAGGATCGCGGTCATCATGAAGTCTATGACGGCACCGGCGAAACACATTTCCGCATCCGCATCGTTGCCGACGCCTTTGCCGGAATGAGTCGCATCGAGCGCCACCGCGCCATCAACGCGCTGTTGAAGGACGAACTGGAGAGCGGCGTCCACGCGCTGGCGCTTGAGCCTTCCGCCCCCGGTGAAGCAACGCGCCGCTGAAGATTTTTTCGGAAAGAGCATGTCTTCCGAAAGCGGAAATCGTTCGGGTAAAGCCAGGCGCAAACCGGACGGATGGAGCATCTCCGCGATTCAATCGAAACGGAAATACTCTGGAGCCGGACCCTTCGGCTGTGCCTAGCAGCCGGGACCGGGAGGGCAACTTCGCTGAGCCCTATCAGGAAGCAGGCTATCCAGAGCCCGCCCCAAAACATGCAAAGCGCCCTTTCGGGCGCTTTTGCTATGCATCCAATGCCATGCGATCAAATCGATCGAACTTCGCGGAGAAAAGCAATTTCAGAATAGCATCCGATGTTGGCACAAATAGAGAAGGCTGTATCTATCTCATTATAAAGCATGCGATATGAAATTTCTCCGCAGTTTTCGTATCAGAACATAAGCTATCTACAATGAACGGCATCACATGCTTATAGATGAACATGCCCGCCGCAATACAACCTCAGTAATACATAAATCCGGCGATATTTCAAATGAAATATTCTATGCTTAAATAGAGCACGACCAGCGTTTATTAGTAATATTTGTTATTACCGTCTTTCTGCCGCCATCTGTTCTATCGGCGCGGCACCGCCGCAACGATGGGGGCCGGTTTTCCATCGGCGTCGAGCGGCACGATGCGCAACCGCGTCAGGCGGTTCCTTTCCTTCTTGAGCACAGAAAAGCGTTTCCCGTAAAAGGTGAAGGCCTGCTTCACTTCCGGGATCGTCTGCGTCTCATGAATGACCAGCCCGGCGATTGTGGTCGCCTCCTCATCCGGCAGGTGCCAGTCGAGCGCGCGGTTGATATCGCGAATCGGCAGCGAACCATCGACGATCACCGAACCGTCCGGCTGCAGGCGAACGCCCTGCATGTCGATATCGTGCTCGTCGGCAATATCGCCGACGATTTCCTCCAGGATATCCTCGAGCGTCACCAGGCCCTGCACATCGCCATATTCGTCGACAACGATGGCGATATGCGCCTTGCGGCGGAGAAAAGCGTCGAGCTGGTCCTGCAATGTCGTCGTGTCGGGCACGAACCACGGCTTGCGCGCGACCTTCATGATGTCGATGCGGGTGAAATCATTGTCGACGTCGTAAAGTGCGCGCAACAGGTCCTTGGTGTGGATGATGCCGACGATATTGTCGATATCGTCGCGCCAGAGCGGCATGCGCGTGTGCGGGCTGGCCAGAATATCGCGCACGATCTCTTCCGCCGCGGCATCGGCATTGACGGTGCCCATCGAGGTCCGGTGCACCATCACATCGCTGACTTCCAGCTCCTTGAGGTCGAGAAGGCCGCCAAGCTGGTCGCGGTCTTCCTTGATGAGCGACTTGTCGCGATGCAGCACCTCGACCGCGCCGCGCAATTCCTCCTGCGGGCTCAACATGGACCGGCCTGCGGCAAGATTGACGCCGCAGAGCCTCAGGATCGCGCGCACGATCCAGTTCACTGCGGCAGAGACCGGCCCGAGGATCAGCACCACCAGCGAAACGCTGCGCGCAACGACAAGCGAAAACCGGTCGGGACCGGAGATCGCCCAGGATTTCGGCAGCACTTCAGCGAAGATGACCAGAATGACCGTCATCGCGAGCGTCGCATAGGCGACGCCCGCATCGCCGAACAGGTTGAGGAAAATGCTGGTGGCAATCGAGGAGGCCAGAATATTGGCGAGGTTGTTGCCGATCAGAAGCACGCCGATCAAGCGGTCGCGACGGCTGATGAGCCGCTGGACCAGTCCCGCGCGCTCGTCGCCATTATGCTCGAGCGTGAGCATTCTGGCCCGCGACGCCGCCGTCAGCGCCGTTTCGGAGCCTGAAAAGAATCCGGAAAGAATGACGCAGAGCAGGATAATGCCGCACAGAACCCAGAGCTCGAAAGCCATTCGCCTTGTCCTCTTGCTTCGTATCTAGTGGATTTTCGAATTTGACCTTTGAAACAGCATCGCATTCAGGCGGCATTCAAATGTCGAATTCAGTCCACCAGACGGTCTTTCAAAAATTCCAGCACGGCTGCCGGCGGCACATCCTTGGCAATGAAGGACTGGCCGATACCGCGTGTCAGGATGAAGGTGAGCGCGCCGCGCGCCACTTTCTTGTCCTGTGCAATATAATCCATCAGTTTTTCCGCAGACGGCAAGCCGCCCGGTACGTCCGACAGGCGGTATGGCAGGCCGACGGCTTTCAGATGCCTCTCGACGCGCTCCGCATCCTCGATGCCGCACAGATTCATCTTGACGGAGAAGCGATGGGCCAGCGCCATGCCGATGGCAACACCTTCGCCATGCACGAGGCGGGCTGAATCGTAGCCCGTCGCCGTTTCCAGCGCGTGGCCAAACGTATGGCCGAGATTGAGCAGCGCCCGGTCGCCAGTCTCGCGCTCGTCGCGCGCAACGACAGCCGCCTTGCAGCGGCAGGATTCGGCGATGGCTTCCGTCCGCGCCGCGCCGCCGGAGAAAACCTCCTGCCAGTTCCGTTCCAGCCATTCGAAGAAGTCAGGGCGGTCGATCAGGCCATATTTCGCGACCTCCGCATAACCCGCGCGAAACTCACGCGGGCTCAGCGTATCGAGGACTTCCGTATCGGCCAGAACCAGTTGCGGCTGATAGAAGACGCCGACGAGGTTCTTGCCGTGCGCCGTGTTGATCCCCGTCTTGCCGCCGACCGAGGAATCGACCTGCGACAGGAGCGAGGTCGGCATCTGCACGAAATTCATGCCGCGCCGAACGATACCGGCAACGAAACCGGATAGGTCGCCAACCACGCCGCCGCCAAACGCCACGACCGCATCGCCGCGTTCCAGCCGCGCCGCCAGCACGGCATTGGTGACCGTTTCAAGCGTGCCGAATGACTTGGATTTCTCGCCCGGCGCAACGATCACCGGCGTTACATCGATGCCGGCCCTGACGAAGCTTTCGGTGAGCCGCTCCAGATGCGCCCTGGCGACATTCTCGTCCGTCACCACCGCCACGCGCACGCCTTTCAATCGCTTCGCCAGTTCTTCGCCCGCCCGGTCAACCAGCCCCTTGCCGATCAGTATGTCGTAGGAACGGTCGCCGAGCGACACGGGAACGGTGGTGACACCGGCGATGGAAGGCGCGTTCATGCATAGTCTCCGATACATATAGCGAGGCAGGCAGCCGTTAAGCCTCTAATCCTTCGAGATGACCGGCCAGAACATCGAGCAGTTCGGCGGCGATCACTTCCTTCTTGTCGTCCCGCGTCATCAGCTGGAGATCGGCCAGCGCATAGACCGGATAACGCTCGTTCATCAGCCGCAGCATGACACCGCGCGGATCGCTGTTTTTCAAAAGCGGGCGGTTCTGGCGGCGCGATACGCGCTCCATCAGAATATCGATTTCCGCATTGAGCCAGATGGAAACGCCTGCACGCGCGATTGCCGCGCGCGTTTCGGCGTTCATATAGGCTCCGCCGCCGGTTGCCAGAACCATCGGCCCGTCTTCGAGCAGGCGCATGATGACGCGGCGTTCGAGATCGCGGAACTCGACTTCGCCATAGGCTTCGAACAGTTCGGGGACGGTCATGCGCGAAACCGCTTCGATCTCCGTATCGGCATCGCGAAACGGCAGGCCGAGAAGGCTCGCCGCCTTGCGTCCGACGGTGGATTTGCCCGCGCCCATCAGCCCCACAAGCACCACGACTTTCGAACCGAGCAGATCGCGGATCAGTTCCGCTTTCTCATGTAGATTGTTTTGTTTTGCCGTGCTGCTCATTGTCCTCGTCCATTTGTTCCGGTTCCACATGAAAAACGGTTCGACGTCAATTGCTTTGATTGGTTTTGGAGGCGCGCGCGGCCGCAAGCACGGCTTTTTTGCAAGATGGGGCGCGCGGGTTCCCTTCGTCGCCGTCCTTGCTTTCGTCCAAATGCCGCAGCATAAGTGATGCATGCCAACGCTGACGCGCCTTGTCCTTTTTCTCGCTCTGGTCGCCGCCATCGTCTATGGCGCGATGTACGCGCTTGCCAATTTCGTGGAGCCCGACACGCGCGAGATCACCGTCGAAATACCGGCCTCGAAGCTGAAGCCGGTGACGATTGCGCCTCCCGTGGCCACGCCCGATCCGGCGGAAACTGCCGACACGGCCCCCGAACCGCCCCAGGCACCGCAGGAGTGAGGATGCGCGCATCGCTGGCGATCGAAAACTTTCTGGAAATGATGAGCGCCGAACGGGGTGCTGCCCGCAATACGCTTGAATCCTACCGGCGCGACCTTGAAGCGGTGGCGGAAGCCATGGCGGCGCGCGGCGTCAATCTTGCCGAAGCCGGCGCGGACCATGTCCGCAGCGCCATCGATGCCATGGCCGCGGAAGGTTTTGCCGCCACCTCGCAGGCAAGGCGCCTGTCCGCGCTGCGCCAATTCTTCCGCTTTCTCTATTCGGAAGGCTACCGGCAAGACGATCCGACCGGCACCGTCGATGCGCCGAAAAAGCAAAAGCCGCTGCCGAAGATCATGAGCGTCGAAAACGTCACGCGGCTTCTCGACCGGGCAGTGCTTGAAGCCGGTGAGCCCGGCGAACCGGCTGATCGCACTTCCGACCGGCTCCGGGCCTTGCGCCTTCATGCGCTACTCGAAACGCTTTATGCGACGGGGCTTCGCGTCTCGGAACTCGTCGGCCTGCCCGTCACCGTCGCCCGCACCGATCACCGTTTTCTGCTGGTGCGCGGCAAGGGTTCCAAGGAACGCATGGTTCCGCTTTCGCCCAAGGCGCGGGAAGCCTTGCAGCGCTTTCTCGCTTTGCGGGATTCCCTGCCCGGCAGCGATGACAATCCCTGGCTGTTCCCGGCATTCTCCGAAAGCGGCCATCTGGCGCGCCAGGTTTTTGCCCGCGAGTTGAAGGGCCTTGCCGCGCGCGCGGGATTGTCGGCCTCTGCCGTCTCGCCGCACGTGCTTCGCCACGCCTTTGCCAGCCACCTGCTGCAGAACGGCGCTGACCTGCGCACCGTGCAGCAATTGCTCGGCCATGCCGACATTTCAACGACGCAAATCTATACGCATGTGCTTGAGGAAAGACTGCATAAGCTTGTCAGCGAGCATCATCCGCTTGCCGATTAGCCGCTCTACGGTTATGAGAAAACCGAAAATTTGCAAGATGAGCCAGTAGTGAATATGTAAGGCGCCGTAAAACAGCCTTTTTCAGGCTGGTCATAGAGCGGCACGTCCCTTTGTAAAACGCACGAACAGTCAGGCCCGATGTACAATTATCTCGATTTTGAAAAACCCGTCGCCGACCTTGAAGGCCAGATTCTCGAGCTGAAGAAGCTCGCGCAGGAACAGGGCAGCGTCGAGATGAGCGACGAGATTCGTCGCCTCGAGAAGCGTTCGGCGGATGCGCTGAAGGACATCTATCGCAAGCTGACCCCGTGGCAGAAGGCGCAGATCGCCCGCCATCCGGACCGCCCGCACTGCCTGGAATATATCGACCGGCTGTTCACCGAATTCACGCCGCTTGCCGGCGACCGCAAGTTCGCCAATGACGAAGCCCTCCAGGCCGGTTTCGGCCGCTTCAACGGTCAGCCCGTCGCCATCATCGGGCAGGAAAAGGGTTCCGACACCAAGACCCGCCTCAAGCACAATTTCGGCTCGGCCCGCCCGGAAGGCTACCGCAAGGCCGTCCGCATCATGGAAATGGCCGACCGCTTCCAGTTGCCGCTCATCACCTTCGTGGATACTGCGGGTGCCTATCCCGGCGTCAGCGCCGAGGAACGCGGCCAGGCGGAAGCCATCGCCCGCTCGACGGCGGAGTGCCTCAAGCTGCGCGTTCCGGTCATCTCCATCATCATCGGTGAAGGCGGCTCCGGCGGCGCGATTGCAATCGCCGTCGCAAACCGCGTCTACATGCTCGAGCATTCGATCTATTCGGTGATTTCGCCCGAAGGTGCGGCCTCGATCCTCTGGCATGATTCGACCCGCGCCAAGGATGCCGCTTCCAACATGCGCATCACCGCGCAGGACCTGTTCGACCTCAAGGTCATCGACGGCATCATTCCCGAACCGATGGGCGGCGCGCATCGCGGCAAGGAAGCCGTGATCGACGCCACCGGCGACATCATCACCGCATCGCTGCGTTCGATGAAGGATATCGACGGCGAAACGCTGAAGCAGGAGCGCCGCCAGAAGTTCCTCGAAATCGGCCGCAATATCTGATTTTCGCCGGGAATTGGCGCGCATCCCCGCAAACTCGGCGCGGTTTTCGGGACAGGATGCGCGGTTCAAGACAAAGTGAAAAACCGTACGGGAGGCCAGGCGCCTCCCGCATTTGCATCAAGCTGCAAATTCGGCCATATTGCCGACGCGCCGGGTTTTAGCTATCTGGGCAAGGATTTATAAACGATACCGTAAGGTTTCATTTATAGGATCGGACCTTCAGGAAATCGACTTTTGCTCATAAAGTCTCTGGCGTAGCTCTAACAGACTTGATGCGACATGAAGATCAGAACCGCAATTCTAGGCTCCTTACTGGCAACCACGCTTCTTGCGGGCTGTCAGGGTTCGTCCGTATCCGACCTCAGTCTGCGGGCCGAAAAGCCGCTTCCCGAAAAGGTCGTTGCCAAGATGAAGGCGAAGGGCATGACCCGCACCTCGCCGATCATGGTGCGCATCTTCAAGGAAGAAGGCGTGCTCGAAGTCTGGAAGCAGAAGAACAACGGCAAATACGACCAGATCGCTTCCTACGAAATCTGCAAATGGTCGGGCAAGCTCGGCCCGAAATATATCGAGGGCGACCGTCAGGCGCCGGAAGGTTTCTACACCGTCCGTCCCGCCCAGATGAACCCCAACTCGAATTATTACCTGGCTTTCAACATCGGCTTTCCCAACGCCTATGACCGCGCCAATGGCCGCACCGGCCAGCACCTGATGGTGCATGGCGCATGTTCCTCGTCGGGCTGCTATTCGATGACCGACGAGCAGGTCGCCGAGATCTACGCCTTCGGTCGCGACGCCTTCAAGGGCGGCCAGCGCGACTTCCAGATTCAGGCGTTTCCGTTCCGCATGACCGCCGCCAACATGGCGCGCTACAAGAGCGATCCGAATTATTCGTTCTGGAAGATGCTGAAGCAGGGCTATGACGCCTTCGAGACCACCAAGGTTCCGCCGAAGGTCGACGTCTGCGAGAAGCGCTACGTGTTCAACGTATCGACGCCGGACGGCCAGCCCCTTTCGCCGACCGACGCCTGCCCGCCCTCGGTTGGCGGCGAGGCCATGTCCTATGCGTCTTATGAAAAGACCTATCAGTCCGCTTTCAGCGCTGCGCAGAAGGCACCGGCACCGTCCATTCAGGGCATTGCCGAAGCCAAGCTCGTCTCCGCATGGTCTGCGGCCCGCGCGCGCGGCGAAAAGGTAACGCGCGAACCGCCGTCGCTTACGCCTGCTTCGGCTGAAAAGGCCGGTGCGCCCGACATTCGTGCGCCCGACATTCGCCCGGCAACGCCGTCCGTGCAGCCGACAGCCATTGCTGCAACGCCGCAACCGGTCGCCGTTCCGGCGCAGCCCGCGACGCAGACCGCAGCCGTGCCCGCACTGCAGCCCAACCCGGCAGCAGCGCAGGCTGCTGCCCCACAGGCTTCACAGCAAGTCTCACCCCAGATCTCGTCAATGACGACCGCCAGCACGGTGGCGCAGAATGTCGAACAGGCGGCACCTGTCGCAGCCGCCGAACCGAAGAAGCCATGGTGGAAGATCATCGGGAATTGATCGCCTTGCAGGAGGAGATTCCTGTCTACGATCTGAGGGGGCTTAAATGCCCCCTTCCGGTTTTGAAGACCCGCAATCGTCTGGAAAAAATGCCGAGCGGAGCGCTTCTCTGGGTGGAAGCGACCGATCCGCTGTCAGGCATAGATGTGCCGCATTTCTGCACGCAGGAAGGCCACGCCCTCATCACGCAGGAGCGGGAAGGCCCGCTGCACCGCTTTCTCATTCGCAGGAAGTGAGTATCAGTTCCGGGGCGAAAAGCCCGGAATGGCCAGCGGATTTTCGGTCAGCGCGGCCCGGTCCGGCCGGTCGAGGCCCGGACGTCCGAGAAACGCATCGAAAAGCTCACGCACATAGGTTTCCGGCAGATCCTTCACGATCATCACCAGAAGCGTCTCTTGCTTGCCCTGCGGCCACTGCGGCAGGCGTGCAGGCGGATGGAAAATCTTCTGCACCCCGTGGATGACCACCGGACGATCCGGGTCTTCGGCAATCTGCACGATGCCCTTCACCCGCAAAAGCTTTTCCCCATGCGTCGACCGCAGAAGATCGAGGAACATGTCGAAGGTCGAGAGCGGGATCGGCGCATCGTGACGCAGTGAGAAGGACCGGATCGCATCGTCGTGGTGATGATGATGCGTGTCCCCGTGATGGTGGCTATGATGGTGATCATGGTGATGATGATCGTGATCGCATTCCGGCCCGCAAACATGATCACGGTCATGATGCGCATCCTCATAGGCTTCCGCCTTGAGCCAGCGCTGCACATCCGCCGATTTCGTTTCCGGATTATAGAGCCCGCATTCGAAAAGCGCCGCATAGCCTGTGCGCTGTTCACCGGCTTCCAGAATGTCCGCCCCGGGATTGAGCGCACGAAGACGCGCCGTCAACGCCGCCAGTCCCGCCTGCGCTTCCGGCAGATCGGTCTTGGTGAGCACGATGCGGTCGGCCATCGCCGCCTGTTTGACGGCTTCCTCATGATTGTCGAGCGTCGCCATGCCGTTGACGGCATCCACCGTCGCCAGAACCCCGTCCAGCCTGAAAGCCTGCATGAGCACCGGATGCCCCATGATCGAATGCAGCACGGGCGCCGGATCAGCAAGACCGGTGGTTTCGATGATGACGCGCTTCAACGCCTTGATGCGCCCGGTCTGGAGCCGGTCGATCAGATCGGCCAGCGTATCCACCAGTTCGCCGCGCACCGTGCAGCACAGGCACCCGTCTGCAAGCTCGATCACGCCTTCGCTGGCCTGCTCGACCAGCAGATGATCGATGCTGACCTCGCCGAACTCGTTGATGATGACTGCCGTGTCGCTGAGCGCCGGATCCTTCAGAAGCCGGTTGAGGAGCGTCGTCTTGCCTGAACCGAGAAAGCCGGTCAGCACGGAAACGGGAATGGGATTTGGCATATCAGTTGATCGCGGTGGTCGTGGCGCCCGCCGAACGCTGCGGACGCGGCATCGGCACCGGAACCTGCGAAATATCGAGCTGGCTCGGTCGGGTGATCGGCCCCGGTTCGGACACCAGACCCACGCGAACCGGAACCGGATCGCGATCCATCGCATGGATATAGGGCGAATTGATTTTCAGCTTGCCTTCGACATCGCGGCCATCCCAGCGATCGGCCATCGCTTCCTGGCTGCAGATCGCCTTGCGCATATCGGTGGCCTGATTGAGATTGCCGCCCCCCGTCGGGCGCAGCGTCGCCAGCGTCGCCCCGCCGCCGGCACTGGCGCGGAAAGCATCGGTCATCAGCTGCGCGGCCTGAACCGCGCGCGCTTCCTGCCGGTCGGCGCCCAGAACGATTGCCAGAACGGTGCGGCCATTGCGCGTGGCCGAGCTTGCAAGATTGAAGCCGGATGCGCAGACGAAGCCGGTCTTCATGCCATCCGCACCGTCATAGCGGCCGAGCAGGATGTTGTAATTGGCCTGCACTTTCTTGCCAGCGCCCGGATCGATCGCCTCGGTCGCGAAATAATGCGCATATTGCGGAAATTCACGGCGAAGCTGTACGGCCAGAACCGCCAGATCGCGCGCCGTCGTGTAATTCTGGGGATCGTGCAGCCCGTTCGGATTGGCGAAATGCGAACCGACCATGCCGATGCGCTGCGCTTCCGCATTCATGCGCTGCACGAAGGCGGATTCGGTGCCGCCCACGGCTTCGGCAACCGCGACCGCAACGTCATTGGCCGACTTCACCAGCATGATCTTCAGCGCCGAATCGAGCGTCATGACCGATCCCGGCTTGTAGCCCATCTTGCTCGGCGGCTCCTTGGCGGCATTGACCGTCATGCGCACCGGCGACTCGAGCGTCATCTGCCCCGACTGAAGCGCGCGGAATGCCACATAGGCCGTCATCATCTTGGTCAGGGATGCGGGATACCAGCGCTGGAACGCATCCTGCTGTGCATAGACCTTGCCGGTTGCCACATCCACTGCAATCGAGGGATTAGCCGCAGCCGACGTCAGTGCGACAGCGGAAAGGCCCGCAGCTGCAAACCAGATTTTCAGTGATTTCGACATCATTCCGTAGTTCCAATCGAAACGGCTTGCGACTTCTGCGGATTCGAATTGCGCCATAATGGGAGATTAACGATTTCTTTATCTATGCCATGTGGCGATGAAAAGGCAAACAGGGATTGCCCGCTTTCACCGAAACGTCATATCCTTGCAGGATCAAATCATGTCCATTCCGGCCCAATCCGGGGAGTCATCCAAAAATGCCAGTGCTGAATCGTGCCGTTGAATCGCAAGCGGAAATCGCCGCATGGCGGCGAAAACTGCACCAGAATCCCGAACTTCTCTATGACGTGCACGAAACCGCAAAATTTGTCGCCGAAAAGCTCACATCCTTCGGTTGCGATCATGTGGAAACCGGCGTCGGCCGCACCGGCGTGGTCGGCATCATAAAGGGACGGCACGGCGACGGCCCGGCAATCGCCCTGCGCGCCGACATGGATGCGCTGCCCATTACCGAAACGAGCGGCGTGGAATGGGCCTCGCAAAATTCGGGCAAGGCGCATTCCTGCGGCCATGACGGACACACCTCCATGCTGCTCGGCGCGGCGCAATATCTGGCGGAGACCCGCAATTTCCGCGGCTCGGTGGCCCTTCTGTTCCAGCCTGCCGAAGAAGGCGGCGCCGGTGGCCTCGCCATGGTCGAGGACGGCGTGATGGACCGTTTCAGCATTTCCGAAGTCTATGGCGTCCACAACATGCCGGGCCTGCCGGTCGGACAATTCGCGATGCGAAAAGGCCCGATCATGGCGGCGACTGATGAATTCGATCTCTTCATCAGCGGGCGCGGCGGCCATGCGGCACAGCCGCACCGCACCATCGACCCGATCCTGGCCGGTTCGCAGCTCATGATCGCCTTGCAGGGCATCGTGTCGCGCAATACCGATCCGCTCGATTCGCTTGTGATCTCGGTGACGAAGTTCATCGCGGGCGAGGCTTATAATGTGATCCCGGAAAAGGCGACACTTTCGGGCACGGTGCGCACGCTCAAGAAGGAAACCCGCGCCTTTGCCGAACGTCGCATCCGCGAAGCCGCCGCCGGTATCGCAGCAGCCACTGGTGCTGAAATCACCGTGCGCTACAAGAACAATTATCCGGTCACCTTCAACCACGATGCGCAGACGGAGTTTGCCGCCCGTGTCGCAGGCTCGGTTGCAGGCGAAGGCAAGGTTAACGAGAATGTCGAGCCGATGATGGCGGCGGAAGATTTTTCCTACATGCTGGAAGCGCGCCCCGGCGCCTATATCTTCCTCGGCAATGGCGACACGCCCGGCCTTCACCACCCGGCCTATGACTTCAACGACGACGCCATTCCCTATGGCGTCAGCTATTTCGCATCATTGGTGGAAACGGCGCTTGCCGCCTGAAACTGAATAAATCCGCCTGCCCCGCTTTTTGCGGGGTTGGCGACCGACTTGAAAAACAGTATGTGTCTGAAAGCGTTCACGATGCCGGAATCACCGGCGAATGCGCATCGGTTGGTCCCGTAGCTCAGTAGGATAGAGCGACAGATTCCTAATCTGTAGGTCACAGGTTCGATTCCTGTCGGGATCACCACCGAAATCGGCTTTGTGAAGACTGCCGGTTTTCCGGAGAAAGCCGCCAACCTCGCCGTTCCAAAACGGACAATCCAGGAAACACCATGCTTTCATTGAATTGGTGGCAAGTCGTAATTGCCTTGCTGTCGATCTATTGGCCCCTAACGGTGCTGAGTGCAGCAGCTATTGTTGCGACAGGCTTTTTGGGCACTGAACGCACGGCATGGCGAATAGTCTGGATAATTGTGGCGCTGCTTTTATCTTCGCCGGTCTGGTGGTTTTTCCTCTTCGTCTGAGCGCAAAATGCGCCCGTTGCAGACTGGAACCAAAACCGCGCTATCCCTCATACGGCCAGTTGGCCTGCGAAAAGACCCCGCCATCGACCCAGATGGTCTGGCCTGTCACAAAACGTGCCGCGTCGGACGCAAGGAACAGGACAGGGCCGGAAACATCCTCCGGCGTTCCCACCCTTCGCAGCGGCGTGATGCGCGCCCAGGTGCCCGCATAGTCGGGCTGCTCTTCCGCCGTCCGCTCATTGAGGATCGCACCCGGCGCAACGCAATTCACCCGGATACCGTGCGGCCCGAGTTCCACCGCCGAAGCCTTGGTGAACTGCTCTATCCCGCCCTTCGATGCCGTGTAGGAAACGAGCCTGGGAAAAGCGAGCTTGTTGCAGCCGGAGCCGATATTGACGATGGCGCCGTCCTTGTCCGCCTCCACCATGCGCTTGGCAGCGGCCTGCGTATTGAGGAAACAGCCTTTCAGATTGGTGCGGATGACATCGTCCCAGCCCTCTTCGGAAAGTTCCAGCAAGGGCGCCCAGGTCTGGATGCCTGCATTGTTGACCAGCACGTCCGGCGCATCGCCGAACCAGTCGCAAACCTCGTCGAAAAAGCTTTCAACCTCGACGCGCCGTCCGACATCGCAGCCGAGCCCCAGCGCCTGACCGCCAGCCTCCTCAATGGCTTCCACGAGCGATTGCGCAGCTTCGTCGTCGTGCCTGTAGCTGAACGCCACCGTGTAGCCCGCTTCCGCAAAGGCGGAGACGAGATGCCTCCCGATGCCGGTGCTGCCTCCCGTCACGACTGCGAATTCACCCATGGCCAACTCCCTCCCGGATATATTTCCCGCACCGAATTTAATCGGTTTTCGGCAGTGGTAAACCAGCAAAAAACAAAATAGCTTTCGTGCAAATGCGAGGTGAGAAAATGAATCCCGATATCAAGGAAGCCAATGGCGCGTGCCACTGCGGCACCGTGCGTTTTCGCGTCAGATTATCCAACGGCCTGCATTCCGCGCGGCGCTGCACCTGCTCCTATTGCCGGATGCGCGGGGCCGTCGCCGTTTCCGCCGATCTGGACGGGCTGGAAATTCTCGAAGGCGAGGATGCGCTGACGCTCTACCAGTTCAATACCCGCGTGGCGAAACACTATTTCTGCTCGAAATGCGGCATCTACACCTTCCACCAGCGCCGCTCCAATCCGCGCCAGTACGGCGTGAACGCGGCCTGTCTGGAAGGCGTGTCGCCATTCGATTTCGCGGCCGTCGCGGTGAGTGATGGCGTCAACCACCCATCCGATAACCCGAACCGGAAAGGCTCGGGCGTGGTCGGCTATCTGCGCTTCGAGCCGGTCGAAAACGATTAGAGCACGGTTCCGCAAAGCGGGAACCGCCTGCGGCGAAAAACAGTCAAAAACCCGGAGCGGGACGGCGATTCCGCTTTAGGACCTTCGGTCTAGCGTCCGATCACTTTGCGTGCGTTGCGCTCCCATGAAAAGACGACCGGCGGCAGCGGGTCGAGGCCGCGAATGATGTCTGCGCCCTTTTCGCCGATCATGATGGTCGGCGCATTGGTGTTGCAGGAAGGAACGCGCGGCATGATCGAGCTGTCGCACACCCGCAAGCCCTGCAGGCCCCGCACTTTCAGATCGAGATCGACAACCGCCATCGCGTCGGTTCCCATCTTGCAGGTGCCGACCGGATGATGATCGGTCTTGGCATTGGCGCAGGCATAATCGAACAGGTCGTCATCGCTGACGACCTTCGGCCCCGGCAGGCGCTCGGCCATGACATAGGGTTTCAATGCGTCCTGCTGCATGATTTCGCGGGCGATCTTCAGGCCCTCAAGCGACATTTTGCGATCATGCGGGTCGCTCCAGTAATTGGGATCGATCAGTGGCGCCGCAGCCGGATCGCTGGAAGCAAGCCGCACCGTCCCGCGCGAGCGCGGATGCAGATAGGCGGAATTGAGCGTCACGCCGGCATTCTTGAGCTTTTCGACGCCGGCTTCGATGCCCGAACCAAGCCCCAGATGAAACTGTATATCCGGTGAGCGCGCATCCGGGTCCGCATACCAGAAGCCGCCGGTTTCAAACAGGCTCGACGCCACCGGGCCGGAGCGCAGCAATATATATTGCAGGCCCGCGCCAAGCGTGCGGTGCAGTTTCGCCACGCCGTCATAGGTATGATCGCCGGTGCATTCGGCAATGACAAACAGGTCGAGGTGATCCTGCATGTTTTCGCCGACGCCGGGCAGATCGTGCTTCACGCCAACGCCCACCTTTTTCAGATGATCGGCAGGGCCAATGCCCGATTGCAGCAGGAGTTTCGGTGAGCCGATCGCGCCGGACGCAACGATCACCTCACGGCCTGCCCGCAAGGTTTCTCCGCTCATCAGCGTGACGCCGGTGACCAGTGTCTTTTCCAGCTCGATATTGGCTACCTGCGCATTCATGCGCACGGTAAGATTCTTGCGATCCCTGATCGGCGCGAGATAGGCAAGCGAGGCCGAAGAGCGGCGGCGGTCGCGTTGTGTGAGTTGATAAAAACCGACGCCCGCCTGCTCGCGCCCGTTGAAATCCGGATTATAGGGAATGCCAAGTTCCTGCCCTGCGCGTATATAGGCATCGCAGATCGGCAGCGGCGCGGAAGGCATCGAAACACCAAGCGGCCCGCCATAGGAATGATAATCGTCGTTGAAACGCTGATTGTCTTCGGCCCGTTTGAAATAGGGCAGCACATGGCGATAATCCCAGCCGGTGCAGCCATCCTCGCCCGCCCACAGATCATAATCGGCGGCATTGCCGCGCGTATAAATCTGCGCATTGATCGAGGAGCCGCCGCCGATGACTTTCGCCTGCGTATAGCGCAGAACGCGGTTCTTCAGGTGCTTTTGCGGAACGGTTTCAAAACCCCAGCTGGCAACGCCCTTGGTCATTTTGGCAAAACCGGCGGGCATGTGAAACAGCGGATTCCAGTCGCTTCCGCCAGCTTCCAGCAGCAGCACTTTTACGGACGCATCTTCGCTCAAGCGATTGGCGAGAACGCAACCGGCAGGCCCGCCACCCACGATGATATAATCGTATTCCATCGCCCTACCCCTACAGTTTTGCAATCGACAGGCCGCCATCGACATTGATTGCCGAACCCGTCGCAAAGATGAAATCGCCACCGGCAAGCCCGGCAACAATCGCGCCGACATCGCCCGCCTCGCCCCAGCGCTTCATCGGCACTAACCCACCTTCGATCAGCCCGTCATAACGCTCTGCGACCTTTGCCGTCATATCGGTGCGGATAATGCCGGGGCGCACCTCGAACACGCCGATCCGCGCTTCGGCAAGCCGCAGCGCCAGCCCCTGCACGAAGGCAGTCAGCCCGGCCTTGCTGATGCAGTAATCAAGCCGTTCCGGCGACGTCATCACGGACGAAACCGAGCTGATGGTTATGATGCTGCGCGGAAACTGCACCTCATTTGCCGCCAGCATGGCTTTCACGACTGCCTGCGTGAAAAACATCGTGCCGCGCAGGTTCACATCCATGATCGCGTCAAAATTTTCAGGCTTCAGTCCCAGAAAATCGCCGCGCTCGACCGAACCCATGCCAGCATTGTTGACCAGACAATCAATGCCGCCAAATTCCTTCATCACCGCGGCAACGGTCGCCTCATGGGTTCCCACTGCTGCAAGATCGCTTTCAAGGAAGGCCACCTTTCCGCCCAGCGCCCGCAATTCATGAATGACGGCATCGTCACGCTCGCGATCGGTAATCGCCAGGTCGAAACCCTTGGCGGCGAGCGTGCGGGCGATGCCAAGCCCGATCCCGCGCCGCCCGCCAGTAATCAGCGCAACAGGTCTTTGACGGTTCATGCCAGCACCTCCCGGTTCAAATGGTCTGCGACGCGCAAGGCCTGCGCGGCGATGGTCAGCGCCGGATTGACCGCCGCCGAGGTTGGCAGGAAGGACGCATCGACCACATGGAGATTGGGGTGGTCGTAGGCGCGGCACCAAGGATCAAGCGGCGCTGCCGCCGGATCATTGCCGATGCGCACCGTGCCGCATTGATGCGACGGCGTGCGCCGGTCGAAGGCCCGCGACAGCACCACCGGGAAACCTGCCTGCCTGAGAGCTGATTTGAGCTTATCAACCAGCATCAGATGCGCTTTCCAGTTGCTGCGCACCCAATGCAGGACGATGCGGTCGCCATCCACGCTCACGCGGCTTTCCGGCGAGGGCAGGTCTTCGCTCATCGCGTAAAAATCGATCGTATGCCCGGCAATGCGGTGCAAAAGCCATTCCGGCACATGGCGCATGTTGGATTTCAGGATCGCGCCCGATACACGGCCCAGCAATTGCACATTGCCGAGCGGTGGCCCGCCCGCTCCATCCGACAGATAGTAATCATTGAAGCCGAATGTCTTCTGATAGACGCTGTCATTGCGATAGCGCGGATCGAAAGCGATCACGGCGCTGGAATTATGGTTCATGAAATTGCGGCCAACCTGATCGGAACTGTTCGCCAGCCCCGAACGCAGCAGGATTGCCGCCGACTGCACCGCACCCGCTGAAAGAATGACCAGCTTCGGCCGCAGCACCAGCGCCTCGCCATTCTTCACATAATGAACGGCGGTGATTGCCTTGCCATCCGGCCCCGCTTCCAGCCGCGTTACCCGCGCCGAGGTTTCCAGCCGGACATTCGGATATTGGAGCGCCTGCGCAAGGGGACAGCTTTCCGCATCCATCTTGCCATCATCGCAATTGGGATGCGCATCCCACGGCGTTTTTGCCTTGGCAAGCCAACGCTCAATATCGACGCCAAGCGGCAGTGACGCCGGATGCAGGCCCGCCTTCTTCAGCCGCGCCCGCACATCGGCAATCGGGCGTTCATCGCGGACAGCCGGATAGGGATAAACCTTTGAATGATGCGGCTCGGTCGGGTCGTCGCCCAGTTCACCGCGCACCTGGAACAGTTCTTCCGCCCTGCAATACCATGGTTCCAGCACGTCATAGGCAAAGGGCCATGCCGGAGACACGCCTTCCAGATGCGCAAGTTCCTCAAAATCCTCGCGCCGATAGCGGATCAGCACCGCGCCGAAGAATTTGGAATTGCCGCCGACATTGTAATAATTGCCGGGATTGAACGGCGCACCATTGGTCTCATACCAGAACTCTTGCGGACGAAAGAAACCGCGCTGGAAAATGGCGCGTGGATCGCGGTTTTCCGGCCTGTCCGGCAAGCGCTCCCCCGCTTCCAGAATGAGAATGTCGGCACCTGACGCAGCAAGTCCGGCGGCCATGGTTGCACCGCCGATACCCGATCCGATGATGACGATATCCGGCTGTCCTCCCAAAGCCGTCACTCCCTACTTTGCTTGCGGCATCCACCAGCCCGTCCGCGCGCCGATATGCATGTTGAGCGTCTTGGTTTCGGTATAATCCTCCACCGCATGACGCCCCAGCTCGCGGCCCAGACCCGACTGGCGATAACCGCCGAAAGGCAGCTCCGGCGTGCCGTCCATGAAGGTGTTCATCCAGACCGTACCGGCCCGCACCTTGCGGCCAATGCTCATGCAGGTATCGAAATCACGGCTCCAAACACCTGCGGAAAGCCCGTAATCAACCGCATTGGCAATGGAGATCGCCTCATCCACCGTATCGAAGGAAAGCACCGACAGAACCGGCCCGAACACTTCCTCACGCGCCACGGCCATATCCGCCTTCACGCCTGCAATGATGGTCGGCCCCATATATTGGCCAAGGCCCAGATCCAGAACATCGCCGCCATGGGCGATTGCGGCACCCGCCTTTCTGGCCTGATCGACATAGGCGCCGACCTTGGCGAGATGTTGCGGCGTGATGATCGCGCCAACCTGCGTGCTGACATCGAGCGGATCGCCAACGATCACCTTTTTCGACAGATCGGCCACCCGCTCGACAATCTCATCGACAATCGAGCGATGCACGATCAGCCGCGACCCGGCATTGCAGCATTCGCCCGCATTGAACCATGCGCCGAACACAGCCGCATCGATGAAGGCATCCATATCCGCATCCGGGAACAGGATTTGCGGGTTCTTGCCGCCAAGCTCCAGCGACACTTTTTTCAGCGTTTGCGCGGCATTGGCCATGGTCAGCTTGCCCACGCCCGTGGAGCCGGTGAACGACACCATATCGACTTGCTGGTGTGTGCTCATATGCTGGCCGACATCGGCACCCGTTCCGGTGATAATGTTGACCACGCCGTCGGGAACCCCCGCTTCGGCCAGAATTTCGCCCAGCACCAGCGTCGAACCTGAAGTCAACTCCGAAGGCTTCACCACCGCCGTGCAGCCCGCAGCAAGCGCGAAAGGCAGCTTTTGGCCGACGATCAGGAACGGGAAATTCCACGGTGTGATGATGGAAACGACGCCGATCGCCTCGCGCAGCACGACGCCCAGGGTGCCATCGCCCAGCGTGTTGTAGCTTTCGCCATGCAGATCACGCGCGAGTGCGGCGGCATAGCGCCAAATGTCAACAGAACCGGCAATCTCGCCGCGCACCTGCGAAATTGGTTTGCCGGCTTCAATCGCATCGAGATAGGCAAGTTCTTCCGCCCGCGCCTCGATCAGATCGGCAGCGTTCAGCAGCACCAGCGAGCGCTGCGAGGCAGTTTTGGAAGACCAGCGCCCATCGTCAAACGCCTTGCGCGCAGCCGCCACGGCGCGTTCCACATCGGCCTTGTTTCCCGCCGGATAACGGCTGACGGTAACGCCATGGCCGGGGGCCACGCGGTCAATCGTCTGGCCGCTCTCACTTTGCACCCATTTGCCATCGATCAGCATGGAGAATTCGCGGACTTCCAGCCCGGTCAACGGCTGCGGCTTTACGATCATGCTCATTACCATTTCCCTTCAAAATTCGCTTCGCGCTTTTCGGCAAAGGAGCGCACGCCTTCCTTCAGATCGCCGGTCTTGGCGACGAGGATGGAACCCAGCGCCTCAACCGCCGTGCCATTGTCCTCGCCATTGGCGACGGACAGCATCAGTTTGGAAATTTCGAGCGCTGCGGGCCCGCGTTTGGCCACCCGCGCCGCATAATCCAATGCTGCCTGCAAGGCCGCGCCCGTTTCCACAACGGCATCGACAAGCCCATGAGAAAGCGCTTCTGTGGCTGTGAACATTTCGCCGCCCAGCACCATGCGACGCACGATCTGCGCCCCAAAACGACGCACAAGGCGCTGCGTGCCCGACCAGCCGGGCACCATGCCAAGCGAAGTTTCCGGCAGGCCAATCTTGGCCTGCTTTTCAACAATGCGAATATCGGCAGCACCTGCCAGTTCCAGCCCACCGCCAAGCGCATGACCGTTCATCGCCGCGATCAGCGGCATACGCAAAGTCGCCAACCGCTCGAACACGCGATGACCATAGCGCACCCATGCATGGCCGAACTCCTGCGGTTCCATGCCGCCCCAGGCCTTGATGTCGCCGCCCGCGGAAAAGGCCTTACCCTCGCCGGTCAGGATCGCAACCCGGACGCTGCTGTCAGCCTCCATCCGGTCACAGGCGGCAGACAATTCCTGCAACAATTCAATATCAAAGGCATTGAGCTTTTCAGGCCGCTTGATCGTCATGACGGCGATGTGGTTTTCGACCGAGATTTCTATCCGTTGAGCCATTTATGCCTCCAGCTTTCGCGCAGGCATTTGCGGCAATTCCAGCCCGATTGGTTCTTCGCGGAACAGTGCCTCATCCATGGTCTTGAGCTTGTCCGAGACAATCAGCGGAAACTCGGCCTGATCCAGAACATGCGCCTGCAAATCCACACCCGGCGCGATTTCGGTCAGCACAATGCCTTCCGGCGCAAGCTTCATCACCGCCCGTTCGGTAACATAGGTAATGTCCTGTCCCTGCGCGACGCCACGCGGGCCGGAGAAGGTGACATGCTCGACCGCATTAACCAGCTTTTTGAGCTTGCCTTCCTTCTCGATCACCAGTTTTCCGTCCATGACCGACAATTTCGCACCGGCGTTGAACATGCCGGAAAAGACGACCTTCTTTGCCCTTGATGTAATATCAACAAAGCCGCCCGCACCCGCCGTCACATGCGGACGGAATGACAGCTTCGACACATTGACCGAGCCGTCACGCCCGATCTCAAGGAAGGACAGAAGCGAGGCATCAAAGCCCGCGCCCTGAAAATAGGTGAACTGATAGGGCGACGGCATATAGGCATCGGCATTGGAGGCGCAGCCAAAGGCAAAATCCAGAAGCGGCACCCCGCCGACCGCCCCCTGCTCTATCACCCATGTCACGGCACCATGCAGGCCCTCTTCCAGCAGAATGCGCGGCACATTGGCGGAAATGCCGAAGCCGAGATTGACCGCGCTGCCCGCCTGCAATTCCTGCGCGACACGCCGCGCAATCGCCTTCTGGATATTGAATTCGGGCAGACGGAACGTATCGAGCGGGCGGAAAATCTCGCCGGAAATCGCCGGATCATAAAGCGTCTGCGTCGTTTGCTTCTGATCGGGGTCAACCACGATATAATCGACCAGAACGCCCGGCACCCGCACATCATGCGGCTTCAGCGTGCCTTCCTTGGCGATGCGCTTGACCTGCGCAATGACAATGCCGCCATTGTTGCGCGCCGCCAGCGCCTGATCCAGACCGCCCAGATAAGCGCCCTCATGTTCATAGGTAAGGTTGCCGCGTTCATCCGCGGTGGTGGCGCGGATGATCGCGACATGCGGCACGATATTGGGGAAATAGAGCCAGTCCTCGCCCTCAAAGCTGACATGCTTGACGACCGGTTCCTCTCGCGCCTTGTCGTTCATCGCCGACCCCTGACGCTTGGGATCGACAAAGGTATCAAGCCCCACCTTGGTCAGCACGCCGGGGCGCCTGGCAGCAGCCTCACGGTGCATGTCGAACAGAATGCCGGACGGGATATTATAGGCCGGAATCTCGTTATTGGTGATCATCTGCCAGATCAGCGGCGGCTCTGCGCTTGACGGCCCGGACGGATAGGACCCGCCGATGATCTTTTTCAAAAGCCCCTTCTTGGCGATGTAATCGACACCCTTGATGCCGCTCATATCGCCCGCCGCAATCGGGTGCAGCGTGGTGATGTTTTGGGGATGGCCGGTTTCGTCAAACCGTTCGCCAATGGCTTTCAGCATCATATCCGGACAGCCGAGCCCGCTCGATGAAGAAACCGAAACGATGGCATTGTCGGGAATAAGGGAAGCGGCTTCTGGAAATGAAATATGCTTGCTCATAATTCTCAAAGTCCTGAATGAACGGCGGTGGCCTTGCCGGTCTTTACGGCTTGCATGACGGCAAGCCCGGTCGCCAGCGACCAGATGCCGTCCTCCAAAGTGGCCGATGGCTGGCCCCTGCCCGCAATGGCATTGTGGAAAGAATGCAAGGCGGTTTCGTAGAGATTTTTCTGGTCGAGCGGCAGTTCATGCTCGCCGTTGTGATCGCGCAGGATGACGCTCCCAACCGGCTTTTGCGTCATGACATTGCGCGCAATGAGCGAGCCTTCGCTGCCATGCACCTCGAAGCCGGTTTCGGCATATTTGGTGGTGAAGGCATCGTGGAACTGGGCAATCGCGCCGGAAGGAAAGCGCAGCACACCCATCACGCCGTCTTCCAGCCCGTGACCGCTTAGGCCTCCCTGCTGGCTGAAAGCCACCGCTTCGACCGGGTTTTCACCCAGCACGAAGCGCAGCGTATCGGCATCATGCACGGTAATATCGAGGATCACGCCGCCGCCCGCATCGGGCCGCTCGATGCGCCAGCCTTGCAAGTGCGGCGGCAGATAGACCGCATGGAAAACCCGCGCACCCAGCACCTTGCCGATCTTGCCCGCAGCAATGGCATCACGCATGGCGCGGTGGCTTGCGCCATTGCGCAAATGATGGTTGGTGCCGGCCACGACACCCGCCTCGCGCACGGCTTTCAGCATCTGGTGCGCGTCATCAATCGTCAGCGCCAGTGGCTTTTCGCAAAGTATATGCTTGCCCGCTTGTGCCGCGGCAATCGCCTGATCGCGGTGCAGTTCATTGGTGGTGGAGATATAGACGGCATCGATTTCAGGGTCGGACAAAAGCGCTTCAAGGCTGGTCACGGAGCGGGATATGCCGTTTTCGCGGGCATAAGTTTCACCGCGCCCGGCATTGGTGCTGTAAACAGAAACGACCTCGCCACCGGTGGCGCGAATGGCTCCGATCACCCATTCCTTCGCAATCGTGCTTGCGCCTATAAGGCCCCACTTTGCCATTCGAGTTTCTCCTCCTGTTTCCGCAACGGCGCACCGCAACTTGCCCGCACCGCAAGGCGCACCGACAGGCGCTGCGCCTCCGCCTCCACCCGTTCCGAATTGATCTGTTTCAGCAAAAGCTGCGCCGCACGTTCTCCCAAGCCTTGCGGATCAACAGCCACAGTCGTCAGCGCCGGAACAGCGGTTTTGGCTTCGATCACATCGTCAAAACCAACCACGCCAAAATCCCGGCCCGGCTCAAGATTGGCGGCCCGCAGCCCGTCGCAGACGCCGAAAGCCACCGCATCATTAAAGCACACCGCCGCCGTGGGCTTCATGCCATGCCGCAGCATCTGTTCCACCACCTCAACGCCGCCGGCGCGGGACGGAGCGCTTGCAAAGACCAGCGCATCATCAAAGGCAATTCCGGCCTGCTCCAGCCCGGCGCGATAACCCGCGACACGCTCCGCAAACACCGCCGTATCGGCATAACCGCCCATGAAAGCGATGGCGCGATGCCTGAGCGACACCAGATGCTCGACCGCCTTTGCCACGCCGCCGCGATTGTCCGACACGATGGAAGAAACACCCGATCCCGGCACATCGCGCACCATCTGCACAACCGGCAGGCCGCTTTTCGCCAATGGTTTCAGATCGTTCGCCTCGGTCCCGCGCGCTGGCGAAACAATCAGCCCGGCAATGCCATGTTCGCGCATCGAGGCAATCACCTCGCGCTGCCGATCGATGCTTTCCGCCGTATTGGCCAGAAACTGCACATAGCCAGCCGACTGCATGACGCGATCCACGCCAACGGCCAGTTCGGCAAAGAAACTGTTGGTCAGATCATTGACCACAAGACCGACGATCCTCGAATTCGACTGGCGCAGATTGGCGGCGGAACGGTTATAGACATAACCCAGTTTCTCGATCGCCTCCTGCACCTTGACCCGGGTGTCAGCATGAACCAGCGGACTGTCACGCAGCACCAGCGACACGGTCGATTTCGACACGCCAGCCTCGCGTGCAATATCGATAACGGTGACGCTGCTCTTGCTCATGACTTGCTCCGGTTTATGCGGCTCATTTAATTGGAACGTTCCAATACTGTCAAGAGCAGAGCGGAAAACCGTCATTTGCCATGTGTTCGCCACAATTTGCGTTGGTTTCTAGTGCCAATTTTCTGCTGAAACACGTATTTTAGGTGCAAACCCCGTAAAATCACATTTCTGCCGCAATTTTCGACGGGATTGCCATTTGGAACGTTCTAAACTAAAAATCGGCTGACAAGCGGAGGAGCGATCATGGGCATGAACGACCAGCAACTGATCTTGCCGGATGGCAACGGGAGCCGTGTTTCCTACACGCTGAGCGGCAAGCCAACCCCGCGCCCGGCAAGCCCGCCGCAGTTCAACCGCATCGCCTATGCGGCAGCGCATGTGGTTTCCGATCCGCTGAAAGATGCCCGCCCGTGGAACGACCCGGCCATCGACTGGGACGCGACCATGGCTTTCCGCCATCACCTGTGGAGCCTCGGCTTCAAAATCGCCGAAGCAATGGACACCTCACAGCGCGGCATGGGCCTGAACTGGGCTGGCGCGCAGGAACTGATCCGCCGCTCTTTGGCAGAAGCGAAAAGCGTAGCGGGTGCCGATCTTGCCTCTGGTGCTGGCACCGACCACCTTGATCCGGCGGAAACAAAAAGCCTTGATGACGTTATCAGGGCTTATGAGACACAGGCAGGCTTCATCGAGAAGCACGGCGGGCGTTTCATCCTGATGGCAAGCCGGGCGCTGGCCCGCATCGCCAGATCGCCCGACGATTATGCCAGGGTCTATGGGCATATTCTGGCGCAGGCTCGCGAAAAGGTCGTGCTGCACTGGCTGGGCGACATGTTCGATCCACAGCTCAAAGGCTATTGGGGTTCAAAAAATTTCGATGAAGCGCTGGATACCGTCATCGGCATCATCGAGGCCAATCGCGACAAGGTGGAAGGCATCAAGATTTCGCTGCTGGAGGAGCGCTACGAAATCGCCTTGCGCAACCGCCTGCCGAAAGGCGTGCTGTGTTTCACCGGCGATGATTTCAATTATGCGCCGCTGATCGAAGGTGACGGAAACAGGCACAGCCATGCCCTGCTCGGCATTTTCGATGCGGTCGCCCCACAGGCATCCAACGCGCTTGCAGCGCTCGCCGCAGGCGACAATGCCCGCTTCCGCGCGATCATCGAGCCGACCGTGCCGCTATCGCGAAGAATTTTTGAAGCACCGACGCAATATTACAAGGCGGGTGTCGTGTTCCTCGCCTGGCTGAACGGCCACCAGAGCCATTTCACCATGCCTGCCGGAATGCAGTCGGCACGCGGCATCCTGCATTATGCCGACATATTCCGCCTTGCCGACAAGGCCGATGTGCTCGACCAGCCGGAGCTTGCCATCCACCGCATGAAAAAGCTTCTGGCCGTTCATGGCATATCGTAAAGACAGGCGGCTGTTGCCGCCTGTCCCGTCAAATCACCGCCAGCCAAGCCCCGGTGCAACATGCTTGAGGATCGCTTCGATCACATGGGCATTGTACTCGACGCCAAGCTGGTTCGGCACGGTCAGAAGCAGCGTATCGGCCTCGGCAATCGCCTCGTCTTTGGCCAGCTCCTCGATCAGCCGGTCAGGCTCGGCAGCATAGGACCGCCCGAAGACGGCCCGCAGGTCTTCCTCGATATAGCCGATGGAATCCTGCTCCTTGCCGCCATTGCCGAAATAGGCCCGGTCGCGATCATCGACCAGCGCGAAGATGCTGCGGCTCACCGAAACACGCGGCGTGCGCGTATGTCCGGCTTCCTTCCAGGCCTCGCGATAGGCACGAATCTGCCTGGCCTGCTGGATGTGCAGCGGCTCGCCTGACTCGTCCTTCTTCAAGGTCGAGCTTTGCAGATTCATGCCGAGCTTTGCGGCCCACACAGCCGTGGCATCCGAAGCCGCACCCCACCAGATACGGTCCCGAAGACCTTCCGAATGCGGCTCGATCCGCAGCAGGCCGGGAGGGTTCGGAAACATCGGACGCGGGTTCGGCTGTGCAAAGCCCTGCCCCTTCAGCGCTTCGAAGAACACCTCGCCATGCTGGCGACCCATATCGGCATCGCTCTTGCCCTCTTCCGGCGCATAGCCGAAATAACGCCAGCCATCGATCACCTGTTCCGGCGAGCCGCGGCTGATGCCGAGTTGCAGCCGCCCCTTGGAAATCAGGTCGGCGGCACCGGCATCCTCGACCATATAGAACGGGTTTTCATACCGCATGTCGATGACGGCGGTGCCGATCTCGATCCTGCTGGTCTTCGCGCCAATGGCTGCGAGCAGCGGAAAGGGCGATGCAAGCTGGCGCGCGAAATGGTGCACGCGGAAATAGGCGCCATCCGCGCCCAGCTCCTCTGCGGCGACCGCCAGATCGATGGATTGGAGAAGCGCGTCGCTGGCCGAGCGGGTTCCCGACTGGGGAGACGGCGACCAGTGGCCGAAGGAAAGAAAGCCGATCTTCTTCATGATGATGTTCCCTGAATTCGGGCGAGAGGATTGTTCCTGCCCAATATGGCGGCGCGCGCCACGAATGGAAGGGCGCGGAAAGGAACACACTGTTCAGTATTTGCACCCTCTGTTCCGTCCGCTTTTTATCGCGCGCCATGAGTTGCCCGATACCCACGCCTTGTCCGGTACATTGACAGTGCATCCGGACGCTATTAAGCCTCGAAACAGGCGGATAAACCTTCAATCTGAGGTTATTGGAGAAAAGGTGTTTGCCGATAAGCAACGCACCAAAACAGGGGAGATTTTCATGCGTTCCAAATTTCAGGCTATGCTTCTGGGCTTGCTGGCCGCAACGGCCCTCGCCACCTCGGCACAGGCCAAAGACGTCACCGTCACCGTGACCGCCATCGTGGAGCATCCCGCCCTCGACGCCGCCCGCGACGGCGTGAAGGACGCGCTGGCAGAAGCCGGCTTCAAGGAAGGCGAAAATCTCAAATTCGTCTATCAGTCCGCACAGGGCAACCCGGCGACCGCAGCGCAGATCGCCCGTCAGTTCGTCGGCGAAGCTCCGGACGTGATCGTCCCGATCTCCACGCCGTCGGCGCAGGCCGTCGTTTCGGCCACCCGCGACATTCCTGTCGTCTTCACCGCCGTTTCCGATCCGGTCGGCGCGCAGCTCGTCAAGGACATGGCGAAGCCCGGCGGCAACGTGACCGGCCTGTCCGACATGTCGCCCGTGGCTGAGCACATCAAGCTCATCAAGGAAGTGATGCCGAACATCAAGAAGCTCGGCTATCTCTACAATTCCGGTGAAACCAATTCCGTGTCGCTGCTGGCGGCACTGAAGGAAGCCGCTGCCGCCGAAGGCATCGAAATCGTTGAATCGGCCGCCACCAAGTCGGCGGAAGTCCAGGGCGCGGCCCGTGCCCTCGTCGGCCGTGCCGATGCCATGTATGTGCCGACCGACAACACCATCGTTTCGGCCCTGGAAAGCGCCGTCGGCGTCGCCGAGGAAAGCAAGCTGCCGCTCTTCACCGCCGATACGGATTCGGTCAAGCGCGGCGCGCTGGCAGCGCTCGGCTTCAACTACTACGATGTCGGCAAGCAGACCGGCGCCGTCGTGGTGAAGGTTCTCAAGGGTGAAAAGCCGGGCGACATTCCGGTCGACATCGCCAAGGGCACCGATCTCGTCATCAATCTTGGCGCCGCCAAGAAGATGGGCGTCGAATTCCCGCAGGCCGTGATCGACCGCGCCACCAGCAAGATCGACTAGACACACAGCATGACGGAAAAAGGCGGGGTCGCTCCCCGCCTTTTTCTTTGACAGGATTTGACCAGAGTTTTCGAAATGCCCGCTATTCGCATTCTTCCCGCAGACGACAATACCAATGGCTGGAGCAGGATATTGCCAACCCGCACGCCGAAGGCGGCGCTGGCAGGCGATATCAAGGCCGACTGGATCGTGCTCGGCGCGGGCTATGCGGGCGTGGCGGCCGCGCGACGGCTGGCCGGGAACCGTCCCAATGACCGGATTGCATTGATCGATGCGCAGGAGGTCGGGAAAGGCACATCGGGCCGCGCTGCGGGCTTTGCCATCGACCTGCCGCACAATGTCAGCTCCTCGATGGAGGAACTGGCCAAGTCGCAAAGCTATCGTGCGCTCGCCCGCGCCGCCATCGATCATCTGAAACAGCAGATCGACCGGCATGGCATCGATTGCGACTGGCGGCAGGATGGAAAATTTCACGCAGCGGTTTCCGATCAGGGCATGCGCGAGGTTCTTGAGCCGACCGTCAGGGAACTGGAACGCCTCAAGGAACCCTTCGACTGGCTCGAAGGCGATGCACTGGCCAAAAGGCTTGGCACGAACCATTTCAAGGCGGCGATCTTCACCTATGGCACGTCGCTTCTGAACCCGGCTGCCCTTGTGCGCGGCCTCGCCGACAGCCTGCCCGACAATGTCACGCTTTACGAAAATTCCGCGGTCACCAGGATCGATTACGGCGAGCGCATCCACATCACGACGGCAAAGGGCAGCATTCAGGCGCCTGTCATGATCCTGACGGTCAATGGCTTTGGCGAGCAGTTCGGCTTTTTCAGGCGAAAGCTCCTCAACTTCGCCGCCCATGCCAGCCTGAGCCGCAAGCTTTCCGACGACGAATACAAGGCCATTGGCGAAATCGCGCCATGGGGGCTGACGCCCGCCAATTCCTTTTCCGGCATCACCATGCGCCTCACCTCGGACCGGCGCATACTGGTGCGGCAGAACGTGCATTTCTGCCCGTCGCTCCGCCAGTCGGATGCGCGCCGTGAAACGGTCAGGCGTGAGCACAAGCGCCTCTTCGACGAGCGTTTTCCCATGCTGCCCAATGTCGATATGGAGCATACATGGACGGGCTTCATCTGCCTGTCGCGCAATGGAGCGCCGGGTTTCGGCCAGATTGCGAAGAATGTCTACACATCGCTCTGCCAGAACGGCGTCGGCATCACCAAGGGCACGATTGGCGGCATTCTTGCCGCCGACATGGCCTGCGATATCGACAATCCGCTGATCGACGACATGCTCAAGCTTGGCAGCCCCACCGGGTTGCCGCCACGGCCTTTCCTCGATCTCGGCGTGCGGGCGCGTTTCGCATGGGAGCTGTGGCGAGCGCGCGCCGAAGTGTGACCCAAATCAGCCTGGCCAGATGTTGTATCACTCCCACAGAATAGCGCTTTTTAGCGGTCTTGCAGCGATAATGCTTGCGCGCTGCCGCGTTTTGCGTTGTATCGCCAGAGCGATATAGCAAGAAACCGCAAGCAATGCGGTGAATGGAATTTGCAGTGCGCTGCGCCCGGTCGGATGCGGGTTCGCTGCAGGCATAAACCGGGGAAATGTTTCAGGTGGCAGGAACACCGGAAGCGAACTCAGAACAAACCGGTCGTGACTGAAGCTGGCCGAGCGGAACACCCGGATTTCCGGTTTCCGCAACGCCGATGATCGATGCCGCGCTGAAGCGGAAATCGTTCGTTTGGTCACGGCGAGAAACAAGGAATGACATTGTGAGTCAGATCGCCTTCTGGGGTGCGGTCGAATTGGGCCTCGTCTTTGCATTTGTAGCCATCGGCGTCTATCTGGCGTTCCGTGTCCTCGATTTCCCCGATCTGACGGTTGACGGTTCGTTTCCGCTGGGCGCCGCCGTAACCGGCGTGCTGATCCTTGGAGGCATGAATCCATGGCTCGCCGCGATCATCGCCATGATTGCCGGTGCCGCCGCCGGGCTCGTGACCGCGACGCTGAATGTGCGCTTCAAGATTCTCAATCTTCTTGCCTCCATTCTGACCATGATCGCGCTGTTCTCGGTCAATCTGCGCGTCATGGGCGCACCCAATATTTCCCTCATCAGCCAGGACACCATGCTGACGCCGTTCTTCGGCCACGGCATCCCCGAATATTATGTGCGTCCGCTGTTCCTGTTCGTGCTGGTTGCCATCGCGGTGTTCATCGTCTGGCGCTTTCTGGAAAGCGACATGGGGCTTGCCATGCGCGCAACCGGCGCCAATCCGAAAATGGCGCGCGCGCAGGGTGTGCGCACCGACCGGCAGATCTATCTCGGCATGGCGCTCTCCAACGCTCTGGTGGCGCTCGGCGGCGCGCTCTTCGCGCAGACCAACGGCTTTGCCGATGTGACCTCGGGGGCCGGCACCATCGTGGTTGGTCTTGCGGCGGTCATCATCGGTGAAACGCTGCTGCGCAGCCGGTTCATCCTGGTCATCCTGCTTGGCTGCGTGCTCGGTTCGATCATCTATCGCATCGCCATCCAGTTTGCGCTTTCCAAGGGATCGGCGTTCGGCTTGCAGGCATCCGATCTCAACATCGCGACCGCCCTTCTCGTCACCTTCGCCCTGATATTGCCGCGCCTGCGTCGCGGAGGAGCATCGGCATGATCGAACTTTCCAATCTCGATGTCGTCTTCGGTCGCGGCACCCCGCTTGAAAAACAGGTCCTGAACAAGATCAGCCTGACCATGGACAAGGGCTCCTTCGTCACCGTCATCGGGTCGAACGGTGCCGGCAAATCGACCATGCTCGGCGTTCTTGCGGGCGATGTGATCCCCACCGCCGGCAAGGTCGTCATCGCCGGGCAGGACGTGACCCGCAAATCCACCGCCGACCGCGCCGGGCTGGTGGCCCGTGTGTTCCAGGATCCGCTGGCCGGAAGCTGCGGCACGCTGACGATCGAGGAAAATCTTGCGCTGGCAGCTTCGCGCGGCAAGTCGCGCGGCCTCACCCACGCGCTCAATTCCAAACGCCGCGCCTGGTTCCGCGAGCGGGTGGCAAGCCTCAATCTCGGGCTTGAAAACCGCATGCATGACCGCATGGAGCTTTTGTCCGGCGGCCAGCGTCAGGCCCTGTCGCTCATCATGGCAACGCTTTCCGGCTCGGAGGTTCTGCTGCTCGACGAACACACGGCGGCCCTTGACCCCGGCATGGCCGAATTCGTCATGGAACTAACCCGCACGCTGATTGCCGAAAACAAGCTGACCGCGCTGATGGTCACGCACTCCATGCGTCAGGCGCTCGATTATGGCGACCGGACGATCATGCTGCACGGCGGCAAGATCCTGCTCGATGTCACCGGCGACAAGCGCAAGACGCTGGGCGTCGAGGACCTCATCGACATGTTCCGCAAGGTGCGCGGCCAGACGCTGGACGATGACGCGCTGCTGATCGAATAGGACATGCTCAAAAAAACTCAGGTTTTGCAAACAGCTTTGTTTCCCGGCCGTCGTTCAGTTTGAGCGGCGGCTGTTTTGTTTGAAGGCGAATTGCGCTAGTGAGTTTGCATGGCGCAGAAGAAAGCAAATGAAGTCGATAGTTTTCTGGCAAGACCGACGAGCTCTTTCCCGGTCGTGCTGCTTTATGGCCCGGACAAGGGGCTGGTGAGCGAACGTGCGCGCCGTTTTGCCGAAGCCAGCAAATTGCCGCTGGATGACCCGTTTGCCGTCATTCGCATGGAAGCCGACGAAATCGAGGCCGATCCAGCGAAACTCGCCGACGAAGCCCGCACCATCTCCATGTTCGGCGGACAGCGCCTGATCTGGATCAAGAATGCTGCCGGCCAGAAGAAGCTTGCCGAAGCGATCAAGCTGCTTGCGACCGAGCCGCCGCAGGAAACATTCGTTCTGGTGGAAGCGGGCGATCTGAAGAAGGGTGCGGGTTTGCGCAGCGCCGTCGAAAACGCGCCAGCGGGCATGGCGCTGCCCTGCTATTCCGACGACAGCCGCGGCATCGATGGCGTCATCGATGATGTTCTGGCCGAATGGAAAATGCAGATCACGCTCGACGGCCGCCAGCTTCTGCGCGCAAGCCTTGGCGGTGATCGTCTTGCCACACGCGGCGAACTGGAAAAGCTCTGCCTTTATGCACGCGGCAAGGAACGCATCGATATCGATGACGTGCGCGAAGCGGTGGGCGATGTCGCGGGCCTTTCCACCGACGAGGTGATCGACGCGGTTCTCGCTGGCGACCTGCCACGTTTTGAAATTTCCTTCGATCGCGTCGTGAAATCCGGCACGGCGCCCTTTCTGCTGCTCAACACGGCGATGCGCCAGTTCCAGCAGGTGCAGACATTGCGCCATATTGCCGACACCGAGCGCAAAAGCGCTTCCGTGGTGGTGGCTGCAGCCCGCCCGCCGATCTTCTTCAACCGCAAGAAACTGATCGAGAATGCCGTCAGCCGCTGGACCGGGGACAGCCTTGCCCGCGTCATGGAACGCCTGCAGCGCGCCGTTCTCGAAAGCCGCCAGAATGCGAGCCTTGCCATTCCCATCATTCGCCAGTGCCTGCTGGCAATCAGCGTCGAGTCCCTGCGGAATGGGCGCCGATAACAGAGCATTTCCAGCAAAAGTGCGAGCCGGTTTGCGTTGGATAATGCGCAAAAACAAAGGGATAGAGCACTCCCACTCGCGATACAGGAAATGATCCATCAATAACTTCAAGTATTTTTTCAAATGAACGAAAAAAGCTCGCCGCCAATATGGCAACGAGCTTTCATCATCATCTATTGTTTTGTAAATCAACTCTGGAGACGGCGGCAAATCTCATCGAGCTGCTCAAGAGAACTGTAGCGTATCTTGACCTCTCCACCGCGATCACGATGATTGATTTCAACCTTCATGCCGGTAACATCGGAAAGCAGCTTTTCCAGCGCCTTCGTGTCGGCATCCTTTTCAACCGGGCCCGGCTTGACTGGCCTGGCATTGGCTTCGCCACGGGCTTCCGCCTGCGCCAGCGCCTCGACCTGACGGACCGACAGACCATCCTTGACGATCCGTTCCGCCATCGCGGTCGGGTTTTCCATCGTGATGAGGCTTCGCGCATGACCTGCCGAAAGCGCTCCATCGACAATGAAATCCTGCACGGGCTGCGGCAGCTTCAACAGGCGCAGCGTGTTGGCGACATGGCTGCGGCTTTTGCCGATGACCTGCGCCAGATCGTTCTGCGTATAGTCGTGATTGTCGATAAGCTGTTGATACCCAAGCGCTTCTTCAACCGCATTCAGGTCGGCGCGCTGCACGTTTTCGATAATGGCGATCTCAAGTGCCACGCGGTCATCGACGTCGCGAACGATCACCGGGATCGTATCGACACCGGCCCGCTGCGATGCGCGCCAGCGGCGTTCACCGGCAATCAGCTCGAACCGGTCGGGCTGGCCGGGTGCGGGGCGCACGACGATCGGCTGCACGACACCGTGTTCCTTGATCGACTGCGCCAGATCCTCCAGCTCGCCTTCCGAAAACATGCGACGCGGATTGCGCGGGTTGCGCGTGACGAACTCAATCGGGACGTTCCGTTCAATGGGAACGGGCGCCTTGCGCTCTTCCACAGGGCGGTCGATTTCACCGATCAGCGCCGCTAATCCGCGGCCAAGGCGCTTTTTTGAAGGATCGTCATTCATCGCTCGGCTTATTCCTGATTGTTTCGTCGTCGAATCGATCTGGAGCGGTTGCTTTAGTTAAATCGCCCCAAGGTGTTGTTTGCGCATGATTTTGTCCGAAAACCGTTCCCACTTTTCGGAGCCATGTTCTATGCCGCCTGTAACTGCCGCTCGCGCTGGATCACTTCCGATGCGAGCTGCAAATAAGCCTGGCTACCGGCACATTTCAGATCGTAGAGAATTGCCGGTTTTCCATGCGAAGGCGCTTCCGAAACGCGCACATTGCGTGGAATGACGGTACGATAGACCTTTTCGCCCATAAAGGCGCGAACATCATCCACCACCTGCGCCGCGAGATTGTTGCGGCTGTCGAACATCGTCAGCACAATACCCTGAATCGAAAGCTCGGGATTGATTGTCGAGCGGACCTGATCGACCGTCTGCAAAAGCTGGCTCAAGCCTTCCAGCGCAAAAAATTCGCACTGCAGCGGCACCAGAACGGAATCGGCGGCAGCCATCGCATTCAATGTCAGAAGATTGAGCGAAGGCGGGCAGTCGACCAGCACATAAGAAAAGCGTTCGGCCACGGCAGAATCGAAGCGCAGAGCGTCGCGCAAGCGCCGTGTGCGGTCGGCTGACTGGGCAATCTCCATTTCGATACCAAGCAGATCGAGCGTCGACGGCACGATGTGGAGATTTGGAACATCTGTCGGCATGGCGGCATCGGGCACCGAAGCTTCCTGCGTCAGCACGTCATAGGAAGACAGAGGCCGGTTGCGACGATCGATACCAAGACCGGTGCTGGCATTACCCTGCGGATCGAGATCGACAATCAGTACGGTCTCGCCAATCGCTGCCAATGCCGTGGCCAGATTGATGGCAGTGGTCGTCTTGCCCACGCCGCCTTTCTGGTTTGCAATGGTTATGATCCTGGACATTTTGTTCATCACCGTCGCCTTGCTGCTGTCCGCCCGTTCGAAATTTCCGCTATTCAGGCGCCTTTGCGCCGAAGATTGGTGATTTCGAGTATGACCGAAGCCTGATCGATAGCACTTTGATGTTGTACCAGATCGAAACTCCAACCGACATGGCTTTCATCGATCTCGCGCTGATAATCCCGACCTTTTTGGAAAAGGGCCTTTGCGCCCCTGGTCAGCCATGGCTCTGTCAGGCCGAAAAGATCATCGAGCGAAGCCAATGCCCGCGCGGTAACCACGTCCGGCGTCTCGATTTTCTGCCACATCGTTTCAATACGCGCCGAATGAACCCGTGCCGGGACATTCAAATGTCCCGCAGCGGTGCGCAGGAACGCCGCCTTTTTCCCCGCACTTTCGATGAGATCGATAGCGCCGCCCGGTTGCTCTGCAAGGAAACAGGCCGTCACGATGCCGGGAAAACCGCCACCGGAGCCGATATCCAGCCAGTTCCGGGCGTCTCTCGCCAGCGGAAAAAGCTGTGCGCTGTCCAGAATATGGCGCGTCCAAAGCTCGTTCAAAGTGGAAGGCGAGGCAAGGTTGATCGCCTTGGACCATTTGCGAAACAGCTCTTCAAAGGCGATCAAACGGTCCGCTGTTTCACGTGAAACAGCGGGTATGATTGCTTTCAGGCTTTCAAAGCGGGTATCGGCGCTCATGCAGCGCCCTGCCCTTCAATGAGTTCTGCAGCCGCCTTATTGCGATAACCGAACTTCTTGATCTGCGCGATAAGAAGCGCGAGCGCTGCCGGCGTCATCCCGTCAACCCGCTGTGCCTCGGCAATCGTTTCCGGCTTGCGCTGCTTGAGCTTGTGCTTCAACTCGTTGGAAAGACCGGATATTCCGTCAATGTCCAACCCGGCTGGAATGAGCAGTTGTTCCTCGCGCTCCATCACCGCGATGTCGCTTTTCTGCCGATCCATATAGACGGCATATTGCGCTTCGATTTCCAGAGCTTCGCGCGCTATCGCATCGATGGCGTCCAGTTCGGGCCAGATAGGCTTCAACCGATCCAGATCGATTTCGGGATAGGACAGGAGATCATAGGCCGACCGGCGAACTCCATCCTGATTAAGTTGCAGATCATATTGCTTGGCGAGATTGGGCGTAATCGTCAGCGACTGGGTCAGCGCCCGCGCCCTGCTCAAGGCCGCTTCGCGGGCTTCAAAACGCTCCTTGCGGGCGTGTCCCAATATGCCAAGCCGGTCCGCCAGCGGTGTAAGACGCTGATCGGCATTATCCGCGCGAAGCGACAGGCGGAACTCGGCCCGCGAGGTAAACATGCGATAGGGTTCACTAACCCCGCGCGAGGTCAGGTCGTCAACCATCACGCCAACATAGGCTTCGGTGCGCTGGATAATGACGGGCTCGCCGCCGGAAGCACGACGCGCAGCATTGATGCCAGCGAGCAATCCTTGCGCGCCCGCTTCTTCGTAACCGGTCGTGCCGTTGATCTGTCCGGCCAGAAACAGGCCGGTGACTTTGCGGGTTTCAAGGCTGCGCTTCAGTTCACGCGGATCGATGAAATCATATTCGATCGCATAGCCGGGTTGCAGCATAACTGCTTTTTCAAGCCCCGCTATCGTCTTCAATATGTCGAGCTGCACGTCTTCCGGCAGCGAGGTTGAAATACCGTTTGGATAGACCGTATCGTCGTCCAGCCCTTCCGGCTCCAGGAAGATCTGATGGCCGTCACGGTCGCCAAACTTGACGATCTTGTCTTCCACAGACGGACAATAACGTGGCCCAATACCCTCGATCGAACCGGAATACATGGCAGAGCGATGCAGATTGGCGCGAATGATAGCGTGAGTTTCCGGCGTGGTGCGGGTAATGCCGCAGTCGATCTGCGGCGTGGTGATGTGGTCCGTCATAAGCGAAAACGGCACCGGGTCCTCATCGGCAGACTGCATGTCAAGGCTTTGCCAATCAATGGTGCGGCCATCCAGTCGCGGCGGCGTGCCGGTCTTGAGCCGCCCGAGCGCGAAACCGAAGGAGGTGAGACGTTCGGAAAGCCCAAGCGCGGGCTTTTCACCCATGCGGCCAGCCGGAATCTTCTTCTCGCCGATATGGATCAACCCATTCAGGAACGTGCCTGTCGTCAGGACGACAGCGCCGCATGTCAGGGTTCGCCCATCGGACAGAATGACACCGGTGATGCGCCCATCCTGCTCCAGCAGATCATGGGCGCCGCCCTCGACCACCGACAGATTGTCCTGCGCGGCAATCATCTTTTGCATGGCAAGCCGATAAAGCTTGCGGTCTGCCTGGGTGCGAGGGCCGCGAACGGCTGGGCCCTTCCGGCGATTCAAAAGGCGGAACTGTATGCCGGCTTCGTCAGCGACACGGCCCATCAAACCATCAAGCGCATCGATCTCGCGCACAAGATGGCCCTTCCCCAATCCGCCAATCGCAGGATTGCAGGACATAACGCCAATAGTATCAAAGCGATGCGTCACCAGTGCGGTTCTGGCGCCAGCGCGCGCAGCAGCCGAAGCCGCCTCGCATCCCGCGTGGCCGCCGCCGATTACAATGACATCAAAGACTGTGGCTTCGGTCGAACTCATGAGGTTCATCCTGACGCAACTCGAATCCGTTTCAGAAAGATGTCTCTTTGCCACGAATGGACTTCAAACGGAAGAGCCAATCGGCTGATGGTGCGATCAAATCGCGGCGAAGGCTCGACTCATGAATGACTGTGGGAGTCAATTGCTGCGGCGAGATTCCACAGATGTTTCACGTGAAACAATCTTCAATGCCGGTCATGCACCTGTTTCACGTGAATCATTTGCCGATGCAGAACTGGGAGAAAATGACGTCAAGTATCTCTTCCACATCAACATCGCCGGTGATGCGTCCGAGATAATGTGACGCCAGACGCATATTTTCTGCGCGTAGCTCGAGAGGGAAATTGGTCCCGTTCAACGCCTTGTCGATCTCCGCGACAGTGGATCGCAGAAGGCTGATGTGCCTTTGCCGCGTAGGAACTGCGTCCTCGACCTGCCCAATCTGGGCTTCTGCAAAGTTCTGCAGATCGGTCAGCAAGGCATCGAGCCCCTGGCCCGTTCTCGTCGAGATGCGGTAGGACCACCCGCCATCTGCCTTTTCGCTGAGGTCAGCTTTAGTACCGACCGTCCAGAGAGTGGCGGGCTTCTCACCCGTTCCAATCGCGACGGGGTCGTTCATATCTTCAAGCAGCAAAACCAGATCGGCATCGGCCATTCGGGCGCGAGCGCGTTCAATGCCGATCTTTTCGACCACGCTTTCCGTTTCGCGCAGGCCTGCCGTGTCCGTCACATAAACCGGAATGCCGCCAAGATCGAGCTTGACCTCGAGAAGGTCGCGGGTCGTGCCCGCTTCTTCCGATATGATCGCCACTTCGCGGCCGGCCAGAAAATTCAACAGGCTGGATTTACCCGCATTGGGTGCGCCGACGATAACAACATGCAGCCCATCGCGCAGCATGGAAGCGCGTTTGCCGCTCGCAATATGGCTCTCGATCTCTGTCCTGAGCAGGGCGAGGGATTGCCAGACCTGCTCCGAGACTGATCCCGGCACATCGCTTTCATCAGCGAAATCAAGCTCAGCCTCGATAAAGGCACGGGCACGCAAAAGACGCTGGCGCCATTCCGTATAAAGCTCGCGCTGCGTACCGGAAGCGACCTGCAAGGCAAGCCGTCTTTGTCCCTCGGTTTCGGCCGCAATCAGATCGGCCAGACCTTCGGCAATCGTCAGATCCATCTTGCCATTGGAAAACGCCCTTCGGGTAAACTCTCCGGCTTCCGCTATCCGGCATCCGGCGATTTCTCCAAGCTCCGCCAAGAGCCTTTCGACGACGGCCTTGCCGCCATGCGCATGAAATTCGGCGCAGTCCTCACCGGTAAAGCTGTTCGGACCAGGGAAAAAGAGCACCAGGCCGTGATCAATCGGATCACCATTACGGGCACGGAACAGCTTATAGGCCGCGTGACGCGGCGCGGGTAAGACGCCAATTATCGTTTCGAGTACGAATCGAACTCGTGGACCGGAGATACGCACGACAGCGACGCCAGACGGCAGACGCCCGCTCGACAAAGCAAAAATCGTATCTTGAGGGAAAGCGATCTCGCTCATTCCGTTTCCTGACCTATAATCATAAGGACAATGCAGCCAACGCGTGCTGAAGGAATGGCATATTCATTCGCACAGTGAAAGAAAAGCCTTATGACAGAGTTCGACCGCAACGCCCTCGCTGGCAGCAACCGCCTTGCCGATGAACCGAGCGCCTATCTGCGCCAGCATGCCGATAATCCCGTTCACTGGCAGCCCTGGGGCAGGCAAGCGTTGGATGCTGCGAAGGAGCTGGACCGGCCCATTCTGCTTTCGGTCGGCTATGCCGCCTGCCACTGGTGCCATGTCATGGCGCATGAGTCTTTTGAAGACCCGGATGTAGCCGCGGTGATGAACGCCCTCTTCGTCAATGTGAAGGTGGACCGCGAGGAACGGCCCGACATCGACCAGATCTATATGGCGGCACTGGGAGCAATGGGGCAGCAGGGCGGATGGCCGCTCACCATGTTTCTGCGCCCCGATGGCAAACCCTTCTGGGGCGGTACTTACTTCCCCCGGCACAAGCGCTACAACATGCCGGGTTTTGTCGATGTTCTGCACGCGGTCAATAATCTCTGGAACAAGGATAAAGAGAAAATTAACCATAATGCGCAAGCAGTGTTCGACCATCTGGAAGGCAGGCTTGCGGCCCAGATCGCCCCGGTTACCAACGAGGTGGAGCGGTTTGACGAGATCGCTACACGCATAGGCAGCCTGATCGATCCGGTGCGCGGCGGGATTGAGGGAGCGCCAAAGTTCCCGAATGCGCCTTTCATGGACAATTTGTGGCTGTCCTGGCTCTATGGCCGCAATGAAACGCATCGCGACAATTTTCTTCTTTCGCTGAAAGTGATGCTGCAGGGCGGGATATATGATCATCTGGGTGGCGGGCTCTGCCGCTATTCCACGGACGCCGAATGGCTGGTGCCGCATTTTGAAAAAATGCTCTACGACAATGCGCAATTCATTCGCCATGCGACTTACGCTTTTGCCGAGACCGGAAATGATTTGTTTCGTTTGCGAATCGAAGAGACGGTTGACTGGCTGGTCCGGGAAATGCGCCTGTCCGATGGAAGTTTTGCCTCCAGTCTCGATGCCGATAGCGAGGGCGAAGAAGGACGGTTTTACGTCTGGAGCGAACAGGAAATCGATGAGGCGCTCCGCGAGGACAGCAAAGCCTTCAAGGACTATTACGGTGTCACGCAGGGCGGAAACTGGGAAGGCCACAACCTCCTGAACCGCCTTCATGCGGTCGATGACGGCGCTATCCTGCCCCCGATGATAGAAGCGTCGCGCCAGAAACTGCTTGCGCGTCGCGAATTGCGGACACGCCCCGGACGGGACGAGAAAGCGCTGACCGACTGGAACGGGCTTGCCATCCGTGCGCTGGCCGAAGCAGGCCGCAGCTTCGGCAGGCAGGACTGGATCAATCTGGCGGTCGATGCCTATCGCGCCACAATGAGCAGTTTCCGCGATGGCCGCATCGCCCATTGCCGCATGGAAAATTCGCTTCTCTACCCTGCCCTTTCAACCGATTATGCGGCGATGATCAACGCGGCCATCGCCCTTCATGAAGCAACGAGCGAGCGGTCCTATATTGATGACGCGTTGAAGTTCAAGCAGGCGCTCGATGAGGCTCACAAGGATGGCACCGGGAATTATCGCCTCTCGGCGCTGGACGCTGATGACGTCATCCTGCACGCCTATGGCGACTATGATGAAGCGATACCCAGTGCCACGAGCCAGATCATCGAAGCGCTGACCCGACTGTTTCTGGCGACGGGCAATATCGAGCTTTATCAAAGCAATGAGGCGCTGATCGAACAGGCGCTCGGGCGAGCCTTCGCCCAGCAATATGGGCAGATCGGCATATTGAATGCCGCGCGTTTTGCTGCCGAACCGCTCTCCCTGGTCGTAGCGAGTGAAGACGATGCCGGAGAACTTGTTTCGATGGCGAATCGAAATCCCGATCCCCGCCGTGTCGACAAGTTCGTGCGTTTCGAGCCCGGCAAGCCTATAGAATTGCCCACCGGCGGAACGGCTGAGACGGAACGTCCGTCAGCCTGGTTCTGCAAGGGGCATGTGTGCCTGCCGCCCGTTGAAAACGCCGACGCGTTGCGGCTATTGCTCGGCAAAACATCGTGAAACAAAAACGCCGCGACGGTTTCCCGCGCGGCGTTTCTGAAACGCTACAATCGAGCAAGGTTTAGGTATTCATCGAATCGAAGAATTCACCATTGCTCTTGGTCTGCTTCAGCTTGTCGATAAGGAATTCGATTGCGTCGGTCGTGCCCATCGGCGCGAGGATACGGCGCAGAACGAAAATCTTCTGCAGATCGGCGCGCGGTACGAGCAGGTCTTCCTTGCGGGTGCCGGACTTGAGAATGTCCATGGCCGGGAAGATACGCTTGTCGGCCACCTTGCGGTCGAGCACGATTTCCGAGTTGCCGGTGCCCTTGAATTCTTCAAAGATCACTTCGTCCATACGGCTGCCCGTATCGATCAGCGCGGTTGCGATGATGGTCAGCGAACCGCCTTCTTCGATATTACGCGCGGCACCGAAGAAACGCTTCGGGCGCTGCAATGCGTTGGCATCCACACCGCCGGTGAGAACCTTGCCGGAAGACGGCACAACGGTGTTGTAGGCGCGGCCAAGGCGAGTAATCGAATCGAGCAGGATCACGACGTCGCGGCCGTGCTCGACAAGGCGCTTGGCCTTTTCGATGACCATTTCAGCCACTTGAACGTGACGCGCTGCCGGTTCATCGAAGGTCGAGGAAATCACTTCGCCCTTCACCGAGCGCTGCATGTCGGTCACTTCTTCCGGACGTTCGTCGATCAGGAGAACGATCAGATAGCATTCCGGATGATTGGCGGTGATCGAATGGGCGATGTTCTGGAGAAGGACGGTCTTACCGGTGCGGGGCGGAGCGACGATGAGACCGCGCTGGCCCTTGCCGAGCGGCGCCACCAGATCGATGACGCGGGGTGACAGGTCCTTGGAGGTTGGAACTTCCAGCTCCATCTTGAAGCGCTCATTGGGATAGAGCGGCGTCAGATTGTCGAAGTGAACCTTGTGCCGGATTTTTTCCGGATCTTCGAAATTGATCGAGTTGACCTTGAGCAGCGCGAAATAACGTTCGCCTTCCTTGGGACCGCGGATCGGCCCTTCGACCGTGTCGCCGGTCTTGAGGGAAAAACGACGCAGCTGCGAGGGAGAAATATAGATATCGTCAGGACCCGGCAGGTAGTTGGCGTCGGCAGAGCGCAGAAAGCCAAATCCATCCTGCAGCACCTCGACGACACCCTCGCCGATGATTTCGACGTCCTGGGCCGCCAGCTTCTTGAGGATCGCGAACATCAGTTCCTGCTTGCGCATGGCGCTCGCGTTTTCGACCTCAAGCGTTTCGGCAAAAGCCAGCAGCTCCACCGGTGTCTTGTTCTTCAGTTCTTGTAGTTTCATTTCCTGCATGGATGAGGAACTCTTTTAAAATGTAGGGAGAAAATGCAGTTGTTCGGAAAGGTGGCCACATGAAGTTGTGACCGGCATCGAAGGCCTGCTGTCTTGAAGGGAAGAGGCTTACTACATACTGATTTGCAGCATGGAGAGCAAGTCTCATGTAGGGATAGCGCGAAATTTCTGCAACAGAAAAATGGCAGAAACCGGGTCGTGTGGTGCATTTGAAGTCATCTTGCCCACAAATGGACAGGTCATCAATCACTTCAAATCCGCAAACCACACGAATTCAGGGTGTTGCCGGTGCGGTTTTTGAAACCGGAATTTCCATTTTCACGGGCATCTTCGAGAAAATTCCGGTTTCGCCACACACTGGGTCTCTTTTTGAAGTCGTTTCCAGATCAGAACGGCTTCACGATCACCAGTATGACGATCAGGATCATCAAAACTGTCGGCACTTCATTGATGATTCGCCAGTGCTTTGCCGAGCGCGTGTTGCGGTCTTCCGCAAAAAGCCGCGTGGATTTCGACAGATAGCCATGCAGGCCGGACATCAGCACGACGAGCAGCAACTTCGCATGCAGCCAGCCGCCCTGAAAACCATAGATTTCCCACGCCATCCACAGGCCGGCGATCCAGGTGACGATCATGGCCGGGTTGATGATGAAGCGCAAAAGCCGCTTTTCCATCACCTTGAAGGTTTCCGATGTTTCGGAACCGGGTTTCGCGGCGGTGTGATAGACAAAAAGGCGCGGCAGATAGAGCATGCCCGCCATCCATGCGATGACCGCGATCACGTGCAGCGATTTGACCCAGAGATAGGCGTCGGCTGGATTCACGTGAAACAATGCCCAGACGCCCAGCGCCACCACGACGAGCGCGACGACGGTGCGAATGGCTACCGCAGAACCGCGATTTTCCGGAGCTGTCTGGCTCATGATTTTCCTCCGCGAATACGGTCGATCATGCGTTGCACGTTTTCAACAGGCGCCTGCGGCGTGATCCCGTGCCCGAGATTGAAGATCAGCGGTCCCTGGCCGAGACGCTCCAGAATGGCGTCCACGCCCTCATCGAGAGCATTGCCGCCGGCCACCACGCGCAACGGATCGAGATTGCCCTGTATCGCGCCCTCGTTCTGTAGGGAAGCGGCAAAGGACAGGGGAACGGACCAGTCGAGACCGAGGGCGTCCACGCCGGTCTTCTCGCGATAGCCTGCATAAAGCATCCCTGCCCCTTTCGGGAAGCCGATGATGCGGGCTTCGGGATAGACTGCCCTCACCTTCTGGACGATCCGGGCAACGGGCTGGATGCAGAAACGTTCAAAACAGTCCTCGTCCAGAACACCAGACCAGGAATCGAAAATCTGCACCGCATCGGCACCGGCTTCGAGCTGTTCGATGAGATATTCGGCGGAAACATCGGCAAGATCGTTCAGAAGCTTTTCAAAGGCTTCCGGGAAGCGATAGGCGAAAAGACGGGCGGGCGCCTGGTCCGGGGTTCCATGACCGGCGATCATATAGGTCGCAACGGTCCAGGGAGCGCCACAGAAGCCGAGCAGCGTGGTTTCGTCGGGCAACTGCTCGCGCAGCAGCCGAACCGTCTCATAGACCGGCTCCAGCCGTTTGGCGACGCCTTCGGTCTCAAGCCAGAAAATCTCGTCGGCATCGATCGGTGTCATCAAGGGTCCCCTGCCTTCTTCAAAGCGAAGGTCGCGTCCAAGGGCATGGGGGATGACGAGAATGTCGGAAAACAGGATGGCTGCATCAAAGCCAAACCGGCGGATCGGCTGAAGCGTCACTTCGACAGCCAGATCGGGCGAATAGCAGAGGTCGAGAAAGCTCCCGGCCTTTTTCCGCGTCTCGCGATATTCGGGAAGATAGCGTCCAGCCTGGCGCATCATCCAGATGGGCGGTGGGAAGATCGCTTCACCGTCGATCACTCTCAAGACTTTGCGCTTCATGTCTTTTCCATTCCACCCTGTGTGTTGCCTCAACCGTCCTTGGTCTGAAACTTATCCAATGCGGTTCTCATAAAGAAAGGATGATTCAGGAATCTTTTGATTCTTAGAGTCTGTTGGAATCGGGGATTAAGGTCTGTCCTGTTTTTCCCCACAGTTTCCATGCGGTCATGTCATCCTGTGCAATCATTCACCGATAGTCTGACCAAAAACAATGAAAACTCAATTCCCTCTTTTAATATAAGAGGTTACCAATTGACGCAGTTCATGCGCATTTGTGGAAAAGCTGGGAATAAAGGCGGGCTTTCGCGGATTCGTGAGTCTTGTCCACATTTGTTGATGACCGCTCGCCACATGTTCGCCCGCTGTGGATGACTTGCCAAGTTTCCCACGGCCTGCCATGGCTTGTGGAAGACGTTCGGCCTTTACGCACAGCCGTCAACAGGAGGGCAACAAAACTGTGACCAGACCGCTTTCCTACTTTCATCTTCATCTGATTTCTGATGCGACCGGAGAGACTCTCCTGGCGGCGGGCCGTGCGGCAGCGGCGCAATATGCCAATGCGCGCGCCATCGAGCACATCTACCCGCTGATCCGCACCGAAAAGCAGCTGCGCAAGGTTCTCGAAGGCATCGATGCGGAGCCGGGCATCGTTCTCTACACGATCGTGGACCAGAAACTGGCGGCGATCATCGACGAATCCTGCGCCGAAATGGGCGTGCCGAGCGTTTCCGTGCTGGAGCCGGTGCTCAATACGTTCCAATCCTATCTCGGCGCGCCGGCGCATCGCCGTGCGAGCGCGCAGCATGTCCTCAATGCCGATTATTTCCGGCGGATCGACGCGCTCAACTTCACGATGGAACATGATGACGGGCAATTGCCCTTCGATATAGAGGAAGCCGACGTCATTCTGGTCGGCATTTCGCGCACGTCCAAGACGCCGACGAGCATCTATCTGGCCAATCGCGGCATCAAGGCCACCAATGTTCCGATCGTGCTAGGCATTCCCCTGCCCGAGGTGCTTTTCACGACGAAACGACCATTGATCGTCGGGCTGGTTGCGACGGCCGAACGGATTTCGCAAATCCGCCAGAACCGGCCGCTCGGCAATGTGCCGTCGCTGGATACCGGACTTTATACGGACCGCGTTTCCATCTCGGAAGAACTGGCCTATGCGCGTAATATATGCAATCGGCACGGCTGGCCGATCATCGATGTGTCGCGCCGGTCGATAGAGGAAACCGCGGCGGCTATCCTCGCTTTGCTGCGCGAAAAGACGAACAGAAGGGATCTCGATCATGTCTGACCTCATCCTCGCCTCCAAAAGCCCTTTCCGTTCGGCCTTGCTGAAAAATGCCGGCATAGAGTTTTCGACGGCAAGCGCGGAGATCGACGAGCGCGCGGTGGAAGCCCCGCTTTACGAAACGGGCGCCACGCCGGAGGAAGTCGCGCAGGTTCTGGCCGAGGCGAAGGCGCTCGATGTGAGCGAGAAGAACCCCGGCGCGGTGGTGATCGGCTGCGACCAGACATTGTCGCTGGGCGACGAGATTTTCCACAAGCCCGCCGACATGGAAGCAGCCCGCCGCCAGCTCCTGAAATTCTCCGGCATGACCCATCAGCTGAACAGCGCCGTCGTGCTGGTGAAGGATGGCGAGACCCTGTGGCGTCACGTTTCGATTGCCCGCATGACGATGCGCGACCTCGATCCGGGCTTTGTCGGGCGCTATCTCGGTCGCGTCGGCGACGCCGCGCTTTCCAGCGTCGGCGCCTATCAGGTCGAAGGACCCGGCATCCAGCTTTTCGACAGGATCGATGGCGATTATTTCACGATCGTCGGTCTGCCGCTCCTGCCGCTGCTGGCTGAACTGCGGAAGGAAAAACTGATCGATGGCTGATCAAGTCACGAAGAAGGCTTTTGTCACAGGCTTTCCCATAAAACATTCGCGCTCGCCGCTGATCCACGGTTTCTGGCTCGCCGAACTGGGGATCGACGGTTCTTATGAGGCGGTAGAGGTGAAGCCAGAGGACTTTGCCGCCTTCGCTTCCTCGCTTGCCGCAAACGGTTTTGCCGGTGGCAATGTCACCATTCCGCACAAGGAAGCAGCCTTTGCCGCCGTGGAAAGTCTGGATGATGCCGCCAGGGCCATCGGCGCGGTCAACACGCTCTGGCTCGAAAACGGCAGGCTTCATGGCGGCAATACGGATGCTTACGGATTTGCCGCCAATCTCGATGCATCGGCTCCCGGCTGGAACAAGGCCGACAGCGCCCTTGTTCTGGGTGCGGGCGGCGCAAGCCGGGCAATCGTCCATGCGCTTTTGACGCGCGGCTTCACGAAAGTCGCCATCATCAATCGCACGGTGAGCCGGGCGCAGGATCTCGCTGCCCATTTTGGACCGCGCGTCTCGGCGCATGGCTGGGACGCGGCGCAGAATCTGGTTTCGGACGCGGGGCTGATCGTCAACACGACATCGCTTGGCATGAGCGGCCATGACGAGGGCGAGACCTTTCCGCTCGATCTCGGCAAGGCGTCACCAAAGGCGGTCGCCACCGATATTGTTTATGTGCCGCTCCAGACCCCCTTCCTGAAGAAAGCCGAAGAGGCCGGACTGACCACCGTGGACGGGCTTGGCATGCTGCTGCATCAGGCCGTTCCGGGCTTCGAGCGCTGGTTCGGCAAAAGGCCGCAAGTGACGAAAGCCCTGCGTGAGCATATTCTGGCGGATATGGAAAAGGCTGGCGCTCTGGTATCTGAATCAAAAAGCGTCAGGCCGTCGTGAAATGGCGATCTTGGAACAGACAGCATGATCATCCTCGGACTAACTGGCTCCATAGGGATGGGTAAAACAACGGCGGCGAACATGTTCGCCGAAGCCGGTGTGCCGATCTATAGCGCCGACGACGCGGTGCATCGCCTTTATTCCGGCCGCGCCGCGCCGCTGATCGAGGCTGCGTTTCCGGGCAGTGTCGAAAACGGTTCGGTCAATCGGGAAAAGCTTTCCGCTGCCGTCATCGGAAAACCGGAGGCCCTTAAAAGACTGGAAGCTATTGTTCATCCGCTGGTGCGGGAGGAAGAGGAAGCCTTTCGCCGCAATGCGCAGGAAACGGGCGCGCCATTGGCGCTGATCGACATTCCGCTGCTTTTCGAAACCGGCGGCGACAAGCGTGTGGACAAGATCGTGGTCGTCTCCGCCCCCGCCGAGGTGCAGCGCACGCGCGTGCTGGCACGACCGGGCATGAGCGAGGAAAAGCTCGATGCCATTCTCGCCCGCCAGACGCCGGATGCCGAAAAGCGCGCAAGGGCAGATTTCATCATCGATACGAGCGGCAGTTTCGACAATCTGCGCCGCCAGATTAACGAGATCATTGCCGAATTGAGTGGAAAGCCGGCAGTCACTGCGCAATGACCGGCAGCGCCATGCTATAGCTATACGAGATTCTTCCCGAGAGGTTCTTCAATGCGTGAAATCGTTTTCGATACGGAAACCACCGGTCTGGAAAGACTGGAGGACCGCGTGATCGAAATCGGCGGCGTGGAACTGATCAACAAGTTTCCCACAGGCCGCACTTTCCATAAATACATCAACCCGCAGGGGCGTCAGGTTCATGCCGAGGCGCTTGCGGTGCACGGCATCAGCAACGAACAATTGCTGGACAAGCCGACATTCGCGGAAATTCTGGACGAGTTTCTCGAATTTTTCGACGGTGCGAAGCTCGTCGCGCATAATGCCATGTTCGACCTTGGCTTCATCAATGCCGAACTGGCGCGGCTCGGACAGGCGGAAATCCAGGTGGAACGCGTTGTCGACACTCTGGCGCTAGCCCGCCGCAAGCACCCGATGGGGCCGAACTCGCTCGACGCTTTGTGCAAACGCTACGGCATCGAGAACGGCCACCGCACCCTGCACGGTGCCTTGCTCGATTCCGAGATATTGGCGGAAGTCTATATCGAGCTGATCGGCGGCAAGCAGACGGCGCTTGGCCTCAGCATCGGGGGGACCGCAAGCGGCAGCAATGCAGGCGACAGCGGCGCGGCCATCATCCTTGCGGCGCGCCCAAGGCCGCTTGCCCCGCGCATTTCCGATGAGGAACGCGCGGCCCACGCAGCACTTGTGGCCAGGCTCGGCGACAAGGCCATCTGGAAGAAATATCTGTCCTAGAGCATTTCCCGCAAAAGTGTGAAACGTCTACGGGGGGAAATCAGTTCACTGGACTGATTTCTTATCCCGCTTCGATGCGTTGGATAATGCGATAAAACAAATAGTTAGAGCATTTCCAGCAAAAGTGTGAAACGGTTTTGCGTTGGATAACGCGACAAAACAAATATTCAGAGCGGTTCCACGATTCCTTTTTCACTGGAACCACTCATCCCCCAAACGAAAAAGCCCGGTCGAAACCGGGCTTTTTGCTTGATGAAGCCTGCGATCAGCTCTTCACGGCGGACTTGGCCTGTTCTTCGGCCATACGGCTCTGGAACATCTGCGCGAAATCGATCGGGTCGATCATCAGTGGCGGGTAGCCGCCATTGCGCGTTGCGTCGGCGATGATCTGGCGCGCGAACGGGAACAGGAGGCGCGGGCATTCGATGAACAGAAGCGGCAGCATGTGCTCCTGCGGGATGCCCTGAATGCGGAACACGCCGCCATAGACGAGTTCGGTGTTGAAGAGGACGTCCTTGCCGTCGACGGCCTTGGCTTCCAGCGTCAGCACGACGTCGAAATCCGTTTCGGAAAGCGGATTGGCGTTGACGTTCACGTTGATGTTGATGGACGGCGCCTTTTCGCGCGGGCGCAGCGACAGCGGCGCGCCCGGGCTTTCAAAGGACAGGTCCTTCACATATTGCGCCAGAATGTTGAGGGACGGCTCGGCCGTCGCGCCATTGCCGTTCTTTACTTCGCCCGCGGCCTTATCGCTCATTATCGGTATGCCTTCTATCGGTGATTAAAATTTGGGCCCCTCGGGCACAAGCTGCGCTTGCGCTGCCCCGAAAGGTCGGAATGTTTGGCTAGCATGTGCGCGGGCATGAGGCAAGAAAGGCTTTTTAGGTTAGTATTTGCGTATTCAATGATCCTTGCGGTCGTCTTTCCCGGGCAAGTTTTCGTTCGGCCTGGTGGTGTAATCCTCGGGATCGAGATCGATGATATGGTCCTGGCGCGGATTCTGGCCGGGGCGCTGCTGCCCGTAACCGGTCGAATAATGCGTGGACGTGGCGACGACCATGCGGCCGCGCATGAATTTTTCCCACATGAAATCCCGAATGAAGGGAACGAACAGCAGGATGCCGACGGCGCTGCTGACAAAGCCCGGCACGATCAGCAGGATCGCCGCCAGAACCAGCATGGCGCCATGCACCACTTCACGGTCCGGGACGCGCCCGGCTGCCGTTTCGGTGCGAATGCGCTGCAAAAGCCCGATGCCCTGCACGCGCAGCAGAAAGAAACCCAGCATTGCGCTCAGAATGACAAGGCCCAGAGTCGCGAAAACGCCGATCTTGCTGCCGACGATGACGAAACCGGCAATTTCGATGAAAGGCATCGCCAGCAGGATGAAAGGGGCGAAAGAGGGGGACACGGAGGTACGACCTTTGTTGTTTGGTTCCGGGTTTCAGTCTAGCCTGAATTGTAACTTTTTGAGGTTCGGAACGAAATTGAAACTGTCTGTCATGCAATATCAAATAGGTACGCGTGATCGGGATTTGAATGATGACGTAAGCCGATCTATATGTATGGAATACAGACAGGGATAGGAAAGGCGCAACGCCGGTTCCTTCAATCAGCGGCAGGCGGCATGGAATTTTTTGATTTTGGCACGATATTCTTCTTCATCGCAGCGGTGATCATCTTTCTCCAGCTGAGGAATGTTCTTGGCCGTCGTACCGGAAACGAAAAACCGCCCTTCGATCCGTATACGTCCGCGCGCAGTGCCGATGCTGCACCGGCAGGCAGCGAGACCGACAATGTCGTCTCCCTCCCGCGTAGGACGGGCGAAAAGGATTTCACCGCCATCGACAAGGCCGCTCCGGCCGGCACGCCCGTCAATGACGGCCTGCGCGCGATTTATGCCGCCGATCCCTCGTTCGATCCGGCCAGCTTCGTGGATGGCGTGAAGATCGCCTATGAAATGATCGTGATGTCGTTTGCCGATGGCGATCGCAAGGTTCTGAAGAATCTGCTTTCCAAGGATGTCTATGAAGGGTTCGTTTCGGCCATCGATGAACGCGAGGCCCGCGGCGAGAGCGTGCGTTCATCCTTCGTCGGCATCGACAAGGCGGAAATCACCGGCGCCGAGATGAAGGGATCGGAAGCGCATGTGACGGTCAACATCGTCAGCCAGATGATTTCCTCTACTTATGACAAGGACGGCAAGCTGATCGACGGCGATCCGGAAAACGTCCTCGAAATCAAGGACCTCTGGACCTTTGCCCGCGATACGCGGTCGCGCGATCCGAACTGGAAGCTTGTCGCGACCGAAGCGGAAGATTAAGAAAAAGCTTGTGAATCGGGCCGCTGACCCAACGCAGCGGCCTTTTTGTTTATGCATGATAGACGGATACGGCGATGAACGGCTTGGCGAGGATTTTGCGCCCGGTGGCTTTTTCCGATTGTCCGGGCTGGAACCGGGACGATCAGTCCGCCGCATTTGCTGCATTTCGCCGTTCAGCCGACCATGCTGCCCGCCAGACCTACAAAAGCGGCAGTCTCGGCATTGGTTTCGAAGCGCTGCAGCCGGTCTTTGCCGCTGCGCGCAGCCTCGATAATCCGGGCATGGAAGAAGCGCGTGCTTTCTTCGAACGGAATTTTCTCCCCTGCCGCATCGTGCCCGATACGGAAAAGGGCTTTGTAACCGCATTCTATGAGCCAGAGATCGAAGCCTCGCTTCAAGCCGACGACCGTTTCAAGGTGCCGTTCCTGCGCCAGCCGGACGACCTCGTGAAGGTGACGGACGAGAATCGCCCACAGGGTTTCGATCCGTCCTTTGCCTTTGCGCGCCGGACGGAAAACGGTCTGGTGGAATATGACGACCGCCGGGCGATCGAACGGGGCAGCCTTTCCGGGCGCGGGCTGGAAATCGCTTTCGTCGCCGACCGGGTCGATGCGTTTTTCGCGCATGTGCAGGGTGCAGCGCGTCTGAAACTGCGCGATGGCCAAGTGCTGCGCATCACCTATGCGGCCAAGACTGGCCATCCGTTTACCGGGATTGGCCGCATTCTGGTCGCCGATGGCGAAATCCCGGCTTCTGAAATTTCGATGCAGGCGATCCGCCGCTGGCTGGCGGAACATCCCGACAGGGCCGATGATCTCATCTGGCAGAACCGGTCCTATATCTTCTTCCGCGAAGCGCCGGTTGACGATCCGGATGCCGGCCCCGTCGCCGCCGCAAAAGTTCCGCTCACCGCCGGGCGTTCGCTTGCCGTCGACAAATTGCTGCACACATTCGGGACGCCGATCCACGTCAGCGCGCCGACTGTCACCGTCTTTGACGGAGAGCCTTTTGCGCGGCTGATGATCGCACAGGACACCGGCACGGCTATCGTCGGCCCTGCCCGGGGTGATCTCTTCGCCGGTTCGGGCGATGCGGCGGGCGAGATCGCCGGCGGCGTGAAGAACGATGCCGAGTTTTATGCGCTGGTGCCGCGCACCCTTCTGGGGGCTTGAACGGGATGGCGCGCGCGACCGACAAGCCGGAAAAGGACTATCTGCGGCCCGAAGACCGCATCTTATGGGAAATGGTCGCGAAAACCGCAAAGCCGCTGGTAAAGCCGAAGGCGGAACCGGACGAGCTTCCCGATTTCAAGACATTGATGGCGGAAGAAGAAAAGCGCCCGGCAAAGGCGAAGGTCCAGCCTGCGGCAGAGGCGGGCAAGCCGAAGAAGGGGCTCTCGGCGCTCAGCGAAATGCAGGTTCAGTCGCTCGACAAGCCGACGCACCGAAAGCTTGCGAAGGGTCGCGTCGATATTGAAGCGCGCATCGACCTGCACGGTCTCACGCAGGGAGAAGCGCACGGCCTGCTCTACGGATTTCTGGTCAGCGCCCATGCGCGCGGGCTGCGCCACGTCATGGTCATCACCGGCAAGGGCCGTTCATTCGGCAGCGAAGGCATTTTGCGGCAGGCGGTGCCGCACTGGTTCTCCACGCCGCTGTTCAGGCTTCTGGTCAGCGCCTATGAGGATGCGGCGCGTCACCATGGCGGGCATGGCGCCCTTTATGTAAGGCTTCGCCGCCAGACCCAGAACACGGCACAGCAGATATTGCCCGGAGGAAACAGGCCGCGATGACGCCATTTGGGATACGCCTGCGCGAGTTGCGGGAAGAGCGGGGGGTGACGCAGAAGGAAATGGCGGCGGCACTTCGCGTTTCACCGGCCTATCTGTCGGCGCTGGAACACGGACGGCGCGGCCAGCCGACCTGGGACCTGCTTCAGCGCATCATCACCTATTTCAACATCATCTGGGACGAGGCGGAAGAATTGCAGAACCTCGCCGCCGTGTCGCATCCGCGTGTGGTGATCGACACGTCGGGCCTGTCGCCGCAGGCGACGGAGCTTGCCAATCTTCTGGCGCGCAATATCCGCATCATCGACCGCGAGACGATCAAACATCTGAGCGAGGAAATTGAAGCCGCTCGCAAACGCCGCCGGGGAAACAGACCGGCGGGTTGAAAGCCTTCCCGGTCACTGCGGGTTGGACGGGCCGTATAATGTGTAGGATTTGGGAATGCCCATGAACCATTCCGTCGAGAGCTTCGCGTTCGGCGCGTAACCCTGGAATTCCTTGAGCGTCAGGATCTGGATTTCGTTGAAATAGTCCCGGATATGTTCTTCCGTCGGTTTTGACATGAAGCGCCAGGGCGAAATGCGCACCGCATGTCTGGCCACCGAGCGGGGAAGCCAATGCAAGGCCGGGCAGAAGAAATGCGGCTCGATGGGAAACACGAAGGCCGGTGTCTGGATGAAGAAATAGTTGGAGACGCGCTGCACCTCCTTCACCAGATTGGCCCGCAGATGCAGCGGCACATGCTCGATGACCGAATTGCAAACGGCGACATCGAAGGACTTGTCCTCGAAAGGCAGGTGCTCGCCGTCATAAAGGACGACCTTCATATGCCCGAAATCACCGCTGAAGGACCGCGCCTGGCCGTCATCGCGGATGTTGACCAGCGTGATGTCCCTCGGCACGTTGACGGCATCCTGCTTTTCCCAGAAATGGCGCGAGCCGCCCACGTCGCAAATCTTCAGCGAGGTGAAATCCGGCAGGGCCTCGCGGAAAAGCGCGCCGCGCTTGCGGCGAAAATACTCCGATGAAGAATGGACGAGCCGGTCCCAGGCGGTTGATTTGACATTGCGTTCGACACGGCTCATCTGCAGCTCTCTTCCCATCCCCGATAAATTGTAGGGATATACCTAGCTGGTTTCATTTTTCCGGTCATCAGAAAACAAGGCTAGTTGTTAAAAGAGTGTATCGCCGTCCTATTATTAGGATCACTTAAAATAAACTGCGCAACTCATCCAACTTGGAATTGACCAGCCAGCCATAGTAGTTTTCCTGCGGCAGCACGGGTTCCTGGCCGTCTGCCCTGCGCCTGGCGTTTTCACTGGCCAGCGCCCGCGCCCGGGCTTCCGCGCCGCCCGTATTGTAGAGCGTGGCGGTGAGGCCCGGATTTTTCGAAATGTCGAAATCGGCGATCTGCCGGTAGGAGTTGATCGACTGTTTCAGCGTTGCCGCGATGTATGGCAGCGTCAGGTCGGGGTCCATGATCGTCTTGTAGACCACATTGCCGTCCTCGGCGTTGAGCTTGGGCAGGCCGGAAACGCGGTTCACCATGTCCGACATCTGCAAGGCCGTCAGCGGGTTGATCTGGCCGAGGCCGAATGTCTGGCCCGCATAGAAGGGCTGGAAGAACACCGCGCTGAAGCGGTTGTTGGGATAGGCGTTGCCGCCGACCGACTTGCCGCGGAAATTCTTGTTCCAGACGTTCTCACGGCAGGACCACAGCGAATAGCTGTCCTTGTGCTTCAGGCAGTCGGCAAATTCCGGGCGCTTGATGAACTGGCCGATGCTCTCGCCATTATAGCCGAAGCTGACGCCCTGGTTCACATAGGACATGGCCTTGACGTAATAGGTCTGCAGCCGGTCATAGACATCGACATTATAGGTATGCTCGCCGACGATCGCGCCGACTATATGGATCGGATCGATGCCATAGGCCGCTGCCGTGGAACGGATCTTGGAGCGCAGCGAGGCATCCTTTTTCAGCAGACTGTAGATCTTCTGATACTTCTTCTCATAGGTCGTGCTCAGTTCGCGCGTGCGCTTGGCGGATGCTCCGGGGATCGGCGGCTGTTCCGCATTGCGGTTGCCGGGAGGGACAAGTGTTGCCGCATGGGCGCTCTGGCTGGCTACGATAAAGGCGAGGCAAAGGCCCGCAATGCGGTTCAGTGATCTGGTCATTATGCGGAAACAGCCCCGATATGGTGAAGATCTGGTAAATTTGCCGGAAAATAGAAAACCCCCCGATGCAAGTCGAGGGGTTTTTGCGCATTCCTGACAAGTGGCCGGAAGCCGTGGCTTTCCGGTCACTTACAGGCCTCTTCGTCAGAGAATGAAGCGCGACAGATCGGTATTCTTGGCAAGGCCGCCGATCTTGTCTTTGACATAGGCCGCGTCGATGGTGAAGACCGCGCCGGTCTTGTCGGGAGCGGTGAACGAGATTTCGTCCAGAACCCGTTCCATCACCGTCTGCAACCGGCGGGCGCCGATGTTTTCAACCGTTGCATTGAGGTCGACGGCGATGTCGGCCAAAGCATCGATTGCGTCGTCGGTAAAGGTGAGCTTCACCTCTTCCGTCTCCATCAGGGCGATATACTGCTTGATCAGGCTCGCTTCGGTTTCCGTCAGGATGCGGCGGAAGTCCTCGCGGGTCAGCGCGTTCAACTCCACCCGGATGGGCAGTCGGCCCTGCAATTCCGGCAGCAGGTCGGACGGCTTGGAAACGTGGAACGCGCCGGATGCGATGAACAAGATATGATCGGTCTTCACCGGTCCGTATTTGGTCGCAACCGTCGTGCCTTCGACCAGCGGCAGGAGATCGCGCTGCACGCCTTCGCGTGAAACGCCCGCCCCCATGCCGCCTTCCCGCGAGGCGATCTTGTCGATCTCGTCGATGAACACGATGCCCTCGTCTTCGGTGACCCGAAGCGCTTCCTGCACGATCTGCTCCTGATCCAGAAGCTTGTCGGATTCATCGTTGATCAGGATCGCATAGGAATCCTTCACCGTGGTCTTGCGCGTCTTGGTGCGCCCGCCCATGGCCTTGCCCAGCATGTCGGAGAGGTTCATGACGCCGATATTGGCGCCAGGCATGCCGGGTATCTCGAAGCTTGGGCCGGAGCCGGTATCGGCGACCTCGATTTCGATTTCCTTGTCGTCCAGCTCGTTATTGCGCAGCTTCTTGCGGAAGCTGTCGCGCGTCGCGGGGCTGGCGGTCTTTCCGACCAGCGCTTCCAGCACGCGTTCCTCGGCATTGAGATGCGCCTTGGCCTTCACATCCTCGCGGCGCTTTTCGCGCACCAGCGTGATGGCAACCTCGACCAGATCGCGGATGATCTGCTCGACATCACGGCCGACATAGCCGACTTCGGTGAACTTGGTCGCTTCCACCTTGACGAAAGGCGCACCGGCGAGCCGGGCGAGACGGCGGGAAATCTCCGTCTTGCCGACGCCGGTCGGTCCGATCATCAGGATGTTCTTCGGCATGACCTCTTCGCGCATCTGGCCTTCGAGCTGCTGGCGGCGCCAGCGATTGCGCAGCGCAATGGCGACGGCGCGCTTGGCGTCATTCTGGCCGATGATGAAACGGTCGAGTTCCGAGACGATTTCACGGGGGGAGAAGTTACTCATGATTATAACCCACTTTGCCACTGCTTGATGAACTCGAACGGATGCAGCAGCATGATCACGTTGAGCGTAAGGTTGTCGCGGATGACGATCAGCGCCAGAACTTCAAAGAACAGCGCGATGGCGACGGTTATTTTCGTTGGCAGTCTGGCTGCGAGCAGGAAGCCGATCAGGGCGGCAAGCGTGTCGGAGACCGAATTCACGATGCTGTCGCCGAAATAGTCCACCGAGGATGTATTGGCGCGATAGCGCTCGATGATGAAACTCGAGTTCTCGACCAGTTCCCACAGGGCTTCGATGCCGACCGCCGCTGCAAGCCTCAGGCCGAGCGGGGCTTTGGGGGCGATGATCGTGAAAAGCCAGTAGAACAGGAAGCCATGGATGATGTGCGACAGCGTATACCAGTCGGATATATGCTGCGAGTTTTCGGACATCAGCGAACCAGACCATAATTTTATGGTCCCGCATTCGCACATGGCGATCCGCCCGTCGAGGTGAAGCCAGAAGGCCTGGACCGCGAGTATGGCGAGAACGATCAGGGCGCCCAGCCCCCAGCGTTGCGCACTCGGTTTCGAGGCCTGCGCGAGCGAGCTCATTCTGCGTCCAGGCTTTCCACGATGACGTTGTGGTTGGTGTAGATGCAGATATCGGCTGCGATCTCCATCGCCTTGCGGGCGATTTCCTCGGCTGACTTGTCCGTATCGACGAGCGCGCGTGCGGCGGCGAGCGCATAATTGCCGCCCGAACCGATGGCCATCACGCCATGTTCGGGTTCAAGCACGTCGCCGGTGCCGGTGAGCGCCAGCGTCACCTTGCTGTCGGCAACCAGCATCATGGCTTCCAGCTTGCGCAGGTAGCGGTCGGTGCGCCAGTCCTTGGCCAGTTCCACCGAAGCGCGCATGAGCTGGTCGGGATATTGCTCGAGCTTGGCTTCGAGCCGTTCCAGAAGGGTGAAGGCGTCGGCGGTGGCTCCGGCGAAACCTGCAATCACATTGCCCTTGCCGATACGGCGAACCTTGCGCGCATTGCCCTTCATGACGGTATTGCCGAGCGAAACCTGTCCGTCACCGGCGATGACGACCTTGCCGCCCTTGCGAACGGTAACGATGGTCGTGCCGTAAATTGTCGTGGGATGATGTTCGATCATGGATGCTCCTTTGGCGGCACAGGCAATCCCGGAAGGCAATTGCAGATGCCCCTTGATCTAGAGCATTTCCTGTTCGCTTGAATCATCGGAAATGCTCTAACTGTTTTTAACGCGCATCCTGTTCCGAAAACCGCTTCGCACTTTTCGGGATGCGCTCTGTTGGGAAACAGGCTCCGTCAGCCATCGGCGGATGAATCGTGCTTCGGTGAGAATATTTAAGAACGTATCGATGAATTGCAAATGCCGAATTGCAGCTTGCCTGACCGGCAAAAGGAATTGGCAAAGTGGGCAAGCTGTTCTAGAACGCCTCCAAGCTATGTAATGAGGAAAGCTTATGACTGCTGAAAGCACCCGCAAGGCAAGCATCGAACGCTCCACGAAGGAAACGAGCATCGCCGTTTCCGTCGATCTGGATGGCGTCGGCAAGTTCGACATCACCACCGGTGTCGGCTTCTTCGATCATATGCTGGAGCAGCTTTCCCGACATTCGCTGATCGATATGCGCGTGATGGCCAAGGGCGACCTGCATATCGATGATCACCATACGGTCGAGGACACCGGCATCGCGCTCGGCCAGGCTATCGCCAAGGCGCTCGGCGAGCGTCGCGGCATTGTGCGCTATGCCTCGATGGACCTCGCCATGGACGATACGCTGACCGGCGCTGCCGTCGACGTGTCGGGACGCGCCTTCCTGGTCTGGAATGTCAATTTCACGACCTCCAAGATCGGTGCATTCGACACCGAACTGGTGCGCGAGTTCTTCCAGGCTTTCGCGATGAACGCAGGCATCACGCTGCATATCAACAATCATTATGGTGCCAACAACCACCATATCGCGGAATCGATCTTCAAGGCCGTGGCCCGGGTTCTGCGCATGGCGCTCGAAACCGATCCGCGCCAGAAGGATGCAATTCCCTCCACAAAGGGTTCACTGAAAGGGTAAGCCATGGCGCAATTCGTCGTTCTTGAACCGGAAGATACTCAAAACCCTGAGCAAGCCGTGTTCGTGCGCGATGGATTCCATATATGGGCGCTGGTCCTCCCCTTTGTTTGGCTGCTGGCGCAGCGTCTGTGGTTCGAAGCCTTTGCCGTGTTGGGCGTCACGATCCTGCTCGGGCTTGTCGCGACCCATTTCGGTATCGAAGGCGCGGTGCCGGTTCTGACCTTGCTGATGTCGCTCTTCGTCGCGCTGGAAGGCGCCAACTGGAAGATCGCCCGGCTGCGGCGGCGGGGTTTCGTCGAAAAGGCGGTCATCGATGCGTCCGATCTGGAAGAAGCGGAAATCCGCTATTTCTATCGCCTCCAAGATGCGGGCCAGCCGGTTGCGGACCTTGCGGACAAGCCTGGCCCTCAGCCTGCCCCTCACTGGGCGCAGCAGCCTCCTCGTCCCGCCTATTCCTCATTTGGCTCGACCATCGGGTTTGTCGGCCATCGCGGAGAAAACTGAAAATGCGTGTTGCAATCATCGATTACGGCTCCGGCAATCTGCGCTCGGCCACCAAGGCTTTTGAGCGTGCAGCACTTGAGAGCGGTATCGCGGCGCAGATCGAATTGACGGCGGATGCCGAACGTGTGGCGTCGGCTGACCGCATCGTGCTGCCGGGTGTTGGCGCCTATGCCGACTGCCGTCGCGGCCTCCATGCGGTGCCGGGCATGGTGGATGCGCTGGAAGATGTCGTGCTGAAAAAGGCGCATCCCTTCCTCGGCATCTGCGTGGGCATGCAGCTCATGTCCGAGCGCGGGCTTGAAAAGGAAGTCACCGAGGGGCTGGGCTGGATCGCGGGCGATGTGCGCGAAATGACGCCATCCGACCCGGCGCTGAAGATTCCGCAGATCGGCTGGAACAGGATTCACGTGAAACATTCCCATCCGATCTTCGAGGGAATCGAGACCGGCGAGAACGGATTGCACGCCTATTTCGTGCATTCCTATATGTTCGATGCGAAGAACAGGTCCGACATTCTGGCAGTCACCGATTACGGCGGCGATGTCACCGCGGCGGTCGGGCGCGACAATATGGTGGGAACCCAGTTCCATCCTGAAAAGAGCCAGCTGCTCGGCCTTTCGCTCATCGCCAATTTCCTGAAATGGAAGCCCTGAGACCATGATCCTTTTTCCCGCCATCGATTTGAAAGACGGTCAATGCGTGCGCCTGAAGCTTGGCGACATGGATCAGGCCACCGTTTACAACGAAGACCCGGCAGCACAGGCCAGGGCCTTCGAGGATCAGGGTTTTGAATGGCTGCATGTGGTCGATCTCAACGGTGCCTTTGCTGGCGAAAGCGTCAATGGCAAGGCTGTGGAAGCAATCCTGAAAGCCACCAAAAACCCGGTGCAGCTCGGCGGCGGCATCCGCACGCTCCAGCATATCGAGAACTGGCTTTCCAAGGGACTGCGCCGTGTCATCCTCGGCACGGTTGCCGTGCGCGATCCGGCGCTGGTGATCGAGGCCTGCAAGGCGTTCCCGGGTCAGGTCGCCGTCGGCATCGACGCCAAGGGCGGCTATGTCGCCGTCGAGGGCTGGGCGGAAGCTTCCGAGCTCGGCGTGATCGAACTGGCGAAGAAGTTTGAAGGCGCAGGCGTTGCCGCCATCATCTATACCGATATCGACCGCGACGGCGTTCTGGCCGGTATCAACTGGGATTCGACGCTTGCGCTCGCGGACAGCGTTTCCAGCCCGGTGATCGCATCGGGCGGCCTCGCCTCGATGGATGACATCAAACGTCTTGCCGCTCCTGATGCCCGCAAGCTGGAAGGCGCGATTTCCGGTCGCGCGCTTTACGATGGTCGCATCGATCCGGCGGAAGCCTTGTCTGTACTGAGGGCCACAGCATGACCTTGAAAGCACGCGTAATTCCTTGCCTCGATGTTAAAGACGGCCGCTCCCGCCTGCCCGCAGCGAACAGTCCGGCAAAGGCCGGACCGCGAGGACAGGCAAAACTGAAAAGAGACGCGGCAGATCGAGGACAACCATGCTGAAAGCAAGAGTGATACCGTGCCTCGATGTGAAGGACGGACGCGTCGTCAAGGGCGTCAACTTTGTCGATCTGATCGATGCCGGTGATCCGGTGGAAGCTGCCCGCGCCTATGATGCGGCGGGCGCGGACGAACTGTGCTTCCTCGACATCACGGCGTCTTCGGACAATCGCGAGACAATTTTCGACGTGGTGGCCCGCACGGCAGAACAGTGCTTCATGCCGCTCACCGTTGGCGGCGGCGTGCGTCAGGTGGCCGACATTCGCAAGCTGCTTCTGGCCGGTGCCGACAAGGTTTCGATCAATACGGCTGCGGTCAAGAACCCGGAATTCGTTGCCGAAGCTGCCGACAAGTTCGGCGACCAGTGCATCGTCGTGGCCATCGACGCCAAGAAGGTGTCCGGCGACGGCGAGGCCGACCGTTGGGAAATATTCACCCATGGCGGACGCCAGACGACAGGCATCGATGCGGTGGAATTCGCGCAGAAGGTGGTGAGCCTCGGTGCTGGCGAAATCCTGCTGACCTCGATGGATCGCGACGGCACCAAGGCCGGTTACGATGTGGCCCTGACGCGGGCCGTGGCCGACAGCGTGCGCGTTCCGGTCATTGCATCGGGCGGTGTCGGAAATCTCGATCACATGGTTGCGGGCATTCGCGACGGACACGCGACGGCAGTTCTCGCAGCATCCATCTTCCACTTCGGCACCTATACGATTGGCGAGGCCAAGCGCTATATGGCCGAAGCTGGCATTCCGATGCGGCTTGATCCGGTTCGCTGAACAATACAGGAAATACCACAATGAGCCAGTTCACTCTTTCCGACCTTGAACGGATCGTCGCGGAACGTGCCAGCGTGACGGACGGCTCGTCCTATACGGCAAGCCTGGTGGCCAGGGGCCAGTCGCGGGCGGCGAAAAAACTTGGCGAGGAAGCCGTGGAAACGGTCATCGCCGCCGTTGAAGGCAACCGGGCAGAGGTGGTGACGGAAAGCGCCGACCTGCTTTATCACCTGCTGGTGGTTCTGAGGGTTGCAGGCGTTTCGCTTGATGAGGTGCTTCAGGAGTTGCAACGCCGCACGGCGCAGACCGGCCTTGAAGAAAAAGCCGGTCGTCCGAAAGCCTGAATGCAAATTGGACCGGAAGCTGCTAGTGCAGGATTGGCGTTGAGGGAGAGCAGCGACAATATGTGGGAAAAAGTGGATCAGCTAACGCCGTCGCGTTACTCGCCTTACCGTTTCTTTTCGGCTGAGGAATGGGCGGGCTTTCGCGCCGATACGCCCCTTACCCTGACTTATGACGAGGTCAAGCGGCTGCGTTCGCTGGGCGACCCCATCGATCTCGATGAGGTGCGGCGCATCTATCTGTCGCTGTCGCGCTTGCTGTCGGCGCATGTGGAGGCGAGCCAGCTTCTGTTCGAGCAGCGCAAGCAGTTCCTCAACATGGAGGAGTCGTTCAAGACGCCGTTCATCATCGGCATTGCCGGTTCGGTCGCGGTCGGGAAATCCACGACCGCACGTATCCTGAAAGAGCTTCTTGCCCGCTGGCCGTCGAGCCCGAAGGTCGACCTCGTGACGACCGACGGTTTTCTTTATCCCAATGCGGTCCTGCGCGAGCAGAACATGATGGAGCGCAAGGGCTTTCCCGAAAGCTACGATGTCGGCGCGGTCTTGCGCTTCCTGTCGGCGATCAAGGCCGGCATGAGCCAGGTGCGCGCCCCACTCTATTCGCATCTGAGCTACGACGTCTTGCAGGGCGAATATCAGCTCGTCGACAAGCCGGATATCCTGATCTTTGAAGGCATCAATGTGCTGCAGGTGCGCGATCTGCCGGAAGACGGCAAGATGGTGCCCTTCGTGTCGGATTTCTTCGATTTCTCCATCTATATCGATGCGGAATCGGAACTGATCCACAAATGGTATATCGACCGCTTCATGCGGCTGCGGGAGACCGCCTTCGTCAATCCGGAATCCTTCTTCCATCGTTATTCGCAGCTTTCCGAAGATGCGGCGCGTTCCATCGGCGAAGGGCTGTGGAACAATATCAACCTGAAGAACCTCAAGGACAATATCCTGCCGACGCGCCCGCGCGCCGATCTGATCCTGCGCAAGGGCAGCGATCACCTGATCGAGGAAGTCGCGCTCAGGAAGATATGAAAAAGGGCCGGTTTCCGGCCCTTTTCTTTTGGTGGAACGCAGCGGGTCAGGCGGTGCAGTCGCGCATGAAGCGCTCAAGATAAGCATCGAAGACGGCTGGTGTCTCGCGGAAGGGCGCATGCCCCGCCCCGTCGATGATGTGGGCCTTGCCTTCCCACAGATTGCCGAACCGGACTTTCGAGACGAAATCCAGTTCGACGAAAGGCTCGTCGCGCCCGTTGACCACAGCTATGGGAAGCGTCGCCGCGGCAACGATATCGCGCTGGTTTCCGCCGGTCCCGGCTGCGAACTTCTCGAACATGATGCGCCGCGCGCGCCCATCCGTGCGGGCGACAATATCGAGCAACCCCTCTTCGAACGGTTCGCCGCAGGTGCTGCGCGCATAGGATTCGACATCGCGGGCGGAAAAGACTTCCTGCCCGGCCAGCGCCATGTCGGGACCGCTCTTGAACCCCTGCCCCACTTCCTCCCGCGCCACGGGCGGCGTGCCGGTGATCATCAGGCCGCGCATGCCGGGAAAGCGCGAGATCATCTCGATGCCGATATGGCCGCCGAGCGACCAGCCGAAGACGACCGCCTCGGATATGCCGAGTTTTTCGAGAACCTCCGTCATGGCGTCGGCATAGCCTTCCATGGAATAGCTGCGGTCCGGATCGAGCGCATCGCCGGACCGGCCATGGCCCGGCAGGTCCGGCGCGATTATCCGCCAGTTCCGGCCAATCTCGCCTTCAAGCTGGGGCGCGAAGATTGCGCCTGCGCTGGAATTGCCGTGAATCATCAGAAGCGGCATCCCCTCGCCCGCGCTTTCACGAATGGCAATTCTGCCGTGGCTGGTTTCAAGCTCGCGATAATTGATCGTCATGTCATCTGTTCCCACAGTCTGGATATTTAGTCGAAGGAAACCTTTCCGCGGCCCTTCTTGATGTCGGATCGTCCGGATTTGGCCTTGAGGCGGCGTTCGATGGAGCCTTTTGTCGGTCTGGTCTTCTTGCGCGGCGGCGGCGGTGGTTCGGCTGCCTTGGCAATAAGCACGATCAGCCGTTCGCGGGCGTCCTCGCGGTTGCGCTCCTGGGTGCGGAAACGATTGGCTTCGATCAGGATATCGCCGTCCTTGGTGCCCTTCTGTCCGGCGAGCTTGAACAGCCGCGACAGGATATCCTCCGGCAGGCCGGAGCGGGCGGCATGAAACCGCAGCTGCACGGCGGTGGAAACCTTGTTGACGTTCTGGCCGCCGGGACCGGAGGCACGGATAAAACTTTCCTCCAGATCGTCTTCACGGATCGTCAGGCGATTGGTGATGCGGATGATGTTCCGGTTCTCTTCCATGACGAGGAGATATACCGCTTTGTATCCCTTATACAAAAGAAAAACCCGGCCTTTCAGCCGGGCTCTCCCTCCTCCTCAGGATGGTAAAAGCATGTCTCCAAAAAGTGGAAACCGGTTTTTGGATAAAGACATGCGTAGAAAAAGCTATTCCGCGGCGATGCGGATCGCCGGAGCCGCGTCCTTCACCTCGTGATCGACATGGCTTTCGAACTTCTCGAAATTCGTGACGAACATGTCGACCAGCTTCCTGGCCTGCGCGTCATAGGCAGCCTTGTCGGCCCAGGTCGAACGCGGATCGAGGATGGATTTGTCCACGCCCGGCACTTCGACCGGAACCGCGAAACCGAAATTCGGATCGATGCGGAATTCGGCATTGTTCAGCGAGCCGTCGAGCGCGGCTGCAAGCAGGGCGCGGGTTGCCTTGATCGGCATGCGCTTGCCGGTGCCATAGGCGCCGCCTGTCCAGCCGGTATTGACCAGCCAGCAATCAACCTTGTGCTCGGCGATCAGCTTGCGCAGCAGGTTGCCGTATTCCGAAGGATGGCGCGGCATGAACGGTGCGCCGAAGCAGGTCGAGAAGGTTGCTTCCGGTTCGGTCACGCCCTTTTCGGTGCCGGCGACCTTGGCCGTATAGCCAGACAGGAAGTGGTACATGGCCTGTGCCGGGGTCAGCTTGGCGATGGGCGGCATCACGCCGAAGGCATCGGCGGTAAGCATGATGATGTTCTTCGGCTGGCCGCCCTTGCCCGTCTTCGATGCGTTCGGAATGAAGTCGAGCGGATAGGCGCAACGGGTGTTTTCGGTCAGCGAGCCATCGTCGAAATCCGGCTGGCGGTGTTCGTCGAGAACGACGTTTTCCAGAACCGTGCCGAAACGCTGCGTGGTCGCATAGATTTCCGGCTCCGCTTCGGCGGACAGGCGGATGGTCTTGGCGTAGCAGCCGCCTTCGAAGTTGAAGATGCCGTGTTCGCCCCAGCCGTGCTCGTCATCGCCGATCAGCGTGCGGGTCGGGTCGGCGGAAAGCGTGGTCTTGCCGGTGCCGGACAGGCCGAAGAAGACGGCCGTGTCGCCGTTCGGGCCTTCATTGGCCGAGCAGTGCATCGGCATGACGCCCTTGGCAGGCAGGATGTAGTTGAGTGCGGTGAAGACCGACTTCTTCATTTCGCCGGCATAGGAGGTGCCGCCGATCAGGACGATCCTGCGGGTCAGGTCGACCGCGATCACCGTTTCGGTGCGCACGCCATAGCGTTCCGGATCGGCCTTGAAGGACGGCAGGTCGATGATCGTCATTTCCGGCACGTAGAAAGCAAGCGCTTCCTGCTCGGGGCGGATCAGAAGATTGCGGATGAACAGCGAATGCCAGGCATATTCGGTAATGACGCGGGCATTGATCTTGTTGTCGGCATCGGCGCCGCCGATCAGATCCTGAACGAACAGCTCCTTGCCCTTCGCATGTTCGATGAAATCGGCATGAAGCAGGTCGAAGGCCTCGCGGCTCATCGCCTTGTTGTTGTCCCACCAGACGTGATCTTCGGTGTCGGCGTCGCGCACGACGAACTTGTCCTTCGGCGAGCGGCCCGTGTGCTGGCCGGTGCGTGCGACGAGCGCACCCTGCGCCGACAGTTCGGCTTCGGCCCGGCGGACGGTTTCCTCATAAAGACGCGCTGGCCCAAGATTGTAAAAGACTGCGGAGAGTTCCTTCAGTCCTGAAGTGGCAATGGAAGCGGCCGTGTTGTGAATGCCGGTCTCTCTCATGATGTCTCCGCCGTGGTTTGACAATTGATCGGTCTCTTTTCGCGTCACCAGAATGAACGCAAAACAGAGGATGGCAGTCAGAAACAGATTAATCGTGGCAATTCAAATATTTAATCGATTTAAAATTTTTGAAATTTTTTTAAATCGGTTAACCTGTGTGTTATGAGCCGTTCGATTCCGGGAATGTCAGTCCTGCGGCCATTAACCAAACGGCGATTCGGTGAGACGCAGTTCCACTGCTTCTTGGGGCGCCGCCACATTTTGTACCTAATTTGTACTGCACAAGCAGGCGCATTATACTAGTATCGACGCCGAACCGGACGTTCGATCCAGGAATCCGCCAGTTTCTGGCGGCCGAAAGACGAAAAACGTCAGACGTCACCGGCTGGAGATACCGGTCGGCTTAGTTGAAGGAGAAAGGTTCGCATGAAGGAAGCCTCGGCAACGCAGACAATTGCGCTGGTCGACGACGACCGCAACATCCTGACCTCCGTGTCCATTGCGCTGGAATCGGAAGGCTATCGGGTTGAAACCTACACCGATGGCGCATCCGCGCTGGATGGTCTGATGGCGCGTCCGCCCAATCTTGCGATCTTCGATATCAAGATGCCGCGCATGGACGGCATGGAGCTTCTGCGCCGCCTGCGCCAGAAATCCGACCTTCCCGTCATCTTTCTGACCTCCAAGGACGACGAGATCGACGAGCTTTTCGGCCTCAAGATGGGCGCGGACGATTTCATCACCAAGCCGTTCTCGCAGCGTCTTCTGGTGGAGCGCGTCAAGGCGGTGCTTCGCCGGGTTGCCGCACGCGACGGCACGGCCAAGCCGACCGGGCAGCAGGCGAAGTCGCTTGAACGCGGCCAGCTGGTCATGGATCAGGAACGCCACACCTGCACCTGGAAGGGCGAACCGGTCACGCTGACGGTCACCGAATTCCTGATCCTTCATTCGCTGGCGCAGCGTCCGGGTGTGGTGAAAAGCCGTGACGCCCTCATGGATGCGGCCTATGATGAGCAGGTCTATGTGGATGACCGTACCATCGACAGCCATATCAAGCGCCTGCGCAAGAAGTTCAAGGCGGTTGACGACGATTTCGAAATGATCGAAACGCTCTATGGCGTCGGCTATCGCTTCCGCGAGGCCTGATAGATAATTGCATATCGCCAGTCCGCGAGGCCTGGCGATAGCTTAATGAGAGCAGACAGGCGACATGGTCGCAGAAACCCGGAACGACGGCCTCGTCGGCCAGAAATCGGATTTGCGCGAACGCAGGGCCCGGCGGCAGCGCTCGGTGTTCTGGCGTCGCTTCTTTGCGCCCCTGCGCAAGTTTCTCGGCCAGTATCTGTTCTCGAGCCTGACGCGCCGCATCCTGTTTCTCAATCTCGCGGCGCTGGCGGTTCTCGTTTCCGGCATTCTTTATATGAATCAGTTCCGCGAGGGACTGATCGACGCGAAGATCGAAAGCCTGCTCACGCAGGGCAAGATCATCGCAGGCGCAATCTCGGCTTCGGCGACGGTCGACACCAATTCGCTGATGATCGACCCGGAAAAGCTTCTGGAACTGCAGGCCGGGCAAAGCCTGACGCCCTCGCCGGATTCCCCGGATAACTGGGAATTTCCCATCAATCCGGAAAAGGTCTCCCCGTTGCTGCGCCGGCTGATCTCGCCCACGAGCACGCGGGCGCGCATCTATGATCGCTATGCCAACATGCTGCTCGATTCGCGCGCGCTCTATTCGCCGAGCTTCCCTTCGGCGGGACCGGTGCTGCGCTATGACCTGCCGCCGATCGAGGAAGAGACCCCTTCCATCTGGGAACGTGCCGGAACATGGATTTCACACCTGTTCTACGGCGGTGGCCTGCCGGTCTATCAGGAACAGCCGGGCGGCAACGGCCTTGCCTATCCGGAAATCGTCAAGGCGCTGGCCGGTTCGCCGCAAACGGCGCAGCGGCGCAACGAAAAGGGCGAGCTGGTCGTCTCCGTGGCCGTGCCGATCCAGCGTTCGCGCGCAATCCTGGGCGTCCTCCTGCTTTCCACCGAGGGCGACGATATCGACAAGATCGTGCAGGCCGAACGCATGGCGGTTTTCCGCGTGTTCGGCGTCGTGTCGCTCGTCATGGTCATCCTGTCGCTTTTCCTCGCATCGACGATTGCAAGCCCGCTCCGCAAGCTTTCCGCCGCCGCCGACCGCGTGCGTCACGGCGTGAAAAGCCGCGTCGAAATTCCCGATTTCTCGGAACGTCAGGATGAAGTCGGCCATCTTTCCACGTCCATCCGCGAGATGACCGATTCGCTTTATACTCGTATCGAGGCTATCGAAAGCTTTGCCGCCGATGTCAGCCACGAGTTGAAGAACCCCCTCACCTCGCTGCGCAGCGCCGTCGAAACGCTGCCGCTGGCCAAGACCGAGGAATCGCGCAAACGGCTTCTCGACATCATCCAGCACGACGTTCGTCGTCTCGACCGCCTGATCACCGATATTTCCGATGCCTCGCGTCTGGATGCGGAGCTTGCGCGCGAACATATCGACCGCGTGGACATGAAGACGCTCCTGACCAATCTCGTCACGGCAGCGCGCGAAGTGCGCCGCAACAAGGTCGGGACGGAGATCGTCTTCAATACCGGCAAGCTGCCAGCCGGAAAGAAGGGTTTTTATGTTGCCGGTCACGACCTGCGTCTCGGCCAGGTGGTGAGCAACCTCATCGAGAATGCCCGTTCCTTCGTCCCCGACGATACGGGCCGCATCGTGGTGACGCTTTCCGGCGAAGGCAGCCGCCTGCGCGTGCTGGTCGAGGATAACGGCCCCGGCATTCCGATCGAAAATATCGAGCGCATCTTCGAGCGCTTCTATACGGATCGCCCGGCATCCGAGGCTTTCGGACAGAATTCCGGTCTGGGGCTTTCGATCAGCCGCCAGATTATCGAGGCGCATGGCGGCACGCTGACGGCTGAAAACATCGTCGATCCCGCAAAGCCCGACCAGTTCAGGGGCGCGCGTTTCATCGTCGATCTGCCGGCAAGCGCATGACGCCGGATGAGGAAAAAAGCGGACTTCACGCGACGACGCTTCAGGTGCGGGGTCGCGGCGTCATGATCCTTGGACGCTCGGGCGCGGGCAAGACGGAGCTTGCGCTGACGCTTGTCGAAAGAGCGCTCCTGCGCGGCGAGGCGGCATCGCTGGTTGCCGACGACCGCACATTGCTTCATGTGGAAGACGGCAGGCTCGTCGCCAGTGTTCCCGCAGCCCTCGCCGGTGGCGTGGAGATTCGCGGCGCGGGGCTTTTCAAGGTGGCTTTCGTGGAGGCGGCGCCGCTTTATCTCGTCGTCAGGCTTGTGGATCGTGACGAGGCGGAACGCTATCCGAGCGGCGAGACATGGGAATTCGAAGGCGTTTCGCTGCCCCGGCTTCTTTTGCCGGCTTTATCGTCGAACGGTGATTCCAACGCGCTTTCGCGGGCCATCGAGGCCAGTTTGTTCTACGAAAAATGGCCTTCTGACGACGGGTGAAGCGGGCTTCGTTACGAATCGATTAATATTTCGCCGCACTGCGGCATTTTGCTTTTTTCATGGCAGCGTGGGAATTTTTCACTTGCTATCAAGATTTGCGCTGCCAAGATGCACAACTCGCCGGCGTTTTTCCGGCGTGGTTTCAGTGCCATCTGACACTCTGGCGGGGTGATGCGGCGGGCACGCGACGGGAGCTTTTATAGTATGATCGGACTCGTGCTTGTCACGCACGGAAGATTGGCCGAAGAGTTTTTGCATGCTGTCGAGCATGTAGTCGGGCCGCAGGACAATTTCGAGACCGTATGCATCGGTGCCGAAGACGATATGGAACAGCGTCGGCGGGATATCGTTGACGCGGTGGAGCGCGCCGATAACGGCAGCGGGGTCATCATTCTGACCGATATGTTCGGCGGCACGCCGTCCAATCTCGCCATTTCCGTCATGAAGGAAGGCAAGGTCGAAGTCATCGCAGGTGTCAATCTGCCGATGCTGATCAAGCTGTCGAGCGTGCGCATCGGGGGCGACATCAAGACGGCGCTGCGCGAGGCGCAGGATGCGGGGCGCAAATACATCAATGTTGCGAGCCAGGTCCTGACAGGAAAGTAATTCATGCACTCCAGCGTGCCCGTTACCGGTCAATACGAACCCGAAACCGCAGTTTCCCGATCCTTCGAGATCGTCAACAAGCGCGGCCTTCACGCCCGCGCCTCGGCCAAGTTCGTGCAGCTGGTCGATGGCTACAACGCACATGTCCGCGTGAGCAAGGACGGCATGACCGTGGGCGGCACCTCGATCATGGGCCTGATGATGCTTGCCGCATCGCCCGGCTGCTGCATTGATGTGAGCGCTTCCGGCGAGCAGGCCGATGCCGTGCTCGACGCGCTCCAGACGCTCATTGCCGACAAGTTCGGCGAAGAATGCTGAAGAACGAAACCGCTGCCGCCGTGGGAAATCTCCACGATCCGGTGGCCGTTTTCGATGCAGGGATCGGCAGTTACGCGCTGGTTGAACTGATAAGGCGCAGCCAGCCGCAGCGCGACATCATCTATTTTGCCGACCGGGCGAGTTTTCCTTATGGCGCCAAAAGCCGCGATCAGCTGCTTTCGATCATGCGCCATACGATCCGCTATCTGACCGGCCTTGGCGCGCAAACCATCGTGCTTGCGTCCAATGCGCCCTCGGTCATGGTTCTCGACGCCCTGAAAAGCGAGTTTGCCGTGCCGGTCCACGGTGTTGCGCCGCCGGTTCGCGCCGCATTTGCGGTAAGCCGCAGCGGCAAGGTTGCAGTCATGGGCGTGCGCTCCATGATCGAAAGCGCAGAGCTCGCGCGCTTTGTCCGGGCCGAGGCCAACCGTCCGGAGGACGTTGCCCTGATCAATGCGTCGGCGATGGTGGAACTGGTGGAAAACGGTGCTTTTCTTCGGCAGCCGGATGAGACCGGGCAGAAGGTCACCGCATTCTGCGATGAGATTGCCGCAAGCCATCCGCGCATCGACACGCTGACCCTCTCCAGCACCCATCTGCCATGGCTGCGATCGTTCTTCGAGACCGCGCGTCCGGACTGGCGGTTTCTGGACCCCGCAGACGATGTAATCGCCGCGCTCCCGCAACCCTTCGGCGGTTCAGGCCGCACGGTCGCCCTTGTCACGGAAAGCGACGCCTATCCCGTTTCCGGGTTTCGCCGCATGCTGGAAATATTGCAGGTCGATCTTCCTTTGACGGTCGTCGACCCAGCATCCGGCCAGCCTGCCTGATATGCACGTATAAAGATTTCTTTATATTGCGTTGTGCTTCGGCCCGCAATCTGCTAGTCAGATCGCCAGCCGGAGCGCTTTCCCGCATGGAAAGCCGCCCCACATTGGAATGCAATTCCGGTGGCTGATTACATCTTTATCGAGCTGGAACTGCCTTTTATTGGAGCACGCGATGACCGCAAGCCAAGATTTTGTCGTCAAGGATCTTAGCCTGGCCGATTGGGGCCGCAAGGAACTCGACATCGCAGAAACCGAAATGCCGGGCCTGATGGCTGCCCGCGAGGAATTCGGCAAGTCGCAGCCGCTGAAGGGCGCGCGCATTTCCGGATCGCTGCACATGACGATCCAGACCGCCGTTCTGATCGAAACGCTGCAGGCGCTTGGCGCACAGGTCCGCTGGGCTTCCTGCAATATTTTCTCCACGCAGGATCACGCCGCCGCCGCGATTGCCGCAACCGGCACGCCGGTTTTCGCCATCAAGGGCGAGACGCTTGAAGAATACTGGACCTATACCGACAAGATCTTCCAGTGGCCGGACGGCGAACCATCCAACATGATCCTCGATGATGGCGGCGACGCCACCATGTATATCCTCATCGGCGCGCGCGCCGAAGCGGGCGAGGACGTTCTGTCGAACCCCGGTTCGGAAGAAGAGGAAGTGCTTTTCGCGCAGATCAGGAAGCGCATGGCTGAAACGCCGGGCTTCTTCACGCGCCAGCGCGACGCCATCAAGGGCGTGACGGAGGAAACCACCACCGGTGTCAACCGTCTTTACCAGCTGCAGAAGAAGGGCCTCCTCCCCTTCCCGGCCATCAACGTCAATGACAGCGTCACCAAGTCGAAGTTCGACAACAAGTATGGCTGCAAGGAATCGCTCGTCGATGGCATTCGTCGCGGCACCGACGTCATGATGGCAGGCAAGGTTGCCGTCGTGTGCGGTTATGGCGATGTCGGCAAAGGCTCCGCCCAGTCGCTCGCCGGTGCAGGCGCGCGCGTCAAGGTGACCGAAGTCGATCCGATCTGCGCGCTGCAGGCCGCAATGGACGGTTTCGAGGTCGTGACGCTCGATGACGCCGCTTCGACCGCCGACATCATCGTGACCACGACCGGCAACAAGGACGTGATCACCATCGACCATATGCGCAAGTTCAAGGATATGGCGATTGTCGGCAATATCGGTCACTTCGACAATGAAATTCAGGTGGCTGCACTTCGCAACCTGAAATGGACCAATGTGAAGCCGCAGGTCGATCTCATCGAGTTCCCGGACGGCAAGCGCATCATCCTGCTTTCCGAAGGCCGCCTGCTCAATCTGGGCAACGCAACCGGCCATCCGAGCTTCGTCATGTCGGCATCGTTCACCAATCAGGTTCTGGGCCAGATCGAGCTGTTCACCCGCACCGATGCCTACAAGAATGAAGTCTATGTGCTGCCGAAACATCTCGACGAGAAGGTCGCTCGCCTGCATCTCGACAAGCTCGGCGCCAAGCTGACTGTGCTTTCCGAGGAACAGGCCGCCTATATCGGCGTCACTCCACAGGGCCCCTTCAAGTCGGAACACTACAGGTATTAACCATACATTAAGCATTGCACTACATGTTGAGATCGGGCGGTTGACAAACCGCCCGGTCTTTCTTTTTGCGTGCAAGATGCTTCACGTGGATTCGCCGGAAGGGTATTGTGTAGGCGAATCAAGGTGTTTGAGCGGGTGTTTGCGTTGCGCGTTTTTTGCCGGTTGTGGCGGGAAGCGAGAGGACGATTCATCCCCGGAATACCTCAAAACGGGTTGGTCATCGTGCACTGTGGCGGCGTGCGTATGGTCAGGCTTTGATGTGTATTGAAGTGTTTTAATACGGCCAGTCTGCCTTTGCGGCAGTTTTCATGGCCGGGTGGCGGAGAAAAGGACAACATGCCAGAGTTCGGCGCAACGGGGATTTTGCGGAATGTTTCCGCAATCGTTACTGGCAGGCAATGGCGTCCTGCTGCCCTTGTTGCAAAGCCGCTTGGATGGCTTTCTCCGAAAAAGGCCGTGATGAAGGCTTCCGTTTCTCTTGCAACGCTTTTTGCTGCCATGCCCGCCTTTGCGCAAGGCGCAGAATCGACCCGCATCGCCCTGCCCTTCGGCGGCGGCAGCGTGGGCGCTTTCGAGGTCATCCAGTTTTCCATGTTCCTCGGCGTCATGGGCGCCGCTCTCCTTTCTGCCGGATGGCTGATCCGCGAACGGTCGCGCGTTGCCGCAGAAAACAAGGAACTGCGTTCCAAATTCGCCGATCTCAATCTCGTCGCCCAGCGCAATGAAGCCCTGCTCAACCTCAAGGATCAGCGCATCGTGGTCTGGGACGGCCACAGCACGCGCGCCGAGGTTGTCGGACTGCTGCCGGACGAAAGTGCCGCCCCGCAGGATCGTTCCGCCTTTCTGGCCTTTGGCCGCTGGCTGCGTCCGCAATCGGTCGTGGCGCTAGAGCGCGCCATTGGACTGCTGCGCGAACAGGCGCGGTCTTTCGATCTTACGGTTGAAACCGTCAACGGCACCTTGCTCGACGTGCGGGGACGCACCTCCGGCGGTTTTGCCGTTGCCCGTTTCCTCAGCCTCCAGGGCGTGCAGGCGGAACGCGCGGCATTGCAGGCGCAGAACCGCGAATTTTCCGAGCGTATCGAGCTTTTCCGCCGTCTTCTCGACCGGATCGACCAGCCGGTCTGGGCGCGCGATGCTGCTGGCCGTGTGGATTGGGTCAATGCGGCCTACGCGCAGGCGGTCGACATGGCGGATGCAAGCCAGGTCATTTCCGAAGGGCGCGAGCTTTTCGGGGCGCAGGCACGCCAGCGCCTGGAGCGCGACCGTTTTGCCGAGCCCGTCCTGCAGGAACAGCTGACCGCTGTCGTGCATGGGGATCGCCGCCTTTTCAACGTGACCGATGTCAGCGCGGAAACGGGTTCCATTGGCCTTGGCGTCGATCTCACCGAAGTGCAGGCGGTGCGGGAGGAACTGAACCGCACGCTGAAAAGTCATGCCGAAACGCTCGACCAGCTTTCGACGGCAGTGGCGATTTTCGATCCCGAGATGAAGCTGCAATTCTTCAATCAGGCTTTTGCCAAGCTCTGGTCGCTCGATACGGCATGGCTGGAATCGCAGCCGAGCAACACGCTGATCCTCGACCGCCTGCGTTCGGAAGGAAAATTGCCCGAACAGCCGGAATGGCGCAAATGGAAGGATTCAGTGCTTTCCGCCTATCGCGCCGTCGAGCCGCAGGAACATATGTGGCACCTGCCGGACACGCGAACCATGCGCGTCGTCGCCAATCCGCATCCGCAGGGCGGCGTGACCTGGTTCTTCGAGAACATGACGGAAAAGTTCGAACTCGAAGGCCGTTACAACACGCTCATCAAGGTGCAGGGCGAAACGCTCGACCATCTGGCGGAAGCCGTGGCGGTGTTCGGCTCCGATGGCCGCATCCGGCTTTCCAACCCGTCCTTTGCCGATCTCTGGGCGCTGCCCATGCCGCTCATCGTCGAAGGCACGCATATTTCGTCTATCGCCAAAATCTGCAGCGAGCGCGGCGGCGACGGGCTGTGGGATGATTTCGTTTCCACCGTCACCGGCTTCCTCGACAAGCGCGACGGGCGCATGGGCCAGGTGGAACTGGACGATGGCACCATTCTGTCCTTTGCCGTGGTGCCGCTGCCCAAGGGCCAGACGATGCTGACCTTCATCGACGTCACCGACACGGTGCGCGTCGAACGGGCGCTCAAGGAAAAGAACGAGGCGCTGGAACTGGCCGACCAGATCAAGAACGATTTCGTCCAGCACGTTTCCTACGAGTTGCGTTCGCCGCTCACCAACATCATCGGCTTTACCGAACTGTTGCAGACCCCGGCTTTCGGATCGCTCAACGAACGCCAGATCGAATATCTCGACCATATCAGCACCTCGTCATCGGTATTGCTGACCATCGTCAACGACATTCTCGATCTTGCCACCGTCGATGCCGGCATCATGGAACTGGAGGTCGGCGAGGTTTCCGTCGTGGAAGCGATTTCGGCTGCCGCCGCACGGGTAGGCGAGCGGATGCGCGACCACGATATCGGTCTCGATATTGATATCGCCGACGATGTGGACGTGTTCAAGGCTGATGCCAACCGCGTCCGTCAGGTGCTTTTCAACCTCCTGTCCAACGCTACGAACTATGCGCCGGAAGGCTCCAGCATCCGGCTGCAGGTGGCGCGCGAAGGATCGGAAATCGTTTTCGCGGTCCACGATGACGGTCCGGGCATGCCGGGCGAGGTGCTCGACACGGTTTTCAAGCGTTTCCAGTCCTATCCCAATGGCGGTCGCCGCCGCGGCGCCGGGCTCGGACTTGCCATCGTCAAGAGCTTTGTCGAACTGCATGGCGGATCGGTGGATATCGACACGGGTTCCGGTCGCGGAACAACGGTGATTTGCCGTTTTCCATCGGAAACACGCAGCTTCCGCATCGCCGCCGAATAAGATAAAGGGTGCCCATGAGCGCCTCACAATCCAGCATCAGCTATTTCTTGCCCGACGAAACCGCAACGCAGCGTTTTGGTGAAGATTTCGCCCTTGCGCTTCAAAAGGGCGATCTTGTCACGCTTTCCGGCGATCTGGGGGCGGGAAAATCCTCGCTTGCCCGTGCGATCATCCGGGCAATCGCTGACGATGAAGGACTGGACGTTCCAAGCCCGACTTTCACGCTTGTGCAAAGTTACGAGGCCTTGCGGATTCCGGTCGCCCATGCCGACCTTTACCGTATTTCGCACGGCGAAGAACTGGATGAGCTGGGACTGCCGGAATTTATGGAGGATGGCGTGGTTCTGGCCGAATGGCCGGAGCAGGGCGAGGGGTTTTTGCCGGAACCGTCTTTTGCCGTCACACTGAGCCATGAAGGGGCAGGGCGGCGCATTGCCGTGTCGGGACCTGTAGCTGCCATCAGCCGTCTGGAACGTTCGCGGGCTATTCGGGCATTTCTGGACAGCCATGGCCGTTCCGATGCGACGCGTCGTTATTTCCAGGGAGATGCTGGTCCACGCAGATATGAGCTTATCGCAAGTGCCGTCGATGATGTCGAAGTTCTCATGAACGCGCCAGCGATGTCGTATGATCCGCCGTTACGTAATGGCAAATCCTACCGCCAGCTTGCCCATATTGCAGAGAACATTCAGGCTTTCGTTGCAATTGATGGTTTGCTCGCAAAGCACGGTTTTCGCGCACCGCAAATGCGTGCCATGGATATAGATGCAGGACTTTTGATCCTCGAAAATCTGGGGACCGAGGGTGTGCGGGCAGCGTCCGGCGAACCTGTTGCTGAACGTTATGAAGCCGCCGGGCGCTTTCTGGCACATCTGCACGGTATCACCTGGCCGAACCATGCGCCGGTTGCCGGCTATCCTGATCACATCATCGCCGGTTTTGACCGCGACGCGATGATGATCGAGGTCAGCTTGATCGGCCAGTGGTATGCGCCGCGCATGATGGGCAGAAAGCTGACAGAGGCAGAAAAGCAAGCTTTCGAGGCGGCATGGGATCGCGTGATCGCCGATATTGCCGATGTCGAGAAGAGCCTGCTCCTGCGCGACTATCATTCGCCGAACCTGTTCTGGTTCCCGGAGGCGCAAGGCAAGGACAGGATCGGTGTCATCGATTTTCAGGATGCGATGATCGGGCCCGCAGCCTATGACGTCGCCTCGCTGGCGCTCGATGCGCGGGTGACGATTTCGCCGGAGCTGGAACAGGCCGTGGTCGCAGCCTATTGCGATGAGCGCCGTGCGCTTGGACATGCCTTCGATGAGGCTTCGTTCCGCAAGGCCTATGCGGCCATGGGCGCGCAGCGCAATGCCAAGCTGCTGGGGCTTTTCGTGCGGCTTGACGAGCGTGATGGAAAGCCGGCTTATCTGGAGCATCTGCCGCGCATTCACGACTATCTCGGACGTGTGCTGAAGCATCCGGTCATGGCGCCTGTGGCGGCATGGTTTGAGGAATTGGGGTTGATGCAGCAGGAAGAGGCCGCGCAATGAGAACGCCGAAAATGGCCCCGAAAACGGCTATGGTTCTTGCCGCCGGTCTTGGCAAGCGCATGCGCCCCATCACCGAAACCATTCCAAAGCCGCTGGTCAAGGTGGCGGGCAAGCCTCTGATCGACTGGGGCCTCGAGGCGGCGGCACAGGCCGGTATTCGCACCGCAGTCGTCAATGTGCATTATCTCGCCGACCAGCTTGAAGAGCATCTTCGGGACCGTAACGATCTGGAGATCGTGATCTCGGATGAACGCGACATGCTGCTCGATTCCGCGGGCGGCATTGTGAAGGCGCTGCCGATACTGGGAACGCAGCCGTTTTTCATTCTGAACGCCGATACATTCTGGGTCGGTGACGAGAAAGCCCCCAACCTCACGGCGCTGGCTGAAGCCTGGGATGCGGAGCGGATGGATATTCTGCTGATGACGGCGCGTCTCGATCAGGAAACCGGTTATGAAGGCAAGGGCGATTTCGTTGCCGACGATACCGGGCATCTGCGCCGTGCGCGTGATGTCTCCGGCGAGCCGGTGATCTATGCCGGAGCAGGGATCATCCATCCCCGCATCTTCAATGGCGCGGAGCCGGTCGTGTCCTCGCTCAATCGTTATTTTGATGAAGCGATTGCGGCGGGTCGCCTTTATGGTATGCCAATGACCGGGCACTGGCTGACCGTCGGCACGCCGGACGCAATCGGCGAGGCGGAGGCGGCGCTTACCGCATTCGCATAAGGAGGTGGAGCGTATGAGCGCACGCAGACCCAGAGATGGGAAACAGCGCCTGTTTTCAATTCCTCCCGGCACACCGTTTTTGCCAGCTTTTGCCAGGGCGCTTCTGGAAGGGCGGCTGGTCGAAGGTTTTCCCGGCAATCCTTCCGATCCGCTGGCGCTGGCCAATGCGACCATCTATGTGCCGACGCGCCGTGCGGCGCGTGCTTTGCGGTCCATTTTGGTCGATATGAATCCGGCTAAAGTACTTCCGGCAAGAGTGGCTTCCGGTTTTGCATCCGGAAATGCGTCGGAAAAAAAGAGCGCCATTTTGCCGACGATAAAACCGTTGGGCGATGTGGATGAGGACGCCGCTTTCTTCAATGCCGGTTCGTCAGGCGTGTTCGACATCAATCCGCCAATCGGCACGGCGGAGCGGCTTCTGCTTCTGGCGCGATTGATCCGCCCGTGGCGGGAATCGCTGCCGTCGCATGTGCGTGCCTTGTTTGGCGTTGACGATGTTTCCGTTCCGGCGACCACTTCCGATGCGATCTGGCTTGCCCGCGATCTGGCCGGCCTGATGGATCAGGTCGAAACCGATGGGGCGAAGTGGAGCGAGCTTGCGACGATTGCCCCGGAGGACCTTGCCGACTGGTGGCAGGTCACGCTTGGCTTTCTCAATATCGTCACCAATCTCTGGCCGGACATTCTGGCGGAGCGCAAGCTTTCAAACCCGGCTGCGCATCGCAACGATCTCATCTGGAGCGAGGTTAAACGGCTGCGCACCCATCCGCCCGCCGGTCCTGTCATCGTTGCCGGCTCCACCGGTTCCATACCCGCCACTGCGGAACTGATTTCCGCCATTGCGGACTTGCCGAATGGCGCGGTGGTCCTGCCGGGGCTGGACCGTGACCTCGACGATGCAGCCTGGCAGCTGCTGGCATCGGCAACCGACAATCCCTCGACTTACGGTCATCCGCAGTTCGGTTTGCGCAAGCTTCTGGATGCAATGCAGACCTTGCGCGATGATGTGGAACATCTGGATGACATGCCCGCCTCCAAGCGCCTGCGCGAGCGGGTGGTGAGCGAGGCGCTGCGCCCGGCGGAAACGACCGATGCGTGGGGCAAGCTCGATATGGAGGCGGACAGCCTGCACGCTGCCGCGCAGACGATCGACCTGATTGAAGCCGCCAATGAGCGGGAGGAGGCGCTGGCCGTCGCTCTCGCCTTGCGCGATGCGATCAATGAAGAAGGCAAGACGACCGCGCTCGTCACCGCCGACCGCAATCTGGCGCGGCGCGTGGTCGGCGAACTGGCCCGCTTCGGCATCGATGCCGACGATTCCGGCGGTCGGCATCTGCGCGATGTCGAAACCACGACATTGCTGCGCCTGCTGGTCGAGACGGTCTTCAATCCCGGCGATCCGGTTGCCCTTCTGGCGCTGGTCAAGCATCCGCTGCTGCGGCTGGAAGCTCCCCGTATCGAACGACGTCTTGCCGCCGAAACGCTTGAACTCATCGCTTTTCGCGGCGGAACGGGCCGGGCCTCCGTGCTCGATCTTCCCGCATTTTTCGACCGGCGGCTGGAGGAAAGCGCCAGCCAGACGTGGCAACCGGCATGGCATGACACGGTTACGCCGGACATGATCGCGGCGGCACGAAATCTTTGCGAAAGCCTGTCGAAAGCCGTGGCGCCGCTCGCCCCTTTCGTCATCGCCGGACGCCGAACCGAGATCGGCGAAATCGCGCGCGCCACGGTCGAGGCGCTGGAAAACCTTGCCCGGAACGAAAAATCAAGCGTCGCGCCATTTTATTCCGGCGAACGCGGGGAACAGCTCGCCGCCTTTTTGCGCGGTCTGGTTTCAAGCGAAGCCGGGCTTGATTTCGAAGCTTCGGAATGGCCAGCCGTGCTGGATGCGCTGATGGCGGGCGAGACTGTCAAGCCGCATCCGGGCGGTCATCCGCGTCTCTTCATATGGGGTGCGCTGGAAGCCCGTCTGCAAACCATGGATACGGTGGTGATCGGCGGTCTCAATGAGGGGAGCTGGCCTGCCCGCACCCGCAACGATCCGTTCATGTCGCGCCCGATGAAGTCGATGATCGCGCTCGATCCGCCCGAACGGCGCACCGGCCTTGCCGCCCACGATTTCCAGATGGCGCTGGGCATGGATCATGTCGTGCTGACGCGCTCGCAGCGTTCCGACAATGCGCCGACGGTTGCTTCGCGCTGGCTGCAGCGGCTTGAAACGGTGCTGGGTGCCGATGTCACTGCGCAGATGCGCAGGCGCGGGTCACGTTTCATCCAGTGGTCACGCGAAATCGACCGGGCCGAAGACGTGCCTTTCGTGAAAAGGCCGCAGCCCGCTCCTCCTGTCGCTGCCAGGCCGAAGCATTTTTCGGTGACGGAAATCGAAACGCTGCGCCGCGACCCTTATGCGATCTTCGCCAAGAAGATATTGAAACTGCGGCCGCTGGAGCCTCTGATCCGCGACCCGGCTGCGGCTGAACGCGGCACCTTGTTCCACGATATTCTGGGTCATTTCACGCAAGAGGCAATCGATCCGCTGGCGCCGGATGCCGCCGACCGCCTGATGGAACTCGGTCGCATTCTTTTTGCCGATATGGACCTGCCGACAGAAATCGAGGCCGTGTGGTGGCCGCGCTTCACGGCGCTCATCCCGCAATTTCTGGCCTGGGAGCGCGAGCGCGCCTATAACGTCCAGACCCGCTTTGCCGAGATTTCGTCGGACAAGCGCGAAGTAGAGGGGCTCGGAATCACGCTTTCGGGCCGTGCTGACCGTATCGACCTGATGCGTGACGGGACCGCCGAAATCATCGATTACAAGACCGGCTCGACACCGTCGCCCCGACAGGCCCATGTGCTGCTGTCGCCGCAGCTCGCGCTGGAAGCCGCACTTCTGGTGCGCGGCGCGTTCCGGGAACTGGGCTCGGTCCGCGCTTCGGACCTCACCTATGTACGCCTCAAGGCGGGCGGCGAGGTGAAGCCGGAGTCGATCCTCAAGATCGGACGGCCGCCATCGGAGAAAACCGCACCGGCGCTTGGCGAGGAATCCTGGCAGCGGCTGGCGCAATTGCTGGCCGAGTATCAGAAGCCGGAAAAAGGTTATCTTTCCCGTGCACTGCCATTTCGTGAAACCGATCTGACGGGCGATTACGATCATCTGGCGCGGGTGCTGGAATGGTCCGCCGGTGGCGATGCTGGCGGGGAGGGCGAGGCGTGAAGAAGAAGCTCCATATTCCGCCGGAAACATTGTTTGCGCAGGGCAGGGCCGCCGATCCGGCGGCTTCCGTCTGGGTGTCCGCAAATGCGGGTTCCGGCAAGACGCATGTTCTGACGGAACGGGTTATCCGCCTGCTACTGGAAGGCACCGACCCTTCGAAGATCCTCTGCCTCACCTATACCAAGGCGGCGGCGGCGGTGATGCAGAACCGCGTATTCATGCGGCTTTCCGAATGGGCCGTCTTGCCCGACGAAGAACTGGCCGAACGTCTGAAATCACTGGAAGGCCGCAGACCGGGCGATGCCCGTCTCGCGGCGGCGCGACGGCTGTTTGCGCGTGCGCTGGAAACGCCGGGCGGGCTTAAAATCCAGACCATCCACGCTTTCTGTGAAGCGATCCTGCACCAGTTCCCGCTTGAGGCGAACATTGCCGGTCATTTCGAGATGATGGATGATCTGATGCAGGCCGCACTCGTCGGTGAAGCGCGGCGTCAGTTGCTCGAAACCGCGCATGGCGGCGGCGATATGGAACTGGCGGCTGCCTTCGCCGATGTCTTGCAGGCAGCCGGCGAGATGGGCCTGCAATCGCTTCTCGATGAAGCCGTAAGCCGGCGCAATGGTTTGCAGACCTATATCGCCGAACTGGGCGTTACCGCGCATCGCAGCGAAGCTTTGCACCGGGCATTCGGCTTTGACCCGCAAACCAGCGAAGACGATCTCCTCGCCGATCTCTGGCCGATACCGGAATTTTCCGACGATGCGCTCGATCTCATCATGTCGATCCAGAAGGGTGCGTCGCGTGCGCAGGATTTTGCGCTGCAACTGCGCCGTTTCGACAAGGTGACAAGCCAGCGCGACCGCGAAGCGGTGTTGCGCGCGGCATTTCTCAAAAGCACGGGCGAGCCTAAATCCGGCTCCTATGTCTGCTCTGCGGCGGTGAAAAAACTTCTGCCGGATTTCGAGGAGGAATTCGACGCGGCGGCGGCGCGTGTCGAACAGGGGCTCGACCGGTTGAAGGAATTGCGTCTGGTGCGGCTCAATCTGGCCGCGCTGACGCTGGTCGACAATCTGCTGCAACGCTATCACGATCTCAAACGAAAGCGCGGCCTGCTCGATTTCGAGGATCTCATCACCCGGACCGTGGCGCTGCTTGCCCGCAACGGGGCAGGGCAATGGGTGCAATACAAGCTTGATCGCGGCATCGACCATATTCTGGTCGATGAGGCGCAGGATACCAGCCCCGACCAGTGGCAGGTGATCCGCATGTTGTCGGAGGAGTTTTTCTCCGGCCTCGGCCAGCGCAATATCAGCCGCACGCTCTTTGCCGTCGGTGACGAAAAACAGTCGATCTATTCGTTTCAGGGCGCAGTGCCGGAGGATTTCGCGGCGCAGGGCAAGGTGATTGACACTAAAGCGCGCAATGCCGATCTCACATTTAGAGAAGTGCGCTTGAATTTTTCCTTCCGTTCCGCTCCAGATGTGCTTCAAGCCGTGGATGAGGTGTTTGCCAGACCCGAGGCTAATCGTGGACTGGGAGATGCAATAACCCACTCAGCCATTCGCGCCGATGCGCCGGGCGAGGTGGAAATCTGGGACATGCTGACGCCGGAAGAGGTGGAAGAGCCCGATGACTGGCGCGAGCCTGTCGATCATCTGGCGGCGCCTGCTGTGCGGCTCGCGGATCAGATCGCGGCCACCATTCGCCATTGGCTGGATAGCGGCGAAATTATTCCGGGCCAGAACCGGCGGATCATGCCGCGCGACATCATGGTTCTGGTGCGAAAGCGCGACCAGTTCATGCCCGCCTTGTCGCGTGCGCTGAAAAACCTGTCCGTCCCCGTCGCCGGCGCCGACCGCTTGCGGCTCACCAGCCATATCGCCATTCAGGACCTGATGGCGCTCGGTCGTTTCGTATTGCAGCCTTCGGACGACCTTTCGCTGGCATCGGTTCTGAAAAGTCCGCTGTTCGGCTGGGATGACGATCAGCTTTTCGAGCTTGCCCACCCGCGTGGCTCAAGCCTCACGCTGTTCGAACGGCTTTATCAGGTTTCGCGTGGCGATGCGGCGCTGGCCGAGGTGCACAAGACCCTGAGCCGCTGGCGCAACATGGCCGACACCATGCCGGTGTTCGAATTCTATGCGCGCATATTGAGTGCGGATGGTGCGCGGCGAAAACTTCTGGCCCGGTTGGGGCCGGAGGCTGGCGACATCATCGATGAATTCCAGAATTATGCGCTTTCCGCCGAGCGCGCCGGTCTGCCGGGCCTGCAGGCATTCCTTGAAACGCTGGATGCGGCATCGCCGGAAATCAAGCGCGAACTCGATCAGGGCCGCAATGAGGTGCGCATCATGACCGTCCACGCCGCCAAGGGGCTGGAAGGAGCGGTGGTGTTTCTGGTCGATCCGGGAAGTGCGGTCTGGACCGGCAGCCGCGCGCCAAAGCTCATTCCCTTTGATTTTTCAGAGGGTAATCCGCCGGTGAAAGGCTATCTCTGGCAACCCAATGCCGGATACCAGACCGGGTTCACGGCAGCGCAGATCGATAAGCTGAAGACACGGGCCGAGGAAGAATATCGCCGCCTGCTTTATGTCGGCATGACGCGGGCCGAGGATCGCCTCATCATCTGCGGCTATCGCGGCGCGCGCGAAAGCGGTGAGACATGGCATCGCCTTGTCGAGGATGCGCTGGCTGCCAAGGCCGAGACATTCGTGCACCCCGTGCTGAAACTTGCGGCACGGCGGTATCGCAACACGCCGCGCGGAATGGTCGAGATTGTCGATCAGGACAAGACCGAAGATCATGCGCTGCCTTCGCTGCCGCTCGATTATTTGCGGCCGATAAAGCCGGAAACCGGATTGCCGCGTCCGCTGGCGCCGTCGGGCGCGTCGGCCCTGATCGAAGCGGACGAGGAACCGCCGCTCGATACGTTTTCGCCGGTTCTGGGACCGGGCAACGGGTCGCCAGCCTTTGCGCTGCGGCGTGGCACGGCGATCCATATGCTGCTGCAACATCTGCCCGATGTGCCACAGGCCGGCCGCGAAACGCTTGCGCATGACTATCTTGACCGCATCGCTGCCGACTGGCCCGAAACGGAACGGCAGATGGCATGGCAAAGCGTCAGGACTATTCTCGACGACCCGACCTACGCGCCGGTCTTTGCGCAAGGCTCACGCGGGGAAGTTGCCATCATGGGCACGATCGAGCTTGGCGGGCGCGATCATGCCGTGTCAGGCCAGATCGACCGCATCAGCGTCGGTGAGAACCGGGTGCTGATCGTCGATTACAAGACCAATCGACCGCCGCCGAAAACCATCGATGCGGTTCCTTTCGCCTATCGGGCGCAGCTTGCGCTTTATCGGGAATTGCTGGCTCCCCTCTATCCGGGGCGGATTGTCGAAACGGCGCTTCTGTTCACCGAAGGTCCGTTTTTGATGCCGTTGCCGGATGCGATTCTGGACGAGGCGTTGCAGTCACTGAAAGACTCTCAAGTAAAGGTGACGAACCAGAACTTGACGGATGGCAGCAGACACGCCACATGATATAGCGAATAAAGAGCGGAATGTGTTGTGAGTCTGGAAAGACGTCTGCCGTTCTTGGAGAGAAAAGAGGATAGCCCTATGGCAACCGTTAAGGTCGATAACAGCAATTTTCAGTCGGACGTTCTGCAGTCGAGCGAGCCTGTCGTGGTGGATTTCTGGGCGGAATGGTGCGGTCCCTGCAAGATGATCGCTCCGGCTCTGGACGAAATCGCGACCGAAATGGCCGGTCAGGTCAAGATCGCCAAGGTCAATATCGACGAGAATCCGGAACTGGCCGCGCAGTTTGGCGTGCGTTCGATCCCGACGCTTCTGATGTTCAAGGACGGTGAGCTCGCCGCAAATATGGTCGGCGCTGCTCCGAAGAGCCGCCTTGCCGACTGGATCAAGGCTTCGGCTGCATAATCAGCGCGTCAAAGTAATAAAAACCCGGCCTTCGAGCCGGGTTTTTTGTGGGTGCGCACAAAGAGTTCGGACTTACTTCGACTTTTTCTGCGCGCGGGCTCGGTCGTCGTCGCTTGGATTGCATTCCTGATGCGTTCCCGGAACGTAGAATTTTCCGTCAGGGGCGGGGTTGGTGCCGCCATCACATCCCGGCATTCCATTTCCCTTGCTTCCCCCATCGCCGCCATTGCCGCCGGACTGAGCGAAAGCGGGGGTCGCGACGCCAACCGCAAGGAATAGAATTAAAAACACAAACGTCCTCATCTCGATTCCTCCTGTGGAGCGAGACAGATTGCTCGTTATTCATTCTATTGCCGGAAAACCTTTGCCGCATCCCCCACTTGTTGCCAGCAACTGGTCAATCAAACAGGCGGAGTTCCATTGTCTCGCAGGACTTCACCCGCAAGGTAAAGCGATCCGCCAATCAGGATACGAGGCGGCACTTCATCCGGGGGCCAGGTGTCGCGCAGAAGTTTCAACGCATTGGCAACCGAATGAACGGGCTCCGCCGAGAGATTGGCCTTCTGCGCTGAAACCGCCAGCTCATCATTGGGAATGCCCGCATCGCTGGACGGGATCGGCACGGTGAAAACGTGCCGCGCCATGCCGGAAAAGGCTTCGAAATAGCCGACCGGGTCCTTGGTGTTGATCATGCCGGTGATGAGGAACAGCGGGCGCGCATTACGCTCCTCAAGATCGCCGAAAGCTTCCGCGATCACTGCGCCTGCACCCGGATTATGACCGCCATCGAGCCAGATTTCGGATGCAGCCGGAGCCATGTCGACGAGCGCTCCGTGGGTCAGCCGCTGCATGCGTGCTGGCCAGTCCACCACCATCAGCGCCTTTTCCACGGCCTTGTCGGTCAGACTGAAACCAGCCATCTGCACGGCCTCGATTGCAGCTGCGGCATTGGAAATCTGGTGGCGTCCCGGCAGGCGCGGCAATGGCAGGTCGATCAGGCCGTCCTCGTTCTGGAACACCATGCGTCCGTGTTCCTCGAAGGCGAGGAAATCCTGTCCATAGACCGAAACCGGACAGTCGAGCCGGTCCGCCGTCGAGACAAGCACTTCGCGCGCCGCATCGAAGGGCTGGAAGCCAACGACGACCGGGCAATCCTTCTTGATGATGCCGGCCTTTTCGGCGGCGATAAGCTCCACACGGTCACCGAGATAGGCCTGATGGTCGATTGACACCGGCATGATGAGCGAGACGGCGGGATCGGTAATGACATTGGTAGCGTCGAAACGTCCGCCGAGACCGACTTCCATGACGACGACATCGGCCGGATGCTCGGAAAAGAGCACGAAGGCGACCGCCGTCAGGATTTCGAAAACGGTGATATGCTGCCCGTCATTGGCGGCTGCAACACGCTCTATCGCGTCGGCCAGAACATCGTCGCTGACCAGCCTTCCGCCTCCGGGCGCCGCCAGACGATAGCGCTCGTGCCAATGGACGAGATGCGGCGAGGTGTGGACGTGAACGTCGAAGCCTCCCGCTTCCAGAAGTGCGCGGCAGAAAGCCGTCGCCGATCCTTTGCCATTGGTTCCGGCAATGTGGATGACCGGCGGCAGCTTCAGGTGCGGATTGCCGAGCTTTTCCAGAAGACCGCGGATGCGGTCGAGGGAAAGGTCGAAGCCCTTTGGATGCAACTGCATAAGCCGCTCGATTGCGGCGGCGGCTTTTTCTGTCACGATCAGGCTGCCTTGCCGTTAGCTTCCGTCTTCTTGCCGTCCGGAGTATCGCTGTTGGCGGGCTGCTTGGTCATGATCTTGAGCAGGCGCGCAATCGTGCTCTTCAGTTCAAGGCGCGAGACGACCATGTCGACCATGCCGTGTTCCATGAGATAATCGGCGCTCTGGAAGCCTTCCGGCAGCTTTTCGCGGATCGTCTGCTCGATGACGCGCGGCCCGGCAAAGCCGATCAGTGCACCGGGTTCCGCGATGTGGATATCGCCCAGCATGGCATAGGATGCCGTCACGCCGCCCGTGGTCGGATTGGTCAGGACGACGATGTAGGGCAAACCGGCTTCTTTCAGCATTTCCACCGCAACCGTGGTGCGTGGAAGCTGCATCAGCGACAGGATGCCTTCCTGCATACGCGCACCACCCGAAGCGGCGAACAGGACCATCGGGCGCTTCAACTCGATAGCCTTTTCAAAGCCCTGGATGATCGCTTCGCCGGCGCCCATGCCGAGAGAACCGCCCATGAAGCCGAAATCCTGAACGGTGGCGACGATCGGCAGGCCTTCAATGGTGCCGATGCCATTGACGATCGCGTCGTCCATGCCAGTGCGGGTGCGGTAATCCTTGAGACGGTCGATATATTTCTTCTCGTCACGGAATTTCAGCGGATCGACCGGCACTTTGGGCGCTTCAAGCGTGGTGTATTCGCCATTGTCGAAGAAGAAACGCAGACGGTCCTTTGCCTTGATGCGCATGTGATGGCCCGAGGACGGGATCACGAACTGATTGCTCTCAAGGTCCTTGTGAAACACCATTTCACCGGTCGACGGATCCTTGATCCAGAGGTTTTCCGGCATTTCACGGCGGCCGAGCATCGAATTGATCTTCGGACGAACGTAGTTGGTGATCCAGTTCATGACGTTTGGTTCCGTTTCTTGTTCTTCGGCAAAGAGCTTGTCAGGCGCTTAAATGGACGATTTGTTGGGCGGCTTCAAGGCGTGTGGCGCGCACGCTCTCTGCAAGAGCGTGGACAAGCCGGGTTGCGGCGGCGACTGGATCGCCCTTCGCCTTGCCGTTTTCGTCCAGTTCACCGGCAATCGCGTTGACAATCGCCGTGCCGACGACGACGCCATCGGCATGGGTGGCGATGGCTGCTGCCTGCTCCGGCGTCTTGACGCCGAAACCGACGCAGATCGGCAGGTCAGTGCTCTTCTTGATGTGGCGCACGGCTTCGCCGACCTTTGCCGTATCGGCAATGGCTGATCCGGTAATGCCGTTCATCGAGACGTAATAGACGAAGCCCGATGAATTGTGCAGCACCTTCGGCAGACGCTTGTCGTCGGTGGTCGGCGTGGTGAGGCGAATGAAATTGATGCCGGCCTTCATGGCAGGAATGCAAAGCTCGGCATCCATTTCGGAGGGAAGATCGACGACGATCAGCCCGTCCACGCCGGCTGCCTTGGCGTCGGCCAGGAAGCGCTCCACGCCATAGATATAGATCGGATTGTAATAGCCCATCATGACGATCGGGGTGGTGTCGTCTTCCTTGCGGAATTCTGTCGCCATGTGCAGCGTCTTCGCCAGCGTCTGCCCGGCATTGAGGGCGCGCAGGCCAGCGGCCTGAATGGCGGGGCCGTCTGCCATCGGATCGGAGAAGGGCATGCCCAGTTCAATCACGTCCGCACCGGCCTTCGGCAGGGCCTTCATCACCTTGAGCGAGGTTTCCAGATCGGGATCGCCGCCCATGAAATAGGTGACGAGCGCCGGACGGCTCTCGGCCTTCAGTTCAGCGAATTTGGTGTCGATGCGAGTAGTCATACCGTGCCCCGTGGCAAAGTGCGCGCCAGATAGTCGGCAACGGGCTTGCCCGCCATCGCCGTTTCCATCCATGCGCGCCGTTCAAAGTCTATGATTCCCAGTTCCCACACGCAGGCCATCAAAAGCGGCTGTGCGGGCATGAATTCCACCTCGTCGCCGAGTTCCGACTGCCAGAGGATTTCCGTCGCGATGCCGCCCTCAAGCCACCAGTGCAGGAGCAGCCACAGGCCTTCCTCACCTTGATGCAGAATGGCGAAACCCACGCCCAGATGTGGCAGGGCGGCCAGTTTTTCAGCGGCGGTCTCGATCTGTCTGCGGGCGAGGCCGACAGCGGCTTCCGCGACAGGATTGGCCGGATCGGCTTCGATGATACTGAGCTTGATCGTCGCCGGACCGCACGTCGCCAGACCGTCGAACCATGCGGCACGCGGCTTGTAGACGGAGATTTCGGCGACGTCGCTAACCATGTCAGATGTCCATGCCGAGAAGCTTGCCGACCGTGTGGACATCCTTGTCGCCACGACCGGACAGATTGACGATCATGACCTGATCCTTGCCCATGGTCGGGGCCATTTTCACGGCCTGCGCGATGGCATGGGCGGATTCGAGCGCCGGGATGATGCCTTCGGTGCGGGTGCAAAGCTGGAATGCGTCGAGCGCCTCATCATCGAGGATCGGCACATAGTCGACGCGCCCGCTGTCCTTGAGCCACGAATGTTCGGGACCTACGCCCGGATAATCGAGACCAGCAGAAACGGAATGGCCTTCGAGAATCTGGCCGTCATCATTCTGGAGAAGATAGGTGCGGTTGCCATGCAGCACACCGGGACGGCCGGCGCTCATCGAAGCGCAATGTTCCTCCCCGTCGAGACCGCGTCCGCCTGCTTCGACGCCGACGATCTTCACGGAGGCATCGTCGAGGAAAGGATGGAACAGGCCGATGGCGTTGGAGCCGCCGCCAACCGCTGCCACGATCACGTCCGGCAGGCGTCCTTCCTGTTCGAGTATTTGCTGGCGCGCCTCATTGCCGATCACGGACTGGAAGTCACGCACCAGTTCCGGATAGGGATGCGGACCGGCGGCGGTGCCGATCAGATAATAGGTGTCTTCGACATTCGTCACCCAGTCACGCAGGGCTTCGTTCATCGCGTCTTTCAGCGTGCCGTTTCCAGCGGTGACGGGCTTCACTTCGGCACCGAGCAGCTTCATGCGGAACACATTCGGCTTCTGGCGCTCGACATCGGTCGCGCCCATATAGACGACGCAGGGCAGGCCGAAACGCGCTGCAACGGTGGCAGACGCCACGCCATGCTGGCCAGCGCCGGTTTCGGCGATGATGCGGGTCTTGCCCATGCGCTTGGCAAGCAGAATCTGGCCAAGACAATTGTTGATCTTGTGGCTACCGGTATGGTTCAGGTCTTCGCGCTTGAAGTAGATTTTTGCGCCGCCCAGATGCTTCGTCAGGCCTTCGGCATAATAGAGCTTGGAAGGACGACCGGCATAATAGGTGGAAAGCGCGGAAAGCTCAGCCTTGAATTCAGGGTCGTTCTTCGCCGTTTCATAGGCTTCCTGCAATTCGAGGATCAGCGGCATCAGTGTTTCGGCAACGAAGCGTCCGCCGAAAATACCGAACATGCCCTCTTCATCCGGGCCTGTTTTATAGGAATTGGGTTCAACCGGCTTGTTCAACGCTTTCGCTCCGTCATTTCAGGCTGTCTGCGGGCGTCAGCGACAGCCCGGAAAAAATTCTCGATGAGACGCACATCCTTTTCGCCGGGCGCGCGCTCGACGCCGGACGATATATCGATACCCGGCGCCTGCGTCTTGTGCAGCGCTTCGGCGATATTGTCCGCATTCAATCCACCGGAAAGCATGTAATCGATATCGGCGTCAAGCGCAGCCAGAAGTTCCCAGTCGAATGACACACCGTTGCCGCCCGGAAGGTCTGATCCCTTCGGCGGCTTGGCGTCGAACAGGAAGCGGTCGGCTATGCCCTGATAGGCTGCAATCGCGGTAAGATCGCTGGCTTCACGCACCGAAAAGGCCTTCATGACCGGCAGGCCATAACGCGCCTTGATGAAGGCTACGCGTTCCGGCGTCTCATGACCGTGCAGCTGCAGAATGTCGGGCTTCACCGCTTCCACGATCTCATCCAGCGTTTCATCGTCGGCGTCGACCGTAACGGCGACCGCAAGCGCTCGTCCCCTGACCGCACCGCGCAAGCCTGCCGCTTTCTGCGGTGTTATATGGCGCGGGCTTTTGGGAAAGAAGATGAAACCGATATGCGTCGCACCGCCGTCGAGGGCGGCGGCAACGGCGTCGGGGGTTTTAAGCCCGCATATCTTGATATCGAGAACCATGGTTTTCCGTCGCATAAATCGGGGGGCTACTCAAGCTATTCCGTCCATTCCCATCTATTCGGAGACCGGATGGCCATCAAAACCCTGTGCGATCAGAAAATCATACGCCTCCATGACCTCAAGGGGAACTGCCTGCGCGATCTGGTAGCCCTTGGCGGGATATTCCAGGATACGCTGCAGGTCGCCCGTCATCTCATGGACAAGCATTTCAACCGGATGATCAGCCGTCGGCTGGTCCTCGAAGGCGGTGAGCGGCGCGGTGATGCTTGCCCGCGCTTCCGGCCATTGCCGGGCCACGGTCGCCAGAACGCGGCGCTGGGTCTGCGGCTTGGTCACGAGGATGGCGCTGATGGCGCCGGGGGCGAGTTTTTCGCGGCTGAACCTTATGTTTTCGCCGATATTGGTGGCGTTGGGCTCGATCGCGATAGCTTTTTCCGGCACGCCGCGCCTGATGGCTATTTCGGCGAAGGCTTCCGCTTCGCTGTTCTTATAGAGTTTCTCCGTCCAGTGACCGCTTTTGCCGGTAAACACGAGCCACGTCGCCATGCCCTCCAGAAACAGATCGGCAGCCCTTTCGGCCACGCGCGGATCGTAGCTGCCAAGCCCGATGATGACATCGGCGGTTTCAAGCGGATCATAGATGCAGTGATAATCCCACAGCACCCGGGCGGCGTTCAGTACGGATGATTTCATGTGAAGTCGATTGCCTGCAATGCGCTGCCATTTCGCTTCAGCCAAGCCTTGCAGCGCTCCGTATCGGGGCAAAGCTCATGGCAGAGTTTCCAGAATTTCGGCCCATGGTTCATCTCGATGAGATGAGCCACCTCATGGGCGACAAGATAGTTGATCACCGGGGCAGGCGCCATGCCGATGCGCCAGGAGAAGGAAAGGACACCGTCCGAGGTGCATGATCCCCAGCGGCTTTTCGTATCCTTGAAACGCACCGCCTTGGCCATGCGGCCTACAATGGTGGTGTGACGGACGACAAGCGCCTCGATCTCGCGCTTCACGTCGCGCTTGATGTGATCGGCAACGCGGCGCGGCAGATGTGCCGGGTCACCATGGACGAGCAGAATATTGCCTTCGAGAAGCTCGGTCGTGCCGCGTCCGGGCTGATGCACGATCTTGTGCGGAACGCCGCGCAGGGGAATTTTGATACCGGCGCGCACGCCCGGCTGGTCCGGCAGTTTTGCGATACGGCTTTCGATCCAGCCCTCGTGGCGGTTGAGGAAGCTCAACACTTCGCGCTCGGGAAGTCCGGGCGGAACCGTGACGCGCAATCCCTTGCCGCCTGCTTCTATGCGCAGGGTCAGCCTTTTGGCGCGCGGATTCTCGAAAACGCGCAAGGGAAGTTCCCGTCCGGCGACCGCATGAATGCGTTCGCTGCGAACTGTCGTCGTTCCAGCGGATGCCCCTTTACCGCTGATTTGCCGAAGAAAGGAAAGGCCCATCGTCCAAGAATAAGCGATTCGCTCCGGAGCGCATCCCGAAAAGTGCAAAGCGGTTTTCGGAATGCGACTTGCGTGGAACGTGTTGAAAAAGCCGGTATTTCTGTGAAAGACAGGAAAACGGCGCGGTCAAGCCGCGCCGTCCAATGATTTTCAGACCTGTTTCATCGATCAAAGATCGGTGATGTCGTCCTTGCCGCCTTTCGCGCGCGGGGCAGGTGTCTTCTTCGAGGCCGCACGGCGCTCGGCCATGAAGCGGTCGAATTCTTCCTTGTCGCGGGCGCGGCGAAGTTCGGCGGCATAGGCCTCGAATTCGGCGCGTGCTTCTTCAAGCTTGCGGCGTTCTTCGGCCAGTCGCTCCAGCTCCGCGCGACGCCAGTCGTCAAAAGCCTCGTTGCCGGTTGTGCCGCCGAAGTTGAAGCTTTCGCCCTTGCGGCAGTTGCGGAACGAGCCGAACATGGAATCGGTCTTCTCGTTCATGCCGCGCTTGAACCCTTCGAGGCGATCACCCCACAGGATATAGGCGAGCATGGCAAGGCCAAGCGGCCAGAACAGGAAAAAGCCGAGCACCATCAGCGCAATCGTGGCTGGCGTCCATGCCGGGCGGATCAATGCAGTATTGGTCATGGTCTGCTCCGTCAAAAAGCGCATGCCATTCAACCGTTCGACAATCGTCCGGCCACATGCGCGAAACCAGGGCCTGCCAGCCCACCCATACGGGGATTTTCTTCTGGCGGCTTGACTTCGACGTGGTGAAAAGATTGCGGCTTTTCAAGAATGCAACCGGAGGATTCAGGCTGCACGCCCCGTAACCAATGTGATTAATTCGAAATTTTTTTGCGAAGATGTTCGAGAAAAGTCACGCAAAGCCCGGCTATCAGCGCCCAGAAGGCGGAGCCGATGCCGAAAAATGCCATGCCGGAGGCTGTCACAGCAAAGGTTATGGTCGCCGCAAGCCGCTCCTGTTCATCCTTGAGCGCCAATGACATCGCATTGATGAAAGGGCCTGTCAGCGCCAGACCGGCAACAAGGGCGATGAGTGTCACCGGCAATACGGCGAAGATCGCGACCAGTGATGCCCCGAAAAGGGCAAACACCACATAGATCGCGGCATAGACCGGGCCGGTGAGCCAGCGCCTGGCAGCATCGGGATGGGCGTCTGGATTGGTGCAAAGCGCTGCCGAAATCGCGGCAAGGTTGGTGGTCGACGCGCCGAATGGAGCCGTCAGCAGTGAAAACAGGCCGGTTACGCGCAGGCAGGCGCTGGTCGGCGGCTCATAGCCGGAAGCGCGCAGCACGGCGAAACCCGGCAGGTTCTGAGACGCCATGGTCACCAGATAGAGAGGGATCGCAATGCCGACCATCGCACCCATGTGGAACTCGGGCCAGATGAGGGTGAGCGTGGAAATCTCAGGCGCGGGCAGGGCGGGCGACCGCCCCGTGACCAGAGCAAAGACCATGCCGATGACCAGAACGGCAATGACGGCGAGCGACGGATTGAACAGGCGGATGACGAAAAACAGCGCCACCAGCGGCAGAACGAAAACCGGATCGCCGGGCACGGTCTTGGCGGCGGCAATGACGAAACTGAGCAGCACGCCTGCAAGCATGCCCGATGCAACGGAAGCCGGGATGCGCGAAACGAGCACCGACAACTGGCGGATAAGCCCGGTGGCGACGAGCGCCAGTGCAGTCACGATGAATGCGCCGACTGCTTCCGGCATGCTGAAACCGGCGCTGGCTCCGATGAGCGCCAGGCCCGGTGTGGACCAGGCTGCGATGATCGGCATCTTGTAGCGGATACTGAGCCAGGCGGATGAGGCGGCAATCGCAAGGCATATCGCCGTGACCCAGCTTGCGGTTTCGGCCTGTGTGGCGCCCAGCACCTGCGCGGCCGCAATGATGAGCGCCAGCGTGCCGCCGAAGCCGACAATGGCTGCGACTGCGGAGGAAGCGAAAACCGAAAACCGCATGACTGTGCTCCGTTACGATTTTTCGCCGATGCGTTCCGCCAGACCGGACACGGTGCGGATGAGGAGATCGAGATCCTGCGGTCGCGACAGGCGATGGTCGCCATCACGCACGAGCGTCAGGGTCACGTCGTCGACGGGCAGGTGTTCCACCAGCGTGAGCGCGTGCCTGTAGGGAACATCCGGGTCCTGCATGCCCTGCAGGATGTGGACCGGACAGCCGGTCTCGATGATGCCGTTGAGAACCAGGTTCTTTCGTCCGTCCTCGATCAAGGCGCGGGTATAGATATAGGGATTGGGCGAATATTCGGAGGGTTCTTCGAAATAGCCTTTTTCCTGAAGATCGTTTTTCTGCGCTTCGGAAAGCGTGGGCTCGACAAGCACGGCGGTAAAATCAGGAGCGGGTGCTATCAGCACGATCCCGGCGGGCGGGCTGCCTTCCTTCATGAGTTCCTGCGCCATGCGCAGCGCAATCCAGCCGCCCATGGAGGAGCCGACCAGAATCTGTGGGCCTTTGGCATATTTGCGATAGACGGCGAGGCTTTCGTTCAGCCAGCGCGAGATGGTGCCCTGATTGAAATCGCCGCCGGAGGAGCCGTGGCCGGAATAATCGTGGCGTAAGGCGCTGTGCCCGGTCTCCGCCGCCCATTCGTCGAGAACGACAGCCTTGGTGCCCAGCATGTCCGAACGATAGCCGCCGAGCCAGACGACACCCGGAGACTTGCTTCCGGCTCTGTGATGCAGCGCGATTTTCGCTCCGTCCACGTCGATGAATTCCGGCCCCGCAACGTTCATGTCAGATCTCCTCGATTTGCGGGATTGTTTTGGCATGTTCGGAAAAGAGAGAAAACCCGCCATCTGAAGCGAGGCCCTTGAAATGACGGCAGATGTGACCGATATGCCGCTTGTCCGCCGCGAAATGATGATAAAAAGAACGTTTATCACGCGGGGGTGATTTTTCCTGACAAAGATGCTATTGACTTCGCCGCCTGCTTGACGACATTTCCGCGATCAACTGCGGTTTGATCGGGGACATGCCGTCTGGCAGCAAGCATCCGACCGCATGAGACGTAACAATTAGGAGATAACGACCATTCGCCGACCCTTTAGAGCGACGCCGGTTCAGAAAGACGGACCGCGCTCCAACCGTGATATCCGGGTTCCCCGGGTTCAGCTTATCGATGCCGAAGGCCAGAACCATGGTGATGTTTCCATTCAGGAAGCGCTGGCCATGGCGGAAGAAGCCGGTCTCGATCTCGTTGAGATCGTGCCGAATGCCGAGCCTCCGGTTTGCAAGATCGTCGACCTCGGCAAGCTGAAGTATCAGAATCAGAAAAAGGCCGCCGAAGCGCGCAAGAAGCAGAAAACGGTTGAAATCAAGGAAATCAAGATGCGACCGAACATCGACACCCATGACTATGAGGTGAAGATGAAGGCTGCTCAGCGTTTCTTTGAGGAAGGCGACAAGGTCAAGGTTACCTTGCGTTTCCGCGGACGCGAAATGGCGCACCAGGAACTTGGCATGAAGCTTTTGCAGCGCGTCAAGGAAGACACTGTTGAAATCGCCAAGGTCGAGTCCGAGCCGAAGCTTGAAGGCCGTCAGATGATGATGGTTCTCGCTCCGCGCTGAACATTTCGAAATGCCTTGGAAAAGCCGCCTTCGGGCGGCTTTTCATTTCCCCGGACAATTTTGGGATCATGGAACTGCAATGAAGACTTTGGGCGAACTGGGGAAATATCAACAGCGGCGGCGTTTCGCGATCGGTGCGGTCATCGTGCTTCTGGTGGTGGCGCTGCTTTTTGTAGGCTCGCGGTCGACCGGGCATTTTCATGAATATATCGAAGCTTTCGGTCTCAGTCTGATCGTTGCAGCCATTATCGGTCGCATGTGGTGCACGCTCTATATCGGCGGGCGCAAGAGCGCGGAAATCGTGCAGAGCGGTCCCTATTCGGTCACGCGCAATCCGCTCTATGTCTTCAGCAGCATCGGTGCGATGGGTATTGGCGCGCAGACCGGCAGTCTCACCATCGCCATCACTTTCGGCGTGCTTTGCTATCTCGCTTTCTCGGTCGTCATCCGGACGGAAGAGAAGTTCCTGAAGCAGAATTTTGGCAAGCCTTATGAAGCCTATTGCGCCAGTGTTCCGCGATTCTTCCCCCATCCTTCGCTTTTTCGTGACGACAAGGAACTGATCGTCCGCCCCGACCGGCTTTACCGCACGTTCACGGATGGTCTGGTGTTTTTCGTCGCCTATCCGTTTTTCGAGTTCGTGGAATATTTGCAGGACACCAATGTCCTGCCGGTGCTTCTGCATCTTTATTGACGTCCGGAGTGCGATTCAGCCCAATTCGGGCATTGCGTTTTGCGGTCTTTGAGCCTATAAGGCCGCGTTCGAACCGCCCGGCAGGGCATGCCGTGGCGGTTTCGTATGCTTTTCGGGCTTGGTCAGTCCGGAAGTGAAAACAGAGTTCCGGTCGGTCGCAGATACCGATGCCGCTTGAAGCAAGAGGCGTTGAGTGCCGCAGGCACGACGGGGACTAAACAAAGGAGTAGCAAAATGCCCAAGATGAAGACCAAATCGGCCGCCAAGAAGCGGTTCAAGATCACCGGCACCGGCAAAATCAAGGCCGCAGCTGCTGGTAAGCGTCATGGCATGATCAAGCGTTCGAACAAGTTCATTCGCGATGCACGCGGCACCATGGTTCTCGCCGATGCCGATGCAAAGATCGTGAAGCAGTTCCTGCCGAACGGCCTCTAAGATTAGTCTGAGAAGGAGATCATAACATGGCACGCGTAAAACGCGGCGTTACCGCCCACGCAAAGCACAAGAAGGTTCTGGATCAGGCTGCTGGTTTCCGTGGCCGTCGCAAGAACACCATCCGCACCGCCAAGGCTGCAGTTGACCGTTCGAAGCAGTATGCTTACCGCGACCGCAAGAACCGCAAGCGCTCGTTCCGCGCTCTCTGGATCCAGCGCATCAACGCTGCTGTCCGCGAGCAGGGCCTGACCTATGGCCGTTTCATTGACGGTCTTGCCAAGGCTGGCATCGAGATCGACCGCAAGGTCCTGTCCGACATCGCAATCCACGAACCGGATGCGTTCGGTGCGCTGGTTGCATCGGCAAAGAAGGCTCTCGAGTACCTCAAGAACACCGAGACGCCGAACGCTTTTGAAGGCGCTGTCCGCTAAGCCAGCCGCCTTTCCCAAGCAGTATCGATAAATTTGGGGACCCGCGCTGGCTTGGCTGGCGCGGGTTTTCCCTTTTGGGGAGTTCAAACCGGGCATGAAGGATGAACCGGGCAAGCTGCGACTGGATCTGGATGCGGACGATCTCCGCAGCCTGCTGGTTCTGCTCGTCCAGAGCCAGGGCAAGCGCATTTCAAGCGCTGTCATCGGCGGCCATCGTGTCTGGATCAAACGCTATGATGCCGAAAGGCGTCCGCTCCCGAAGCGTCTGCACAGCCTGATTTCGCCGCTTCTTCCATACCCCTTCCTGCGCAGCCCGAAGGATGTCGGAGAAGCAGGCATGGCCGACCGCGAAGAGCGCAAGATGAGTGCTTTCCTGCAGGCTGGCTTCCAGGTGCCAAGGATCGTCTACCGCCATGGAGCGGTGATGGTTTTGAGCGATGTTGCACCGATCATCCAGGATCGGCTCGACCATCTGCGCCATGATGACCCGCAAGGACATGACGCGCTTCTCATCCATTGCGCGCGTGCTTTGGCTGACGCGCATGCGGCCGGGCTTTGCCACGGGCGTCCGCACCCGCGCGACTTCTTCGAGAAGAATGGCATTGCCGGTTTTCTGGATTTCGAAGAGGAGCCGGAGACGGTCATGCCGCCTGCCGCCGCGCAGGCGCGTGATGTCTGGCTGCTGTTCTTCCAGATCACCGCGCAGGCGCGCCTTGCAGAGACGCCGCAACAGGCATTCGCAGCTTACCGGGCGGTAGCACCGGCAGCAGTGCTTCCGGAATTGAAGAAAATCGTCGGATTTTTCCGATTTACCATCGCGCCGTTGCGGCTGTTCCGCCGCATTTTTCTCGGCGGCGATGGAAGACGGCTTCTGCAGGCGATGGAATTTTTTAACGCAAATCTTGATGCGTCTCACCAATCAGGTCAAAGAGAGTAACGACAAGGCTTCTTTGGCTGCACAGCAAAATATGTGGAGCGCCGCAGGCGCGACAGGGATTGAACCAAGAGGCGTGGAGCGCCGCAGGCGCGACAAGGATTGAACCAAGAGGCGTGGCGTGCCGCAGGCGCGACAAGGATTGAACCAAGAGGCGTGGCGTGCCGCAGGCGCGACAAGGGATGTGAACCAAGAGGCGTGGAGCGCCAAAGGCGCGACAGGGATTTAAACAAATGAGTGATCTAGAACAACTCGAACGGCAGATTCTCGAAGACATCGCGGCGGCGGCTGACGAGCCGGCGATTGAAGCCGTGCGCGTCGCGGCCCTTGGCAAGAAGGGCTCGGTTTCGGAAAAGCTGAAGACGCTGGGCAGCATGACGCCGGAGGAACGCCAGGCGCAGGGCCCGGCCATCAACGGCTTGAAGAACCGGGTTACCGAAGCGCTGACCGAGCGCAAGACCGAGTTGCGCCGTCAGGCGATTGCAGCGCGCCTTGAGCGCGAAAAGGTCGATGTAACGCTGCCTGTCCGCGAAAGCGCTGCATCGCGCGGCCGCATTCATCCGATCTCGCAGGTGATCGACGAGATCACGGCAATCTTCGCCGATATGGGGTTCTCAATTGCCGAAGGCCCGGATATCGAAACCGACTATTATAATTTCACCGCGCTGAACTTCCCTGAAGGCCATCCGGCGCGTGAAATGCACGACACGTTCTTCTTCAATGCGGACGAGAAAGGCGAGCGCAAGCTTCTGCGCACCCATACCTCGCCGGTGCAGGTGCACACGATGGAGAAGTTTGCTGCGATCCGCGACAAGGAAGGCCGCGACGAGCCGATCCGTATCGTCATCCCCGGCAAGACTTACCGCATGGATTCCGACGCGACCCATTCGCCGATGTTCCATCAGGTCGAGGGGCTGGTGGTCGACAAGTCGGCCAATGTCGCCAACATGAAGTGGGTTCTGGAAGAGTTCTGCAAGGCCTTCTTTGAAGTGCCTTCGGTGAAGATGCGCATGCGCCCGAGCTTCTTCCCCTTCACCGAGCCATCGGTTGAAGTGGACATCCAGTGCGACCGTTCCGGCCCGCATGTGAAGTTCGGCGAAGGCAATGACTGGCTCGAAATTCTGGGCTGCGGCATGGTGCATCCCAATGTGCTGCGCGCTTCCGGCTATGACCCGGACGTTTATCAGGGCTTTGCCTGGGGCATGGGGATCGACCGCATCGCAATGCTGAAATACGGCATGCCTGATCTGCGCGCCTTCTTCGACGCCGATGTGCGCTGGATCGAACATTACGGTTTCCGTCCGCTCGACATTCCGACGCTTTTCGGCGGACTGAGCGCATGATGCAACTGCCCGAACCTTATCGCGATGCCGTGACCTTCGCCTTTGGCGATTCGCCGGAACTCGCCGATGAGCTGCTTGCGCTGGTGCTCGCGGGTCGGAAGACCGCGACCTGTGCCGCGCTTGCCTCATTCGGGGAAGACGGCGAGCCGATGCCGGTCATCGGACGTCGCGATGTGGTTCTGGACGGTCGGGGCCGCCCTGCCGTGGTGATAGAAACCGTCGAACTGACGGTCCGCCGCTTTGATGAAGTTGATGCCGCGTTTGCGGAAGATGAGGGGGAAGGCCCACTGGATGACTGGCGAAAAGGGCACGAAGCCTATTTTCGCCGCAACGGCGGCTTCTCTCCGGACATGAAATTGCTTTGCGAGCGCTTTCGCGTGGTCGAAGTGCTCAAACGCTGAAATTTAGGAAAGAACACGATCATGAAATTCACGCTTTCCTGGCTCAAGGATCACCTTGAAACCGATGCGACACTGGACGAAATCGTCGAGAAACTGACCGATATCGGTCTGGAAGTGGAATCGGTCGATGACCGCGCAGCTTTCAAGGCCTTCAAGATCGCCAGGGTTTTGACGGCAGTCCAGCATCCGGATGCCGACAAGCTGCGCGTGCTTTCCGTCGATGCGGGCGACGGCAAGCCGGTTCAGGTGGTCTGCGGTGCCCCCAATGCACGGGCCGGTCTGGTCGGTGTTCTGGGCCGTCCGGGCGACTATGTTCCCGGCCTGGATGTCACGCTTTCCGTCGGCAAGATTCGCGGTGTTGAAAGCTTCGGCATGATGTGTTCCGAGCGCGAGCTGGAGCTTTCCGACGAACACAATGGCATCATCGACTTGGCCGAGGATGCTCCGGTCGGCACCAGCTTTGCGACCTATGCCGGGCTGGACGATGCGGTGATCGAGATTGGCCTGACGCCAAACCGCGCAGACTGCACCGGCATTCATGGCATCGCACGCGATCTTGCAGCGGCCGGTCTCGGCACGCTCAAGAACACGCTGCCGGAAGTCGTGAAGGGCGAGGGCGAAACCCCGGTCAAGGTCATTCTGGATCAGGATGCGGAGCACCCGTTCTGCACCGGCTTCGCGCTGCGCATGGTCAAGGGCGTCAAGAATGGCCCAAGCCCGAAATGGATGCAGCAGCGTCTCAAGGCGATTGGTCTGCGTCCGATCAATGCGCTGGTGGACATCACCAATTACGTGACCTTCGATCAGGGCCGTCCGCTGCATGTCTTCGATGCGGCCAAGGTCAAGGGCAATCTGACGGTGCGTGCCGCGAAGGATGGCGAAACCATTCTCGGCCTCGACCAGCGGGAATATAAGTTCAAGCCCGGCATGTATGTGATCGCCGATGAAAACGGTCCCGAATCGATTGCCGGCATCATGGGCGGTGAACATTCGGGCTGCGATGAGAACACCACCGATGTGCTGATCGAGTCCGCTCTGTGGGACCCGCGCATGATCGCACGCACGGGTCGCGAACTCGGCATCGTTACCGATGCGCGCTATCGCTTCGAGCGTGGCGTTGATCCGGAAATGATGGTGCCCGGAGCAGAAATCGCGACCAGGCTGGTGATGGAACTGTGCGGCGGCGAGCCAACGGTTCTCGATGTTGTCGGCTATGGCAAGCCGGAGCCGCGCGTGGTCGATTTCCCGGTGTCGGAAGTCAAGCGCCTGACGGGCATCGACGTGCCCTACGAAACGTCGCTCGATATTCTGAAGCGCCTGGGCTTCGGGGTCGAAGGCGATGGGAAGGTCATCAAGGCAATTGTTCCGTCATGGCGCGGCGATGTGGAAGGCAAGGCCGACCTCGTTGAAGAAGTCATGCGCATTCACGGCATCAACCGGATCGACCCACAGCCGCTGCCAAGCCATGGCGCGGTCAACGGCCGTATCCTGACGACATTGCAGATCAGGACGCGTCATGCCCGCCGCATGCTCGCCTCGCGCGGCATGATGGAAGCTGTGACCTATTCCTTCATTTCTGAAGCGCAGGCGAAGGCGTTTGGCGGCGGTAAGCCGGAACTGAAGCTGGCGAACCCGATCGCGGCCGATATGTCGGACATGCGCCCGTCGCTGCTGCCGGGGTTGCTTGCCGCTGCCCAGCGCAACGCAGATCGCGGTTTTGGCGATACGGCGCTGTTCGAGGTCTCGGGCATCTATGAAGGCGACACACCGGATAGCCAGCGTCGCGTTGCTGGTGGCGTGCGTCGCGGTACGGCCAAGGTCGACGGCTCGGGCCGTTTCTGGGCCGGCAATGCAGCGCCCGTCGGCGTGTTCGACGCCAAGGCCGACGCGCTCGCAGCACTGGAGGCCACCGGTGCGCCTGTTGACCGCATCCAGATCGAGGCTGGCGGTCCCGAATGGTTCCATCCGGGCCGCTCGGGTACACTGAAACTCGGGCCCAAGGTCGTGCTTGGTTACTTCGGCGAGTTCCATCCGGATACGCTGGAAGCGCTTGATGTTTCGGGCGCGCTTTGCGGCTTTGAAGTCTATATCGACGCGATCCCTGAGCCGAAGGCGAAATCCACACGCACCAAGCCTGCGCTCAACCTCTCGCAGTTCCAGAGCCTCAAGCGCGATTTCGCGTTCGTGGTGGACGCAGACGTGGAGGCGGGCAATGTCGTGAAGGCAGTCTCGACTGCCGACAAGAAGCTGATTGTCGGCGTTCAGGTCTTTGACGTGTTCACGGGTGCATCGCTCGGCGAAGGCAAGAAGTCCATTGCGGTCGAAGTGCTGTTGCAGCCCCAAGACCGCACATTGACGGATGAAGATCTGGAAGCGCTGTCGAAACAGGTCGTGGCAAGCGTCGCCAAACAGACCGGCGGCGTTCTTCGCGGGTAAAACCGCCATGTGATGAAGTTGAAAGCGCCAGCCCGATGAGTTCGGGCTGGCGCTTTTTGCATTTGGAAATATGATCGTGGAATTATGTAATATATTTTTGAATTTATAATCGCCGGAAAAGGATAGATATGCGCTATTTTCAGGCCGTACTCATTTTGTTTTTGTTTTCTCTTTCGGGGTTGTCTTTCAGTACGGCGTCCCCGCAATCAAGGCTGGATGAAATCACTGCCCGTGGTGTGCTGAAAGTCGGCACACCGGGCGATTACAGTCCGTTCAGCTTCAAGGACCCGAAGACCGGAGCGTTCACTGGACTTGATATTGACCAAGCCCAAAGTCTGGCAAAGGCTCTGGGTGTGCGTCTGGAAATCGTCGAGACATCCTGGCCAACACTCACGCAGGATTTTCGCGACGACAAGTTCGACATCGCGATGGGTGGTGTTTCCATCACCCTGGAGCGGCAGAAGATCGGTTTGTTTTCGCATCCCTATCTGGAGGATGGAAAGGCCCCGATTGCACGCTGCGCCGACAAGGATAAATTCAGGACAATTGCCGAGATCGATAAGCCCGGCGTCAAGGTTATCGCCAATCCGGGCGGCACGAACTCGATCTTCGTCCATGACAATATCAAACAGGCGCAAATCATCCCATGGAAGGACAATAAGAGCATCTTTGATGCGCTTGCCGCTGGAGAGGGCGATGTGATGATTACCGACGGTGCGGAAACGCACTATCAGCAGAAGCAGCATCCCGGCATTCTATGCGCTGTTGATGTGGAGAAGCCATTCAACCATATCGACAAGGCTTACTGGATACAGCCCGATCCATACTGGGCTGCATTCGTCGACCAGTGGATCGACCTGTCGGAAAGGGATGGCAGCTTTGATGCGATCCGTGACAAGTGGCTCAACTGACGAGATTGGAGCATTTCCAGCAAAACTGTGAAACGTCTACGCGGGGAAATCAGTTCACTGGACTGATTTCTTATCCCGCTTCGATGCGTTGGATAATGCGATAAAACAAATAGTTAGAGCGGTTCCGGCGATTCTGTCAGAACAGGAACCGCTTTAGGCTTCCCGCTCGTATGGGTGGGAATGGCCATCAATGCCATATCGATGATCTTCTGCACCGCGGCGCGCGAATTGCCGTCGCGGGCTTCAAAAGAAATGCTCTGCTGGATCATGTGATAAAATTCGGTCATCTGCACGATATCGGAGTCGGCCGGCAGGTCGCCCGCGGCTACCGCTTGCTGCAGGCGGTTTGAAAGCCGCTCATGATTGGCGCGACGGATGGCCTGGAGAAATTCCTTCACAGGTACATTCTCCGGTTTGCACTGGATCGAGCAGACGCTGATCATGCAGCCGCCCGCCGGGCAGGCAAAGGCGCTGTCGGCGGATTTCTCCAGCCATTGGCGCAGGCCGTCATGAATGGTGGGCGCATTTTCCAGCGCGTCGAAAGGGACGGCGCCGATGGTGCGGCGATAATAGTCGACAGCTTCACGAAATGCCTGCTCCTTGTTGCCGAACGCGGCATAGAAGCTTGGCGGCGTGATGCCGATGGCGGTCGTGAAATCGTTGATCTGGGCGCAGTCATAGCCCTTGGCCCAGAAAACCTTCATCACCTTGTCCAGCGCCGCATCGCGGTCAAAGCTGCGCGGACGTCCGCGTGGAACCATTTTTCTCCCTTTCTATAATCATCCTTATATAATTCTCTTGACCCCTTCGGGCAAGTCGATATTAATTATGTAATCAATACTATATAAATAGGATTCGTCCCATGAACGATACGTGCGATTCTGCCCTGGCGGCGGAAGGGGTCCCTGCGTCCGCGCAAAAGGCGCGGGCAATCCCGCTCGTCGTCTATTGCCTCAGTCTCGGCGTTTTTGCGCTCACGACTTCCGAACTCATGATTTCGGGAATGCTGCCCTCCCTCCAGGTGGCGTTCGACCGTTCCATTGCCGATATCGGCAATCTCATCTCGCTTTACGCGCTGGGCATGATGATCGGCGGGCCGCTGGTAACGATATTGTTTCTGGCGCTGAAGATCGAGAACAAGCGCGGGCTCCTGCTGTTGCTGGTCTTTTATGCGGCCGCGCAAAGTGTAGCCGCTTCCACAAGCAGTTTTCAGGTTCTGCTGATCGCCCGTGTGCTGACCGGCATGGCTGCGGCCACGAGCTTCGGGTTGATGCTTGCCATCACGGCGCAGCTTGTCGGACCGGAACTGCGCGGGCGCGCTTCCTCGCTCGTCTTCGCAGGCCTCATGCTTTGCACCGTCTTCGGCGTCCCCATCGCAACGGCAATCACCAATGCGTTCGGCTGGAGGGCGAGCTTCTGGGCCATTGTTGTTCTGATCCTCGTCTGTGCGCTCGTCATTGCAATCAAGATCGAATCTTCGCCCGATGCGCCGCAGGCCGATCTGCGCTCCGAGCTGAAGGAAATGCGCAAGCCGAAACTCTGGGCCGCCTACGCCACAAGCGCGCTGGTCATCGGTTCTTCCTTCGCCGTCTACAGCTATCTGTCGCCGATCACGGTGCAGCTTGCAGGTTTCTCGGCCATGCAGGTGCCATTGCTGCTTGCCGTTTACGGCGGCGCCAATATCGTCGGCAATTATGTCACCGGGCGCTTTGCGGATCGCCACACGATCCCGACCATCGCCATCGGCCTCGTTCTGATGCTGTCTGCGATGCTGATTTTTGCGCTTTTCGCAGAATTGAAGCCTGCTGCAATTCTCGCCATCGTGATGATCGGCCTGACGGGCATTGCGCTCAACCCCGCCTTCATTGCGCGGGTGATGCGGATCGCTCATCCCGGAGCGCTGGTGAACGCGATGCATGCATCGGTCATCAATATCGGTCTGGGGCTCGGGCCGTGGATCGGCGGACAGGCGATGGAGGCCGGTTATGGCCTGCATGCGCCGCTATGGGTGGGTTTCGCCATGACGCTAGGCGGGCTTCTGACGCTCGCTCCGCCAGCCTTGCGCCGGATGTAAAAAGGAAGGGAGCCCGTGAGGCTCCCTTTTTGTTTGGGGCATCCAATCAGAGACCGGTCAGCGCAAGCTGGTGTTCATTGTAACGCTCGCCTGCAATCAGGTTCGGCGTGGACACTTCGTCCAGGCGTTGCAGGTCTTCCGGCGTCAGTACGACTTCGACGGCTTTCACATTGTCTTCCAGATGGCGGATTTTGCGCACGCCGGGGATTGGCACGATGAAATCACCCCGGCTCAATACCCAAGCCAGCGCCAGTTGTGCGGGCGTAACCTGCTTTTCCTGCGCGATCTCCAGGATGCGATCCACCTGCCGGTTGTTGGCTTCCAGATTGCCCGGCTGAAAACGCGGCAGCGTCTTGCGGAAATCGTCTTCTGCAAGGTCCGACTGCGAGCGCACCGTGCCGGTCAGCATGCCGCGCCCGAGCGGGCTATAGGGTACGAAACCAATACCGAGTTCGCGACAGACCGGCAGAACACCCTCTTCCGGATCGCGTGCCCATAGCGAATATTCGCTTTGCAGCGCGGCGATGGGATGGACCGCATGCGCGCGGCGCAGCGTGGAGGCGCCCGCTTCGGAAAGACCGATCGCCCGAATCTTCCCCTCATCGATGAGGTCCTTCAAGGTGCCGACCACATCTTCGATCGGCACGGACGGGTCGACGCGATGCTGGTAGAACAGGTCGATCACATCGATTCCGAGCCGCTTCAGGGAAGCCTCGGCCACGTCGCGAATATGCTCGGGACGGCTATCGACACCCTTCATCTGCCCGTCTTCGATCCTGAAGCCAAACTTCGTTGCAATCGTCACCCGCTCCCTGAAGGGCTTCAGCGCCTTGCCGACGAGTTTCTCGTTCTCGAACGGGCCATAGACCTCCGCCGTATCGAAAAAAGTCACGCCGAGATCGACGGCGCGGTGCAGTGTGCGGATCGCGTCCTGCTCGTCCTGTCCGCCATAGGCATAGGTCATTCCCATGCAGCCGAAACCAAGGGCGGAAACGCTCAATTGCGGGCCGAGTTTGCGCTGTTGCATTGTAGTTCCTTTCGAATGACTGATTGAAAGTACTGAAATTTCTGTGGGAAATCGGGAGGCGAACCGGCTGGAGGCACTTTCGGGGCGGCTGCAGTCCGGAGGGATCATGCCGTGAACCATAAAACAGGGCGATCAGTTCGATAATACCGATTTATTTTCACGGGTTGTTCTGTAATTTATAACAATGAATCGAAGCCAACTGTCCCAGCTTGCCGTTCTTGCCGCCGTTGCCGCGCATGGAAGTTTTCGGGGTGCGGCGCGGGAACTGGCGATTGCCCCCTCTGCCGTCAGCCATGCGGTGGCCACGCTGGAGGACAGTCTGGGCGTGCGCCTTCTGGCGCGCACGACGCGCAGCGTCGCGCCAACGGAGGCGGGCCGCCGGCTTCTGGAGCGGCTTGCGCCCGCGCTGGCGGAAATCGATCAGGCATTGGGCGCCGCGCTGGAGACGAAGGACCGCCCTGCGGGAATCCTGCGCATTTCCGCCCCGCTCGTCGCCACGCAGCTAATGCTTGCGCCTCGCCTTGGTGAATTCGCCCGGCTCTACCCCGACATCACGCTGGATCTGCGCATTGACAACGCTTTCACCGATATCGTCGCTGCCGGTTTCGATGCGGGTGTGCGGCTTGGCGAAAATCTGGAAGCCGACATGATCGCGGTGCGGCTCGGCGGCCCGCAGCGCGGCGCTGTGGTGGGATCGCCAGCCTATTTCGAAGCCCGTCCGGCCCCTTCGCATCCGCGCGATCTGGCGCGGCACCGCTGTTTGCGTCAGCGCTTTCCGGGAGGGCGGCTCTATCGCTGGGAGTTCGAGAAGAACGGCCAGATCGTGGAAATCGGCGTCGAAGGGCCGCTGATCGCCAACGACAACGGCATCCTGCTCGAGGCTGCGCTTGCCGGTGCGGGGTTGGTCTGGCTGTTCGAGGATTATACGCGGGATTTTCTGGCCGAGGGTCGGCTGGTCCGGGTTCTGGAAGACTGGTGCGCGCCCTTCGAGGGTTTCCACCTTTATTATCCAAGCCGCCGCCAGATGCGCCCGGCATTGCGCGCATTCATCGACTTTTATCGCCATGGAACAGGAACCGACAGATGAACACGCTGCCGGAGCATCTGCGCTACGCTGGTCTCCCGTCCTCACGGCAGCGGAATATCTTTTCGCAGATGGTGCTGGAAAGCACGATGCTGGCCGATGCGCTGCATCGGCTGCGAGACCTGGGCGGAAAGGCGTCCGGGTCCTGGCTCGTCTCGGGCGCGCTCTACAACACCATCTGGAACCGGCTGACCGGACGGCCCAACCTGCATGGAATCAAGGATCTCGACATCATCTATTTCGACGGCGGCGATCTTTCCTGGGAAGCGGAGGATGCGGTTATCGCACGGGGCGCCGAGGTCTTTCGCGGGTTTCCGCTTCCCGTCGAGATACGCAATCAGGCACGGGTGCATCTGTGGTTCGAAAAGCGTTTCGGACAGCCTTATCCGCCGCTTCGTTCCGCGACCGAATCCATAGAGCGTTATTCGACGATCGCCCATTGCGTAGGCGCGCGGCTGGCCAAACACGGCGAGACGGGGGAGCATGGGCTCATCATCCACGCTCCTTTCGGTCTCGACGATATTTTTTCGTTTCGCATTCGGCCCAATCGTGCCATCGATAACCGCGAAACGCATGAAATCAAGGCGGCCCGCGCGCTGCAATTCTGGCCGGAACTGACCGTTCAGGGCTGGGACGCGCCGGAGTGAATTCATAAGAACGAGGGAATTGCATGTTTCATTGGGGTATTCTTTCCACCGCCAGGATCGGTGTCACGCAGGTGATTCCCGCACTTTGCGCGTCCGAAAATGGCGTCGTTCATGCCATCGCAAGCCGTGATCAGTCACGTGCCCGATCGGTTGCCGACCGCTTTGGTGCGCAGCTGGCATTCGGTTCCTATGAGGAACTCCTCGCAAGCGACGCCGTCGACGGCGTCTATATTCCGCTGCCCACTTCGCAGCATATCGAATGGAGCCGCAAGGCAGCCGAAGCGGGTAAGCATGTCCTGTGCGAAAAGCCGATCGCGCTCAGGGCCGACGATATCGACCAGCTCATCGCGGCCCGGGACAAGCATAAGGTCACGATAGCCGAAGCCTTCATGGTCTATTACCATCCCCAGTGGATCAAGCTGCGCGAACTTTTGGCCGAAGGCGCCATCGGCAGGCTCCGTCATGTGCAGGGTGTCTTTTCCTATTTCAACGTCGATCCGGACAATATGCGCAACCAGCCGGAACTGGGCGGCGGTGCTCTGCCGGATATCGGCGTCTATCCGACCGTCGTCACCCGTATGGTCACCGGTCAGGAACCGCTGTCGGTCCAGGCGTCGGTGGAATATGATCCCGCCTTCGGCACCGACCGCTATGCCAATGTTTCGGCCCGTTTCGACGGCTTCGATCTGACCTTCTACGTCGCGACGCAGCTTGCAGGACGCCAGACAATGGTTTTCCATGGCGACAAGGGCTTCATCGAAGTCTATGCGCCGTTCAATACCGGTAAATATGGCCACGGCAGCATCGCGCTTTTCGATGCCGGACACACACGAGCGAGCGAATGGTCGTTCGGTGATGCCAATCATTACCAGCTTCAGGCCGAAAGCTTTGTGCGGGCCGCACGCGGCGACAGGGATGCGCGGCTGTTCTCGCTCGAAAATTCCAGGGCGAACCAGAAATTCATCGATGCGATCTATCGTGCGGGCAAAACCGGCGGGAGCGAGACAGTCCGTTGATCCTGTAAGGAATATCGGGCAAGGAATCTGTCTTTGTCCGGTTCTTGTGACTTGCAGTGAAAAACCGCGTTTCTTATATACGCCTCGCACAGGGCATTGATGTGCGTCTGGAAACCGGGACCGGTATCCGGATATGCATCGTGAAAAGAGCATTGTGAAACCGATAGGAACCGCCCATGGAACGCTCGGTAGAGGTCTTGGCGGTTTGCTGAATGGAGAGAAATATGGCTAAAGTTATTGGTATCGATCTGGGAACGACCAACTCCTGCGTATCCGTCATGGACGGCAAGAACGCGAAGGTCATCGAAAATGCCGAAGGTGCGCGTACAACCCCTTCGATCGTTGCATTCAGCGATAGTGACGAACGTCTCATCGGCCAGCCTGCAAAGCGTCAGGCCGTCACCAATCCGGAAGGTACCATTTTTGCGGTCAAGCGCCTGATCGGCCGCCGCTTTGACGACCCGATGGTCGCCAAGGACAAGGATCTGGTTCCATACCAGATCGTCAAGGGCGACAATGGCGATGCCTGGGTTGAAGTCCACGGCAAGAAATATTCCCCGTCGCAGGTCTCCGCGATGATCCTTCAGAAGATGAAGGAAACCGCTGAATCCTATCTCGGCGAAACGGTCACGCAGGCGGTCATCACCGTTCCGGCCTACTTCAACGACGCTCAGCGCCAGGCAACCAAGGATGCCGGCAAGATCGCCGGTCTTGAAGTGCTGCGCATCATCAACGAACCGACTGCGGCAGCGCTTGCTTACGGTCTGGACAAGAACGACGGCAAGACCATCGCTGTCTACGACCTTGGCGGCGGCACCTTCGACGTGTCGGTTCTTGAAATTGGCGATGGCGTCTTTGAAGTGAAGTCGACCAACGGCGACACCTTCCTCGGTGGTGAAGACTTTGACATGCGTCTGGTCGAATACCTCGTTTCCGAGTTCAAGAAGGAAAGCGGCATCGACCTCAAGAACGACAAGCTCGCTCTGCAGCGCCTCAAGGAAGCTGCCGAAAAGGCCAAGATCGAACTGTCGTCCTCGCAGCAGACCGAAGTGAACCTGCCGTTCATCACGGCGGATGCCACCGGTCCGAAGCACCTTGCCATCAAGCTGTCGCGCGCCAAGTTCGAAAGCCTGGTCGACGATCTCGTCCAGCGCACCATCGAGCCTTGCAAGGCAGCACTGAAGGATGCCGGTCTCAAGGCTGGCGAAATCGACGAGGTTATTCTGGTCGGCGGCATGACCCGCATGCCGAAGATTCAGGAAGTCGTTAAGGCCTTCTTCGGCAAGGAACCGCACAAGGGCGTCAATCCTGACGAAGTCGTCGCCATGGGGGCGGCAATTCAGGCCGGCGTTCTGCAGGGCGACGTCAAGGACGTTCTGCTGCTCGACGTGACCCCGCTTTCGCTCGGCATCGAAACGCTGGGCGGCGTGTTCACCCGTCTGATCGACCGCAACACCACGATCCCGACCAAGAAGTCGCAGACCTTCTCCACCGCCGAAGACAACCAGTCGGCCGTGACGATCCGCGTCTTCCAGGGCGAGCGTGAAATGGCAGCCGACAACAAGATGCTCGGCCAGTTCGACCTGGTCGGCATTCCGCCCGCACCGCGTGGCGTGCCGCAGATCGAAGTGACCTTCGACATCGACGCCAACGGCATCGTCAACGTGACGGCCAAGGACAAGGGCACCGGCAAGGAACACCAGATTCGCATTCAGGCATCCGGTGGTCTGAGCGATGCCGACATCGAAAAGATGGTCAAGGACGCCGAGGCGAATGCCGAAGCCGACAAGAAGCGCCGCGAGGCCGTGGAAGCCAAGAACCAGGGCGAAAGCCTCGTTCACTCGACCGAAAAGTCGCTGAGCGAATATGGTGACAAGGTTTCGGCTGACGACAAGAAGGCCATTGAGGATGCGCTTGCAAGCCTCAAGACCGCACTTGAAGGCGATGATGCCGACGACATCAAGGCCAAGACGCAGACGCTCGCCGAAGCTTCCATGAAGCTCGGTCAGGCCATGTATGAAGCCGCTCAGGCTGCTGAAACCGGTGCTGCCGGCGGTAGCGAAGAGAAGGCTTCAAACGACGATGTTGTCGACGCCGATTATGAAGAAATCGACGACGACAAGAAGAAGTCGTAATTTCAGGCTTAATACGCTCAAGCCCGGGGTTTGCCCCGGGCTTTTGCCAATTTTCGAGATGTTCATATTCGCAGGTTTTGTATAAGCCTGCATGCTGGCCGGTGTCGGTGGAATACCGATGGAAATATCGGGCAAAGCCTCCATTTGAAAAATCGCTCTGGCCTGCATACATCTTGAAAAGCACGAGACGGTTTCGGGCAAAGTGGGTGTTGATACTGAAACCAGGAGTGCTCCTCCGACATATGGGTCGGGAAAGGCACTTCGATTGATGAACAATTGGAAACGCTGGCCCCCGACAAGTGTTGAACGCTTTGGGGCGTGTCGCACGAATCTGGGGACCGGTTTCGGGATACGATGTCCGTGAAAACAAAAGGCGCGTTCCTGTCGCCGGGATAACGAACTGATGAAGATCGACTACTACGAAGCTCTGGGTGTTGAAAGAACAGCAGACGACAAGACGCTGAAGACAGCCTTTCGCAAACTCGCCATGGAATATCATCCGGATCGCAATCCGGATAATCCGGAAGCTGAACGCAAGTTCAAGGAAATCGGCGAGGCTTACGAAACGCTGAAGGACCCGCAGAAGCGTGCCGCATATGACCGGTTTGGCCACGCAGCCTTTGAAAATGGCGGTATGGGCGGCGGTTTCGGCAACGGTTTTGCCGGCGGTGGCGGCTTTGCCGATATCTTCGAGGACATTTTTGGCGAGATGATGGGCGGCGGTCGCCGTCGCTCCAATGGCGGACGCGAACGCGGCGCCGATCTTCGCTACAATATGGAAGTGACGCTGGAAGAAGCCTATGCGGGCAAGACCGCGCAGATTCGCGTTCCGACGTCCATCACCTGTGACGAGTGCTCCGGTTCCGGCGCGAAGGCCGGTTCACAGCCGACCACCTGTACCATGTGTTCGGGTTCGGGGCGTGTCCGCGCTGCCCAGGGCTTTTTCTCGGTCGAGCGCACCTGCCCGACCTGTAACGGGCGCGGGCAGATCATCAAGGACCCTTGCGGCAAGTGCCACGGCCAGGGCCGCGTCACGCAGGAACGTTCGCTGTCGGTCAATATTCCGGCAGGCATCGAGGATGGCACACGTATCCGTTTGGCCGGTGAAGGCGAAGCTGGCATGCGCGGCGGTCCGTCGGGCGATCTCTACATCTTCCTTTCAGTCAAGCCGCATGAGTTTTTCCAGCGCGACGGCTCGGACCTTTATTGCAAGGTGCCGATCTCGATGACGACGGCAGCGCTTGGCGGCCAGTTCGAAGTGTCGACGCTCGACGGCACCCAGACGCGGGTCAAGGTTCCGGAAGGCACGCAGAACGGCAAGCAGTTCCGCCTCAAGGGCAAGGGCATGCCGGTCCTGCGGCAGGCAGCCGTCGGCGATCTTTATATACAGATCGACATCGAGACGCCGCAGAACCTGTCCAAGCGTCAGCGCGAACTGCTCGAAGAGTTCGAAAAACTATCCTCGCAAGAGAATAGCCCGAAATCAGCCGGGTTTTTCTCAAGGATGAAAGAATTCTTCGAAGGTATCGGAGAATAGAAATGGGAGCCTTTCGGCTCCCTTTTTTGTTCTTTTCCTTATTCACGCCTTGCTTAGGGAATTCAAAGCGGCATAAACTTGTCCAATAACGACAATGGGAGCAGCGAGAATGGCAGGACAGCTCGGCAGGAAACTGGCCGCTAAGTTCGATGAGGAAATTCGTTTTTTCAAGGGATGGATAGACGGGCCGAAAGCCGTCGGCGCCATTCTGCCCACGAGTTCCGTTACCGCGCGCCGCATGGCGAGCGTCATCGACACCGGTTCCGGCCTTCCGGTTCTTGAACTTGGACCGGGTACGGGCGTCATCACCAAGGCGATCCTGAAACAGGGCGTGAAACCTGCCGACCTTTATTCCATCGAATATTCGCAGGACTTCGTGGATCACCTGAATACGATCTTTCCGGAGGTCAACATCATTCAGGGTGACGCATTCGATCTCGACAGCGCGCTGGGCGAGAAGAAGGACCAGAAATTCGACTGCATCATTTCTGCCGTGCCGATGCTCAATTTCCCGATGGACCGGCGCATCCAGCTCGTGGAAAGCCTGCTTTCGCGCATTCCGCGCGGACGGCCCCTGATGCAGATCACCTATGGTCCCCTGCCGCCGGTTCCCGCCGGCCGCGGCAATTATACCGTTCAGCACTATGATTTCGTGGTGCGGAACGTGCCGCCGGCGCAGCTCTGGGTTTATCGCAGCCCACTGGTGTAAATTCTCGCGAGGCTTTCATGACTGCACGTATTCTCGTCTTCGCGGGTTCGGTTCGCATCGGCGCTTTTTCCGGACATATGGCTGATGCAGCCGAAAAGGAGTTGCGGATGCAGGGGGCTGAGGTCACGCGCATCACGCTCGCCGACTATCCGCTGCCGATCATGGACCAGAACCTGGAAAAGGAACATGGCGTTCCCGAGAACGCGATGAGGCTGGGTCGTCTGTTTGCCCAGCATGACGGGCTGATGATCTGTTCGCCGGAATATAACGCCTCGATCCCGCCGCTTCTGAAAAACACCATCGATTGGGTCAGCCGCATCTCGAAGGATGGCGACCAACCATTCAGGCCTTATGCCGGTCTGACGGTCGGTCTCTGCTCGAGTTCCGACGGCGTTTTTGCGGGAATGCGGGGGCTTTATCACCTGCGCGCCGTGCTGATGAATGTCGGAGTGCAGATCGTCACGGAGCAATGCTCCGTCGGTCATGCATCCATGGCGTTCAATGAGGATGGAACGCTGAAAGAAGAGCGCAGCGCCAGGATGCTTTCTGCTGTCTGCCGGAGCCTCATCACGCGGGTGGAAGAAGCAAAAAGCTGATTCCATCTCTTTCGTAACGGGTCCTGTTGTGCGAAGAGAGTAAAAATCACCACGGAGACTCTCATGACGACGACAGATTTGCGCGATCAGCTGATCGTGGGCCTTGACGTGCCGACTATTACTGAGGCGGAGAAGGTAGTCGAAGAGTTGGGGGACGCCGTTTCCTTCTACAAGATCGGCTATCAACTCGTATTCGCGGGCGGCCTCGATTTCGCAAAAAGCCTCGTCGCGGCGAAGAAAAAAGTCTTCCTCGACATGAAGCTCCTCGATATCGACAACACCATTGCAAAGGGCGTCGAAAATGTCGCGAAAATGGGCGTTTCCATGCTCACGCTTCATGCCTACCCGAAAGCGATGCGGGCAGCAGTGGAAGCCGCAAGGGGATCGAACCTCTGCCTCCTGGGCGTTACGGTTCTGACCTCAATGGACAATGCCGATCTGCGGGAAGCCGGATATTCCGACGATGCGGAAACGCTGGTGCTGAAGCGGGCCCGTCAGGCGCGCGAGGCGGGCATGGGCGGCATCGTCGCTTCTGCCGTGGAGGCTGCAGCCATCCGTCAGGCGGTCGGTCCGGACATGGCCATCGTCACGCCGGGCATTCGTCCAGCCGGTTCGGAAAAGGGCGACCAGAAACGGGTCATGACACCTGCCGATGCATTGAAAGCCGGAGCCAGCCATCTGGTCGTCGCACGCCCGATTGTCGGCGCGGCTGATCGGAAAGCGGCGGCCCTTGCCATTCTGGAAGAAATGCGCTCGGTTGCATGAAAGAGTTACTGGAGGAGAGAGCATGACCAAAGCTTACTGGATTGCCCGCGTGGACGTCCGTGATCCCGAGCGATACAAGGACTATGTGTCGACGGCGAAACCGGCATTTGAGCGTTATGGCGCAAATTTCATCGCACGCGGCGGCAAGGCTGAAGCCGTTGAAGGGCCGGGCCGCGCCCGAAATGTCATCATCGAATTCGAGACCATGCAGCACGCGCTCGATTGCTACAATTCTCCGGAATATCGGGCGGCGAAGGCGATCCGGCAGACGGTCGCCGATGGCGAGATCATCATCGTCGAAGGTGTTTAGATCAAAGGGCCCCAAGGGCCCTTTTTATTTGTTATTCAGAGTCGAACCGGTGGATCGTGCCGTCCGGCAACTGTGAGATCAAGCAGTAACACCTTTCCGGCATGGGGATCGGACCGGCGGGCCTCAACGTCCAGGCCTTCATGGGTCCGGCCCGACGAAAGCAGAATCGACTTGCAGAAGCCGCCGACTCGTCTGTCGTAATCATCCAGTTCGTTCGGAGAAGGTCTAACTCAGGATCAAGGAGTTGTCCTATTAATCCTGGGTGAAACTATTACAATGCTCGCACCGTTAATGTTTGGATTATCAGAGGTTGTTCGCCTGGGGTGTTTACGGATGGCACTAATGTGAATACCAGTGTTGCAAATTCATCCGCGTAAGCCGTATGAAAAATTTCCAGCGTTTGAGGAAGGATGAGGGTAAAGGCTGTATCGTTTGACATTGTCATGCCACTCATTGGTGGCCCAAAAAATACGACTGTACCTCCGTAATACGGACTGTTTGTATCGACGGTTGTCATACCTTGGGGTGCATTCACCAAGATGTCGAAGCCGCGCCCTTCGTCCGGCCTGTTAAAGCTGATAGTAACGACCAGAGATTTATTGGTTTCGTTGGTAATATCCAGGAACTTGGACGGAATTTGTATCGACATAGAATATCCGTTAGTTTTTCCGGAGTATGTATAGGAATTACTTAAATCAGCGCGGACAGAGGTGTTTATTATATTTTCTCCAGAACCTGGCTCATAATCATATTGCAATGTAGAAATATAATGATAACTAATAGCTTTAGCAGATATTATGGGATTGCCTGACTCATCCGTAAAAAAATAAAAATTCTCTTCTTTGTAACGAATACGATCATCCATTGTCATCGGAAGATCTGGCAAGTTAAGAGATTCCTGCTTTCGTGCCCACACATCCCATAGTCTATCAATATTTGCATGGTGAAGAAAAAATATGGGGTCAACGGGGGACAGGAAATTGGCCATGTAGGCATAAGGGCCTGGGTCTAGAGGGCCTACTCCTCCTATGCAATTATGCACCGAATTATGTGGCTGGCCTTCGAGTATGGAAAAAAACTGCTTTTCCTTTGGCATCACTACATGAGAATCAGTCTTGGCACTGGTGAAGCTAAGGGTAGTATCGGGAGAATAGAACTCTTGTGGTGCTAGCGCATCATTGATAACATTCAACGATACATTTGATTTTGTCCTCTTATCGAGGGAACGTTTCACTAGTGTAAGGTATCGTGAATTATCTGTTGTTGCGAAAGCTTCACTTCCTGGGTCTTTTTTGTCTCCATTATAACCAAGCACAGCTTGCCACATATCGTTAAAGGATTTGTATCCCCGCAGCTCCATCTGATAGTCTTGCATTGTACCCATGCTGCTCCAGAAGGAAGCAAGGGAGGGCTTGATAAAATCTGTAAAAACTGCCTCGTCTTGTGTATATGGGAGATAGGCTTTATCAGTTGGTGTTAATACACCATCAAACATACTTGCTGGAATTTCAGGGTATTCCGTCCAATCCCAGTAAGGTAGTGTGAATAGTATGTCACCGCTGAGTTTTCGAATGATGTTCTCAAACCAATATAGATAGGCACGGTGCCAAACTGGAAACCACCAATTGCCGTGGGGGCAGTCAAAAAAATGAATAAATGCGTGTCTGAACCAATTTCTTCTATCGCTAGCGGACAAATTAAGCATGGCTTGTATGCCTTTTTTATAGCTGGCCAGCATTGCTTGACCATTGTCCGTTAAAACGTTGTAGCGTCTATATTTGGCTTGCTCTATAGAGTGCGGGTTTGGATTATTTGATAATGTCGGCACAATATTTCCTTATGCAATTAAGTTAAAATGTAGAATTATATAATATCTTAAAAATAATGTTCTTGTATGCCGATAGAAGCTAGGCGTAAGGGCGGAAAATTGGAAGATTTATTCACATAATTATGTATTGCTGCTGAATTGGCTTCTTTCTGCGAAAGACAGTGCTTCACTGCGATCCGGAGTTTTTGATCCCGGCGCTCGATAATTCAAGAAAGCATGAGATGTTCCAGGTAGGCTTTTTATAAGAATACCGGCGGATCGTGCCGTCCGGCAACTGTGAGATCAAGCAGTAACACCTTTCCGGCATGGGGATCGGACTGGCGGGCCTCATCGTCCAGGCCTTCATGTGCACTTGTCACGATCAGCGCCGTCGCATTCGGCCCGACGAAAGCTGGGCACGATGGCTGGCCCACAGGCAGTGGAACAGAGCGGATCAGGCGGCCTTGCGGTGAATAGGCATTGAGCGATCTGCCGCCCCAGCAGGCATTCCACAGCGTGCCTTCGGCATCAACGACTGAGCCATCGACGCCGCCCTCTTCGGTTCGATGGTGGAAGACGCTTTTGTCGGATACCGGCAATCCGGTTTCGGGGTCCGTATCAACCCGCCAGATGATGTTGCGATCCGTATCGGCAAAATAGGCGATCTTTCCGTCAGGGGAAAAGCAGATCGAATTGGTGATCGTGATGCCGGAAAACAGCTTTTTCACCTGGCCTTCGCGATACCACCAGATGGAGCCTGCATCGGGTTCGGCTTTTTTGCCCATCGTGCCGATCCAGAACGATCCCGAAGGATGCACGCGCGCGTCGTTGGAGCGGGTGACTTCATTGTCTGCTTCAAGCGGGTGATGAAGGGTGAGGCGCCCGTTGGCGCGCTCACGAATGAACAGGCCATGTTCGCTGACGATCAACTGCCGGTCGCGGTCGATCACGGCGAGAGCGCTCGCTTTCATGCCGAGCGCATGGACGTGGGTTTCGCCGCTGTCCCAGTTCTTCTCGATCAGTTTCTGGCCGAGAATGTCGAACCACCAGACATTTCCGCTCAAGGGATCATAGCCGGGACCTTCGCCCAGTTCTGCTACATGGTCGGCAAACAGCGTAGTTCTAACAACGGTCACATTTTCCTCCCGAAACGCCAGCAGCGATTTGCAGCTACAGTGCCAGCATAAACAATGGATGAAAACTGATCCAGTTCAGCTTCACGCACTGAAAAGGCGCAAGCGAAGTCCACGCCGGATTGAGAGAAAGGACTATGTTGCCCGTTCATTCCGTTTTAGATTTCCCGCAACTTCGAATCGCGAGGAAATCATGGCTCTCAAAGTCGCGGTCCAGATGGACCATATCAGCACGGTGAATATCGCGGGCGATACTACATTCGCCCTTTCGCTCGAGGCGCAGAAGCGCGGTCATGAGCTTTACCATTATACGCCGGACCGGCTTTCAATGCGCGATGGCGTCGTTTCCGCCCGCCTCGAAAAGATGGAAGTGCGCGACATCAAAGGTGATCACTATACGCTGGGCGAGCCAATCCGCCGCGACCTGTCGGAAATGGATGTGGTACTTCTGCGTCAGGACCCGCCTTTCGACATGAACTATATCACCACCACTCATCTTCTGGAGCGGATTCACCCGAAGACATTGGTGGTCAACGATCCGGCATGGGTGCGCAACAGTCCCGAAAAAATCTTCGTGACGGAGTTTCCCGACCTCATGCCGGAAACGCTGATCACCAAGGACCCGCAGGAAGTCATGGATTTCCGTCGCGAGTTCGGCGACATCATCTTGAAGCCGCTTTACGGTAATGGCGGTGCTGGCGTGTTCCATCTGGCCGATGGCGATCGCAACCTGACCTCGCTTCTGGAAATGTTCGGTCAGCTGTTCAAGGAGCCCTTCATTGCGCAGCGCTATCTGAAGGACGTGCGTGCTGGCGACAAACGCATTATCCTGATCGATGGCGAGCCCGTCGGCGCAATCAATCGCGTGCCGTCGGAAACCGATGCCCGTTCTAACATGCATGTCGGCGGGCGTGCCGAACAGAGCAAGTTGACGCCGCGTGAACGCGAGATCTGCGAGCGCATTGGCCCATCGCTGAAAGAGCGCGGCTTCATTCTGGTCGGCATCGATGTGATCGGCGACTACATGACCGAGATCAACGTCACCTCGCCAACCGGCATCCGCGAAATCCAGCGTTTCGACGGAACCAACATTGCGGCCTTGTTCTGGGATGCGGTGGAAGCCAAGCGGTAGAAACCACCACTTCGTTCTCTTATTGTTCTTGAATTCGCCGCTCGCTCGTGCTTAACTCTCTGAGTTGTATTTGAACTTTATCTCACTTGAGAGATGTGGTGCGTGGCGAGCGGGGGCACATGGTCGCGCGGGTTGGGACGGTTGCTTTTCAGGGCATAGAGGCTGTGCCTGTCGACGTGCAGGTGATGGTGGCGCCGGGCAAGATGGGCATGTCCATCGTCGGCCTGCCGGACAAGGCTGTGGCGGAAAGCCGGGAGCGGGTGCAGGCGGCCCTCCACGCTTCCGGCCTGTCCATGCCAACCAAGCGGGTGACGGTCAATCTGGCGCCTGCTGACCTGCCGAAAGAAGGGTCGCATTATGATTTGCCCATTGCCGTCGGGCTTATGGCGGCGATTGGCGCCATTCCAGCGGATGCGATCCAGTCCTATCTCGTTCTGGGTGAATTGTCGCTCGACGGTTCGATAACATCGGTGGCGGGTGTCCTGCCCGCTGCAATCGGCGCTAACCGGGAGCAGAAAGGGCTTATCTGTCCGCATTCCTGCGGTCCGGAGGCAGCATGGGCGGGTGCCGACATCGACATATTGGCGCCACGCAGCCTCATCGCCCTTGCCAACCATTTTCGCGGCACGCAGGTTTTGACCCGGCCCGAACCATCCATGCGGATTTCCGGTGAAACGGAACTCGACCTTGCCGACATAAAGGGGCAGGAGACCGCCAAGCGGGCGCTTGAAATCGCCGCCGCTGGCAACCATAATTTGCTGCTTGTGGGGCCACCGGGATCCGGCAAATCCATGCTCGCCCAGCGATTGCCATCCATTCTGCCGCGTCTTTCTCCGCGCGAATTGCTGGACGTGTCGATGATCGCCTCGATTGCGGGTGAGCTTTCGGGCGGAAAACTGTCCGACCGCCGTCCGTTCCGCGCACCGCATCATTCGGCATCAATGGCGGCAATGGTTGGCGGCGGACTGCGCGCACGGCCCGGCGAAGTATCGCTTGCGCATAATGGCGTGCTGTTTCTGGATGAGTTTCCGGAATTCTCGCCGCAGGTGCTGGATTCGCTGCGCCAGCCGCTTGAAACCGGCGAATGTCTGATTGCCCGCGTCAATCACCGCACCAGCTATCCGGCGCGCTTTCAACTCATTGCCGCCATGAATCCCTGCCGCTGCGGCATGGCGGGCGAACCGGGGCATGTCTGCGCGCGCGGGCCGCGTTGTCAGGCTGATTATCAGGCCCGCATTTCAGGCCCGCTTCTGGATCGCATCGACTTGCGGGTCGATATGCCCGCTGTCTCCGCCTTCGATCTCATCAAGCCGTCCCGCTCGGAAACAAGCGCGGCGGTCGCGCAACGCGTCGCCCGCGCCCGCGCAGTACAGAGCGAGCGCTATTCCGCGCTCGGTCTGGAACCCTCCATGACCAACGCCTATTGTTCGGCCAAACTGATAGAGGAGGTCGCGGAGCCGGATGCGGCAGGACTGAAGCTTTTGCGCGATGCGAGCGAGCAGATGCATTTTTCCGCCCGCGCCTATCATCGTATCCTGAAAGTGGCCCGCACGCTGGCGGATCTCGATGGCAGCGACAAGGTGGGCCGCATCCATCTGGCCAGCGCCATATCTTACCGCATGGGCGCGGAAAGGCTGGTTTCAGCAGCCTGACCACCTTTAGCGATGTCCTTAATGAAATTCAGCGCGGCGCTATCGGTTTCCAATGATGGAGGACAGTTCTTTCCTCATATGAATAGCACCAGTAATGTCCCTGATGGGGCTGGTCATATTGGCGGCTGATCGGGAGTCCCGCAAGATAACAGAGAAGTATCGTGCCGGAGCCGCCATGGCCGACAATGGCAGTATCGTGCGAAGCCGAGAGCCGTTCCACGCATTTGAAGCCCTGCGTGATGCGGTATTGTACATCAATGGCCCGCTCCCACCCGCGAATGCTTTTGTCTGGGGCTGAAAAGAACTGGTCGGCCACCATTTCGTGCTGGTCGGGAGGTAGAAAGCCGGTGGAGCTTCGGTCGGTTTCACTAAAACGATAGTCGGTCGACGGAATTATTCCTAAAACACCGGCCAGGATTTCGGCGGCTTCAATTGCCTTTGTTTCAGTACTGGACCAGATCGACCTGATCGATTGCAGCTCAGGCCGACCGGCAAAAGAACGCATCCGTTCGATACCACGCTCCGAAAGGTTCCACGATGGAACAGACTTTGCCGGATCGACGATGACTTCCGGATGCGAGATGAAATAGATTTTTGCCACGCGCCGCCCCGCAATAATCACATCGTTATGAGGCTAAGGGCACGAAAGCGCCCCGTTGCCTGCCCTATCCGGCTCATATTCCAAACGTCACAAGACCATTCTCGTCGATGGCCCAGGCCGGGTTCCAAGCAATTTCCCAGGCGTGATCATCAGGATCGGCGACATAACCGCGAAAACCGCCATGGATGGGCGCGTCGGCCGGGCGCAATAATTTGCCGCCAGCGTCAACCAGCCGGTTCATCAGCGGCGTGACCTCGGCTTCTCGCTCCACATTGTGAGCAAGCGAAAAGGCACCCGGCTGCAAGAGACCATCTCGGTCCATGTCGGATTCAAGCGCCGATTTCAGAAAGGTTCCGAGAACGAAACCGTTCATCTGATAAAAGATGATTTCGTCATTCTCGAAAACCGGAATCCAGCCGAAGCCTTCTGTGTAAAAGCGACGTGAGCGCCCGAGATCGGCGATGCCAAGTGTGATGACGGAGATTTGCTGTTTCATAACCAAGACCTCTTGTTCTCCAATGCACCATTGCATCGGAGTGAAAGGTCAAGGGACTCGACGCATCTGCCAAATGACGGCAACCGCGAAGGCCAGGACCCGCTTTGCAACGGGGATCGGGCTAACCGCACCGATCTCTCCTTTTTAGACCCGGAACGGATAGCACATTCCGGGGCATTTTCCAAACAGATGGAGAGATCGCAATGTCAGCGCACTGAGCCGACGAGGAGATTGTCGGGACCTTCAATGGTAACCCAGCGACCGGTGTCGTTCGCGGCCTGACGCTTCAGATAGGTGTAATCCGTCTCGTTCCAGCGCATGACTTCGTCCGTCAGGTTATCAAGAACGAAATCGCCGCGATCGGTGCGAACGGTGAGGACCGCGTGCCCTTCGCCGTCCGGCTTGCGTACGACGGTGATCAGAAGATCGGTGAGCGGGATGCCGGCCTTCTGCAATTCACGCTGCTTCAGCAACACGTAATCTTCGCAGTCGCCAACGGTCGTCGGATAAGCCCAGTATTCCTCGACGCCGTAGATTTCCATGTCGGTCATCGGCTTGATGCGCTCGTTGATCGCAAGGTTAATCTCGACGATGCGCTGCCAGTTCGAATGGTTGAGTTGCAGCGCGCGGGTGTCTCGGCTGGTGATGCCGCATTCCTTGGGCTCGCGCTTGCAGAATTCATAATGTCCGATCGGCTGCGAGGTCAGCTTGCCGGTCTGCATGAAGTCGCCGGAGGCAGCTTCCGCACCAAAGCTTGCCATCAGCAGCGAGACTGCGAAACCGGCGGCTGCCATAATCTTTGTGGTCGAGCGAACAACGCAAAACATACTCAACGCCTTTTGGCTCTCGCCATTACTCATTTATTAACGAAACGTTAATGTCTGAAATAGTCCGGAGTCAATTCGGTTTGCCTCGCGATCGCCTGACTTCTTAATTAATGGTTAATGCGGGTAACTCCTGATAATGCAATCTGTAATTGAAGTTGTCGGCCATCGGAAAGCCAGCTCCGACGGTAAAAATTACCCATAATTTTGCCACGGTCCGGGCGCTTGTTTTTTGCCCCGAATAAGCCAATTGTTGGTGTTCGACCGGATCGGAACGATCCCTTTGCAAAGGCCAGACGATGACAGGCGCAACGACGCGCAAGGCCACGGCAGACGACATAGATGCGCTCCTGCGCATCGAGGAACGCTGTTTCGAGACAGACCGGATTTCCCGCCGTTCCTTTCGCGCCCTCATCGCGCGGCCGACCGCAGAAACCATTGTTGCAACGGTGGATGGCGCAGTCACCGGCTATGCGATGATCCTGTTTCGCCATGGCACTGCGCTGGCGCGGCTCTATTCCATAGCCGTCGATCCGGAGGCAAAGGTCAAGGGCGTCGGCTCGCTTCTGCTGCAGGCGGCGGAAACAGCGGCTTATGACCACGACCGTCCATTGCTGCGGCTTGAGGTGCGCGAGGATAATGAGCGCGCCATTGCGCTCTACAAGCGGCACGGCTACCGTCCCATCGGGCGCTATCTCGATTACTATGCCGACCATTCTGACGCGCTGCGATTTGAAAAGACGGTTCGCGGTGACGTTTCGCCGGTCACCGCCTTTCCTTATTACGAGCAGACGACCGGTTTCACCTGCGGCGCGGCCTGCCTGATGATGGTGCTGGCCCGGCACAATCAGGAGACCCGACTTGATCCCGTGCTAGAAGTCCGTCTGTGGCGTGATGCGACCACCATCTATATGATGTCAGGGCCCGGCGGTTGCGAACCCTTCGGACTTGCAGTCGCCGCGCATGAACGCGGACTGAAAGCATCGGTCATCGTATCCATCGAGGATATGCTTTTCCTGCAATCGGTGCGTTCGGAAGAAAAGCGCAAGGTCATGCAACTGGCCCAAACCGATTTCCGGCAGCGCACGGAAGCCTATGCCATACCGGTGGATTATCGCAGCTTTACCCTGCACGACATTCTGACGGCCCTGCGCCGTGGAGCGGCAGTGATCGTGCTTGTCAGCGGTTATCATATGTTCGGCAAGAAAGTGCCGCATTGGGTGCTGGCCCATGGCGAAGACGGGCGTCACATTCTCATTCACGACCCCTGGGTGGAGGAAGAGCTGGGCGAGACCATCGCCGATGCCGCAAATGTTCCTGTTCCCTTTCACATTTTCGACCGTATCGCGCGGTTCGGCAGTGATGGGCTCAGGGCAGCCGTTATTCTGGAAAAAAGGACGGACTGATGACGATCTGCGTCATTCTGGTAGGACGCCTCTCGGATATCGATAATGGGGCGACGCCACACAAGGTCATGACCACGCGCGATTACCTCGCACATCCATCGCTCTTCAATGGCCAGTTGCGCCCGCGGATCATCAATCTGTCGCGCTCCTACGCTTATCAGAGCCGCGGCTATTATGCTTCGCTTCTGGCGGAAGCGCGGGGACACCGCATCATCCCTTCCGTGGAAACCATGATCGATCTCTCGGAACGGCGGCTCTATGAAAACGCCATTCCCGAACTTGAAGACATGCTGAACAAGGCGCTCGGCAAGCATCCGGAAAAGGCACCCGAGACAATCCACGTGCATTTCGGACTTGCCGACAGCCCCGACTTTGAAAAATTCGGACGGCTGCTCTTCGACTGGTTTCGCGCGCCATCGCTGGAAGTATCCGTCAAGCCAGGTGAATGGGCCCGAATCCAGAAGATCGGCTTTGCCAACATCGCCAAGTTTTCCAAGGACCAGAAGGAACGTTTCGAGGAGGCACTCGACCGATATACCCAGCGTGAGTGGCGCGCGGCGCGCCCAAAGGTGCCAGCGCGCTATTCCTTCGCAACGCTGTGCGACCCGAAGGAAGCGATGCCGCCGTCAACCGTTTCAACGCTGAAGCATTGGGCAAGGATCGCGGCAAGGCTCGGCGTGGAAGTGGAACCGATCGGCAAGCGCGATCTGCCCCGGCTTGCCAATTTTGACGCATTGTTCATCCGCGAGACGACGTCGATCTCCAATCACACCTATCGTTTCGCCCGCCGGGCGCAGCAGGAAAACATGCCGGTGATCGATGACCCGATGTCCATGATCCGCTGCACCAACAAGGTTTATCTGCATGAATTGATGCAGGCCAACGAGGTGGCGGTCCCGCCAACGGTGATGATTGCGGGGGAGGAGGATCTGGAACGTGCCGCCGACATGCTCGGTTTTCCGATGGTCATCAAGATACCGGATTCGTCATTCTCGCGCGGCGTGAAGAAGGTGAAGGATTTCGGCGAACTGAAAGCGCTTGCTGTCCTGTGGCTGGAGGACAGTGATCTCCTGCTGGCGCAAAAATACATGCCGACGAAGTTTGACTGGCGCGTCGGCGTTCTGGACGGCAAGCCACTCTTCATATGCCAGTATATGATGGCCAAGAACCACTGGCAGATTGTCAAGCACGATACGGGCGGCAAACCGCTGGAAGGCGGGTTTCGATCCTATGCGCTGGGCGACGCGCCGCCATTGGTGCTGGAAACCGGCTTACGCGCGGCACGGTGTATTGGCGACGGGCTTTATGGTGTCGATCTGAAGGAAACGGATGATGGGGTGGTCGTGATCGAAGTCAACGACAACCCTAATCTTGAGCACGGGATCGAGGATGCCGCCGAAAAGGACGAGGTCTGGATCAATCTGACCCGCTGGTTCACCGACAGGCTGGATCGGAGATAGCATTCCCCAAAAGCGAAAACCGGCTTTTAGGGGAAGAATATGCCGAAAACAGTTGGACGGAGCATTTCCAACGATCAAATCTGGATCGGAAATGCTCCATGTCCAGCGACTGAACGCGACCTTGCTGGATCACAAAGGCGTAAAGCAGACCTTGGTGTGTCCTGCGCCAATGAAGCCGAGCCGGCCTGCGGCGCCCTTGGACAGGTCGAGGACGCGCCCCTTGATGAACGGGCCGCGATCGTTGATGCGCACGACAAGCGACTTGCCGTTTCTCTGATTGGTAACCTTGACCTTGCTGCCAAGCGGCAGGGTGCGGTGTGCTGCGGTCAGGCCGGACGGGTTCATGCGTTCACCCGAAGCCGTACGGGAAGTGAGGGCGTACCAGGAGGCACCGCCGCATTGCTGTGCTGAAGCCTCGATTGCGGTGGCCGCGAGAAGACCGGTTGCCGCAACGGCAAGCATAGCCATACGGGTCTTGAAAGTCATGCCAGTTCCACTAGTTGTTAACGGAGTGTCCCACAGTTGTCGCTGAGAAAGACGGTTCCGAACTGGAATCTAAATGTGGCGCTGGCGTGGTTCGAATGAGAACATTATGCGATAACTGAATCTATATCCCGCAGGGAAAATCATCCTATACTGACCGTTGTTTACTTTATGGCTTAAACACAACAAAGGAATATTAGGAAGTGTTCGTGTTGTTTACTGTAAAGCTGTTTACGATTCGTTAGGAATCTGCGGTGGCACTTCGCTGTGCCTTGATTTCGCGCGCCCATTGCAAGAAAAGCTGCTTTCGTGTGTGGCAGCTGGCCCCGGCGGCGATGCAATTTTTATTTGCAAGGTAAGTTTTCAGCGTCGGCGGCAAAGTTGACGAAATGAGGCGTTTTGGGGGCAAAATTGCAATTTCTGACTGTGCTCGAGAAGCTCTTGTCGAACTTTGAAAGTTATCCACAGGCCCGAAAGAGGTTGAGATGACGTTTCTTTGACTGCTATCACCCTGCACGAAAGCGTTGAATTCCTGCTATAAGCGTTCAGACCAGACGACGGAACGCCATGCAGGACCACCCGGAAAAAGACAGGATCGACGCCGCTTCGCCCGCAATCTCGGCGAGCAAGCGGATCGTCTATCTTTGCCTCGGCTTTCTCATGCTCGGACTTGGCATTGTGGGTGCATTCCTGCCGGTCATGCCGACAACGATCTTCATCATTTTTGCTGCATGGTTCTTCGCGCGGTCGTCGCCGAAGATCGAGGCCCGGTTGCTCGCGGATCAACGTTTCGGACCGTTGGTCATAAAATGGCGCGAGCGTGGTGCCATTCCGCCGCGCGCCAAGCTCTACGCCTGTCTTGGCATGGCATTCGGATATGGCATTTTCTGGTGGGGCGCCAAACCTGGCTGGCTGCTGGCAACAGTAGTAACACTGTTCATGCTGGGTTCTGCCGCCTATGTGTTGTCTCGCCCGAACGAGTGAGTTTAGACCGGGTAACTTAAAGGCGTCCCGTTTTAATCACCTACGGGGTCACGTCGAACCCGAACCATTTTTCGGATAGCCTTTTGATAGTGCCATCGGCCTTCGCCGCCATGATTGCAGAATCGAATTGGCGCTTGAGTTCAGCTTCGTCCTTGCGCAGACCGACAGCGACCCCGCTCCCGAGCAGGCCGCCTTTGAAAAGCGGCCCGGTCATGACGACGTTGGAATAGGCCTGCGTCTTCTGGATCGTGTTCAGATAGGATCGGGCGGTGACCTGCATGTCGATGCGTCCGTTTGCGAGATCGAGATCGACCTGCTCGGCGGTTTTATACTCGCGGATAGTGGTTCCTTCTCTGAAATATGCATTGATCAGAGATTGGGCTATCGATCCACCCACGACACCGACGGTCGCTCCCTTTATCGCGGTATTCACATCTTGAAGGGCTTGCTCCGTTTCACGCTTATTGTCCGAAAGGTCCAGGTTCTCCTCCATGTGAGGCAGCTTGCTGTAGGGACCGTCGCGCAGGGTGGCGAAGACTTGCGGCGTGCGGCCGTAGGATACGGAGAAATCGATGACTTTCTCACGCGCTTTTGTTGCTGACAGCGCTCCCATCACAGCATCGGCTTTGCCAATCTGCAGGCTTGTTATGATGGCGTCGAAGGGAATGGCGATAAAATTGCATTCGACTTTCATCGTCTGGCAAAGGTGCTGGCCCAGCTCGACCTCATAGCCGTCGAGCGTGCCATCGGACCGCGTGAGATTATAGGGCCGAAAATATCCTTCGGTAGCAATGGTGAGCACACGGCTCTGAGCTTGGGACTGCGATAGGGAGCTCGCGAGCGCAATTATCCAGACGAGGTTGAACAGACGTGGATAGGTCACTGCGGAAACCTTGTATTGTCACTTTGTCGTTCAAAGCATAGGTCTGGAGAGGCGGCTGGGTAAATTGGCTGGAAATTGGGAGCCGTTATTCGGTGGCCGGTCGATCATTCGAAACCGACACTCAAGCGGTGGACGAACGCCGCATTATTCTTTGCCGGTTCAAGGCGCGGCAAAACCCCACAAAATCACTGGCAAGCGGCTCTGATACAAACCTGTAACAATAGTGTCATATGAATGTAATATAGAGCGCGTAGAGGGCTAACGACGCCACATCGTCATATGTCTTTTACAACAGGAGCCGCAGCTCATGAACAAGATGATTTCCTCGACCGCAGCGCTCGCCATCGCTGCCGTTATGTCGGTTTCCGCCGCCCAGGCGCGCGATCAGATTCAGGTTGCCGGTTCCTCGACCGTTCTGCCTTATGCAAAAATCGTCGCCGAAACCTTCGGTGAAACCTTCCCGAACTTCAAGACGCCGGTTGTTGAATCGGGCGGCTCGGGCGCGGGTATCAAGGAATTCTGCAAGGGCGTCGGTGAAAACACCATCGACATCGCCAATGCATCGCGCGCCATGAAGGACTCGGAACTGAAGTCGTGCATCGACGCTGGCGTCAAGGACGTTCAGGAAGTGCGCTTCGGCTATGACGGCATCGTGTTTGCGACCGACGTCAAGGGTCCGGATTGGAAGCTGAAGCCGGAAGACGTCTACAAGGCGCTCGCAGCCAAGCTCGTTGTGGACGGCAAGCTGGTCGACAATCCGAACACCAAGTGGAATCAGGTCAACCCGAACCTGCCGGATTGGGACATTGCTGCCTACATCCCGGGCGAAAAGCACGGCACCCGCGAAGTCTTTGAAGAAAAGGTTCTGGCTGACGGCTGCAAGCACTCGGGCGCTCTGGATGAAATCAAGAAGACCGGCCTCGACGACAAGGCTGCCGCTTCCGCCTGTATCGCAGTGCGCAAGGACGGCAAGGCTGTCGACATCGATGGCGACTATGCTGAAACGCTGGCCCGCATCGACTCCAACAAGACCGGCGTTGGCGTTTTCGGCCTCTATTTCTTCGAAAACAATGCCGACAAGCTGAAGGTTGCCACCGTCAACGATGTTACCCCTTCGGCTGCAACGGTTGCTTCGGGTGAATATCCGGTGTCGCGTCCGCTGTTCTTCTACGTGAAGAAGGCGCATCTCGGCGTCATCCCCGGCCTCAAGGAATATGTTGAGTTCTTCCTCAACGACCAGATGATCGGTCCTGACGGCCCGCTCGCCGAATATGGCCTGGTTCCGGCCCCGGATGCAGAACGTGAAGCACAGCGCGCTGCCTTCTCCGAAGGCAAGACGTTGGCTGCGAAGTAAGTTTTGATCTGTGGAACGCGGGGATGAGGAATCTCCGCGTTCTTCTCCTTTCGCGCCTTTGTATTATGACAGGCGCATTCGCGTGGAACGGCATGGGTGGAAGCTGCACCTCAACGCCATCCGCATTCATCAGGGCAACCGGGGAAATTGAATGTCCTTCTTTCTGGTTCTCGTCAGTATCGTTGCAATCGGGCTGATCGGATTCTTCATAGGCCGCCAGCGTGCCGTTGCACTGGACAAGGCGCAGTCTGCTTCCGCAAAAGCCTCGCCGACCGAGAAAATGCATTCCCGCCCGCATTATCATGGCTGGTGGGTTTTCCTCGTTTCAGCATTGCCTGCGGTTCTGTTCCTCGCAATATGGGCCGTAGGAACGTCGGTTTATCTGGATCACAGTGCGACCGCCCGCTTGCCGGATGCCGTTGAGGAAGGGTCCTTCACCAATCGCAGCCTGCAGCTCGGCATGGTTCGCGGTCTTGCCAGCGGGCTTGACCGGCTGACGCCTGCCGAACTCGAAAATTTCCCGTCGAACTATCAGGACGCCCGCACGCTTCTGGGGGCAAAGGGCGTGGCGCTCGCGACCGAGGGCCAGGACTATATGGTGCCGATCGCGCTTTACCTGAAAAAGGCAACCGCCCTCACGCACACCATCGGTTCGGCTGTTTCCCTGGTGATCGCCGTGGCTGGCCTGATTTTCGGCCTCTCCACGATCAGCAGGCGCATGCGCGCACGCAACAATGTGGAGCGAATCGTTCTCTGGGGCCTGATTGCAGCCTCCGGCATCGCCATCCTGACGACCATCGGCATTATCTGCTCGATGCTGTTCCAGACCATCAGCTTCTTCCAGTCCGTTTCGCCGTGGGACTTCTTCTTCGGCACGGTGTGGGACCCGCGCTTTGCCGCTGCCGGTTCGGGCGGCGAGACCGGCCAGTTCGGTCTCATCCCGCTTCTGGCAGGCACGCTCTATATCGCCTTCGTGGCCATGCTGTTCGCGGTTCCGGTCGGATTGTTCTCCGCCATCTACATGGCCGAATATGCTTCGCCGCGCGTACGCACCATCGTGAAGCCGGTTCTGGAGCTTCTCGCCGGTATTCCCAGCATCGTCTACGGCTTCTTTGCGCTCGTGACCGTTGGACCTTTCCTGCGCGATCTGTCCATCGCCATTGCTGGCGGGCAGGGTTTCATCATGGCGCAGAGCGTTCTGACCGCCGGCCTCGTCATGGGCGTGATGCTGATCCCGTTCGTGTCCTCCCTGTCCGATGACATCATCACTGCCGTGCCGCGGGCGTTGCGCGACGGCTCGCTTGGTCTCGGCGCGACCCGTTCCGAAACCATCAAGCGGGTTGTCCTCCCGGCGGCATTGCCGGGCATCGTGGGCGCGCTTCTGATGACTGCCTCGCGCGCCATCGGCGAAACCATGATCGTGGTTCTGGCGGCAGGTGTTGCGGCGCGCATCAACATCAATCCCTTCGAGGCGATGACCACCATCACGGTGAAGATCGTCAACCAGCTGACCGGCGATCTTGAGTTCAATTCGCCGCAGACGCTGGTGGCCTTTGCACTCGGCATCACGCTTTTCGTCCTGACGCTGATCATGAACATCTTTGCGCTGCACATCGTGCGCAAGTACCGGGAGCAGTACGAATAATGACCGATACGACCTTTAATGCCAGCGGCGCCGCGGCACAGCCGACACGTCGCGATATCGGACTAAAACGCCGCTACGCTGCCGAACGTCGCTTCCGCTATTACGGTATTGCTGCGATTGCCATCGGCGTATTCTTCCTGTGCGCGCTCCTGTTCTCGGTTTTCTCCAAGGGCTATACCGCCTTCTGGCAGACGACGCTTTATCTGCCGGTAAAGCTTGAAGAGAGCGTGATCGATCCGGGCAACAAGCGCGCGACCGATCCGAATGTGCTGATCACGGCCAATTATCCGCTGCTGGTGCGCAACGCTCTGGCTGAAAAACTTGGTGTTTCGCCAACCGACCGACCGGCAATGCGGGACCTTGGCCGTTTCTATTCGGACGGCGTGCGCATTCAGCTGCGCGAGATCGTGATGAACAACCCCTCGCTTATCGGCACGACACAGGTCGTTCCGGTTCTGGCGGGCGCGGACATTGATTCCGCCTTCAAGGGACAGATCGACCTTTCCGTGCCGGAGGCGAACCGCAAGGTTTCGGACCGTCAGGTGGGATGGATGAGAACGCTTTCGGAAGAAGGCGTGATGAAGGAGTCCTTCAATACAGGCCTCTTCACCTTCGGTGCATCCAGCCGTCCGGAAACCTCCGGTCTCGGCGTGGCATTGGTCGGTTCGCTCTACATGATGCTCATCGTTCTCGGCCTTTCCCTGCCGATCGGTGTTGCTGCTTCGATCTATCTGGAAGAGTTCGCCAAGAAGAACCGCTTCACCGACATGATCGAGGTGAACATCAACAATCTGGCGGCGGTCCCGTCCATCGTGTTCGGCCTGCTCGGGCTTGCGGTATTCATCAACTTCTTCGGCCTGCCGCGCTCCGCCTCGCTAGTCGGCGGTCTGGTGCTGACATTGATGACGCTTCCAACCATCATCATCGCGACCCGCGCCGCGCTTCGCGCCGTGCCGCCATCGATCCGTTCCGCGGCCCTTGGCCTCGGCGCGTCGAAAACGCAGATGGTGTTCCACCATGTCCTGCCGCTTGCCGCACCCGGCATCCTGACCGGCACGATCATCGGCCTTGCCCATGCGCTTGGTGAAACGGCGCCGCTTCTGCTGATCGGCATGGTGGCCTTCGTCGCCGACGTACCGTCAACGCCGATGGAACCGGCGACTGCTTTGCCGGTGCAAATCTATATGTGGGCAAACGAAGCAGAACGAGCCTTTGTGGAACGCACGTCAGGCGCTATCATCGTCCTGCTTCTGTTCCTTGCCGTGATGAATATTGCAGCAATCATTCTGCGCCGCCGCTTCGAGCGCCGCTGGTAAACGGGAGTCGAAAGCTATGAACCTGATGACTGAACGATCTCTCGAGAAAGCCGTAGGAGAAAAAATGAACGCCAACGCCAGTTCCATAAAGATGCGCGGCGACAAGGTCTGCGTATTTTATGGGGAGAAGCAGGCTCTGTTCGACGTCGATCTGGAAATCCAGGAAAAGATGGTCACAGCGCTGATCGGCCCTTCCGGTTGCGGCAAGTCTACCTTCCTGCGTTCGCTCAACCGCATGAACGATACGATCGAAGGCTGCAAGGTCGGCGGGAAGATCACACTCGACAACGAGGACATCTACGATCCGAAGATCGATGTCGTCGAACTGCGGGCCCGCGTCGGCATGGTGTTCCAGAAGCCGAATCCGTTCCCGAAGTCGATCTATGAAAACGTCGCTTACGGCCCACGCATCCATGGTCTCGCCCGCACCAAGGCCGATCTGGAGGAAATCGTCGTGACGAGCCTGAAGAAGGCGAGCCTGTTCGAGGAAGTGAAGGATCGTCTGCACGACGCGGGCACCGGTCTTTCCGGCGGCCAGCAGCAGCGTCTTTGCATTGCGCGCGCGATTGCGGTCAGTCCGGAAGTCATCCTCATGGACGAACCGTGCTCGGCGCTCGACCCGATTGCAACCGCGAAGGTGGAAGAGCTGATCGACGAACTGCGCCAGAACTATACGATCGTGATCGTCACGCACTCCATGCAGCAGGCCGCGCGCGTTTCGCAACGCACAGCCATGTTCCACCTCGGCAATCTGGTCGAAGTGGGCGACACGGAAACCATGTTCACCGCGCCGACCGAAAAGCGCACGCAGGACTATATCACCGGACGCTTCGGCTGATCCGGAACTGCGTTTCAACAGACAGTGCGGCTTCCCCGCAATTTATATTACGAGGTCTACTATGCCGTCTCAGCATACCGTTCGCTCCTACGATGAGGAATTGAAGTTTCTCACCCACAAGATCGCCGAAATGGGCGGACATGCGGAACGTATGGTCGAGCAGTCGGTCGCCGCTATCGTCAATGCGGACAACGCGCTCGCACAGCGCGTCATCTCCGACGATCTCATCCTCGACGCCAGCGAGCGCGAGATCGACGACAAGGCCGTGATGATCATCGCCAAGCGCCAGCCCATGGCCGTGGACCTGCGCGAGATCATCGGTTCGATCCGCATCTCGGCCGACCTGGAGCGCGTCGGCGATCTGGGCAAGAACATTGCCAAGCGTGTTGCCGCCGTTTCGGAATCGCGTCAGCCGGTAAAGCTCTATCGTGGTCTGGAAACGCTGGCCGAACTGGCGCTGACCCAGCTCAAGGACGTGCTCGACGCTTATGCGTCGCGTTCGGTGCAGCAGATCAATGTCGTCCGTGACCGCGATGACGAGATCGATGCCATGTACACGTCGCTGTTCCGCGAATTGCTGACTTACATGATGGAAGATCCGCGCAATATTTCCGCCTGCACGCATCTTCTGTTCTGTGCGAAGAATATCGAGCGCATCGGCGATCACGCGACCAACATCGCGGAGACCGTTTATTACATCGTGACCGGCCTGCAAATGCCGGCTGAGCGGCCCAAGGAAGACCTGAGCCACGGTATTGTCGTGGATGAGGCGCGTAAACCCTGAACTGCATCCGACCGGACCCGGAGTGACCCCGAGTCCGGCGGCTGAGAATGAGTGAATAGCGCGGCGGCACGCGGTCGATTGGGGGATTGTATCCACCGCCCGCCGCATTTGGATAGGGAAATACTGGATGTCACAGGCACCCAAAATCGCTGTGGTAGAAGACGAAGAGGCGCTGAGCGTGCTGCTTCGCTATAATCTTGAGGCAGAGGGCTACCAGGTCGATACCATGCTGCGCGGCGACGAGGCCGAAATCGCATTGCGCGAGAATGTGCCGGATTTGCTTATTCTGGACTGGATGCTGCCAGGGGTTTCGGGCATCGAACTGTGCCGCCGCCTGCGCCAATGGCCGGAAACCGAGCGCCTGCCGATCATCATGCTGACGGCGCGGGGCGAGGAAAGCGAACGCGTCCGGGGGTTGAGCGTTGGCGCCGACGACTATGTCGTAAAGCCGTTTTCGACGCCGGAACTTCTGGCGCGCGTCAAGGCGATGCTGCGCCGGTCCAATCCCAGCATTCTTTCGCATGTGCTGAAAGTGGGCGACCTTGTTCTGGACCGTCAGCAGCATCGGGTTTACCGCAAGGAAAAGGAAGTCCGTCTCGGACCGACTGAATTCCGACTGCTCGAATATTTCATGATGTCGCCCGGCCGTGTCTTCTCGCGCAGCCAGCTTCTGGATGGCGTCTGGGGTCCGGACATCTATGTGGACGATCGCACGGTGGACGTCCACGTCGGACGGCTGCGCAAGGCGATCAATGTCGGTCGCGCGCTCGATCCGATCCGCACCGTTCGCGGTGCCGGTTATTCTTTCGGTTGATCGACACCGTCATTCAAACTCTCAGATATAGCTCCTGATCGGCCCGCCATTTTCATCGTGGCGGGCCGTTTGCGGATGGTCAGCCTGCGGCAACGTTGATCCGATTCGCATAGGCCCGACCAAAACTGCGCGCCAATCACGCATTTTCACGCGATGTTACAAATCTGTTTTCAAAGTTGACAGCGACCAATGGAACCCATGGGAAACAGAATTTTTGCAGATCATTCGAAGCAGCGCGGATGTGGTGGGGAAAACCATCCAAGCAAAAGCGAATTAAGGCAGCGATATGGCGTGTATTGCGGGAATTTGTATCGCATTAAATCAATGCCTTATCTGAATTCGTAATTCTTGTTAATAAATTATTAATATATTTAAAGGGCTTGTAGGCATATTCGCACTCTCGATTCGGATTTCGTTTCAGGCGGGTTGACCGCCGCCTGCATCGTTGGGATTTGACCCTTCGCCTTTTTTTGGCCTAAAAATTCCAAAACCTTGAATTCGATTGAGCGACAGTAGGACGTATGATTTTGATCTTCGTCCTCTTTGACTTGCACCGCGGTCAGACGTTCGCGCGCATCATTCCGGATGTGTCTGCCTGAACGAATGACTGGATCAGTTAAGGGTCCTAACATGAGATTGAGCCATTGACGCGCGCCGCGAAGTGGAAATTGCCCGTTCTTGTCGGGCTGGTGGTTGCGCCTTTCGTGGTCACCGGATGCACGACGACCGGAACCACGGGAAAAGCCAATTCGGAAAAGACGGCGGCCAACCACGTCAAATCCGTCAATGGCGTGAAGACCTACACCTACACAGCGCGTGACAAGGAATGCCTTGAGCGCGCGATGTTCTTCGAATCGAACCGTTCGAGCCCCGACGGGCTTCTCGCTGTCGGCACGGTCGTCATGAACCGTCTCGCATCGGGCCGTTATCCCGATACGATTTGCGGCGTCGTTGGCCAGAAGAACCAGTTTGCGCCGGGCGTCCTCACCCGCAGGATGGATTCCAAGGCGTTGCCTGATGTTCAGGCAACTGCCGATGCAGTGTTGAAGGGGCAGCGCCATCCGAAACTCAAGAACGCCCTGTTCTTCCATACGGCGGGCCTGAGGTTCCCTTACAACAACATGCACTATGTGCTCGTCGCCGGTGGCAATTCCTTCTACGAAAAGCGCAACCGCGACGGCTCGCTGCAGAACCCGGTCCCGCAGGAGCCATACAATCTTGCCCTCGCATATTCGCCGCAATCGCCTTCCGTTCCGCAGGATCCATCTTATGATGTGACCCTGCCGCAGACCGGTCCGGTTCCGGGAACGGAACCGACTGTTCAGGTGGCACTCGCGGAGGCTTCCAAGGCTCAAAGCGCAGACCAGAACAGCGGCGTCGGTCCTCAGGCGCGCAGTGACCGTCTGGCGCGTCATCGCGATGTTGCGGTGCCTCAACAGGAACAGCATATGCAGATGGCGTCCTACCAGCCGCAATTCGATACGACGGCCCCGCAGCCGACCTCGCTTGGCTATGCTCCGGCGAGCCAGAAGCAGGCTGACGCCATCGGCGCGCTTCTTCTCTCCCAGGATCGTCCCGAAGCTCCGCTCTAGGAAGCGCATTTATAATCGGATGCTCTGCAACGCCGGTCTGCTCCAACCAGACCGGCGTTTTGATTTCAATGGCAGATTGCAGTTGTTTTCAGCGAAGGCGTCAGGGCCGATAGACCGGACGATAGATCATCATCGGAGCATCATAGAAATCGACCTGATTCTGCCAGGCGCGCCTGTCGGCCCTGCGATCGAGGTCGAGCCGCATGAGGCAATTGGCGAAAGCGTCGGTCCTGGGTTTGAAACCATAGCTTTGGCAGGTCTGCTCGTCAGCTGCACGGCGCTGTTCGGGCGTCATCGTTACGCAGCCGGTCAGAAGGCCGGTAATGCCCAGTAAGATAAGCACTTTCTTATTCATTGCTGTCTGCTTTCTTCTGCAACTGACCGCGTGAATACTATAGCGTAAAGGCAGGAAAAAAGGTGGTGAAATTATGCCGTCTGATAAACTGTCGGTGATTCCCTATCGAAAGAGGTCTTCCACCCATGGCTCCTGAACAGCTGAACCCAGTCATCGATCCGGTGAAACTTGAACGTCTCGCGGAAGTCGCCGTTCGTGTCGGTCTGCAATTGCGCGAGGGGCAGGATCTCGTCATCACCGCCCCGGTCGTGGCGCTGCCGCTGGTGCGCCTCATCGCCAAGCATGCCTACAAGGCCGGAGCCGGGCTGGTAACGCCGTTCTTCGCGGATGATGAAATGGCGCTTGCCCGGTACGAGAATGCATCGGATGCGAGTTTCGACCGTGCGGCAAGCTGGCTTTATGAAGGCATGGCAAAGGCCTATTCGGACGGCGCTGCCCGTCTGGCCATCGCAGCCGACAATCCGATGCTGCTTTCAAGCCAGGATCCGGCCAAGGTTTCACGCGCCAACCGCGCCAATTCAAAGGCCTATCAGCCGGCGCTGGAAAAGATCGCCGGTTTCGACATCAACTGGAACATCATCTCCTATCCCAATCCGGCATGGGCGCAGCTCATGTTTCCAAACGAACCGGAAGATGTTGCGACCCGCAAGCTGGCCGATGCGATCTTCGCGGCGTCGCGCGTCGATGTCGACGATCCGGTCGGCGCCTGGGCGGCGCATAATGCAGCACTTCGCACCCGCACCCGCTTCCTGAACGGCAAGGCTTATAGCGCCCTGCATTTCAAGGGGCCGAACACTGATCTGACTGTTGGGCTTGCCGACGGCCATGAATGGCACGGCGGCGCGTCCACTGCCAAAAACGGCATCACCTGCAATCCGAACATCCCGACGGAGGAAGTGTTTACGACCCCCCACGCTCTTCGTGTCGAAGGCTATGTGACCAGCACCAAGCCTTTGTCGCATCAGGGCACCTTGATCGAGAATATCGTGGTTCGCTTTGAGGGCGGGCGGATTATCGAGGCCAAGGCGAGCCGTGGTGAAGAGGTGCTCAACAAGGTGCTGGATACGGATGAAGGCGCCCGTCATCTGGGCGAAGTGGCGCTGGTGCCGCATTCCTCACCGATCTCGCAGAGTGGGCTTTTGTTCTACAACACCCTGTTCGATGAAAACGCAGCAAGTCATATCGCGCTCGGCCAGTGCTATTCCAAATGCTTTATCGACGGAGCGAAGATGACGCCGGAACAGATCAAGGCGCAGGGCGGCAACGCGAGCCTTATCCATATCGACTGGATGATCGGCTCCGGCCAGATCGACGTCGACGGCATCAACGCGGACGGAACCCGCGAGCCGGTGATGCGCGGCGGCGAATGGGCTAACTGAGTATAGCCAGACAACAAAGGCCGGGATTTCCCGGCCTTTATAGAAACGACGGTTGCCAGGCCGTCAGGCTCTCATATTAGTTCGTTTCCTGAACATGGGCCTCGAGGAACCACAGCGCCTTGTCGAGGCTGCGGGACGCGGCGGTAAAGATGTCCGCCGTATCGTCGTCCCCCGCTTCATCTGCATCCTTGATCGACTTGCGCAGCAGGTTGGCGACATCGCCATAGCGCTCGATCAATGCCAGCAGATGGTCGTGAACGGCATAGATGTCGGTCGGATAAGGCTTGAGCTTGCTTTCCTTGGCAACCACCTGCGTCGTGCCGTAGGCCGTGCCGCCGATCTGTACGGCGCGCTCGGCAATCGTGTCGACATGGTTGTCGAGATCGGCACGGAAGCCATCGAGCATTTCATGAACGGCGATGAATTGCGGCCCCTTGAGATTCCAGTGAGCCTGCTTGGTGATGAGGGCAAGATCGATTGTCGCGGCGAGGTTTTGGTTAAGCAGCGCGATCATTGTCGTCTTCGTATTGGAAGGAAGATCGTTGCGGGTTGCATGCATCGACTTCTGGGGCATTTTATCCTCACATCCTTTTGCTCGATCCGGCTAGGAGAGACTGGGAGAATGTCGCTCATGGTCGTGGGCAGCTGTTCCAACACAAACGAACCCGCCAGATCCTTACAAGGCTCGATTGCCGGAGGGCCTTCGTTACCTTCAAGGCAACGCAAAACATTCCCGCACCCGGTGGGAAAATGCATGCCGACAGATTTTGTTCCGTGGGTCGGTTAAAAAACGGGACCGATTGGGCTTGCACCAAGTTGCGGCTTGTCGCAGCGCGAAATCTGATTTACCCGGTTGCGCATGAAAATACTCGCGCTTGATACTGCCGCTTCGTGGTGTTCCGTTGCCGTCTACGATTCCGATGGCGATCTCGTGCTTGCCGATGTGAGCGAAAACATCGGCAAAGGACACGCGGAAGTATTGATGACCTATGTAGAACGCGCTTTGACGGAGGCGAAACTATCGCTCCGCGACATGGATCGCATGGCGGTCAATATCGGGCCGGGATCGTTTACCGGTGTGCGTATCGGCGTTTCGGCGGTGCGCGGCTTTGCATTGGCCCTCGGCGTTCCGGCGCTCGGCATCACAGCCTTCGAAGCGCTGGCCGCTGAAAGCCGGCTCACGAAGCCTGAAAAGCCGGTGCTCGTCCTCCTCGACGCGCATCGCGGCGAAATTTATGCGCAATCATTCGATGCGAAGGGTTTGCCAGGCGCGAAGCCTCTGGTCCTGTCACGGGAGGAGGCAGAGGCCCTTGCCGCTTCCCAGGCCGAAAATACGGTTCTAGCGGGTTCTGCTTCCGTTTCAATCAATGAGGCGGTTGGCGGACGTTTCGCGCTCGGCCCGTCAGAGCCGACCGCGACAATCGGCGTTTATGCGCGTCTCGCAGGCTCGCGCCAGCCGGGGGATGCGCCGAAGCCGCTTTACATGCGCGGGCCTGATGCAAAGCCACAGGTCGGGTTTGCGCTGCCGCGGAAGAGCGCTGGGGAATAGCCGATGATGGGCTTGCCGTTCGGCCGTTTCGGTCGCAGGGAGGTTTCGATAGAACCGCTGAACGCACAGGACAGCCATGCGATCCAGCGCATTCATGCCGCCGCCTTCCATCATGGCTGGAGCTCCGATGATTTCAGGTCGCTGATTGGCGAAAACACTGTGTTCGGCTTTGTGGCGCGTGCGGAAGGCAAGCCGAACGATGCGTGCGGCTTCGTGCTGGCCCGTCTGGTCGCAGGAGAAGCGGAAATCCTCACAATCGCCGTCGCGCGCGTCGTGCAGCGGCAGGGCGTGGGGCGCGCGCTCATGGATGCCGTGCTGCGCCATCTCTACCAGGAACGGGCCGAAACGCTTTTTCTCGAGGTGGACGAGGCCAACGTCGCCGCGCAGGCGCTTTACCGCCGCCTCGGCTTCCGGAAGGTCGGCGACCGTCCTGCCTATTACGAAACGGCGAATGGGCGTTCGGCGGCCCTCATCTTGCGGCGTGACCTGAAGAGGGCGCCATGATCGGCGCGATACGGATATTCCTGGTCGTTTCGGCCATGGTTGCGCTGAGCCTGTCGCTGATTCCGGTGCAATATCTGTTTTTGAAACTGAAGAACGGCTGGAAACGCAGCCTGCCGAACTTCTTCCACCGCGTCGTGGCGAGGCTTTTCGGCTTCCGCATCAGGACCGTCGGCCAGATGCACGAAGGCCGCCCGCTTCTCCTTGTCGCCAATCATACATCATGGAGCGACATTGTCGTGCTGTCGGCCGTAGGGCAGGTGTCCTTCATCGCTAAATCGGAAGTGCGCGACTGGCCCGTCTTCGGCATGTTCGCCGTCTTGCAGCGTACCGTTTTCGTGGAGCGCGAGCGGCGAGGCAAGACCGGAGAGCAGACCTCGGAGATTGCGCGGCGTCTGGCGACCGACGACGCAATGGTGTTGTTCGCCGAAGGCACGACATCGGACGGCAATCGCGTTCTGCCTTTCAAGACGGCGCTTTTCGGTGCCGCGCACGCCGCAATCAGGGAAGCGAATGTGCCTGAAGTCATGGTTCAGCCGGTCGCCATCGCCTATACGGGGGTTCACGGCATGGCGATGGGCCGCTATTTCCGCCCCATTGCGTCGTGGCCGGGCGATGTCGAACTGATGCCGCATCTCAAAGGCATCTTGCGAGAGGGCGCGATAGACGTCGAGGTGCGTTTCGGGGAACCCATTGTGGTAACGGCCGAGACAGATCGCAAGGCGCTCGCTCGCACAATGGAAAACCGGGTGCGCGCGCTTTTGCAAAGCGCATTGCTGGGGCGTGATATCCCCGAAGAGTGACAGCCGTCAGATTGTCACCTTCCAAAATGACGACAAAAGCTGTAGATAGCCGCGCATGAGCGACAATATCACCGAACTCGACCCCGCGGCAGAGCGCCCGAATGCGCGCAAGGTTTTCGTAAAGACCTATGGCTGCCAGATGAACGTCTACGATAGCCAGCGCATGGCCGACAGCCTTGCAGCGGAAGGCTATGTCGCGACTGATACGCCGGATGATGCCGATCTGGTTCTGCTCAATACCTGCCATATTCGTGAAAAAGCGTCGGAAAAGCTCTATTCCGCGCTTGGCCGTCTGCGCAAGATGAAGGATGCGCGCGAAGCGAATGGCAAGGAACTGACCATCGGCGTTGCGGGCTGCGTGGCGCAGGCGGAAGGACAGGAAATCCTGCGCCGTGCGCCGAATGTCGATCTGGTCATCGGGCCGCAGACCTATCATCGCTTGCCTAATGCGCTTGCGCGGGTTCGCAGCGGCGAAAAGGTGGTGGAGACCGAATACGCTATCGAGGATAAATTTGAACATCTGCCATCGCCGAGGCGCGAGGAAACCCGCAAGCGCGGTGTTTCAGCGTTCCTGACCGTGCAGGAGGGCTGCGACAAGTTCTGTACCTTCTGCGTGGTTCCCTATACGCGCGGCTCGGAAGTTTCGCGCAGTGTGAAGCAGATTGTGGCGGAGGCCGAGCGCCTTGCCGACAGCGGCGTGCGTGAATTGACCCTGCTCGGCCAGAACGTGAATGCCTGGCACGGCGCTGGTGACGATGGTCGCGAATGGGGCCTGGGCGAACTTCTGTTTCGTCTGGCGCGCATTCCGGGGATTGCCCGCCTTCGTTACACCACCAGCCATCCGCGCGACATGGATGACAGCCTGATTGCCGCCCATCGTGACCTGCGCCAGCTGATGCCTTATCTGCATCTGCCGGTACAGTCCGGCTCGGACCGCATTCTCAAGGCGATGAACCGCCGTCACAAGGCGGATGAATATGTGCGCCTCATCGAGCGTATCCGCGAAGTCAGGCCGGATATGGCGTTGTCGGGTGATTTCATCGTCGGCTTCCCCGGTGAAACCGATCAGGATTTCGAAGACACGATGCGGCTCGTGCGCGAGGTCAATTACGCGCAGGCCTATTCGTTCAAATATTCGCCGCGTCCCGGCACGCCGGGTGCCGATCTTGACGATCATGTCGAGGAAGCGGTCAAGGATGAACGCCTCCAGCGGCTTCAGGCACTATTGTCCGAACAGCAATATGCGTTCCAGGATTCCATGATCGGTCGCGAGATGGATGTGCTGCTCGAAAAGCCGGGTCGCGTTGCGGGCCAGATGGTGGGCCGTTCGCCATGGCTGCTGCCTGTCATCATCGATGACAATCAGGACCGGATCGGCGACATCATTCATGTGAAAATCACGTCCACAGGCACCAACAGCCTTATTGCGCAAAAACTGGCCTGAAGGCATGATGATGCCGAGGCAGAAAATTTCGGCGTATTGAGTCGCTTGCCGGTAATCCTGTCGAGACTATGATTGCAGTGTGTGGACGGTTTGCGTTCATGCATAGTCTGGTCTGAAAAGTCCCCTACTTTTCAGGATTGTGCTTTAAGGAGATACGGTTGAGCGCTACGGAAAAGCTGAAGTCTGCCAAGCCAACCAATCAAACGCAAAAAAGCCCGACGACCGGGGCCTCGGATATGGCCCATATCGTGCTCACCTTCGACAACAACCGTCTTGCCAGCGCGCTTTACGGTCAGTTCGATGAAAACCTTGCCCGTATCGAACAGAAGCTTGGCGTGGATGTCCGCTCCAAGGGTAACCAGTTGTCGATCCGGGGTGAGCCGACCGCGACCGAGCAGGCGCGGCGCGCGCTCGATCATCTTTATGCCACGCTGCAGAAAGGTCATGAGCTTGGACCATCCGATGTGGATGGCGCACTCCGCATGGCAATCGCTGCCGATGACCAGTTGACGCTGCCGACCATGGAAAACAAGGGCAAGCTTTCCGCAGCCCAGATTTCCACGCGCAAGAAGACGATCTTTGCCCGCACGCCGACGCAGGATGCCTATATGCGGGCACTCGACCGGTCGGAGCTGGTGTTCGGCGTCGGACCGGCCGGTACCGGCAAGACCTATCTTGCCGTTGCTCATGCCGCCATGCTTCTCGAACGCGGTCTGGTGGAACGCATCATCCTGTCCCGCCCCGCTGTCGAGGCGGGGGAACGTCTGGGCTTCCTGCCGGGCGACATGAAGGAAAAGGTCGATCCCTATCTGCGCCCGCTTTACGATGCGCTCTACGACATGATGCCGGCGGAAAAGGTGGAACGTGCCATTACCGCGGGTGTGATCGAAATTGCACCTCTTGCCTTCATGCGTGGGCGTACGCTGGCGCATTCTGCGGTCATTCTCGATGAGGCGCAGAACACGACCTCCATGCAGATGAAAATGTTCCTGACCCGCCTTGGCGAGGGTTCGCGCATGATCGTGACCGGCGATCCAAGCCAGATCGACCTTCCGCCGGGGCAGAAATCGGGCCTCGTGGAAGCACTTCGCGTGCTGGATGATGTCGAAGGCGTCATCAAGGTGCGCTTTACGGAGAAAGACGTTGTTCGCCATCCGCTGGTGGCAGCAATCGTCGGCGCTTACGACCGCGACGGGAAACAGCACGCGCGTTCGGAATGATCTTGCAATTGCCTGCTGGAATCACGATTTAACAAAGGCTGTCTGTCTCTTGGCAGGCAGCTTTCCAGAGCATGATTCCGAAAAGCCGAACCGCCTGCGCAGGGAAATCGGTCCACCGGCTGATTTCTGATCCTGCTTTGATCGGGAAAATTATGCTCAAGCAAAGGCTTCTGTGCGTCTGATTGGACGCACGGCGCTCTAATAACTGAAAGGATGATGCGGCTAACCAGCATGGAGAGCCGCCGCAGAACGTGTCAAATAACGCGATCCATATCGATATCATGATCGAAGCCGGCAACTGGCAGGACGAAAACGCCCTTGAAGGGCTCGTCAGAAAGTCCGTCGAGGCCGCCTGGTCCAACCTTGGACTGAAAAGCGCAGCAAGCGAACTCAGTGTCGTCTTCACGGATGATGCATCGATCCAGACCCTGAATGCCGAATGGCGTGGCAAGGACAAGCCGACCAATGTGCTGTCGTTTCCGGCATTTCCGGTCAAGGCCGGATCGCAGCCGGGACCGATGCTGGGCGACATCATCATCGCGCGGGAAACCCTCGAGCGAGAGGCTCTTGAAGAGGGAAAGCCGCTCGAAAACCACCTTGTACACCTTGTCGTGCATGGCTTTTTGCACCTTTTGGGTTACGATCACGAAACCGATGCGGAAGCGGAGGTGATGGAGGGCCGCGAGCGTGAAATCCTTCATGCTCTTGCCATCCCCGACCCTTATGCTGTATCCGATTGAGACCTTAACAACGATTGACCATGGCTGATCAAACATCGCACCCCCCGTCCGCTGGCGAAAATCGCAGCGAGACTCAAGACGCCGAAGGGCAAAGTACGCAGCGGTCCGTAGTGGCCGAAAAGCGTTCCCTGTTGTCGAATATTTTCCCGTTCATGCGCTCGCGCCAATCATCTTCGCTGCGTGAAGATCTGGCCGATGCCCTTTCCAGCACGGCAAGCGAACAGGATTCAGCATTCTCGCCCGAAGAAAAGGCGATGCTGCACAATATCCTGCGCCTGCGCGAAATCCGCGTTGAAGACGTGATGATTCCGCGCGCCGACGTCGAGGCCGTGGAAATTTCCACGCCGCTCTGGGAAGTGCTGGAGCTTTTCGAAAAATCCGGCCATTCGCGTATGCCGGTCTATGCCGAAACGCTGGACGACCCGCGCGGCATGATCCATATCCGCGATGTTCTCAACTACATCACCAAGCAGGCCCGTCAGAAGACCACGCGCCGCAGTACCACGCGCAGCAAGGCGACAGCCGAAGACAAGGCCGCCAAGTTCGACATGGGCCGCATCGATCTCACCAAGACGATCGGTGAACTCAATCTCATGCGCAAGGTCCTGTTCGTGCCGCCATCCATGATGGCGAGCGGATTGATGGCGCGGATGCAGGCGACCCATATCCAGATGGCTTTGGTCATCGACGAATATGGCGGCACCGATGGTCTGGTCTCGCTGGAAGACATTGTCGAAATGGTCGTCGGCGATATCGAAGACGAACATGACGACGAAGAAATCATGATCGCCGAAGAAGCCGACGGCGTGTTCGTCGTGGATGCACGCGCCGATCTGGAGGAACTGGCCGCAAAGATCGGCCCGTCTTTCGAAGTTGGCGAGCATGGCGAGGACGTCGATACGGTCGGCGGTCTGATCTTCTCGGTTCTCGGGCGCATTCCGGTTCGCGGCGAGGTCGTTCAGGCAATTCCGGGCTACGAATTCCACGTGCTGGAAGTCGATCCGCGCCGGGTAAAGAAAGTGCGTATCGTGCCGCTTTCCGCGGCTGACCGTCGCCGCCAGCAACGCGCTGTCGTATCCGCCAAGCCGGGAGAACAGCCCGCACAAGCCGAAACGGCAACCGACGCCCCCAAAGAGGCCGGATGATCGAAAGGCTGGCGGGGAAAATCATTCTGTCGAGCGGCTGGCGTCGTGCGCTGGCCGCTTTTCTGAGTGGTGCCTTCGCCACACTGACTCAGCCGCCCTTCGATATCTTTGTGGCGGGCTTCATCTCTTTTCCAATTCTCGTCTGGCTGATCGATGGCGCTATCGCCAATGCGAATGCCGGTCCGGTCAGGCGCCTGCTTCCCGCAGCAATGGTCGGTTGGTGGTTCGGCTTCGGTCATTTCGTTTCCGGGCTGTGGTGGATCGGCACGGCGCTGCTCATCGATGCGGACCAGTTTGCCTGGGCCCTGCCGCTGGCGGTTTTGGGCCTCCCTGCATTTCTGGCTCTGTTCTACGCGCTTGCGACGATGGTCGCGCGTGTCTTCTGGTCTGACGGCTTGGGGCGCATCGTTGCGCTTGCGTTCGGCTTTGCGCTGGCGGAGTGGCTGCGCCTCTTTCTGTTCACCGGTTTCCCGTGGAACGCCATCGGCTATGCCATCATGCCAACGCCGCTTCTGATGCAATCGGTCGCCGTGCTTGGCCTCACCGGGATGAGCGCCCTGGCAGTGTTTGTCTTTGGCGCACCAGCATTGCTGATCGGCGGGCGGTTTGCAAAGACGGGCATTGCATTTGCCCTGATACTCTTCGCTGCCCACATCGGCTTCGGTGCGTGGACGCTTTCACAAGCGCCCGCATTGGGCGAGGAAAAAACCTCGCTCGCGGTTCGTATCGTTCAGCCATCCATCGCCCAGACCATGAAGTGGGATAATGCCGAACGCCGGTCCATTTTCGACAAGCTGGTTTCCCTGACGGCGGAAGCACCCGCCGAAGGCAAGCCGAAGCCCGATGTGATCATATGGCCCGAAACGGCAGTTCCTTATATCCTCACCTCAACGCCCGAGGCTCTTTCCCGGATCGGCGAAGTTCTGCAGGACGGTCAGGTGCTGTTGACCGGTGCCGTTCGTGAAGAAAAAGCATCCGGTGGCGGCGAGCCGCGCTATTATAATTCCATTTACACGATCGATGACCGGGGCGTCATTGTCGATGCCGCCGACAAGGTGCATCTCGTCCCCTTCGGCGAATATCTGCCTTATGAGAATTTTCTTCGCAGGCTTGGGCTTCAGGAAGTGGTGGAAATGCCCGGCGGGTTTACCGCCGGCACCACGCGCCGGGCGCTGAACGTGAAAGATGGCACAAGCTTTCTGCCGCTGGTCTGCTATGAGGCGATTTTCCCGGACGAACTCGGCTATTCCGGACAGGCGGCAAGCGCCATCATCAATGTGACCAATGACGCGTGGTATGGCGATACGCCGGGACCATACCAGCATTTTCGGCAGGCACAGGTGCGGGCCGTGGAGCAGGGGCTGCCCCTCATTCGCGCAGCCAATAATGGTCTTTCAGCGGTCGTGGATGCTTATGGTCGAATCACTGACGGCCTTGCGCATGATGCCGTCGGGGTCGTTGACGCTTACCTACCGTCAACTCGTGCACCATTTTGGAGCACGCCGCCCGGCTCGCGACAATCTCTGGTAGCGCTGTTAACCTTACTCGCGGTGAGCGTGGCTCTCCGACTGCCAATCGGCAGGCGTTTTCATTGACAGACTAATATTGTTACGATGTTATGGCTCGGCGGCGACGGTTTTTGCGGAAAATCGTCAGACTACCTCCCAAAACTTATTGTTATCTCTGTTCAGATGAACAGAGCATGAATGAAAGCTCGCAGCTGCGAGGAGTGACAGTTGTATGATTGAGAATAAAAAGAAGCCCAACCCCATTGACGTGCATGTCGGCAGCCGCATCCGTCTTCGTCGTAACATGCTGGGCCTCAGTCAGGAAAAACTAGGCGAAAATCTCGGCATTACCTTTCAGCAGATCCAGAAATACGAGAAAGGCACCAACCGCGTCGGTGCAAGCCGCCTTCAGGCGATCTCGGCAATTCTGAATGTCCCGGTCTCCTTCTTTTTTGAGGACGCACCAGGTTCCTCGAACCAGGCCGGTTTTGCAGAAGATAATGAAGCGACCTACGTTGTCGACTTCCTGAATTCCAATGAAGGCGTTCAACTGACCCGCGCCTTCACGAAAATTTCAGATCCGAAAGTGCGCCGCAAGATCATCGATCTCGTGAAGTCGCTCGCTGCGGACGCTGACTGACTGCATATCCTGAAAAGGCGATAGGTGCGGGACATAGCCGTGTCCCGCCGGAGTTGGCGCTTCACGGCGCCGGAACAGTCGGAAAATGCCATGCGGAACGAATTTTCGTGCCGAGGCGCTGTCGCAACAAGAATATGCATTGACGGTTTAATCCCAACTTCGCTAACACATTACCGTGCCCGGAACGCTGGAACCTGTTCCGGGCGCTACTGTGTTTCCATGGCGGAGATATTCTCCGTTGGATTTTCAAGAGGGGTTACCCGTGTCGCGCAGTTCTTATCTCTTCACCAGCGAATCTGTGTCCGAAGGCCATCCGGACAAGGTTTGCGACCGCATCTCCGATGAAATCGTGGACATGATCTACAAGGAAGCGCGCCGCACCGGCGTCGATCCGTGGTCTGTCCGTGTTGCCTGTGAAACGCTTGCGACCACCAATCGCGTGGTCATCGCCGGCGAAGTGCGCGTGCCGGATACTTTCCTGAAGAAGAATAAGGACGGCACCATCGCCCATGATGCTGCCGGGCATCCGCTCATCAATCCTTCGCGTTTCCGTTCGGCGGCCCGCAAGGCGATCCGTGAAATCGGTTACGAACAGAACGGCTTCAACTGGAAGACCGTGAAGATCGACGTGCTTCTGCATCCGCAATCCGCCGACATCGCGCAGGGCGTGGACAACGCTGCAGACCGTCAGGGCGAAGAAGGTGCGGGCGATCAGGGCATCATGTTCGGCTATGCCTGCCGCGAAACCCCTGATCTCATGCCGGCGCCGATCTATTATTCGCACAAGATTCTGGAGAAGCTGTCCGAAGCCCGCCACAAGGGCGAGGGTGACGCGGGCAAGCTCGGGCCTGACGCCAAGAGCCAGGTTACGGTGCGCTACGAGAACGGCAAGGCCGCCGAGGTTACGCAGATCGTTCTTTCCACGCAGCATCTGGATGCAAGCTGGGATTCGAAAAAGGTCCGTTCGGTTGTCGAACCCTATATTCGCGAAGCGCTCGGCGACCTTCCGATAGCCGCCAACTGCAACTGGTACATCAATCCGACCGGCAAGTTCGTCATTGGCGGACCGGACGGCGATGCCGGGCTGACCGGCCGCAAGATCATCGTGGACACTTACGGTGGTGCCGCTCCGCATGGCGGCGGTGCATTCTCCGGCAAGGACACGACCAAGGTTGACCGTTCCGCCGCTTATGCTGCCCGTTATCTCGCCAAGAACGTGGTTGCCGCCGGACTTGCCGACCGCTGCACGATCCAGCTTTCCTATGCCATCGGCGTTGCACAGCCGCTGTCGGTCTATGTCGACCTGCATGGCACCGGCAAGGTGGCCGAATCTGCGGTCGAGGAAGCGCTGCGTGAAGTCATGGACCTGTCGCCGACGGGCATCCGCAAGCATCTCGACCTTAACAAGCCGATCTATGCCAAGACCTCATCTTATGGTCATTTCGGCCGCAAGCCGGGCCGTGACGGTTCCTTCTCCTGGGAGAAGACGGACCTGACCAAGGCTCTGAAGGCTGCGGTGGCGTAACTTCCGGCGGGAAGTTGCATCTAAAGCCGCTTGGCATTATGTGTGCCGACGAATTTCGAGGAGCGCGGTCTTGGATCGCGCTCTTCTGCTATTGGAACGCATCCCGAAAAATGTGAAACGGTTTTCGGACTGGATGCGCGTCAAAATAGATAGATAGAGCACCAGATATGATGCCCACGGATAAAGTATGACCGAAGAAACTCATCCTCTGCGCGGTGCCGGAAATTTCTTCGGCCGTCGCCACGGCAAGCCTTTGCGGAGCCACCAGAAGAACCTGTTCGAGGATCTTCTGCCGCGCCTGAAGATCGATGTCGAAAATCCGGCACCGCAGAATTTGCACACGCTCTTTGACGCAAAGGTTGATGCCGTGCGTCTGGAGATTGGCTTCGGCGGCGGCGAGCATCTGCACCACGAAACCGGCCGCTATCTGCAGACAGGCTTCATCGGCGTCGAACCGTTCATCAACGGCATGGCCAAGATGCTGGCGGCACTGGATGCAGAGACGCGGCAAAACCTGCGCCTCTATGATGAGGATGCGACGGCGGTATTGGACTGGCTGCCGGATGCTTCCCTGACGGGCATCGATCTTTTCTATCCCGATCCCTGGCACAAGCGCCGCCACTGGAAACGCCGTTTCGTGAGCGACGCCAATCTGGACCGCTTCGCTCGCGTGTTGAAGCCCGGCGCGAAATTCCGTTTTGCTTCGGATATCGAACATTACGTCAACTGGACGCTCCAGCATTGTCGCAGCCACCCGGCATTCGACTGGCAGGCGGACGGTCCGTCCGGCTGGAATGATGCCTATGAAGGCTGGCCGGGCACGCGCTATGAAGCAAAGGCTTTTCGCGAGGGACGCCGCGCCGCCTATCTGACCTTTATCCGCCGTTGAAGCGGCTGGGCGTAAACGGAATGAATCGAACAGCAGAAGCGGTCTTGAAAAAATCCGCTTCCGCTGGTATATAGGTTTCAAATTCTTGGTCGTTTGAACAAGAGTGGGCCCTCCCGGACCCGCTCTTTTTTGTTACTTACGGCTCTGTAAAAAGGTTTATCGAGTGACGGAACAGGAACAGGCAATTGAAGCCGCAGGCGCGGATGAGCGTATCATTCGCGAAACGGGCATCGATGCAAAAGTAGCAGGCATTGTGGAGCCGGTGCTCAATACGCTGGGTTTCCGCCTTGTGCGTGTGCGCCTTTCCGGCCTCAACGGCCAGACCTTGCAGATCATGGCCGAGCGTCCCGACGGCACGATGACGGTCGACGATTGCGAGCTGGTCAGCCGCACCGTCGCGCCGGTTCTCGACGTGGAAGATCCGATCAATGGAAAATACCATCTGGAGATTTCCTCTCCCGGTATCGACCGCCCGCTCGTCCGCAAGTCGGACTTCGCCGACTGGGCCGGTCACATTGCAAAGGTGGAAACTTCCATCGTTCATGAAGGCCGCAAGAAGTTCCGTGGCCGTATCGTTCTGGGCGATGCGGAATCCGTCGTGATCGAAAGCGACCAGATTTCCTATGGCAGCGAACCTGTCGTGCGCATTCCATTCGATCTGATCTCGGATGCGCGCCTCGTTCTGACGGATGATCTGATCCGCGATGCGCTGCGCAAGGACAAGGCCCTGCGCGAAGGCCGCATTCCGGGTGACGATCTCGGTAGCGATGAAGCGGACGGGCAGTCCGACGGAGCCGCATCGGACGAAGCCGAAGATAAAGAATAAGTTTCAGGCGTCCGGCATCTTGAGGAGCCGGATGCGACACCAAGGAGAGTCCAATGGCAGTCAGTGCTAACAGGCTGGAGCTTCTGCAGATCGCCGATGCGGTCGCACGCGAGAAGTCGATCGACCGCGAGATCGTTCTTGCGGCCATGGCCGATGCGATCCAGAAGGCGGCGCGTTCGCGTTACGGCCAGGAAAGCAACATTCGCGCGGACATCAATGCGAAGTCCGGTGAGATCAAGCTGCAGCGCCTGCTCGAAGTCGTTGAACACGTCGAGGATTACGCGACGCAGATTTCGCTCTTCACCGCCCGTGATCGCAACCCGGACGCACAGATTGGCGATTTCATCGCTGACCAGCTTCCGCCGATGGATTTCGGCCGTATCGCCGCGCAGTCGGCAAAGCAGGTCATCGTGCAGAAAGTGCGCGAAGCCGAGCGTGACCGCCAGTATGACGAATACAAGGACCGTGTCGGCGAAATCGTCAACGGTACTGTGAAGCGCGTCGAATACGGCAATGTGATCGTTGATCTGGGCCGTGGCGAAGCCATTGTGCGTCGTGACGAACTGATCCCGCGTGAAGCTTTCCGTTACGGCGACCGCATTCGCGCCTATGTCTACGACGTGCGTCGCGAACAGCGTGGCCCGCAGATTTTCCTGTCGCGTACCCATCCGTCCTTCATGGCGAAGCTTTTCACCATGGAAGTGCCGGAAATCTACGACGGCATCATCGAAATCAAGTCGGTTGCCCGCGATCCGGGTTCCCGCGCCAAGATCGCGGTCGTCTCGCGTGACGCTTCCATCGATCCGGTCGGCGCCTGCGTCGGCATGCGCGGCTCCCGCGTTCAGGCAGTCGTCGGCGAACTGCAGGGCGAGAAGATCGACATCATTCCGTGGTCGCCGGATGCGGCTTCCTTCATCGTCAATGCGCTTCAGCCTGCTGAAGTTGCCAAGGTTGTTCTCGATGAAGATGCCGAACGTATTGAAGTTGTCGTCCCGAATGACCAACTATCACTTGCAATCGGTCGTCGTGGTCAGAACGTGCGTCTGGCTTCCCAGCTCACCGGCTGGGACATCGACATCCTGACGGAAGACGAAGAATCCGAACGTCGCCAGAAGGAATTCGCCGAACGTTCGACCCTTTTCATGGAAGCTCTCGACGTCGACGAGATGGTCGGTCAGGTTCTGGCTTCCGAGGGCTTTGCCTCGATCGAGGAACTGGCCTATGTCGAGCCGGGCGAAATCGCCTCCATCGATGGCTTCGACGACGATACGGCTGGCGAAATCCAGGAACGCGCCCGCGAATATCTGGATCGCATCGAAAGCGAACAGGATAATCGCCGCAAGGAACTGGGCGTCGCGGATGAACTGCGCGAATTGCCGGGCATCACCACGGCGATGCTGGTGGCTGTCGGCGAAGACGGCGTGAAGACGATCGAGGACTTTGCCGGTTATGCTGTTGATGATCTCGTCGGCTGGCGTGAACGCAAGGACGGCGAAACCGTCGCCCATAGCGGCATCTTCTCCCCGTTTGACGTTTCGCGCGTCGATGCGGAACAGATGGTGCTGACTGCGCGTTTGAAGGCAGGATGGATCACGGAAGAAGAACTGGCATCGGCTCAGGAAGAAGAGGCCGAAGCTGGCGAAGAGGAAGCAGCTTCTTAAGAAGCCTGCTGGAACAGGAGGGCCGCGTGGCTCTTACGTCTGGTTCATTTCAGGCGTAAGCTGTGCGGCTCTCGCAATTGAATTCTGAAAAATGGCCATCGTTCATCCGGATTGATCGGCCAGTGCGGCTTTCGAGGGCGGTGGTGGCCGTCCTGAGCATCCACCCGAAAAATCGGTTGGGATTTTCGGAAAGCGCGGTGCTTGGATTCATCGGTTTGGAGCGTCCTTTGTGCGTTTATGAGGACCCATGGCGCTCTAACGGGTTGTGGTGGGGCTCTCGCTCTGGTACAGCGCCCGCGTTGGGTCCGATGTGTGGGCAGACCGCGATGTGGCAAGACTGGAGTACGCGTGGAGCAGGATATGAATGACAGAACCTGTATCGTCACGCGCGAAAGCGGTTCTGCCGATGATTTGATCCGGTTCGTGGCTGGTCCCGATGGTTCCGTCGTGCCGGATCTGAAACGAAATCTGCCGGGCAGGGGATGCTGGGTCAAGGCCGAGCGCCGTCTGGTGGATGAAGCGGTCAAGCGCAAGCTTTTTGCGCGGGCGCTGAAAGAAGGTGTAACGCCGCAGGCGGATCTTGGCGCGCTGGTTGACCAGCTGCTGACGAAATCTGCTCTCGGCAGTCTCGCTCTGGCCCGCAAGGCCGGTGCTGTGGTGTCGGGCTCGACCAAGGTGGATCAGGCGATCCGTACCGGGGCAGCCGCCATGGTGTTGCACGCAAGGGAAGCCGCTGCCGACGGCGTACGCAAGCTTGATCAGGCTCGCCGTGCCGTGGTGCATCTGGATGGTCCGGAAATCCCTTCTTTCTCTCTTTTTACGGGAGAAGAAATGGATTTGGCATTTGGGGGCGGAAATGTGATACATGCAGCCGTACTTGAAGGAAAGGCGGCAGCCGGGTTCGTAAAGCGGGCGCTTATATTGCATCGCTATCGCGGTGAAAGCGCATCGGACTCGGAGTAGAGTGCAGCTCTGGAGGGGTTTGGCAGGCCCCGGATGGGATTGCACGTTGAAGCGGATGACTGGAGCTTTATCCAACATGACCGGGTCGCGTTGGATAATGCTCGAGTAGAGCGGCCGGAGCCGCGAAGGAAACGGAAACGTAATGAGCGATAAAACGAACGACGACAAGACGCTGAGCGTTAATACGAAGAAGACGCTGACCATGAAGCGGCCAGGCGTCGAGCAGAGCACCGTGCGCCAGAATTTCAGCCACGGCCGCACGAAGGCTGTCGTCGTTGAAACGAAGAAGCGCAAATTCTCGCGGCCTGACGAGAAGCCGGAAGTCGAAGCGGCGGCCCCACGGCCTGCTGCTCCTGCCCCGGCGGCTCCTGCGCCTGCAGCCCCTGCACCGGCTCAGGCCGCACAGCCTGCCCAGGCTGCACAGCCCGCTCCGGCAGTGCGTGCGCCAGCACCTGCAACTCCGGCACCCAAGCCGGCAGCACCTGCTGCTTCGGTAACGAAGCCGCATGTCGCGCAGCAGCGCCCGATGCAACAGCGCCCCGGTGGACAGCAGGCACAGCGCCCGCGTCCGTCCGACCGCTCCGGCATGGTTCTCAACACGCTGTCGCGCTCTGAAATGGATGCGCGTCGCCGCGCACTCGAAGAAGCACAGGTACGCGAAGTTGAAGAACGCGCCCGCGCTGTCGAGGAAGCCAAGCGCCGCGCCGAGGAAGAAGCACGCCGCGCCAAGGAACGTGAAGAATCTGCCCGTCGCCAGGCGGAAGAGGAAGCTCGTCTCAAGGCCGAGGCGGATGCCCGCCGCAAGGCCGAGGAAGAAGCCGCCAAGCGTATGCCGCAACCTGAAGCCCGCACCGAGCGTCGCGATGACGCGCGCCCGGCGCCGCAAGGCAATCGTCCGCGTGAGGCGGGTCGCCCTCAGGGCAATCGCCCGCCGCAAGGTGGCCGTCCGCAGCAAGGCGGACCGCGCCCGGCACCGAGCCTCGTCGATGCTGCTCCCATTCCGGGCAAGCCGCTTCCGCAGAGCCAGCTTCGCAAGCCCGGCCAATCGGATGACGACGATGATCGCCGCGGCGCAGTACGTCGTGGCACCCCCGCCAAGCCGGAAGTGCGTGCACCGAAGGTTGTGAAGGGCGAAGATGACCGCCGTCGCGGCAAGCTCACCCTCACGAGCAATCTTGAGGAGGAGGGCCGTTCGCGTTCGCTTTCGGCGATGCGCCGCCGTCAGGAAAAGTTCAAGCGTTCGCAGATGCAGGAAACCCGCGAAAAGATTTCGCGTGAAGTGACCATTCCTGAAACCATCACGTTGCAGGAACTTGCCCAGCGTATGACCGAGCGCTCCGTCGACATCATCAAGTACCTGATGAAGCAGGGCCAGATGATGAAGCCGGGCGACGTGATCGACGCCGACATGGCGCAGCTGATCGCTGAAGAGTTCGGCCACACCGTCAAGCGCGTTGCGGAATCGGACGTCGAAGAAGGCATCTTTGGTGTTGCCGACAACGAAGCCGCACTGGTTTCCCGTCCTCCGGTCGTGACCATCATGGGCCACGTCGATCACGGCAAGACCTCGCTGCTCGACGCCATTCGTCATGCCAACGTCGTGTCCGGCGAAGCCGGTGGCATCACCCAGCATATCGGTGCCTATCAGGTCGAACAGAACGGCCAGAAGATCACCTTCATCGATACGCCGGGCCACGCCGCATTCACCGCGATGCGTGCCCGTGGTGCGCAGGCGACCGACATTGCCATTCTGGTGGTTGCCGCTGACGACAGCGTGATGCCGCAGACGATTGAATCGATCAACCATGCCAAGGCGGCTGGTGTCCCGATCATCGTGGCGATCAACAAGATCGACAAGCCTGCTGCCGATCCGCAGAAGGTTCGCACTGCCCTGCTGCAGCACGAAGTCTTCGTGGAATCGATGGGCGGTGAAGTGCTCGACGTCGAAGTGTCGGCGAAGAACAAGATCAACCTCGACAAATTGCTTGAAGCAATTCTGTTGCAGGCTGAAATTCTTGACCTCAAGTCCGATCCGACGCGTACCGCTGAAGGCGTCGTCGTCGAAGCCCAGCTTGATCGTGGCCGTGGTTCGGTTGCAACCGTTCTGGTTCAGACCGGTACGCTGCATCCCGGTGACATTCTGGTCGCGGGCAGCGAATGGGGCCGCGTGCGCGCTCTGGTCAATGACCGTGGCGAACATGTCAAGGAAGCGGGTCCCGCTATGCCGGTCGAAATCCTCGGCCTTCAGGGTACGCCGCAGGCGGGTGACCGTTTCGCAGTCGTTGCCAACGAAGCCAAGGCGCGTGAAATCGCCGAGTACCGCCAGCGCCTGGCGCGCGACAAGGCCGTCGCTCGCCAGTCCGGTGCACGCGGTTCGCTCGAGCAGATGATGAACCAGCTTCAGGTTTCGGGCACGAAGGAATTCCCGCTCGTCATCAAGGGTGACGTGCAGGGTTCCATCGAAGCCATCACCAATGCGCTGGACAAGCTCGGCACCGACGAAGTTCGCGCCCGCATCGTCCATTCGGGCGCAGGCGGCATCACGGAAAGCGACGTGTCGCTGGCCGAAGCCTCCAACGCCGCGATCATCGGCTTCAACGTCCGCGCCAACAAGCAGGCACGCGACGCAGCCGATCAGCAGGGCATCGAAATCCGCTACTACAACATCATCTATGATCTCATCGATGACGTTAAGGCAGCGATGTCGGGTCTTCTGTCGCCGGAGCGCCGCGAAACCTTCCTTGGCAATGCCGAGATTCTCGAAGTCTTCAACATCACCAAGGTCGGCAAGGTTGCCGGTTGCCGTGTCACCGAAGGCAAGGTCGAGCGTGGTGCAGGCGTCCGCCTCATTCGCGACAACGTGGTTATCCACGAAGGCAAGCTCAAGACGCTCAAGCGCTTCAAGGACGAAGTGTCGGAAGTCCCGGCCGGTCAGGAGTGCGGCATGGCGTTCGAGAACTACGACGACATTCGCGCAGGCGACGTCATCGAAGCCTTCCGCGTCGAACACGTTTCGCGCACACTCTGATTACTGTCTCGCCGGGCTGCCGTAAGGCGGCCCGGCTTTTCATTATCCGGTCCAGAGGGTCTGACTCCCGGCTGGATTGTGGTAAGTTGCGTATTATTACGCCTGCCAATTTGTAGTCATGTTGTCGGACAGTCCTTCGCGGCTGGATGCCGATTGGCGGCTGTTTATCGAGGATATAGCCATGGCACGTTCTCCAGATCCAAAAGGCTCGGGCGGCCTTTCCCAGCGCCAGCTCCGCGTCGGCGAGCAGGTGCGCCACGCATTGGCGCAGGTGCTGCAGCGCGGGGAGATCCGCGACGATCTCATTGCCCGCACGGTGATTTCCGTTTCGGAAGTGCGTATGTCGCCCGACCTCAAGATCGCGACCTGCTTCATCACCCCGCTCGGGGATGCCGACACGCAGGCCGTTATCAAGGCGCTCGCTGCAAATGCAAAGTTCATTCGCGGACGCATGGCGCCCAGCCTCAGCCAGATGAAGTACATGCCCGAATTCCGCTTCCGGGCCGATACCAGCTTTGACAATTTTTCCAAGATCGATGCGCTGCTCCGCTCGCCGGAAGTCGCCCGCGACCTTGGGCATCACGATGAAGAAGACCGGGAGGCAGACAAGGCTTCCGGTAATGGAGACGAGTAAAGCATGGCAAGACGGGGCAAGAAAAAAGGTCGCCCGATATCCGGCTGGGTTATTTTCGACAAGCCGAAAGGGATGGGATCGACCGAGGCGGTCTCGAAGATCAAGTGGCTGTTCAATGCCGAAAAGGCCGGCCATGCCGGTACACTCGATCCGCTTGCTTCCGGCATGCTGCCCATAGCGCTTGGCGAAGCGACCAAGACCGTGCCTTATGTCATGGATGGAACCAAGATCTACCGTTTTACCGTGACCTGGGGCGAGGAGCGTTCCACGGACGATCTGGAAGGCCAGCCGACCAAGACATCGGACAAGCGCCCGTCGCGGGCGGATATCGAAGCACTGCTGCCCAATTATACTGGCGTCATTTCACAGGTTCCGCCGCAGTTCTCGGCTATCAAGATCGACGGCGAGCGCGCCTACGACCTCGCCCGTGAAGGCGAAACGGTCGAAATCCCTTCCCGCGAAGTCGAGATCGACCGTCTGGAAATCGTGGGCATTCCGGATGCCGACTGCACCGAGTTCGAAGTCGAATGCTCCAAGGGCACCTATGTGCGCTCGCTGGCGCGCGACATGGGGCGTGACCTTGGCTGCTACGGCCATATTTCGGAGCTGCGCCGCATCGAAGTTGCCCCGTTCACGGAAGAGGATTCCGTGACGCTGGCAGAATTGGAACAGGCATGGCCGCCGCTCCCGCCGAAGGATGAGGACGGCAATATCGCGGAGCCGGCTCCACGCCGGGATTTCTCGGCGATTGACGCATTGGTCATCGATACGGGTGCTGCCCTCGACTGCCTGCCGCAGGTGCCGCTTTCCGACGATCAGGCGCAGCGTGTGCGTCTCGGCAATCCGGTGATCCTGCGCGGACGCGATGCACCTCTGGAGGCAGATGAAGCCTGTGTCACCACACGCGGAAAACTGCTCGCCATCGGCTATATCGAACATGGACAGTTCAAGCCGAAGCGGGTTTTCACAACCGGCTGACGTTTCGTCGGAAGATGGCGGTGAGGCGGCAAATTGAATTGAGACTGGCATTCCTGCCAATTTTGCACTATATGCCCCTCATCGATCATGCGTAACAGCATGTCAGATCGTGTAAATGGCCCGCGCTGGACGACATCCCGGCCCGGGCGTCTGGTTTTCCTCTCATCTAGAAAGGGTGTTACGATGTCGATTACTGCTGAGCGCAAGCAAGCACTTATCAAGGAATACGCCACCAAGGAAGGCGACACCGGTTCTCCTGAAGTACAGGTTGCCGTTCTTTCCGAGCGTATCGCCAACCTCACCGAACACTTCAAGGGCCACAAGAATGACAATCATTCGCGTCGCGGCCTCCTGAAGCTGGTTTCGCAGCGTCGTCGCCTTCTCGACTATGTCAAGGGCATTGACGAAGCGCGTTATCAGGCGCTGATCGGCCGTCTCGGCCTGCGCCGCTAAGGTTGAAATCGGGCGACGCCTCAAAACGTCGCCCGTTTGATTTATCGGCATTTGGTCATGCGGATAGCCGCGAACCGATCAAATGCGACTGTGAGCATGTCTCCCAAGAGCGGGAACCGGTTTTGGGACGAAGACATGCCTGGAAACAACAGATTGAGTTGAAGCGCGAACATATGTGAGCGCATCCGCTCTATCGGGCGAACGCCCGCTGGCATGAAACGACGCACAGGGTGCATTCCGTCATGCCTATGAAGAGCCCACAAGGCTCATGACCTGGACCAGTCATGGGGCAGGATTGCAGGCAGTTCGTGTCAGAGCGTATTCGGAAATGAATGTTCTGACACTTACGAACTTCCCGTTGTCTTGCCCGTGGCCCGTCCGCCAACCGAGGCGATGCCTTCAGGCGCTTTTGCGCGGCATCACCACATGAGGACAAGATATGTTCAATACCCATAAAGTAGAAATCGAATGGGGCGGTCGTCCGCTCACGCTCGAAACCGGCAAGATCGCCCGTCAGGCTGACGGCGCCGTTCTCGCAACCTATGGCGAAACCGTCGTTCTGGCGACTGTCGTTTCTGCCAAGGAGCCGAAGCCAGGCCAGGATTTCTTCCCGCTGACCGTCAACTATCAGGAAAAGACCTATGCCGCCGGCAAGATTCCTGGTGGCTACTTCAAGCGTGAAGGCCGTCCGAGCGAAAACGAAACGCTGGTTTCGCGCCTGATCGACCGTCCGATCCGTCCGCTTTTCGTCGATGGCTATAAGAACGACACGCAGGTTGTCGTCACCGTTGTCCAGCACGATCTGGAAAACGATCCTGACGTCCTTTCGATGGTTGCCGCTTCCGCAGCGCTCACCATTTCGGGCGTGCCTTTCATGGGCCCGATTGGCGGCGCACGCGTCGGCTACATCAACGGCGAATATGTTCTGAACCCGAATATCGACGAAATGCCGGAATCGAAGCTCGATCTGGTCGTCGCGGGTACGTCGGAAGCCGTGCTGATGGTCGAATCCGAAGCACAGGAACTCTCCGAAGAAATCATGCTCGGCGCCGTTGTTTTCGGCCAGAAGGGCTTCCAGCCGGTCATCGATGCGATCATCAAGCTCGCTGAAGTTGCCGCCAAGGAACCGCGCGACTTCCAGCCGGAAGACCTGTCGGCTCTCGAAGCCAAGATGCTGGCCGTTGTCGAAAACGATCTGCGCGACGCTTACAAGATCACCGAAAAGCAGGCCCGTTATGCCGCCGTCGATGCCGCCAAGGCAAAGGCGAAGGAACATTTCTTCCCCGAAGGCGTGGAAGAAACCGAAATGTCGCCGGAACAGTTCGCGACCATTTTCAAGCATTTGCAGGCCAAGATCGTTCGCTGGAACATTCTCGACACCGGCAGCCGCATCGATGGCCGCGATCTGAAGACCGTTCGTCCGATTGTATCGGAAGTCGGCCTTCTGCCGCGCACCCACGGTTCGGCCCTGTTCACCCGCGGTGAAACTCAGGCTATCGTTGTTGCCACACTCGGCACCGGCGAAGACGAACAGATGATCGACGCCCTGACCGGCACCTACAAGCAGCCTTTCATGCTGCACTACAACTTCCCGCCTTACTCGGTTGGTGAAACCGGCCGCATGGGTTCGCCGGGTCGTCGCGAAATCGGCCATGGCAAGCTTGCCTGGCGCGCAATCCATCCGATGCTGCCTTCCGCTGAACAGTTCCCTTACACGATCCGCGCCGTTTCCGAGATCACGGAATCGAACGGCTCGTCATCGATGGCAACTGTTTGCGGCACGTCGCTGGCTCTCATGGATGCAGGCGTTCCGCTTGCACGTCCCGTTGCCGGTATCGCCATGGGCCTGATCAAGGAAGGCGAACGCTTCGCCGTTCTGTCCGACATTCTGGGTGACGAAGATCACCTCGGCGACATGGACTTCAAGGTTGCCGGTACGGAAAACGGCATCACCTCGCTGCAGATGGACATCAAGATCGACGGTATCACCGAAGAGATCATGAAGGTCGCTCTGGAACAGGCCAAGGGCGGTCGCGTTCACATCCTCGGCGAAATGGCCAAGGCTCTGTCGACCTCGCGTGAAGAGCTCGGCGAATTTGCTCCGCGCATCGAAGTGATGAACATCCCGACCGACAAGATCCGCGATGTTATCGGTTCTGGCGGCAAGGTCATCCGCGAAATCGTGGAAAAGACCGGCGCCAAGATCAACATCGAAGACGACGGCACGGTGAAGATCGCTTCATCGAACGGCAAGGAAATCGAAGCCGCCAAGAAGTGGATTCATTCGATCGTTGCCGAACCGGAAGTCGGCGAAATCTACGAAGGCACGGTTGTCAAGACCGCTGACTTCGGCGCTTTCGTGAACTTCTTCGGCCCGCGTGACGGTCTGGTTCACATTTCGCAGCTGGCTTCCGACCGCGTTGCCAAGACCACCGATGTGGTCAAGGAAGGCCAGAAGGTCTGGGTCAAGCTCATGGGCTTTGACGAGCGCGGCAAGGTTCGCCTGTCGATGAAGGTTGTCGATCAGGAAACCGGCAAGGAAATTGCCCAGGAAAAGAAGAAGGAAGAAGCCGACGCTGAATAAGCGTCGCATCTTCTGTGAAATCGGAAAGCGCGCCGCGAGGCGCGCTTTTTTGTTGCATGGGATTCATTTCAAGACCATGGATGATGCCCATGATTACACCGGCACAACAAACTCTCTTTCTCCCCTTCGATCAGGGCATTCTGGATATGCCTGCAGAAGGCCAGTCCTTTCTTGGCTGCGGTCTTTCTGCGGATCGGCGCCTTGAAGATGAATGGAAACAGGCGCTCACTTTCCTGCAACCCTGGCGCCCCGACTGGCTGGCCTTGGAAAAGGAAGGTTTCAAGGCAGTACCCAGATTAGGCGCCAGAATGGACGAGGAGCGCCGTTTCGCCGGTGGGCTACTGTTGCTCGGAAAACATCGCGGACGCAACGAGGCGTGGTTTGCGGAGCTTCTGGCGCGTGTTGAGCCGGGCGGCTGGATCGCCGTATCGGGCGACAAGAAGCTCGGCATCGACAGTTTTCGCAAATGGGTCGGCAATATTGCCGAAATCAGCGACCGCATGTCGAAGAACCATGCCGTGGTGTTCTGGCTCAGGAGGCCTGCCGACCTTACCGACGATTTCATCGCCGCCCTGAAGCCGCTTGCCGCCAATATCGACGACATGTTCCAGACCGAACCCGGCATGTTCTCGCACGGCGTCATCGACAAGGGCTCGGCCTTGCTCGTGCCGCATATGGAAAAGATCGTTTTCGGCAATGTCGCCGATCTGGGCGCTGGCTGGGGCTATCTGGCTGCGCAATGCCTGAAGTTTGCTGATCGCATCAAGGCAATAGACCTTTATGAGGCTGATTTTGAGGCGCTGGAAGCCGCACGCGGCAATCTGGAACGGCTAGGCTCATCGGTGCCGATCAGCTTCAACTGGTTCGATGTGACGAGCGAGAAACTGACGGGCATCTATGACACCGTGGTCATGAACCCGCCTTTCCACGAGGGGCGGGTGACGGATGTGTCGCTTGGACAGGCATTCATTGCCGCGGCAGCTTCCCGGTTGAAAACCGGCGGGCGTCTGCTGATGGTCGCAAATCGTCAACTGCCCTATGAGACGACGCTCAAGGGGCTGTTCAAGAATGTGACCCTTCTTGAGGAGGCAAACGGTTTTAAAATCTTCGATGCGAAGAAATAAAACAAAAAACCCGGCATTTCTGCCGGGTTTTTTATTTTAGTGAAACGGGCTTACTCGCCGCGTTCGGCGTCGGAGCTTTTCAGCTCTTCCAGCGTGGGCATGGAGACGATGTTGTAGCCGGAATCCACATAGTGGATTTCGCCGGTAACGCCGCTCGAAAGATCGGACAGCAGATAGACTGCCGATTTGCCAACATCATCGATATCGACGGTGCGGCGCAGCGGAGAGTTACGGCGCTGATAGCTGAAGATCGCGCGTGCATCGCCGATGCCGGCACCGGCCAGGGTACGCACCGGGCCAGCCGAAATCGCGTTGACGCGGATGCCCTGCGGGCCGTAATCGGCGGCAAGATAACGAACCATGGCTTCAAGTGCCGCCTTGGCAACGCCCATGACGTTGTAGTTCGGGATGGTACGGGTCGATCCGCCATAGGTCAGCGTGAGGATCGAGCCGCCGTCCTTCATGAGCTTTTCGGCGCGTTGTGCCATTTCCGTGAAGGAGTAGGCGGAAATCACCATGGTGCGGCTGAAGTTTTCGCGCGTGGTGACGTCTGCGTAGCGACCCTTCAATTCGTTCTTGTCGGAAAAGCCGATAGCGTGAACGATGAAATCGAGCTTGCCCCACTTCTTTTCGATTTCGGCAAAGACCGCATCGACCGATGCTATATCTTCAACATCGCAAGGCAGCACGAAATCCGAACCGACCTGTTCGGCAAGCGGCTTCACGCGCTTGCCCAGCGCATCGCCCTGATAGGTGAAGGCGAGTTCTGCACCCTGTGCTGCGAGTTGTTTTGAAATTCCCCAGGCGAGTGAGTGATTATTCGCGACCCCCATGATGAGGCCGCGTTTGCCTTTCATCAGACCTTCCATATTTTCCCTCTCCCTCAGCCCTGGTAACGCTGGAAAACCAGCGTTGCATTGGTGCCGCCAAATCCGAAGGAATTGGAGAGCACGGTGTTGAGCTGAGCGTTGTCAATGCGCTTGCGAACGATAGGCATGTCCGCGAAGGCAGGGTCCAGTTCTTCGATATGTGCGCTTTCGCAAATGAAATTGTTCTGCATCATCAGGAGCGAATAGATCGCTTCCTGCACGCCTGTGGCACCCAGCGAGTGGCCGGTCAGCGATTTGGTTGCGGCAATTGGCGGGCATGCATCGCCCGAACCAAAGACCTGGCGGATCGCTTCGATTTCCGGTGCGTCGCCGGCAGGGGTCGAGGTTGCGTGCGGGTTGATATAGTCGATCTTGGTCTTGACGGTCGAAAGCGCCATCTTCATGCAGCGGATCGCGCCTTCACCAGACGGAGCGACCATGTCGTAGCCGTCGGATGTTGCGCCATAACCGACGATTTCGCCATAGATCTTGGCGCCGCGAGCCAGAGCGGTTTCCAGGTCTTCCAGCACCAGAACACCGGCGCCGCCTGCGATCACGAAGCCGTCGCGGTTCTTGTCATAGGCGCGCGATGCGGTCGACGGCGTGTCGTTATATTTGGAAGACATGGCGCCCATGGCGTCGAACAGGACCGAAAGCGTCCAGTCGAGGTCTTCGCAGCCGCCCGCGAACATGCGGTCCTGCTTGCCATACTGGATCATCTCGAACGCATTGCCGATGCAATGGTTCGACGTCGCGCAGGCCGAGGAGATCGAGTAGTTGATGCCCTTGATCTTGAAGAAGGTCGCAAGCGTTGCCGAAGCCGTCGAGCTCATGGCTTTCGGCACGGCAAACGGACCGACGCGCTTGGGGCCCTTTTCGCGGGTGATGTCGGCAGAATCGACAATGGTGCGTGTCGAGGGGCCGCCGGAACCCATGATGATGCCGGTGCGGTCGTTGGAAACTTCCTCTTCGGAAAGCCCCGCATCGGCAATCGCCTGATCCATGGCAATGTGGTTCCAGGCCGTGCCGCGGCCATGGAAGCGCATCGCGCGCCGGTCGACGAGCGCTTCGACGTCGATATTCGGGGCACCGTGCACCTGGCAGCGGAAGCCGAGTTCGGCATATTCCTCAGCGCGGGAGATACCGGACTTCGCTTCACGCAGCGAAGCCGTGACTTCTTCGGTGTTGTTACCAATCGAGGATACGATCCCCATACCCGTTACGACCACACGCCGCATCGCGTTCTCCTTTACACCTGATCCGTGAGCGACGTGCCGTCATGCGGACTGCCGCCTGTTCGCGGTTACATAGGTGCGATCTTCGCATGTTTTGAGCGCGGCCGCATGAAAACTGTTCACTTTTTTGCAGTCGCGCTCGTGAATGATGATGATTGGGGCGCCTTACTGGCTCTCGCTGTCCTTCGACAGGCCGACGCGCAGGTCGGTTGCCCGGTAGATGGTTTCGCCATCGGCTTTCAGCCAGCCGTCAGCCGTGCCGAGCACGAGGCGGCCGCGCATGACGCGCTTGAAATCAATGCCATATTCAAGAAGCTTGGTATGTGGGCGCACCATGCCCTTGAACTTGACTTCACCGGTGGAGAGGGCCATGCCGCGGCCCGGCTCGCCCAGCCAGCCAAGGAAGAAGCCGGTCAACTGCCACATGCCGTCGAGGCCTAGGCAGCCCGGCATGATCGGATTGCCCATGAAATGACATGGGAAATACCAGTCGTCGGGGCGCACGTCATATTCGGCGCGGATATAGCCCTTGTCGAACTCGCCGCCGGTTTCGGAAATATCTGTGATGCGATGGACCATCAGCATCGGAGGCAGGGGAAGCTGAGCATTGCCGGGGCCGAACATCTCGCCGCGCGCGCAGGCCAGGAGTTCTTCATACCCGTAGCTTGATTTCTGTTCTGCCATTACGCCTCCCTTGAGGTTCATTCTGTATCGACCGGCAATCCGGCCCGATTGTATGGTTTCACCGGAACATCCCTACCACAGACTGTTTCCGGCAGTAAAATCATGCATTGGATTAATCCGGGGTTTATCCGAAAAACCGCGCATTTCCCAAGGCTATTGATAGTTATTTCGCAACGGCATATATCAATGTCAGTATGCAATGGGCAACAGCCCGTTTGACGATTGATGATTTTGCAACAAGCTTGTGACGGTACCAACGGTGAATATGCAGTCTTCACATACCCACTCGACGGTCTCGATGGAAGAGCAGCTCCGCCGCGCGGGCCTGCGTCCGACGCGCCAGCGCGTTGCGCTTGCGAGCCTGATCTTCGCGCAGGGCGATCGCCATCTGTCTGCGGAAGACCTGCACGAAGAGGCCGTCATGGCCGACGTGCCGGTGTCGCTGGCAACGGTTTACAACACGCTGCACCAGTTCACGGAAGCCGGTATGCTGCGCATTATCGCAGTCGAGGGCTCGAAGACCTATTTCGATACGAATATCTCGGATCACCAGCATTTCTTCCTCGAAGGGGAAAATGTCGTGTTCGATATTCCACACGGTGAAAAAGGCCAGCCTACGGTTGCCAATATGCCCGACGCGCCGGACGGTATGGAAATCGTCAATGTCGATATCATCGTTCGCCTGCGCCGCAAGGGCCAGTAACGGCGTCTTTTTTCGATTGGGAATGAATCGGAGCTCGCCGACGGCGCGACGATTGCGATCCCCAATGATCCGACCAATGGCGGGCGCGCTTTGCTCGTGCTTGCCGAAAACGGGATCATCAAGCTCGATCCGTCCAAGGGGCTGAAGGTCAGCGCTCTCGATATCGTCGAGAACCCGAAGAACCTTAAATTCGTTGAGCTCGATGCCGCGCAGCTTCCGCGTTCGATGGAAGATGTCGATGCCGCCGTCATCAACACCAACTATGCCATGGAAGCAGGCCTCAATCCGGCAACCGATCCGCTGGTGCGGGAAGGCGAGAAGGCGCCCTACATCAATATCCTTGTCGTTCGTACCGCAGACAAGGATGCCGACTGGGTGAAAACATTGATTTCCTCCTATCACAGCGACGAAGTGAAGGAATTCATTGCCACGACGTTCAAGGGGTCGGTGATCCCGGCCTGGTGACATTTGCGTTGTTAAGCGGGGCGGTTTTCGCCCCGCCTGTGCGCTGTGAAGCGGGGCGGTTTTCGCCCCGCCGCGCGAAGTCCAACTCGGTCAGTTCCGCAGGAGAGGGGTCAGTCGAAAACCTCGCCAGGATAAACGCCCCACAGGTCCGATTGCTTTATCCACCCACGAACCCCGCCCATGTCCAGGCGGCACCATTGACCGGTGCACTCGCGCACGGTCCCGACCACGCCCGGCTCGATCTCGGCGGCAAGCCTCGATGTCTCGCTGGCATCGCGGCGCATATTGATCATCGAACCCTGATTGTTCTTGAGCCACGGAGCGGTGATGGCGGTTCGCTTGCCGGAGAGCAGCGACTGGTAAACCCAGCCTTCCGTGCCGTCCGCATCGCGGATACGGCGCCAGTTATCGTATTCCTGGATGATTTCGACCGGCAATCCAGCCTTCATGAAAAGCCATGAAACCGCATAGTCACGCCCCGGTCCGACGCGCAGATTGACGCGGGCCGGTTTAAGGCTGACGAAACGCGGTACGGGGAGCCCGCTGGCGCCCACGGAGGTGCCGGCGGGCTCCGCAGCCTGTGCGCCATGGTTTTGGGAGGCGCCAAGCGGCGCCAGAAAGAGAAAAAATGCCAGAAAGCCAAGCGTGGCCATCATGAAGCGTTGCGAAAGTACTCTGTACAAACTGCGACCTCTCGCCGTCCTGTCACGACAGAACGGTAGCGGCTTCGGCAGTTTACGGGGGCTGCGAGGCGACGGTGCCGTCCTGTTTTCAGATCGTGCATCCATCTGTGCGTTACAGATCGATATCCGACCAAGTTGTTTGATTTTTAACGCCTGTCTTCGGAAAGCCATTGCAGGTTTTCCAGGAGGCGCCTGAAGTTTCCGGTTTTTCTTTGTCTTTGCCGCTTCGCCTTGATAGAGATGTTCAGCCGAAGCAATATCCCATATTGCACCGCCTTGGTTAAGGAGGTCTCAACATGAAGCTTCGGTTAACGCATTTTCGGGAAATGTGGGAGTAGGTTTCCCTTGGAAATGTGCAGGAAATTTCTTGGAGCGCGCCCTGTCGGTTGGTTACAATACAGGCCGTTCCAAGGGCTTTGCTCAACGATGGGGTGGAGATGTCGAACAAGAAGAAGCCGCTGGTCGTTCTTACGCGAAAATTGCCGGACCCAGTGGAAACCCGGATGCGGGAACTGTTTGATGCGCGTCTGAATATAGACGACCACCGCATGAATCAGCCGGAAATCATCGCTGCGATGAAAGAGGCGGACGTTCTGGTGCCCTGCATCACGGATGTCGTCGACGCCGCGGCAATCGAACAGGCTGGCCCCAATCTCAAGCTGATCGCGAATTTCGGCAACGGCGTGGACAATATCGACGTCACCGCTGCCGCAAAGCGGGGCATAACCGTCACCAATACGCCGAATGTCCTCACCGAGGACACCGCGGACATGACCCTGGCGCTTCTGCTCTCGGTGCCAAGACGTCTGGTGGAAGGCGCCAATGTGCTCGGTGAGCGCCACGGGCAGTGGCCGGGCTGGTCGCCGACCTGGATGCTCGGACGGCGCATCTGGGGCAAGCGCCTCGGCATTGTCGGCATGGGGCGCATCGGCACGGCCGTCGCCCGCCGCGCCAAGGCGTTCGGGCTTTCCATTCACTATCACAACCGCAAGCGCGTCAATCCGCAGGTGGAGGAGGAACTGGAGGCGACCTATTGGGATAGTCTCGACCAGATGCTGGCCCGGATGGACATCATCTCGGTCAACTGCCCGTCCACGCCTGCCACCTTCCATCTGCTCTCTGCACGTCGCATCGCGCTGATGCAGCCGACCGCCTATATGGTCAACACGGCGCGCGGCCAGATCATCGATGAGAATGCGCTGATCGACCTGATCGAGCAGGGCAAGCTGGCCGGCGCCGGTCTGGACGTGTTCGAGAACGAACCTGCGGTCAATCCGCGTTTGCTGGCCCTTGCGGAAAAAGGCAAGGTCGTCCTGCTGCCGCATATGGGCTCGGCCACCATGGAGGGGCGCATCGATATGGGCGACAAGGTCATCATCAATATCAAGGCTTTTGTCGACGGGCATCGCCCGCCCGACCGCGTATTGCCGAACCGGGTTTAGTTTTAGCTTTTCCGGCTCGCGGTCTTCATTTGGTCGGCGTTCTTGCCGTCAATGAAGCGCAGCACCGTATGCGCATAAAGGCGCGGATTTTCGACCGGCACCCCATGTCCGGCATCGGGCAGGATAATCAGTTGCGCGCCCGGTATCTGGCTGGCGATGAATTCCGTATGTTCGCGCGAGATGGCCGTGTCATGGTCGCCGATCACAATCGCCGTGCGCACGCGAATGTCCGAGAGTTCCTCGCCGGTATAGTTCGGCTCGTTTGCCCACAGCGCATGGATTTCCCTGTCGATGCTCTCATAGTGGCGCAGTTCCGGTATCGGCTTTCCCTCTGCGCGGGCTTCGGCATAGCCGGTATTGCCATCAGGCGTCACGTTCGCCGCCTGCGCGAACAGGCTTTTCAGCCGTTCGGGATAGCGCATGGCGATATCGAGACCGATGATGCCCCCATCGCTCCAGCCGACGAGATCAACCCTGTCGATGCGGAGAAAGTCGAGCAGCGCCACATAATCGTCGGCCATCAACCCGTAGGTGATGGGATCTTTGGTGCGGGTGGAACGCCCCTGTCCGCGACTGTCGGCAACGATCACCATGTGATGACGCGCGAGAATCGGCAGTTGGGCATCCCACACGTGCTGGTCGGACAGACCGCCGGGTATGAGCAGGATTGGCGAACCCTTGCCGACGATCCGGTAATACATTTCGATGCCGTTGACCTCGGCAAAGGTGGGAGGCGAGGCGGGAATGGCCATACGCGCAACCTTCTCAGTCGAAACGGGGGAAGGAAAAGCCAAGACAAGGCCGATCAGCAAGGCGGCTATCGTCGATGTCGTCTTCCCCTTCATGAATTCCCTGTCTTGTTTTCAGGGTCTGCGGATAAGCGTCGGCAGATCGTAGAGATAGGCGATGCGCTTGATCGCATCCTGCAGCGGTTCCAGCGTAACCGTCATCGTATGGCCGCTCGCATGGATCAGCATATCGGGCGATGCGCAGATGGCGACATGGCCCTTCCAGAAGACGAGATCGCCGCGCTGCAGATTTGAATAGGTCGCATCGGGCTCGACGATTTCACCGAGCGCATCCTGCTGCATGTCGGAATCGCGCAGAACCTTTCTGCTCGCCACCCACATGCAGAGCTGCACGAGACCGGAACAATCGATGCCGAAACCCGACGTGCCGCCCCACAGATAGGGCGTGTGGAGGAGCGTTTCGGCAACGGTCACATAATCCGCCGCATGTTCGCTCACCGGGGCAAGATGGCTTGCAATCAGTGCCTCGCCGCTTTCCAGCAGCGCATATTTCGTGCCGCGCGTCTCGGCAGCCCCGACGATGCGCAGGCGTGAACCGAGCGACAGCGCCTTGGTGTGCGGGAAACGGAGATCGGAGCCGGGATAAACAAAGGTGCGCGGCACCACCACCATATGCGTGGCCTCGCCTGCCGGACGTTCCAGCGCGGCAGAGGAGACGTAACCGGTATAACCGTCGCGTTCGGCCTGCACCCACGACCAGCCGTCCATTTCCTCGAAGACGCGGACGGAATCGCCAAAGATCATCTGGGTCTGCGGCCCGCTGTCCATGCGCGGTTCGCCCCGCAGATCGACAACCGGGGCGGAAACCTGCATCGGCGTTCCGGCGGCAAAACGCGCAGCTTCCACCTGACCGGTCAGCCTTTCATCGGCGAGGTCGGGACGGTAGGCGTTGAGACGGCGGTCGAGCATGGTCAAAGTGGTAACTCCCTGGCTTTGGCGATCACCAGATCGCCCAGTTTTTCAACATAAAGTGCACCGGCGACTGTCCTCTTTACTAGCACATTTCGCCGGTCTTTTTCATCACGATGCCGGGAGACGAACTCAAGCGCGCCCATCGTGTCGAGCGCGCGGGTGATAACCGGCTTGGTGACGTTCAGTTTCGCTGCAAGTCCCCGCACTGTATGCGGCGGGGGCTCCAGATAGATGGTCAGGAGAATGGCTGTCTGCCGCGTGGTGAGATCGGGCATCTCATCACGCACCTGTTCCAGCGACAGGGTTCTCAGCAATGTCAGCGCCTGCAACGGCTTCAGCTCAATTGGCATCCGGTCCCACCCAAACGGGGATTGTTTCGGAACCGTTTTATTCAATCTGCTTTCGGCGTTTCAGGCAAGCGGATTCAGCGCGCCGGATAGCGTTCCTTCAAAAGCTGGTAAAGAGCGCGTATTGCCTGCGCTTCGCCGCCGACCGGAGAGGCGGGCTTTTCAACCGGCACCCAGCCGAAAATGTCGAAATGGGCCCAGCTTCGAGCCTTTTCGACAAATTTGCTGAGGAAAAGCGCTGCCGTCACCGATCCAGCGAACCCGTCGGTAGTAACATTGTTGATGTCGGCGATCCGCGAGGAAAGTTTTTGCGCATAGGGCTTCCAGAGCGGCATGCGCCATAGCGGGTCCGCTGTCGCTTCCGCGCACTGGGCGATGGAAGCGGCAAGCCTGTCATCATGCGTATAGAATGGCGGCAGGTCGGGACCAAGCGCGACACGCGCAGCCCCCGTCAGCGTCGCCATGTCGATCACGAGTTCAGGCTCTTCCTCGTCGGCCAGCGTCAGGGCATCAGCAAGGACCAGTCGGCCTTCCGCGTCGGTATTACCGATTTCGACGGTCAGTCCTTTTCGGCTTTGCAGAACGTCGCCCGGTCGGAAGGCATTGCCGGCGATCGAGTTCTCCACGGCCGGGATGAGCACCCGCAGCCGCACCGGCAATTGCGCATCCATGACCATGGAGGCGAGACCCAGCACATTGGCGGCTCCGCCCATGTCCTTTTTCATCAGGAGCATGCCGCTTGCCGGTTTGATGTCGAGACCGCCGGTATCGAAGCAGACGCCCTTGCCGACCAGCGTGATTTTCGGGTCGCCCACCTTGCCCCAGCCAAGATCGATCAGGCGCGGCGCAATGGCGCCAGCGCGACCAACCGCATGGATCATCGGAAAATTCTTTTCCAGAAGCGCATCGCCTTCCGTGACGGCAATGTCGGCCGTGTATTTTTTCGCCAGTTCACGGGCGGCGTTTTCGAGGGCATCCGGCCCCATGTCATTGGTCGGCGTGTTGATAAGGTCGCGCACCAGCGTCACCGCGCCGGCGATGCGGCGGAGTTCGGCTTCGTCCAGGCCGTCCGGCAAGGCCAGCCGGATCGCCTTGCCAATGGCCTTGCGATAACGCGTGAAATCATAGCCGCCCATCAGGAAGCCCAGAACCGCAAGCGCTGCATCGTCCACCGTGCCGTCGATATGCCAGTCGCCTTCAGGGAGGCTGCGCGCGAGCTTTCCGGCCAGAAGCTGCGACTGGCCGGTCTTTTCCTCGTCGCCGGTCCCAAACAGCGCACCCGATACCGATCCGCCCGCGCCGGGGAGGGCGAGCACACGTCCGGCTTCGCCCTCAAAGCCATTGGCCTTGGCCCATGCAACTGCTGCGGCGGGAAGGCCGGAAGTTTCCAGACCGCCCTTCGGCGTAAACCAGATAGGGCGGCTTTGTTCGGATTTTCGGGAAAGAAGTTCGACAGACATGATGCTCTTTCTGGCCAGTAAGCGATGTCCGGCAAAAGCGCTGGGATTTTGTCGGAAGTTCATAAAAACAAGCAGATGGCGCATACCGAAAAGTGTGAAACAGTTTCCGGACAAGGTGCGCGCCAAAACAAACAGATAGCGCGATTATTGCCGCGCGGAAACCAAAACCGCAATCGCCTTGTTAACCAATCATTAGGGTTAACAGATTATTGATTTAACAGGAATTGGGCTTGAGGGGGCATGGGCGCATCGTCCGGCCTTGATCATGTCTCCGAACCCCGAACCGGTTTCGGGATGAGACATGCATGAAACGAGAGACTGAAGCATGTCGGGTCACGACACGCTTCGGCAGGAGAGGCGGGATGCTGAACATCGCTCGAAAAGACGCTATCGCAACACGTCTCGGTTTCGCCTGCATTCTTTCAGCATTGGTTCTTTCCGGCTGCACATCGGTTGACCGGACGACGACAGGCTCGGTGCGCCGCGCGGCAACGGTCGCGACTTTCGATCACATGAACGACGCGCAGCTTGCCGCAATGGCCGGGCGGCTTGGCGCGCAATATGAACGCAATCCGAAGGACCGCCAGACCGCGCTCAACTATGCCAATGTGCTGGGCCGCCTTGGCCGCAACGATCAGGCGCTGGCGGTCATGCGGGCGCTCGCCATCGTCTACCCGAAGGATCAGGCTGTTCTTGCGGCCTATGGCAAGGCGCTTGCGGGTGCGGGCCAGTTTGACGGAGCGCTCGACGCCATTCGCCGAGCGCAGAACCCGGCCTATCCCGACTGGAAGCTGGTTTCCGCGGAGGGCGCCATCCTCGACCAGATGGGCAGGAAGGAGGAAGCCCGCGCGACTTATCAGAAGGCGCTGCAGCTCCAGCCGAATGAACCGTCGATCATCTCCAATATGGGGATGTCCTATCTTCTGGCCGGTGATGCCCGGACGGCAGAAACCTATTTCAAACAGGCCGCAGCCGCGCCCGGTGCCGATAGCCGCGTGCGCCAGAACCTCGCCCTGTCGGTCGGTCTGCAAGGACGTTTTCAGGAAGCCGAGGCAATTGCCGCGCAAGAGATTTCTCCGCAACAGGCAAAGGCCAATACGGATTATCTCCGGTCAATGCTCGCGCAGCAGAACTCCTGGAACATGCTCAAGGACAAGCCGAAGGGCTGAACCCTCCTATCAGTTCCCGCCGAACAGTCCGCCCTGCGCCGATATCTGGATGAAGGCCGGCCCTAGGATGACGATAAAGAGCACCGGCAGGAAGAAAACAATCATCGGAACGGTAAGTTTCGGCGGCAGGGCCGCAGCCTTCTTTTCCGCTTCCAGCAGACGCAGGTCGCGGCTTTCATGAGAAAGCGTGCGCAGCGCCTGCGCGACCGGCGTGCCGTAACGCTCGGCCTGAATCAGCGCCTGCGTGACCGATTTCACCGGTTCCAGACCGGTGCGATTGGCGAGATTTTCATAGGCCTGACGACGTTCCGGCAGGAAGGAAAGCTCGGCATTGGTCAGCATCAGTTCTTCGGCAAGCTCGACGGACTGGATGCCGATTTCGTCAGCCACCCGGCGAAAGGCAGCTTCGGTGGACATGCCCGATTCAACGCAGATCAGCATCAGGTCGAGTGCATCCGGCCAGGCCCGCCGGATGGATTGCTTGCGTTTGGTTGCTCGATTCGAGACGTAGAGGTTGGGCGCGTAAAAGCCGGCATAGCCTGCAAAAATGCAGACGAGAAGGCGAACGAAGAACGTCTGGTCGGCAAGCACCCCGAGCACGAAAATGTAGATGGCGGCAATGGCCATTGCCCCGAACGGCAGCACGAAACGCAGGAATAGGAAGATGTTAAGCGGGTTTTGCCCTCGGAAGCCAGCCTGCCGGAGCGAAGCGACCGTCTTTTCGTCGGCCAGAGCCCGTTTGAGATCAAGCTTTTCGACGAATTCCCGGATGCCGGGCTTCTGCTGATGACGCAGGCTGCCGCGACGGTCGCTTTCGGCTGCCAGACGGGCCCGCTCGCGTGAGCGAATGGCTTCGCGTTCGGTGGCGACCGATTTCATGCGCGATTTGAGCGCGCTGCCGCTCAGTACCGGCAGGAGAATGGTCACCACGGTAGCAAAGACCGCGACCATGATCAGCGCGCCGATCAGAAACTGGGGATCGGACAATTTCTGTGTGAGGAGAGAAAACATATCCGGTGCCTCACATATCGAAGTTGATCATGTTCTTCATGATGAAGATACCTGTCAGCATCAGCACGGCTGCAATGCCCAGAAGCATATGGCCGGTCGAAGACGTGAAAAGCAGCGTCATATAGAGCGGGCTTGTCAGGTAGACGAGAACCATGACGATGAAGGGCAAGGCGCCGATAATTGCAGCCGAAGCCTTGGCTTCCATGGAAAGTGCATTGACCTTGGCCTTCATCTTCTTCCGGTCGCGCAGAACCTTTGAAAGATTGTTGAGCGCCTCGGAAAGATTGCCGCCCGCCTGTGCCTGTATCTGGATGACGATGGCGAAGAAATTGGTTTCGGGGCAGGGCATGGAATCGGGCATCTTGCCGACCGCCTCGGGGATGGAAAGCCCGATCTGCTGCGCCTCAACGACCTTCTTGAACTCGCTTTTGACCGGTTCGACCGCCTCGCTCGCAATGAGCCGCAAGCCGTCATTGAGCGGGAGCCCGGCGCGGGTCGCGCGCACGATGACATCCAGCGCATTGGGAAATTCCTCGAGGAACTTCTTCAGTCGCTGCTTGCGCCTGTGCAGCACGAACCAGCGCGGCAGGCCGAAGAAACCGGCAATCGCTATACCCGGCAGGAAAAGCAGCGGCGCACCGAAGAGCAGTGCGACGAATGTGGCGAAAAACGCAGCCGCACCGGAATAAAGATAGAATTTCTGCAAGGTGAGCGTGAGCCCCGCCTGGGTCAGAAGAATGCGCAGGGGCGGATATTTCTGGTTCTTCTCGCGCTGCTTTTGCCGGGCTTCCAGATCCTTGATATTGTCCTGCAGCTGCTTGCGGCGCTTCTGGATGTCGGCATTTCTGTCGCGTTCGCTGCGCGTTATCGCCCGTTCCGAACCGCTGTTGCGCACGGTTTCGAAGCGGCGCGCCGCATGATCCTTCTTGCCGAGCTTTTCATAAAAGAGCGCATAGAACAAAGCCGCGCAGGCGATGACGGCAAGCACCACGAACATCACAATGCTGGCGGACCCTGTCATGCACTGGCCCTTTCCATGCCGTCTAGCACCGAGGCAAGACGGCTATCCTCATTATAGTAGCGGGCGCGCTCCCAGAAGGCGGGGCGTCCGATGCCTGTCGAGCTATGGCTGCCGAGAATGCGTCCCGAAGCGTCCTCCCCCTTGATATCGTAGAGAACGAGATCCTGGGTCGTGATGACGTCACCTTCCAGCCCAACCACTTCCGTAATGTGGGTGATGCGGCGGGAACCGTCGCGCAGGCGTGCGGCCTGGATGATGATATCGACCGAACCGACGATGATCTCGCGCACGGTCTTTTGCGGCAGCACATAGCCGCCCATGGCGATCATGGCTTCCATGCGGTTGAGGCATTCACGCGGGCTGTTGGCGTGTATCGTGCCCATCGAACCATCGTGGCCCGTATTCATGGCCTGCAGGAGATCGAATACCTCGGGTCCGCGCACTTCGCCCACGATGATGCGTTCGGGCCGCATGCGCAGGCAGTTCTTCACAAGGTCGCGCATGGTGACTTCGCCTTCGCCTTCCAGATTGGGCGGGCGGGTTTCCAGACGCACCACATGTGGCTGCTGCAGTTGCAGTTCTGCCGAGTCTTCGCAGGTGATGATGCGTTCGTGCGTGTCGATATAGCGTGTCAGGCAGTTCAGAAGCGTGGTCTTGCCCGAACCGGTGCCGCCGGAAATGATGACATTGCAGCGCACCCGGCTGATGATCTGCAGCAGTTCCGCCCCGGCATTCGATATCGCGCCGAACCGCACCAGCTGGTCGAGCGTCAGCTTGTCCTTGCGGAATTTGCGGATGGTCAGGGTGGGACCGTCGAGCGACAGCGGCGGAGCAATGACGTTGACGCGCGAACCGTCGGGCAGGCGGGCGTCGCAGATCGGGCTCGATTCGTCCACGCGGCGTCCGACCTGACTCACGATGCGCTGGCAGATGTTGAGAAGCTGCTGGTTGTCGCGAAAACGGATGCCGGTTTCCTGCAGCAGGCCATCCACTTCGATATAGGTCCGGCGCGAGCCGTTCACCATGATATCGGCGATGTCGTCGCGGGAAAGAAGCGGCTCCAGCGGACCATAGCCCAGCACGTCATTGCAGATGTCATCGAGCAGTTCCTCCTGCTCGGCAATCGACATGACGAAGTTCTTGATGGAGATGATGTCATTGACGATGTCGCGGATTTCCTCGCGCGCGGCATCGGGCGCCATGCGGGACAATTGCGACAGGTCGATCGTATCGATCAGCGCCGAGAAGACCTGCGATTTGGTGTCGTAATAGCTCTCGGTCTTTTCGCGGCCATGACCGCTGGATTGATGCGTGCCGGGCTGATGCGAGCCCGTCGGCCCGGATGTTTTCGCGAGCGTGCCCGGATGGGCCGCCTGCGTGCGGGATGGCTGCATGACCGGTTGGGCCGGTGCGGGCATGGCGGCTGGCGCGGCAGGTTTGGGCGCGGGCGGTCGCGTTCCGCTTTCCGGCCTGTTTCCCGTATCGTTGCCTCTTCTGCCGAACATGATTCCCTGCCGTTACTTGGTCTTGCGTGCAAACTTGCCCAACAGGCTCGATATGCCGCTCTTCTTGCGCGGTTGCACATCGGCCCTGCCGGTCACGACATGCGCAATGTGGCTGATGGCTTCGGCAACCGGGCTTTCCGGATTGGTCTCCGCGATCATTCGGCCATTATTGGCGGCATTGCCGAAAAGTTGCGGATCGAAGTCGATGGTGGCGATGGGATCGATGCCGAGCGGTTCCGCAAAATCGGCGATTGCGATTTCCGGCCGCTTCGGAATGCCCATCTGGTTGAGGACGAGATGCGGCTTCACATCATTGGGGCGCAGCTGCGCCAGCGTGTCGAGGAGGTTTTTCGTGTTGCGAAGATTGGCAAGATCGGGCGTTGCGACGATCACCACTTCATCGACGCGCATCAGGGTGGTCCGCGTCCATCCGCTCCAGCCGTGAGCTACGTCCAGCACGACCAGCGGAGAACTGCGCTGGGCGACGTCGATCAGTTCGGCAAAGGCGTCTTCGGCGAAGTCGAATGTCCGCTCCAGGCTCGAAGGTGCCGCGAGGATCGACAGATGGTCCCCATATTGGACGAGCAGCCGGTCGAGATAGACCTCGTCAATGCGTTCCGGTGAAAAGACAGCATCGGCAATGCCGAGCGTCGGGTCCTGATCGAAGTTGATATTTGCCGTGCCGAAGGGCAGGTCCATGTCCGCCAGCACGACATCGTGACGGAACATATTGGAGATCGACCAGGCGACATTATGGGCGATGGTCGATGCGCCGACGCCGCCTTTCGCGCCGATGAAGGCGATGGAGCGGCCAAGCGGTTCCGCACCCGGGTCGAGAAAGATCGATGAGACGATGGCCAGAATGTCGGCGAGCGACACAGGCGCCACGATATATTCCGAAACGCCGCGCCGCAGCAATTCGCGATAGAGCCAGACTTCGTTGGAATGGCCGATGACCATGACCTTCGAGCCGGGATCGCAGACTTCCGACAGCTGCTGCAATTCTTCGAGCAGCACATTGGGTTCGGACGCCGATTCGACGATGATCAGGTTGGGGGTGGAGGCGGTCTGATAGAATTCGATTGCAGCCGCAACGCCGCCCATCATGACTTTCAGATGGGTCTTTGCCATGCGCCGGTCGCCGCCTGCGCGCTCGATCGGAATCGCGACGCTTTCGTTCACGCAGAAAGCCTGGATGGAAATGCGCGGAATAGGGCGCACATTTTCAAGCATGATCGGCGCACGGCCTGTTTCCGGTGCTTCGTCCTCCGGTTCGAACGCGAAGTTGCTCATGGCGCCCTCTTAATACTCGGCCTGCTGGCTGCGGGGTTCGCGCCAGTTTTGCGTCTGTGCAGGCGACATTTTCACATAGCCCTGATTGCCGTTGAGTCGTGCCGTCGCGCGATCCGAATCGATAGGCGTCATGGTGCGCGGCCCAAGAAGATCGGCCGGGTTGGCGACCTGCGCGGCCAGATTGTTCTGCGAGGCGCAGCCAAAATTGGCGTAATGCTTGTTTTCAGGGGTGCTGGCGAGGTCATCCGGCCAGCGGCCGCACGGCGTCGTGCCGGCCGTTATCGCGTAATAGCTGATGCGGATCGGGGCTGCCGCATCCGGGCTTTCGACCGGATAGTTTTCGATGGCGATATTGTTTGCCTTGATGCCGCTGCGCCGCAGCGTTGCCGCTACCTCTGTGCTCAGCCGGTATGCTGCGGCCTGATTGGACGCGCCTGAAGGCACCAGAACATAAAGCATGCCGGAGCCGCTGCGCCGGTAATTGGCGATTGCGCCCTGAACGATGCCGCGCTGCATCGGGCTCAGCTTCTGGTCGGCCTGTGCGATCGGAATATCGGTAACCTGTTCCCGCTCGGCAATCGTGATCGGGTGATTGGTGCGATAATCGTCCGGTAGCGCGCCCACGGTGACGTGCTGGCGGTTCGCGCAACCCGCAAGAAGGGCCAGCGACAGGGCAATGAGCGCTGGTCGGGCGGAAATCCTGCAAAAGCCTCTGACTGAATAGGTCATGATCTGTCCCCGCTCACTTGTAGATATAACCGACGACGCCGTTGTAGCGACCGGGCGGCAATTTGGTTTCCATCGTGCCGTAAACGCGATTGACCTTGCCGAGGATGTATCCCGCGCCATCGCTGGCCGGGTTGAGATTGTCGTCAGGGCGCGCAAGCTGCTGGCGGGCGACCGGTCGCGCCAGATAAGGCGTGACGATCACCACCAGTTCGGATTCGTTGCGAATGAAATCCTTGCTGCGGAATAGCGCGCCGAGGACTGGAATCTTGGTGAGGCCCGGAAAGCCGGAAACCGACTGGCGCACTTCATCGCGGATCAGGCCGCCGATCATCATGGAACCGCCGGACGGCAGTTCCACAGTCGTGTCGGCAACGCGCTTTCGCAGCGACAGGACGCTCGCGCCAACGCCTTCCATCTTGTTTGTCGTGCCAGCGCCTTCAGTTGTCGGCTCCGAGACGGAGGTTCTGATTTTCAGGCTGATGCGTCCCGGCCCCAGCACGGTCGGCATGAATTCCAGACCGATGCCATAATTGATCTTGGCCAGCTGATTGGTGCGTTTTCCGTCGTCGTCATAGGTCACGCTGTTGATGACATTATATTCGCCGCCGACATTGAAAGCCGCCTTTTCACCGGAGATTGCGGTCAAGGTAGGTTCGGCGAGGGTCTTCATCACGCCTGCCGATTCCATCGCCCGCAGATAGGCGGAAAAGTTGCTCGTCGCGAGGCCGAACCCGGTATCGGAAAGGTTGTTGCCGATGGCGCCTGCGATATTCTCGGAAATCCCGCCGTAGGAAATACCGTTTGATACGCCGCTGCCCGTCATGTTGACGCCAAGCTGCTTCATGACGGAGCGGCTGACCTCGGCGACGGTGACTTTCAGCGTCACCTGATCCTCGCCGACGATGGTGAGCATATTGACGATTGCGCTCTGCCGACGCCCCCAGTCGGGATTGTTGATGGCGACACCGCCGCCATCGGTCGGGGCGGAGGCCGTGGTTGAATATTGACCGGTTGTTGCTTCGCCACCGGAAACGAAAAGACCGGCAAGCTTTGCGGCCTGCGCCGAATCCTGCGGGGTCTGCACGGTTCCGGTCAGCACCACATTGTCGTTGATGAGTTCGACGCGAATATCGGAACCCGGGATGAGGCGCTTGAGCTGGGACGAAAGCCCGCTCACGTCCCGCTCGATCTCGACATCGATCGATGCGACCTGCTCGCCATTCTGTCCGAAGACAAAGATATTGGTCTGTCCGACCTGCTTGCCGAAAAGATAGATGCGCCGCGACGTGCGCGTCACAGCATCGGCTATCGTCGGATTGGAGACGAGAACGTCATAGGCGTCCTGCGGGAGATCGAGGACAACCGATTTGTTGAGGCCGAGCTTGATCGTCTGCGAACGCTGCTGGCTGCCAACCTTGACGATGCCTGCCGCCGCCATTGCGGTCATGTCGGCGAGAGGCAGGGAAACGGTTGCAAGCGCGCCGGCCAACAGCGCGATCCTTGCGGAATATGGGCGCACGCGGTTTGTCTTTCTCATGAGCGCGGTCCTATTTCTGTAACGCTGCCGGATTTGATGACCTTGACCGTCCCGCTGCGGGTGGGCGAAGAAACCAGATAGTCCGCCTGCTTGATGTCCCTGTCCTCGACATCCTGTGTCGAGCGAAGCGCCAATGTCAGGCGGTCTGCCATCTGCTGGGCAACGGTGATGATTTCGGCCTGTTCCGGCGTCACTTCCAGCGTCGCGGTCTGGCCAACCATGACCTTGCGGCCCTGCTCGTCTTCCTGGATCGCCTGGTCGATTGCCAGAACCCGCACATTCTGCAGCACGGTTTCGGTGGTGAAGGGTGTGAGCGACTTGTCGCCATTGTCCGGCTTGCGGCGGGTCATGATGACATCGACGAAATCATTGGGAAGAATGAAGCCGCCCGCCGAACTTTCGGCATTGATCTGCGTCGCGACGGCGCGCATGCCGGGCGGCAGGATCGACGACATGAAGCTCTGTCCCGGACCGATGAGCTTGGCCTTGCGGATCGGCTCGCCCGTGAAGAACTGCAGCCGGACCGTGGCGCCGCTCAGTTGATTGATGGCATCGGGTTCGCTCGCGCGTGTGATATAGCCTTCGCTGATAGCCTCGGCCGGCCAGGGCTGCCAGCGCATCTGCGATGTGAGTTCCGCGCCGACACCAAGATTTTCGGTGGCGACGAGCACGTCCTCCAGTTTGATCTGCGGTGCTTCAGGGGCGGCGACGACGGGCGCAGGCGGCGGCGTGGCAAGGTTCATGGCAATATAGCCAGCGCCACCAGCCGCAAGAACGGCTACTCCTAAAATGAGCAGTCGAGCTGATTTCATGATATGCCCCGCGCAAATCCCCACGCCTTGATGACGTGTTCCAAAATTGCACTGGCAATCGTGTAATTATGGTTAATATAATCTTATTCGCATAAAGAAAGATTGAAATTACACGTAGGCGTTGTGCGCCAAAGCGTTCAAAAGATTCCAACCATAAAGGCTTTCATCGATTCTCCGACGGGCGTCAGCGGAAATGTCCAGAGACCGGCAGCGCCAAGCGCAATGCCGTAGGGAATGCCTACATCCTTGCGGGCGAGCGTACCCATGAATGCAAAGCGGTCAGCCAGAAGCGGGCGCGGAACCATCCGGTAGAAGATGATCGTGAGCGTGAGCACGCCGCCGAGGATCGAAACCATCACGAGATAATCCATGAGGCTGGGATCGGGGCCATACCACAAGGCCGTCGCCGCGATCAGCTTGGCGTCACCGCCACCCATGGCCCGAAGGCAGAAGAGGGCAAAGGTGATGACGAGCGCGATGCCGCCAACCGCCAGATGCCAGCCGAAATCGGAAAGGGAAATGCTGCAAAGTGGCGCGAGCAGGAGAAAACCGAGCGTCAGCCCGATGGAAACACGGTTGCGGATCGTCATCGACGTCAGGTCGGTGACCATCGCCGTCACCATTGCCAGAGCGAAGATTGCCGTCATAACTGTTGCCGTAATGGCCATTGCTGTCATTGCCGCCCCCGCGTCAACTGTCACCCCACCGTCTGCACGGAATTGTTCTTATGCCTAGCGGTTCGTCGCCTGTTCGAACTGTCTCGCCGTTTCGTTGAATTTTTCGCCGACACTGCCGGCCATGAGCGCAACGCCGCTTATGATCGCAATGGAAACGAGCGTGCCGATCAGCGCATATTCGATCGCTGTCGAACCGGCCCTGTTCTTCATGAAACGCGTCATCAATGTCGGCATCGCATGCTCCTCGCTGTCCCGATCGCGCTTGGTTTTTGGGAGTGCGCTTTAATTTCGGATGTGCTGAAGCATAGGAGAGAGGAATTGTGGCCCTCTTAACAGGTATGGTTAATGAAGTGCTGCGGCGCTCGCGACACGGCGGCAATCGCGCGATTGGTTAATCTTTGACGAATTGCGGGCGCGGTCTGCACCGATGGGTGGCGACTTAATTCTTCCTTCACCAATCCCGTTCATTCTTTGCTCATTATATTGATGGGGCTTCATGAGCTTGGCCCATTATATCAGCGGGGGAATGTCGCGTGGGGCGTCGTTTGTTTTCTTTGGGTGGCTTCGGCGTGGTGCCTGCCATGGGCGCGGCTTTCATGGCCGTGATTGCTGTCGCACAGGCATCCGCGGAAGACTATATCGCCCTTGAAACCAGCCAGGCGCGCATTTTGCGGCTGGCGCGTCCCGCCGACAGCGTCGTGATCGGCAATCCGTCGATCGCCGATGCAGTCGTTCAGGACGCGCAGACCATCGTCCTGACTGGCAAGGATTTCGGCGTCACCAATATTGTCGTCATGGACAAACAGGGCGAACCGATCCTCGACCGTGAACTGGTCGTCTCCCGCAACACACGCGGAACGACGCGGATTTATCGGCAGGCCGAAGTGCAAACGCTTTCCTGCACACCCTATTGCGAAAAAGCTTCGACGAAGAACGGCTTCGACGACAAATAGCGATATTCGTGCGTGAGGCGGGGCTTGCGTTAATACTCTTTCAGGTTGTCCTGTTGTAACTATACGCCCAATCGAATTCTTGATCGAGTTCAGGCAGAATTGGGTGGGGTTATGACTTTGGAGATATTGGCGCGTCGCCTTGCGCGGGTGGGCGTATGCCTGCGCCGTTTCCCTCGTGCGCAAAATGGCGTGGCAGCGGTGGAATTCGTGCTGCTCATCGTTCCGTTCCTCCTCATCGTCTTCGCGACGATCGAGATCGGCGTGAGTTTTGCGGCGCGCCAGGTCATAGCCAATGCGACGGAGACCGTGGCTCGCAAGTTGCAGACGTCGGGCAGGATCGGAGGCATCCAGATCAAAGACGCCCCGGTCAGCGTAGACGCCCTGCGCAATGAACTTTGCCAGCAGATGCAGTTCATGGTCGCGTCCGGCTGTCCCAATCTTTCGTTCAATCTTGGAACCTATGAAGGGTTCGGCCAGGTTCCGACGGACACGATTCTCGATGAAGAGGGCAAGCTCACGCGGACGGGCATTACCGGGACGAGCGGAACCTCCACCATCAACCAGCTCAACGTTGTTTACGCATGGCCGGTGCTGACGAACATCCTCTATCTGATGCAAAGTCCCCATGCTGCAGGCGGCACGATGCCGCTTTTTGCAACGCTTACCTGGCAGAACGAGCCTTTCCCGAACTGAGATAACCAACGCGCCCCGAAACCGGTTCAAACTTTTCGGGATGCATTCCAGAGGGATCCTCAGAGCGATCACCGGAGCGATCATTGTCATGCGTAACTATCTTCGGAATTTTCTGAGTGACCGGCGCGGCCTGGGAGCGGTTGAGTTCGCGCTCATCGCGCCGCTCCTGCTTCTGATTTACCTGGGTTCCGTCGACCTTGCCGATGGGGTGGACACGAACAAGAAAGTGTCGCGCTCGGCGAGCGCCCTTGCCGATCTGGTCGCCCGCCAGTTGTCGGTCACGAAGAATGATCTGGACGACATGTTCAACATCAGCCGGGCTTCGCTTCTGCCCTATGGGCGGACCAGCCCGAAGATAAGGATCACCGCGATCAGGATCGATGGCACCGCCAACAACCTGACGCCGAAAGTCGACTGGTCCTACGCCAATGCGGCGGATTTTGCCGTGAAGAAGGGTAGCACCGGCACCATTCCCTCCACGCTCGTGAGTGAAGGTTCTTATTTCATCAAGGTCGATGTCGAACTTGACTACAAGCCCCTCAATTCATGGATTTCGACGAGCATTCCGATGAGCGAAACCTATTATCTGGCGCCGCGCTATACGAACACGATCCCCTGCACCAATTGCTGAGCATCTTGGCATTGCGGGCAAAACTCAACATATAAGGGCAAAGCCGATGCACGGCTCTTGTTCAGGATGAGTTTTCAATGCCCGAATTACCAGAGGTCGAGACGGTTCGCCGTGGTCTGCAGCCCGTCATGGAAGGCGCGACCGTCAGCCAGGTCGAACAGCGCCGCCCGGACCTGCGCTTTCCCTTTCCAGACCGTTTTGCCCAACGTCTTTCGGGCCGGCGCATTTCAGCGCTCGGGCGCCGCGCAAAATATCTCACGATCCATCTTGATGACGGCCTTTCCGTCATCAGCCATCTGGGCATGTCGGGGTCGTTTCGCATCGAGATGGATGACGGCGGCGATACGCCCGGCCAGTTCCATCACGAGCGTTCCAAGCTGAGTGCGCATGATCATGTGGTGTTTCACCTTCAGCGTGCCGATGGCGGCGCTGCCCGCGTGGTCTATAACGATCCGCGGCGGTTCGGTTTCATGCTCTTTGCCGAAGAAGGCACGCTCGACAGTCATCCGCTGCTTGCGGGCCTTGGCATAGAGCCGACGGGCAATCTGCTTTCGGGCGCTGTCCTGTCGGAACTCTTCGCTGGCCGCAAGGCACCCCTCAAGGCCGCGCTGCTCGACCAGCGGCTGATAGCCGGTCTCGGCAATATCTATGTCTGCGAGGCGCTCTGGCGCAGCCACCTGTCGCCGATGCGTGCCGCCGGTTCCGTCGCACAGGACCCCGAAACCATGGAGCGGCTTGCTTCCGACATCCGAACCGTAATTGCGGAAGCCATTGCCGCAGGCGGCTCAACCCTCAAGGACTATATTCAGGCAGATGGTGCGCTCGGCTATTTCCAGCACTCCTTCTCCGTCTATGGGCGCGAGGGCGAGCCTTGCCGAAATCCTGCCTGCAACGGCCTTGTGGAACGGGCGGTACAGTCGGGACGTTCGACTTTTTTCTGTGCCTCCTGCCAGCAATGAATGCTTGAAAAAGAAGTCCTGCCAGTCCACTTTGCCCGCCAACCAGCCAGCCGTTGATGGAGGAGTTCAAATTCATGGCCTATGAAACGATCATCGTTGAGACACGCGGCAGCGTGGGCCTCATTCGTCTCAATCGTCCGCAGGCGCTCAATGCGCTGAACCGCAAGGTGCTTGAGGAATTGACGGAAGCTCTCGGCGCTTTCGATGCGGACGGCAAGATAGGCGCAATCGTCCTCACCGGCTCCGAAAAGGCTTTTGCCGCCGGTGCCGACATCAAGGAAATGCAGCCTATCGATTTCGTGGACGCCTATCTTCAGGACATGTTCGCCGACTGGCAGAAGGTGGACCGTGTCCGCAAGCCGATCATCGCGGCGGTTTCGGGCTATGCGCTCGGTGGCGGCTGTGAACTTGCCATGATGTGCGATTTCATCATTGCCGGCAGCAACGCCAAGTTCGGCCAGCCCGAAATCACCCTCGGCGTCATGCCCGGCATGGGCGGTTCGCAGCGTCTCACCCGCTATGTGGGCAAGTCCAAGGCAATGGATATGTGCCTGACCGGACGCATGATGGATGCGGCGGAAGCCGAACGCAGCGGCCTGGTCTCGCGTGTGGTCGCGCCGGAGGAACTTCTGGAAGAGGCTTTGAAGGCTGCCGAACGCATTGCATCCTTCTCGCGTCCCTCCGTGCTGATGGTCAAGGAAGCGGTCAACCGCACCTATGAAATGACGCTGAGCGAAGGGCTTCGTTTCGAGCGCCGCCAGTTCCACTCCCTGTTTGCGACGGAAGACCAGAAGGAGGGCATGGCGGCCTTCATCGACAAGCGCACGCCATCGTTCAAGAATCGCTGATTGATCGGTTTGGCGGCCGACAGGCTGCCCCGACAAGAGCGTCGTGGAAGTCTTCCGGCTGCTTCCGCTGAGCTTTTATTGTGCTTTTATTGGGCTTTTGGGCCGGATTTGCGGCTCTATGATCGAGCTTTGAGGCAGAATCCACGTTGACGCCGCCCCAAAGCTGATCTATAAGCCCGCCCACGGATCGGCGGCCCAAAGGATTTTTCTCGGCTGCCCTAGAGGTTTTGTGCCCGGCGGTTTTTGCCCCTGGCTAGCTGACAGAAAAAAGAGAGGCATTTATGGCCAATACTCCTTCGGCCAAGAAGGCAGTGCGCAAGATCGCTGCCCGCACCGAAATCAACAAGTCCCGCCGTTCGCGCGTTCGCACCTTTGTGCGCAAGCTCGAAGACGCTCTCCTGAGCGGCGACAAGCAGGCTGCAGAACTCGCATTCAAGGCTGCTGAGCCTGAGCTGATGCGCGCAGCTTCCAAGGGCGTGATGCACAAGAACACCGCTTCGCGTAAGGTCTCGCGCCTTGCCCATCGCGTTAAGGCTCTCAACGCCTAATATTCATCCATTCTTATGGATCAGTTTCGAAACCCGGCTCATTGTTAGCCGGGTTTTCTTTTTTGAGCGTTTTTTGGACAACCGGCGTTCTTTCTTTCCATCTCCAATTGAAGAGATATTTCAATGACTAGCTGGAATTTTTGAGAGGGGCGTCAATCCTGTGAGTGTTGATTTGATTAGTATTTTCAAATGGTTGCAGATTCTTATCCACTGTTATCCACAGGCGGGTTTAGGGACTCGGAAGTGGGTTTGAGTCAAGAATTTTTTTTAAATTTATTTTTCGGACGGAACATATCAGGACCACCTAAAAATTGTCCTATGAAAACGCATTGAATCCAAAGGTGTTATTTCGCTGGCATCCGATTCCCCCCTGTTGTGGGGAGGCCCTGCAAGAGCTTTCAGTAAAAAAATGTGGTTTTCTGAGGCTTGCCCTTTGCTGCGAGGCTTCGCTAAAGTCAGGACATAAGAGGGGTGGGCCATCGGCCCGGAGTTAGCATCAAATAACGAGTTTGTCGGCGTGGGTGTCACAGCCCGCGGGTGTTATATTCTGGTCGTAAGGTCCTGATCCTCATGGTTGATTGCTTACCATTCATTAACCGGAATGCCGTTTTAGGCATGTCCCCGACAATTGAATGGTTGTGGCGGATTTCTTTCCGGGCAATCAGCCTCCGATAAAAGTGTTGTGAGTCGTAAAAAGGTCGCCGGGAAGGAGTATCCGGGTGTTGGTCCTGATGGGACCGTTTGAGTTTGTGTTTGGCCCAGAGCTTTCGAGCCGGGCTTTGTGAGTGAGTACCTGCTGGCCAGACGGATGATAATCCGCGGCGCGGACAGGAAAAAATGACAAGCGCCAGAAAACGGCGCGTACGAATGTGAAGGCAGGCGAGACGATGGCAATGATGACCGGCAAATCGACGGCAACGATGGGTGATGATGCACATGCGAACCGTATCCACGGATCTTCTGCTACCGGAAATGACAAGAGCCTGGTCGAGTTGAGCGGCAACGCTGGTGATGAGGTTTTCGAGCGCCTTACGGCAAAGCTGAAAGCCCGCGTCGGCACCGAGATTTATTCCAGTTGGTTCGGTCGTCTTAAGCTCGACGACATCTCCAAGAGCATTGTCCGCCTGTCGGTTCCGACGGCCTTCCTGCGCTCTTGGATCAACAATCACTATTCCGAACTGCTGACCGAGCTGTGGCAGGAAGAAAACCCGCAGATTCTGAAGGTTGAAGTCGTGGTACGTGGCGTAAGCCGCGTGGTGCGCAGCGCCGCTCCGGTCGAAGCCTGCGAAGCTTCCGAGAACAAGCCGGTCGTCGCCCCGCGCGAAAAGATGGTGTTCCCGCTCGGCCAGTCCTTTGGCGGCCAACCGGTGGGCGACAAGCGCGGTTCCGCCGTTGTCGCAGAATCGGCGGCTTCGGGTGCCGTGCTCGGCTCGCCGCTCGATCCCCGCTATACGTTCGACAGCTTCGTCGATGGCGCATCGAATCGCGTGGCGCTCGCCGCTGCCCGCACCATTGCGGAGGCCGGTTCCAGCGCTGTTCGCTTCAATCCGCTGTTCATCCATGCTTCCGTAGGTCTCGGCAAGACTCACCTTCTGCAGGCGATCGCCGCCGCCGCGCTCCAGCGCCAAGAAAAGGCCCGCGTCGTCTATCTGACGGCAGAATATTTCATGTGGCGTTTCGCCACCGCCATCCGCGACAACAATGCGCTGTCCTTCAAGGAACAGCTTCGCGATATCGACCTTCTCGTTATCGACGACATGCAGTTCCTGCAGGGCAAGTCGATCCAGCACGAGTTCTGCCATCTCCTGAACACGCTGCTCGACAGCGCCAAGCAGGTCGTTGTCGCCGCCGACCGTGCGCCTTCCGAACTGGAATCGCTTGATGTGCGTGTCCGTTCGCGACTTCAGGGCGGCGTTGCGCTTGAAGTGGCCGCGCCGGACTATGAGATGCGCGTCGAAATGCTGCGCCGCCGACTGGCCGCAGCGCAGGCGGAAGATCCGAGCCTCACGATTGGCGAAGAGATTCTCTCCCATGTTGCCCGCACTGTCACCGGATCGGGCCGTGAACTGGAAGGCGCTTTCAACCAGCTTCTGTTCCGCCAGTCCTTCGAGCCGAATATCTCCATCGACCGCGTCGATGAACTGCTCGGTCACCTGACCCGCGTCGGCGAACCGAAGCGTATCCGCATCGAAGAAATCCAGCGCATCGTCGCGCGGCATTACAATGTCTCGAAGCAGGACCTGCTGTCGAACCGCCGCACACGCACCATCGTCAAGCCGCGTCAGGTGGCAATGTATCTTGCCAAGATGATGACGCCGCGTTCCCTGCCGGAAATCGGTCGCCGCTTCGGCGGTCGCGATCACACCACGGTTCTTCACGCCGTGCGCAAGATCGAGGATCTGGTCGGTGCCGATACCAAGCTCGCCCAGGAACTGGAGCTTCTCAAGCGCCTTATCAACGATCAGGCCGCCTGACCGGCCCCGGCGTCGGCCCGAGCATTGATCCCGGCATCGGCCCGAAAATCGGAATCGATTTTCGGAAAGGCCGATGCGGCGATCCGACCTTCCCCGCTATCAACGGCGGTTATCAACAAAAAGCCCGGGCCCTGTCGCTTTCCGACACGGCGCGGGCTTGCTTTTCTCCTTAAAAATCTGCCACTTTAACGGACCTTCTGGCGCCCCGGGCGCCTTATCGACAGGGGCCGCCTGCCTGCCCGTCAGATGCAGTTGCCCTGTCCCAGCGAGCGAGTGCGTTTGAACATGCGTGTTACCCTAGAGCGATCGAACCTTCTCAAATCTCTCAATCACGTCCACCGCGTCGTGGAACGCCGCAACACGATACCGATTCTGTCGAACGTGCTTTTGCAGGCTGAGGGCGCAAGCCTCGCGCTCAAGGCGACCGATCTTGATCTTGAGGTCAATGAAGCGACGGCCGCCATGGTGGAGCAGGCTGGCGCCACGACGGTTCCGGCGCATCTCCTCTACGACATCGTCCGCAAGCTGCCCGACGGCGCCGAAGTCATGCTCTCGAACAACCCGGATGGCGGTTCCATGTCGGTCATATCCGGCAAGTCGTCCTTCCGCCTGCAGTGCCTGCCGCAGTCCGATTTCCCGGAATTGACCGCTGGCGCCTTCACCCATTCCTTCCGGATCGAGGCGCAGGCGCTGAAGCGCCTCATCGACCGCACGCAGTTTGCGATTTCGACGGAAGAAACCCGCTATTACCTCAACGGCATTTTCTTCCACGCCATCGAAAGCGATGGCGCGCTGAAGCTGCGCGCTGTCGCGACCGACGGCCACCGGCTGGCGCGCGCCGAACTGGAAGCGCCGTCCGGCACCGAAGGCATGCCGGGCATCATCATCCCGCGCAAAACGGTCGCCGAACTGCAGAAGCTGGTCGATGTGCCGGAAGTGGTCGTTACGGTTGAACTGTCGGACGCCAAGATCCGCTTTACGGTCGGCTCGGTGGTGCTCACCTCGAAACTGATCGACGGCACCTTCCCGGATTACCAGCGTGTGATTCCATCCGGCAACGACAAGAAGCTCACCATCGGCCGCCAGGAATTCGCAGCCTCCGTCGACCGCGTCTCGACCATTTCCAGCGAGCGTGGCCGCGCAGTGAAGCTCTCCATCGCCGATGGCCAGTTGACGCTTACCGTCAACAATCCCGATTCCGGCAGCGCAACCGACGAGCTTGCTGCCGATTACGATGCCGATCCGCTCGATATCGGTTTCAACTCGAAATACCTGCTCGATATCACCAGTCAGCTTTCGGGTTCCGATGCGGTCTTCATGCTGGCCGATGCAGGCTCGCCGACACTGGTGCGCGATACGGGCGATGAAGATGTGCTGTACGTTCTCATGCCTATGCGTGTTTAAAGAACAGAAAAGTGAATAGGCCCGAGTCTGATCAAAGCCGCCCGGATCGCGTTTCGATCCGGCGGCTTAAGCTTGTCAATTTCCGCAACTATGCGGAACTGTCGTTGCCGCTTGGCCCCGGCCACGTGGTGCTGACCGGCGAAAACGGCTCCGGCAAGACCAATCTGATCGAAGCGGTTTCCTTTCTGTCGCCGGGGCGCGGCCTGCGCCGCGCTGCTTATGACGATGTCGCACGCACCAGTTCGCTCGATGGCTTTGCCATCCATGCCGCGCTTGACTGCATGATCTATGGCGAGGCCGAGATCGGCACCGGCACCGCTGGCGGCGGCGAGGGTGGCCGCAAGGTCCGCATCAACGGTATTGCCGCTTCCGGCGACGATCTGCTCGATTATGCGCGCATTCTCTGGGTGGTGCCGTCGATGGATGGGCTGTTCACCGGAGGCGCTTCCGACCGGCGACGTTTTCTGGACCGCATGGTGCTCGCCATCGATACCGCGCACGGCAAGCGCGTGCTCGATTATGAACGGGCAATGCGCAGCCGCAACCGGTTGCTGAGCGACGGCAGCGGTGACGACCAATGGCTGGATGCGATAGAAAGCCAGATGGCTGAACTGGGCACGGCCATCGCAGCCGCCCGCGCCGAAGCCATGCGCCTGATCGCGGCGATGATCGAGCGGCTGCCAGCCGAAGGGCCGTTTCCCAAGGCTGACTGCTTTCTGGAAGGAACGCTGGAGCAGAGAATCAGTGTCGAGGCGGCGCTGGATCTTGAAGAGGATTTCCGCCGCACCCTGCGCGATGGCCGCGCACGCGACCGGGCGGCGGGCCGCACGCTGGAAGGTCCGCATCGCACCGATCTGATCGTCCAGCATCGCCCCAAAGCGATGCCTGCCGCCCTTTGTTCCACGGGCGAGCAGAAGGCCCTGCTGATCGGTCTGGTGCTTGCCCATGCGCGGCTGACGGCGGAGCTTTCCGGCATGGCACCCATACTCCTGCTCGATGAAATCGCCGCGCATCTGGATACGGGACGCCGCGCCGCACTCTTCGGCATCCTTAATGAGCTTGGCGGGCAGGCCTTCATGACTGGCACCGATCGGGCGCTTTTTGAGGCGCTTGAAGGGGAAGCGCAATTTTTCAATGTGGCGGCTGGCACGCTTACCCCGCTCTGAGGCAAAATATCCGCTGACAGCGGGTCGGCAGAGGCATATGTTTGCCGACCATGAACGCACCATCGAAGCCCTTTTCATCCGAAGAACTCGAACGCTACGCGCGCCATATCGTGCTGCCCGAAATCGGCGGGCCGGGCCAGCAGAAGCTGAAGGCCGCCCGCATATTGATCGTCGGCGCAGGCGGGCTTGGCGCGCCTGTGCTGCAATATCTGGCAGCGGCTGGTGTCGGCACGCTCGGCATCATCGACGATGACACGGTGTCGCTGTCCAACCTGCAGCGGCAGGTCATCCACGATACGCAAAGCGTCGGCCAGCCGAAGGTGGAAAGCGCGCTCGTCACCATTGCCAGCATCAACCCGCATGTGAGGGTAGAAGGGCATCAGCTCCGCCTCGATGCGGACAATGCCGAAGCCCTGATCGGCAATTACGACGTTGTGGTGGATGGTTCGGACAATTTCACCACGCGTTATATTCTGGCCGATGCCGCGGCCAAAGTCGGTCGCCCGCTGGTGACCGGCGCAATGGGCCGTTTCGACGGCACGGTCACGGTGCTGATGCCATACGCAAACGGCCCCGATGGCACGCCCAACCCGTCCTATCGTGATCTTTTCCCGGAAGCGCCACCGCCCGGAACGGTGCCGACCTGTGCCGAAGCCGGAGTGCTGGGCGTCCTGCCGGGTGTGATCGGCAGTCTGCAGGCAATGGAAGTCATCAAGCTCATCACCGGCATCGGCGAGCCGCTGGTCGGTCGGCTGCTGCTCTATAATGCCTTGAATGTCCGCTTCGAAACCATTCGCTATAAGGCGCGCAAACCGAAATGACGGCTCTGCGTGTCGAAGTTATTGGCGGGAATTTCGAGCAGTGGGAAGAATTGCTCGGCATGATCCGCGACAGCTTCGCCTATATGGGCGGCGTGATCGATCCGCCCTCATCAGCAGGTTTGCTGACGGCGGAAAATTTGCGGCAGAAGGCCGAGGAAGAAACCGGCTTTGCAGCCTTTCTTGATGGCAGACTTGTCGGCTGTGTCTTCATACGGGAAAAGGCCGACGGCTTTTATCTCGGCAAGCTTGCCGTCGCATCCGCTTTTGAGGGAAGAGGCATTGGGCGATTGCTGATGCAAAAGGCGGAAGATGTTGCGCTTGCAAAAGGCAAGCCCTCGATTGAGTTGCAGGTGCGTATCGAGCTTGCTCGCAATCGGGCGGTGTTTGAGAAGCTCGGATATCGCAAGATCGCGGAAAACGCGCATCCGGGCTATAGCCGCCCCACATCCATAACCATGCGCAAGGAGATCACGCGTGGCACTGACATTAACCGATGAAGAGCGGTCGATAGCCGCAGGCGATCAGGGGGAAGGCGCTGCGATGGCGATGCGCATCGTGGCCGACACTGCGCGGCTGATGGGTGCGCCGCGTCTTATCCCTGTCGCATCGGCGCATATCGACGGGGCGCTCTATCACGGCGATAGCGGAACGCTTTTTGCAGAGAAGCTTGTAGAGGGCGGCGCGAAGGTCAGGGTGCGCGCCACACTCAATGTCGGTTCCATCGATCTGACCGGCTGTTCGCATAATCTTTTGCCAGCTCACGAGGCGGATATGGCCAGGCGCATGATGCGCGCCTACATCAAGCTCGGCTGCGAGCCGACATGGACCTGCGCGCCTTATCAGGCAGGCCACAGGCCAGCACAGGGAACCGATGTCGCATGGGGCGAATCCAATGCGGTCGTGTTCTGCAATTCGGTTCTGGGCGCGCGCACCAATCGCTATGGCGATTTTCTGGATATCGCCTGCGCCATTGCAGGACGCGCCCCCGATTATGGTCTTCATCGCACCGAAAACCGCCGCGCTACGGTGGTGATCGATATTTCGGCGCTCGATCCTGCCTTCCTGTCTTCGGAGGTGGCCTGGCCCATTCTCGGCAATCTGTTCGGTCGCAGCGTGGGAACGAATATCGGTGTCGTCGCGGGCAGTCTCGTCCATCCCGATGAAGATGATCTCAAGGCCTTCGGTGCGGCCTCGGCATCGGTGGGCGCGGTCGGATTGTTCCATATTGCGGGCGTGACGCCGGAAGCCCCCGATCTTGAAACGGCCTTGCTGCATCAGGAACCGGAGGGCGTCATCCGCGTCACGCGAGACATGGTCGAGGCGACGCGCAAGCGCCTTTCGACCGTCGAGCGGGTGGACCATATCGATGCGGTCGCCATCGGAAGTCCGCATCTTTCGATAACGGAATTCGACCGTCTGGAGCGCGCCATAGCGCAACGCAAGCTCGCTGTCCCGCTCTATGCCTGTACGGGCCGTCATGCGCTGGCCGAGCTGGAGAAAGACGGGCGCAGGCAAGCACTGGAAAGGGCAGGCGTCGTCATCGTCGCTGATACTTGCGTCGTCGTCACACCTATTTTGCCAGCTAAGGATGACGCAATCCTGATGACCAATTCCGGCAAGTTCGCCCATTATGCCCCCGGCAATACCGGTTATGGTGTGCTTTACGGTTCGCTGGAGGAATGCGTGGAAAGCGCTGTCGCAGGCAGGCCGGTTTTCGGGAGGCAGGCAGCATGAGTATCGGGAAAACTTCTATACTCGTTACTGGCAAGGCCGCTGATGCCGAGGCGCTGGTTCTCTCCGCGCCGATCAGCTTCTGGGGCGGCGTCGATCCGAAAAGCGGGCGGATTGCCGATGTGCGTCATCCGGAACATGGGCAAAACATCGCCGGGCGCGTGCTGTGCCTGCCGGGAACCATCGGCTCGTCGTCAGCCGCTGCCGTTCTGCTGGAACTGGTCCATAGCGGCCACGCGCCCGCAGCCATTGTCCTGCACGAGCCTGATGCGATCCTGCTGCTCGGCCTCATCGTTGCCCGTGAAATGGGCCATGATGTGCCCGTCGCCGTTGAACTCGACCGCGAGGCGCAAAAGCAACTCGCTGGCCATCGGGTGACGGTCGGCGAGGACGGAACGATTGGGATTACTGCTTGACCATTCCAGATCGGGCTTATGCGTCTTTTTCGCCGTCACCATCCTGAGCCTGTCCAAGGGCCGAGGGCAGGCGTTGTGCGTTTTCCCTCAGCCCTTCGAGACGCCTCCTTCGACAGGCTCAGGAGGCTCCTCAGGATGAGGGAAAAGAGACGACAAAGGCGGCTTTAGAGCATTTCCAGCAAAAGTGTGAAACGTCTACGCGGGGAAATCAGTTCACTGGACTGATTTCCTATCCCGCTTCGATGCGTTGGATAATGCGATAAAACAAATAGTTAGAGCGGTCCCGGCGATTCTGTCAGAACAGGAACCGCTCTAATATTGCGTGTTGCGGTCCACGACGTGCTCCAGCGTCCCGTCGCGCTCGAAGGCTTCGATCTGTCGGATGATCTGCGGCACAAGGGCGGTGGCGGATGAGCTTGCCGCCGCATGCGGGGTGATCGTCACGCGCGGATGATCCCAGAGCGGGCTGCTGGTCGGCAATGGTTCCTGCGTGAACACGTCGAGGGAAGCTGCCGAAAGAAGTCCGCGATCAAGTGCTGCCAGAATATCCGCTTCGTTCTGCAATCCGCCGCGTCCGGCATTGATCAGCACCGGAGCGCCAAGCGGCCCGTCGCTCTTCAACTGCGCGAACATCGACATGGAGAGGATGCCCTTCGTGTCGGGCGTCAGCGGCAGCAGGCAGACGAAGATGTCGGCCGTCTTGAGGAATTTCGCAAAGCCGTCCTTGCCATGATAGGTCTGAACGCCGTCGATTTCCTGCGGACGGCGGCTCCAGCCGGTGACATTGAAGCCAAGGGTTTTGAGCTTTTCAGCCGCATCGCGGCCGAGCACGCCAAGGCCCATGATTCCGACCGTTACCTCATGCGCGGCTGGCTGGCGGCGATCTTCGTGCCAGACATGGTTCTGCTGCTGCTTGCGATAACGCTGTCCGAGACGGTGATGATCCAGCACCTGCCAGACGACATATTCCGTCATGCGCATGGTGAGATCGTCGGAGATGATGCGCACCAGCGGCACATCGGGAATCCGGTCATCGCGGAAGACGTGATCGACGCCTGCACCCAGCGAGAAGATGACCTTCAGATTAGGCAGGTTGGCAAGCGAGCCGGGCTTCTGCTTCCACACGAGCGCATATTTGATGGAGGGATCGTTTTCCGCACGATCCGTCACCACCGGACGGTCCGGCGCGTGATCGCGAAACGTCTTCAGCCAGATTTCCGGGTCCCAGTCTGTGATCGCCAGAAGGATATTGCCTTTGGTATCGGTCATTGCCTCACTCCCCCTTCGGTCGCCTCCATATGGAAAGCTGCTGCCATCAGTGTCTTGGTGTACTCGGTCTGCGGATTGGCAAACACATCTTTCGCCGCGCCATATTCCACCGCCTTGCCGTTGCGCATCACCAGCACGTCATTTGCCAGCGCCCGCACCACTTTCAGGTCGTGGCTTATGAAAAGATAGGCGAGATCATGCTTCTTCTGCAATGCGCGCAGCAGATCGACCACCTGCGCCTGCACGCTCATATCGAGCGCCGAGGTGGGCTCGTCCAGCATGACGAATTTCGGGTTCAGCACCATGGCGCGTGCAATGGCGATGCGCTGGCGCTGTCCGCCGGAAAATTCGTGCGGGTAGCGGAAGCGTGTTTCCGGGTCGAGGTTCACCTCGTTGAGCGCGGCAATCACGCGCGCATCGCGGTCGTCCGCTGAAAGCTTCGGCTCGTGCACCAGAAGCCCTTCGGCGATGATGTCGGCGATGGTCATGCGCGGTGACAGCGACCCGAACGGGTCCTGAAACACGATCTGCAATTCGCGGCGCAGCGGGCGCATGTCCTTGAAGCTGAACTTCGCGATGTCGCGACCGTCGAAATTGATCTCGCCCCTGGATGAGATCATGCGTGAAAGCGCCAGGCCAAGCGTCGTCTTGCCGGAACCCGATTCGCCGACAACGCCGAGCGTCTGGCCGGCGCGCAGGTTCACGTCGATCCCGTCCACCGCCTTCACATGGTCGACGGTCTTGCGCAAAAAGCCCTTCTTGATCGGGAACCAGACGCGAATATCCTTGCCTTCCATCACCGTTCTGGCAGCAGGATCGGCGGCGGGCGGTTCGCCCTTCGGTTCTGCGGCAAGCAGGTGCCTGGTGTAAGGATGCTGCGGGTTCTCGAAAATATCCCGGGTCGGCCCGGTCTCGACGATCTTGCCCTTGCTCATCACGCAGACCCTGTCGGCGATCTTGCGCACGATGCCGAGATCGTGGGTGATGAAGAGCATCGACATGCCCTGTGCGGCTTTCAGTTCGGCAAGCAGCTTCAATATCTGCGCCTGCACGGTAACATCGAGCGCGGTGGTGGGCTCGTCGGCAATCAGCAGTTTCGGCTTGTTGGCAAGCGCCATTGCGATCATGACGCGCTGGCGCTGCCCGCCGGAAAGCTGGTGCGGGAAAGCGGACAGGCGCTTCTCCGGTTCGCGAATGCCGACTTCGTGCAGAAGTTCCAGCGTTCGCGCCCGCGCTGCCTCAACGCCCATGCCCTGATGCATTTTCAGGATTTCGCCGATCTGACGCTCCACGCTGTGCAGCGGATTGAGCGAAGTCATAGGCTCCTGAAAGATCATCGTGATGTCGTTGCCGCGCACACGGCGCAGTTCCGGCTCCGAGGCCTTCATCAGGTCGCGGCCATTGAAGAGAATTTCACCGGAAGGATGGCTGGCGGACGGATAGGGCAGCAGTTTCAGGATCGACAGGGCCGAGACGGACTTGCCCGATCCCGATTCACCCACCAGCGCTACCGTTTCGCCTTCGGCAATGTCGAAGGATACCCGGTCGACAGAAATGCGTTCCTCGCCATTCTGGCGGAATGCGACGGACAGATCGCGGACGGAAAGCAGCGTATTATTTCCAGAATCGTTCATTGATCCGCTCATCGGCTCGCTCATTGAAATGCCTTTCGCGGATCGAAGGCGTCGCGTGTTGCTTCACCGATGAAGATCAGGAGCGACAGCATCAGCGAGATGACCACGAAGCCGGTAATGCCGAGCCAGGGGGCCTGGAGATTGTTCTTGCCCTGGGCGAGGAGTTCGCCGAGCGAAGCCGAGCCGGGCGGCAGGCCGAAGCCGAGGAAGTCGAGCGAGGTAAGCGTGGTGATCGAGCCGTTCAGGATGAAAGGCAGGAAGGTCAGTGTCGCCACCATGGCGTTTGGCAGGAGATGCCGCCACATGATCGTGCCGTTCTTCACGCCGAGCGCGCGTGCTGCATTCACATATTCAAAATTTCGCGCCCGCAGGAATTCCGCGCGCACCACGCCGACGAAGGCGACCCATGAGAACAGGAGCATGATGCCGAGCAGCACCCAGAAGCCGGGCGGCAATATCGCCGCGATGATCAGCAACAGGTAGAGAACCGGGATCGAGGACCAGATTTCAATGAAGCGCTGGAACAGAAGATCGACCCAGCCGCCGAAATAGCCCTGAACCGCACCTGCCGTCACGCCGATAATGGCGGAGAAGAAGGTGAGGATCAGGCCGAAAAGCACGGAAATGCGGAAGCCGTAGAGCGCGCGCGCAAAGACGTCACGCGCCTGATCGTCGGTGCCGAGCAGGTTGAAATTGCCGAAGCGGCAATTCGGGTCTTCCACGCCCTGCGGGTAACGCTGGCAGCGCTCTTCCGCCGAATAGAGCCAGAACGGCCTTGACGGAGCCGCTTCCGGTATCTCGTTGTTCACGGTGTTGTAGGAATAGCGGATCGGTGGCCAGATGGCCCAGCCATGGGCGTTGATCTCGTCCTGTATCACCGGGTCGCGATAATCGGTGACGGCGTAAAAGCCGCCGAATCTTTCTTCCGGATAATCGACGAAAACCGGCATCAGCAGCTCGCCCTTGTAGGAAACGAGGATGGGCCGGTCATTGGCGATGAACTCGGAACAAAGCGCTGCGATGAGCAGGAACAGGAATATCCAAAGTGACCAGTAACCGCGCTTGTTCGCCTTGAAATTTTGCCAGCGGCGCTTGTTGAGCGGCGACAGAAAGGGGCGTTTCACGGGAACGGCGGGCGACAAGGGGGTGTCGGTCATCAGACGTCCCTCCGGTCAAAGTCGATGCGCGGATCGATCCACGTATAGGTGAGGTCGGAAAGGAGGCCGACTAGAAGCCCGATCAGCGAGAAGATGAAGAGATTGGCGAACACCACCGGATAATCGCGGTTGATGACCGACTGGTAGCCGAGGAGACCAAGCCCGTCGAGCGAGAAGATCGTTTCGATCAGAAGCGAGCCGGTAAAGAAGGCCGATATGAATGCGCCCGGAAAACCGGCAATCACGATCAGCATCGCATTGCGGAAGACGTGGCGATAGAGAACCTGATTCTCGGTCAGCCCCTTGGCGCGTGCCGTGGTCACGTATTGCTTGCGGATTTCTTCCAGAAACGAATTCTTGGTCAAAAGCGTCGTGGTGGCGAAGGCGGAAAGCACGAGTGCGGTCACCGGCAGCACCATGTGCCACAGATAGTCGCCGATCTTGCCCCAGAACGACATCTGCGCGAAATCCGGTGAGGTAAGGCCGCGCAGCGGGAACCAGTCGAAGAAAGAGCCGCCCGCAAAAAGCACGATCAGCAGGATGGCGAAAAGGAAGCTCGGGATCGCATAACCGACGATGATGACGGCGCTTGTCCAGGTGTCGAAGCGCGACCCGTCCTTGATCGCCTTGCGGATGCCGAGCGGAATCGAAATCATGTAGGACAGAAAGGTCAGCCACAGGCCGAGCGAGATCGAAACCGGCATCTTCTCCTTGATGAGGTCGATCACGCTGATATCGCGGAAATAGCTGCGACCGAAATCGAATCGCAGATAGTTCCACAGCATCTGGCCGAAACGTTCCAGCGGCGGCTTGTCGAAACCGAACTGCTTTTCCAGATCGGCGATGAATTGCGGGTCAAGCCCCTGTGCGCCGCGATATTTGGAATTGACCGAGCCGCTGTCGACAGCGCTTTGCCCGAAATCGCCGCCACCGCCCGAAAGGCGGTCGAGTGCGTCGCCGCCCTGTCCGGAAAGCTGCGCGATCACCCGCTCGACCGGACCGCCGGGGGCGAACTGAACGACGGCGAAGGAAATGGCCATGATGCCGAAAATCGTCGGGATCATCAGAAGCAGACGGCGGAGAATGTAAGCGCCCATCAGCCCGTTTTTCTCCGCAGGTTCGATTCAGTCTTGTGGCTTGCCAACAGCTTCTGCCTTTTCGTCATTCACAATCATTGCTTTATCCACCACAGCGTCTCGACGGGAAAGCCGTAATCGGGCTTCGGCTCCTTGAAACCGAACCGGTCCCAATAGGCCACGAGATGATTCGCTGTCGTCCAATTTGGAATCCAGTCGCGTCGGATACGCAAGTACCGATCGAGCACCCGCATCGTGGCGACGAGTTCTTCACGCGTCGAAACCTTGCCGATATCCGCAATCAGCGCATCGATCAACGGATCTTCCGTGCCGGGAAGATTATAGCTGCCCGGCACCTTGGCCGATTCGGAGCCGAATATGCCGGCAAGCGATTCCTGTGTCGGCGTGGGGCTGAACTGCAACGCCATGCCCACCATGTCGAACTGGAAATCCTGCATGCGCGACTGATACTGGCTTGCATCGACAAGCCGCAGGCTGGCGTCGATGCCGATGGCGCGCAATTTCTGCACATAGGGATTGTATACGCGAGAAAATCCCTCCGAATTGCTCAGGATTTCCAGCGCGAACTTCGATCCGTCCTTGTCATGGAACTGGCCGTTCTTGCGCTCGAAACCGGCTTCCTCCAGCAACTTGATGGCCTGCGCGAACTGTTTCCGGTCCCGTCCTGTTCCGTCGGAAACCGGCATCAGCACGGCCTCCCCGAAAACCGCGTCCGGCAGTTTGCCGCGATAGCGTTCAAGCACCTTCAGCTCATCGGGCGTCGGCAGGCCGCTTGCCTGAAAATCCGATCCGTTGAAGCAGGATTGGGAACGCGCATAGACATTGTAGAAAAGATGCTCGTTGGTCCATTCGAAGTCGAAGCAGAGCGCGATTGCTTCACGCACGCGCGGATCGCGGAACCGTTCGCGGCGCTGGTTCAGCGCCCAGGCCTGCATCAGCGGGCGCTTTTCCGGCGGAAAGGTGCGCTTGACGACCTTTCCCTGCTGGATGGCCGGGAAATCATAGGCCGTCGCCCAGTTCTTGGAGACGGTTTCCTCGCGATACTCGATGCTGCCTTTCTTGAAGGCTTCGAATTGCGGCTGGCGGTCGCGGAAAAACTCGATGCGAATACGGTCGAAATGGTTGAAGCCCTTCTGCACCGGCAGGTCCTTCGCCCAGTAATCCTCGACGCGCTCATACTCGATGAACTGGCCGGCGGCGAAGTTGCCGACCTTGTAGGCACCGGAACCCAGTACCGGCTCCATGGTCGTGGCTTCAAAGTCGCGATCCTTGAACCAGCTTTCCGACAGGATCGGCACCGTCACGGCGTCGAGGATGGCATTCGGCCCGCGCCCTTCGACGAAGCGCATGCGCACTTCCCGATTGCCGGTTGCCTCCACCTTTTCCACGCCAGTCAGAGACTGGCGCAGCGTCGGATGGCCCTTCTGCTTGATGGTCGTATAGGTGAACAGCACGTCCTTCGCCGTGATCGGCGAGCCATCGTGAAAGCGCGCTTCCTTGCGAAGCTTGAAAGTGCAACTGCGGCGGTCTTTCGAAAGCGTCGCACTTTCCGCGATGAGGCCATAGACAGAATCCGGCTCATCCAGCGCCGAAGCCATCAGCGTATCGAAGGTCAGTTCCATGCGCGGCGGCGCGTCGCCCTTGAACGTGAAGGTGTTGAGCGTGTTGAACGTGTCGGTGTTCTGGTTCCAGACCCAGCTCGACGGCGCGAAATTGAAGGTGCCGCCCTTCGGCGCTTCGGGGCTGGCATAGTCGAAATGGGTGAAATCAGGACCGTATTTCAGGTCGCCGAAAGCCGAAAGTCCGTGGAGGGCCTTTCCCGTTCGTATGTCGGCAAAGGCCCTTGGTGGCAGGAACGGCGCAAGAGCGGCACCTCCCGAAAGCCCCAGAAAATGGCGGCGATTCATGCGAAGGATTGTCATTCTCGTCGGCCCTCATTCACTGCCGGTCTTGAGCTTGGCTTCCTTCGCAGGGTCAATCCACCAGGAGAACGGGTCAATCCCCATATAATCGGGCTGCTTTTCAGGCATTCCGAACTTGTTCCAATAGGCCACGTTGATCTTGTCGGAATACCATTGCGGAATGACGTAATAGTTCCACAGCAAAGCCCGGTCGAGCGCGTGGGTCGAGGCGACGAGTTCGTCACGGTTCTTGGCATAGATGACGCGGTCGATCAGCTTGTCGATCGCTGGATTCTTGATGCCTGCATAATTGCGGCTGCCCTTGAAGTCGGCAGCTTTGGAGCCCCACATGTCGCGCTGTTCATTGCCAGGCGAGGCGCTTTGCGGGATGACGGAGGTGATGACATCATAGTCGAAATCGTTGACGCGGGCCTGAAATTGCGCCGTATCGACGATGCGCACCGTCGCGTTGATGCCGATCTTGCGCAGGCTTGCGGCGAACGGGTTGTAGATGCGCTCGTCGGTCGGGTCCTTGCCGAGAAATTCGATGGTGAACGGATTGCCCTTGGCATCGACGAGCTTGTTGCCCTGCAATGTCCAGCCCGCTTCCGAAAAGAGTTTCAGGGCGGTGCGCAGGTTATCGCGCGTTGCCTGCGGCGTGTCATAGACCGGCAGCTTGAATTCCTTGGTCAGCGCCTCGGCGGGAAGCGAATCCTTCACCGTTTCCAGTATCGCCTGCTCTGCCGGTGTCGGCGGGCCGCTCAGTTCCAGTTCATTGCCCGCGAAATAGCTGTTGATGCGCTGGTACTGGTTGAAGAACAGCAGGCGGTTCATCGATTCGAAATCGAAGGCATAGGTCAGGGCCTGACGCACCTTCGGGTCCTTGAACTTGTCGCGGCGCATATTGAGGAAATAGCCCTGCATGCGCCCGACGGCATGGTAGGGGAAAGAGGCCTTCACGACATCGCCGCGCTGTACTGCCGGGAAATTATACTGCTCGGCCCAGCGCTGGGCACGATTCTCGTTGCGATAATCGTATTGGCCGCCCTTCTTGAAGGCTTCCCAGGTCGCGTCCTCGTTGAAATAATACTCGTAGCGCAGCCGGTCGAAATTGTTGCGCCCGACATTGACGGCCAGATCCTTTCCCCAATAGTCGTCGACGCGCGCCCAGGTGATGGAGCGTCCCGGCGTCATGCTCTCGATCTTGTAGGCGGCGGAGCCGAGCGGGATTTCGAGCGTCGGGCGGGTGATGTCGCGCTGCTTGCCCTGCGCGTCCTTGCCCTCCCACCAGTGCTTGGGCAGAACGGCAAGCTGCCCCATGATCTGCGGCAATTCGCGGTTGCCCTTCTGGCTGAAGGTGAATTTCACTTCATGTTCGCCGGTCTTTTCCGCCTTCTCCACGTCGCCATAATATTTGTTGTACATCGGCGACTGCTTCTTCAGCACATCGAACGACCAGATCACGTCATCGACCGTGATCGGCTGGCCGTCATGCCATTTCGCCTTGGGATTGAGCTTGAACTTCACCCATGAAAAGTCGTCGGGATATTGCAGGGCTTCGGCGATCACGGGATATTGGGTCGAGGCCTGATCGGCCGAATCCGTCATCAGCGTATCGTAAAGCATCCCGCCGCCGAAGTCCGACAGGCCCGCGGCAGGAACCCCTTGCACCACGAACGGATTGAGACTGTCGAAGGTGCCGACGGCAACCATGTTCAGCGTGCCGCCCTTCGGCGCATCCGGGTTCACATAGTCGTAATGCTTGAAATCGGCTGGATATTTGGGCTCGCCAAGCAGGCTGGAGGAATAGCGCCATTGGGGTTCCGCGTCATTTGCGTGAACCATAGAAACCGTGCTCGCAAGCATGGCTACCGCGAACGCACCCGCCCAAAAAGCTCTCATCCAGCCTCTCCGTTCCTGTTTCGGATATATTAGGAGAAGTCTTATGGGATTTTGCGGAGGAAGAAAGGCATGCGGGCAAGAAATTTGATGCGGGCAAGAAAAAAGCCCGGCGAGCCGGGCTTTGATCATTTTGTCTCGTTGGCTTAATTCGCCGGAGCCGGTTCCGCAGGCTTCTGTTCGCCGCTTGCCGGTGCGCCAGAAGGTGCGCCACCTTCGGCTGGCTTTTCGCCTTCGGCCGGCTTGGCATCGCCGCCAGCAGCAGGTGCGGCATCGGCGGTCGGCAGCGGGGCAGGGTTGTCGGACAGCGTGCGCAGATAAGCGATCAGGTCGGCGCGTTCGTTGTCCTTCTTGTCGCCGGCAAAGCCCATGGCCGTGCCCTTGATGAAGCCCTTCGGCGAGGTCAGGAACTTGTTGAGATGTTCAAAGTCCCACTTGTTGCCCGCAGCGCCGAATTCCTTCATCGCAGCCGAATAGCCGAAACCTTCAACGGAGGCAGCCGGACGGTTCACGACATCCCACAGATGCGGACCCACCTTGTTGGCGCCACCCTTTTCACCGGTATGGCATGCAGCGCAACGCTTGAAGACGGTTTCACCGCGTGCCGGATCGGCAGACTGCAGCAAGGTCGCAATCGAAACTTCTTCCTTGGCCGGTGCAGCTCCCCCTTCGCCGGTCGAGGCTTCCGCCGCTTCGATGGCAAAGCCCGGCTTTTCAGGCGCAGGCGAGTGAAACAGCGAATCGGACAGGATGCCCGTCGTCATGACAACGAAAACCGTTGCCAGAAAAGCCATGATAAACTTGTTAGTCCGGGTTGAATTCATCGCCGGTCAGCGCTCCCTCTACCAAAACGCTCTCCCCGAGAACGCTCTCCTAGCCGGCATGCAAACCTTTAATAAAGGTCACAATTCTCTCCCCGGCATCGGGCGGAAACTAGGTCTTTTGCCAGGGCGATGCAACACCTATAAGGGTGACCGGACCCGTGACTTTTTGACACTTTTGATGCATTTCCAGCACCGGCGAAGCGCGTTACAAGGCGTTCGCGACCTTATTATTCTCAAGAGGCGATCATGCTGCAGACCTTAAAGACCCTCACGCTGATTCCCGCACGGATGGCCTCCACGCGCCTGCCGAACAAGCCGCTTGCCGATATTTGCGGCAAGCCGATGATCGTCCATGTGGCCGATCGCGCAGCGGCTGCGAAGCTGGGCCGGACGGTGGTTGCTACCGACAGCGAGGAGATTTTTTCGGTCGTGACCGCACATGGCCACGAAGCGATCATGACGCGCGAGGATCACGAATCCGGTTCCGACCGCATTTATGAAGCGCTTTTGAAAGTCGATCCCGCGGGCGAGGTCGATGCGGTGGTCAATGTTCAGGGCGACCTGCCGACCATCGATCCGGACATCATCCGCCGCGCGCTTCTGCCGCTGGAAGACGGACCTGCCGACATTGCGACGCTTGGCGTCGAAATCGAGGAAGAATCGGAAAAGACCAATCCGAGCGTGGTGAAGATCGTGGGCTCGCCGCTGGCAGGCAACAGCCGCCTGCGCGCGCTTTATTTCACCCGCGCAACCGCGCCCTATGGCGACGGTCCGCTCTATCATCATATCGGCCTTTACGCCTATCGCCGCCCGGCACTCGAACGCTTTGTGAAGCTTGGGCCGTCGCCTTTGGAAAAGCGGGAGAAACTGGAGCAATTGCGGGCTCTCGAAGCCGGAATGCGCATTGATGTGGACCTGGTGAAGACCGTGCCGCTGGGCGTTGACACGCAGGCTGATCTTGACCGAGCGCGCCTTCTTGTCGCAAAGGGTATCTGACGACCGCCGTCGAGCGGCAATTGAGAAAGCATGGACACGATGAAGACCAACAGGATTTCCTTCCAGGGTGAAGCGGGCGCAAATTCCGATACGGCGTGCCGCAACATGTTTCCCGACATGGAGCCTTTGCCGTGCCCGACTTTCGAGGATGCCTTCAACGCGGTTGAAACCGGCGCCGCCGACCTTGCGATGATCCCCATCGAGAACACGCTGGCCGGTCGCGTCGCGGATATTCATTATCTGCTGCCGCTTGCCGACATGCACATCATTGGCGAATATTTCCTGCCGATCCATTTCCAGCTCATGGTGCTTCCGGGCGTCAAGCGCGAGGAAATCAAGACCGTTCACAGCCACGTCCATGCGCTCGGCCAATGCCGCAACGTCATCCGCCAGAATGGCTGGAAGGGCGTCATCGCGGGCGATACGGCAGGGGCCGCGCGTCTCGTCGCCGACATGAAGGACCGTTCGATGGCGGCGCTTGCGCCAAGCCTTGCTGCCGATCTCTACGGCCTCGATATTCTGGAAGAAAATGTCGAGGATTCGGAAGACAACGTGACCCGCTTCGTGGTCCTGTCCAAGAACAAGCAGTGGGCGCCGCGTCCGGAAAACGGCGAGCGCATCGTGACGACTTTTGTCTTCCGCGTGCGCAACGTCCCGGCTGCGCTCTACAAGGCGCTGGGCGGCTTTGCCACCAATGGCATCAACATGACCAAGCTCGAAAGCTATCAGATCGGCGGGCGTTTCATCGCCACGCAGTTCTATGCCGATGTCGAGGGGCACCCGGAAGACCACAATCTCCAGCTTGCGCTGGAGGAACTGCGCTTCTTCACCAAGGAAGTACGCATTCTCGGCGTCTATCAGGGCAGCGATATTCGCGGCACGCAGTTGCTCGCCGCCGAGTAATCCAGAGAATATCGGGCGGGATCAGTTTTCCGCCCAGGCTTTTATCAGATGGGTTGCGATGGCGCCGGATGGCGGCACCCGCAACCCGTTTTCATGTGTACCCGCCAGCATGGTGCGCACTTCGGCCCTGGAGAACCAGCGGCCGTCTTCCAGCTCCGAGCGGTCGATGGTGAAATCGTCGCTCAAGACCTCGGCATGACAGCCGATCATCAGCGAATAGGGAAACGGCCAGGGCTGGCTCGCGTGATAGGCGACGCGGCCGATGGAGAGCCCCATTTCCTCCACACTTTCGCGGCGCACGGCGGCCTCGATCGTTTCGCCATGCTCGATAAAGCCTGCAAGACAGGAATAGGAGCCGGGCGCGAAATGCGGCCCACGCGCCAGAATGCATTTCTCGCCGCGCACCGGCAGCATGATGGCCACCGGATCGGTGCGTGGAAAATGTTCGGCGCCACAGTTCGGGCATTGCCGCTTGGCCCCGCCGCCTCGCATGTCGGTTTTTGTGCCGCAGCGCCCGCAGTATCGATGATTGGTGTGCCACGCGGTGAGCGCCGCCGCCTGCGCCAGCGCGCCCAGCAGGTCGGCTGAAACCAGCCCTTCCGTGTAGATGCTGCGATAATCCTGCAGCCGGAACGGTGCTTCCATCGTCTCCGGATCAAGCGGGGTCGTCAGAGCCACGATAGGCACGCCGTCCTGAAGGCCGAGCAGAATAGGCTCTTGAAGATCGGCCGCAAATTCCTTCGCCTCGCCGAGGCGGAACAGCGCGCGCGGCGCATTCTCATCGGCATAGTCGAGAAGCAGCCTGTTGCCGCCCAGCAGCATGATTCGCGTTTCGGGAAGTTCCAGCGCCGTGAAGGCAGAATCATCCTGCCGCTTTTCGGACTGGCGGTCGATCCGGTTGCCGGAAAACCCGACAGATCGACTCGGTTCTATTTCCGGCAGGTCGTAGAGACGGAAAGCCATGGTGCTCTCGAATATTGTTCAGGGGATCAGAAGCCTGTCCCGAAACTGTGAATGGTTTTCGGGAAAGTGGCGTGTTCAACCAGATCTACAGCGCCGCGAGAATATCGGCGATCAGCCGGTGGGCGTCCTTTTCGTCATAGGTCTCGCGGGTGCCGAAGCCCCAGACCGGGCCAGGCCAGCCCGCATCGCCCTCGCTGCGGGCGATCACATGCAGATGCAGCTGGCGCACGATATTGCCGAGCGCGCCGGTATTGATCTTGTGGCACGCCGTCACTGTCTTGAGCGCCTGCGCCACGATGCCGGTCTCGAACGTCAGCATGGTCTGGTCCAGCGGCGTCATGTCGTGAATTTCAGTGAGGTCAGGGCGGCGCGGCACCAGGATCAGCCACGGCCAGCGCCGGTCGTTCATCAGCCGAAGCTCGCACAGGCCGAGCTTGGCGACAAAAAACGTGTCGGCATTGAGCCGTTTATCGAGTTCGAATTGTTCCATAAGCGGTTTCTATCAGTTTTTTTCGCCCGGCGCTTGCTTTTTGCACGGTGCCCTTCTTGCATTTTGCTTCACAATTGACGATATGCAAGCCGGGAGGTTGGTGGTGGACGAGCCACTCGCCAACCGGGTCAGGTCCGGAAGGAAGCAGCCCTAACGAGCCACGGCACGGGTCATCGTGCCAGCCTCCCACCCTTTCTCACGACGCCGACGACTGTTGATGGGCAGCCTCTTTGGTTGACGTCGCTCATGAGTCCGGTCCAAACTGGCGACTGGGAAAAAAAGCGGAACAGGAAGAACGGAAGGGCAGCTCATGGACACAAAATCCGCCGGCTTTGCTGCCGATGGGGCCTATCGCGTTCTCGCCCGCAAATATCGCCCCCAGAATTTCAACGATCTCATCGGCCAGGAGCCGATGGTCCGCACGCTCAAAAACGCGTTCGAGACGGGCCGCATCGCGCAGGCCTGGATGCTCACCGGCGTTCGCGGGGTCGGCAAGACCACGACGGCGCGCATTCTGGCGCGCGCGCTCAACTACAAGACCGATACGGTTGACCAGCCGACCATCGACCTTTCCGTACCGGGCGAAAACTGCCAGGCGATCATGGAAGGCCGCCATGTCGACGTGATCGAGATGGACGCCGCCTCGCATACCGGCATCGACGACATTCGCGAGATCATCGAGCAGGTGCGTTACCGCCCGGTCTCCGCGCGTTACAAGGTCTATATCATCGACGAAGTGCACATGCTTTCCACTGCCGCCTTCAACGGCTTGCTGAAGACGCTGGAAGAGCCGCCCCCGCACGTCAAGTTCATCTTCGCCACCACGGAAATCCGAAAAGTGCCGATCACGGTCCTGTCGCGCTGCCAGCGCTTCGACCTGCGTCGCATCGAATCGGGCACGCTAGCCGCACATCTGCGCCGCATCGCGGAAGCGGAAGAGATCGCGGTGGACGACGCGTCGCTCGCCATGATCGCCCGCGCAGGCGAAGGCTCGGCCCGCGATTCGCTGTCGATCTTCGATCAGGCCATTGCGCATGGCGCTGGCGCCGTCACGGCGGAAGCCGTGCGCTCCATGCTGGGCCTTGCCGACCGCGCCCGTATCATCGACCTGTTCGAGATGCTGATGCGCGGCGATGTCGCTGGCGCTCTGACCGAGTTTCGCGCGCAATATGATGTGGGCGCCGATCCGTCGGTGGTGCTGACCGATCTTGCCGATTTCAACCATCTGGTGACGCGCCTGCGCTTTACGCCGGATGTGGCGGAAGACGTGTCGCTGTCGGAAGACGAGCGTGTGCGCGGCCGCGAATTCGCGCAGAAGCTTTCCGTCCGCGTGCTGTCGCGCACCTGGCAGATGCTGCTCAAGGGCATTGCGGAGGTCGACACGGCGGCGAGGCCGGTACAGGCTGCCGAAATGCTTTTGATCCGGCTTGCTCATGCAGCCGATCTGCCGACGCTGGACGAAGCGATCCGCGGTCTCGACAATGGTTCGGTTGCAGCGCCGCGCCCGCAGCCGGGCAGCCCGCGCCCGAATGGCGGCGGCGGTCAGCCTGAAGCGCGCTTTGCCGCCGATGCGGTTGGCTCGTCTTCGATGGCTCCTGCCTCCGGCGGTCCGGCCACGGCCATGCGTATCGTGGAAACGCCGCCGCAGCCGGTTGAGCCATCGGTCGCGCCCCAGCAATTCGTGGAGCCCACGCCGCAACCTTCCGTTCCGGTCAACAGCCTGCACGATGTCGTCGCGCTCGCCGACAAGCACCGCGACATGCAGTTCAAGATTCTGGTCAAGAGCTGTGTGCGCCTTGCATCCATTGCACCCGGACGGCTCGAAATCGGCCTGACCGACGACGCGCCGAAATCGCTGCCGAGCGACATTTCACAGCGCCTCCTGAACTGGACCGGCATTCGCTGGATCGTTACCGTCGCCCGCGACGTGGCGGGGCAGACCATTTCGGAGGCGGAGACCGAGCGCCGCGACAATCTGGTGACCGACGCCCGCGCCGATCCCGATGTTGCCGCCATTCTCGCGGCCTTTCCGGGCGCGAAGATCACCGACGTGCGCATCGCCGTGCCGGAACAGAATGATGACGAGGACATTGACCTCGATGCAATACCGGAAACACCCGGTGCCCTGTCTGAAGACGACTGAATTACGGAATGATGGAGTAAACCCATGCGTGACATGATGGGCATGATGAAGCAGGCGAAGGAATTGCAGGCCAAGATGAAGGCCATGCAGGACGAGATCGCCAATCTGGAGGCCTCGGCCTCTTCCGGCGGCGGGCTGGTGACGATCACCCTGTCGGGCAAGGGCACCCTGTCGGCGCTGAAGATTGACCCGACTTTGATGAAGGAAGAAGAGGTGGAGATCCTCGAAGACCTGATCATCGCCGCGCATAACGACGCCAAGGCCAAGCTGGAAGCGGCCATGGCCGAAAAGACGCAGTCGCTCACCGCCGGCCTGCCGATCCCTCCGGGGTTTAAGCTGCCGTTTTAAGGCAGTAGGGGAATAAGGGAATAGGGGAGTATGTTTTGGTGGGCTGACTGCCGCCATGCCGCATCTCCCCTTGATCCCGTTCCCTACTCCCTTATTCCCCTATTCCCTTACTCCCTTAAGCCAATGTCCAAACGAATAGCCGGTCCAGAAATCGAACGTCTCATCCAGCTCCTGGCCCGTGTGCCGGGGCTTGGGCCGCGTTCGGCCCGTCGCGCGGCGCTGCATCTCATCAAGAAGAAGGAAGCGCTTCTGGTGCCGCTTGGCGGCGCCATGCAGGAGGCCGCCGGAAAGGTGCGCATCTGTTCGTGCTGCGGCAATGTCGACACAAGCGATCCGTGCACGATCTGCACCGATGAGCGCCGCGACCCCGCCACCCTCATCGTGGTGGAAGACGTGTCCGATCTCTGGGCATTGGAGCGCGCCGGTACGATGAATGTGCGCTATCATGTTCTGGGCGGTCGCCTGTCGCCGCTCGATGGCATCGGCCCGGACGATCTCAACATCAAAGGACTGGTGGAGCGCGTCGCCGCCGGTGAAATCAGGGAAGTGATTCTGGCAGTCAACGCCACCGTCGAAGGCCAGACCACCGCGCATTACATCACCGACCAGCTTTCGAGCTTCGACGTGCGCGTGACACGGCTCGCCCACGGCGTTCCGGTCGGCGGCGAACTCGATTATCTGGATGAAGGCACGCTTGCTGCCGCCTTGCGGGCAAGAACCACCCTTTAGAACTAATGGAGAAGGCATGGCAGCGGGAAATTGGAAGCATAGCCTGAAGATTGGTCTTGCACTGGTTGCCAGCCTTGCCATTTCTCCCGCCATCGCCGCGCCGTCCAAAGCGCAGGTTGAAAACCAGTATCGCAGCTGGCTGGAAAAGGACCTCTGGCCGGAAGCGAAGGCGGCAGGCGTGTCCCGCGCCGTGTTCGATCAGGCCTTCGCCGGTGTCTCGATCAACTGGAAACTGCCCGATCTCGTGATTCCCGGCGAAAAGCCCTCGACGCCGAAAGAGCAGAAACAGGCTGAATTCGGTGCGCCTGGCAAATATTTCAATGCCAGGACGATGAGCGCCGTCACAAGCGGCGGACAGGCGCGCTATGGCCAATATGCCAGCCTCCTGAAGCGCATCGAACAGAAATACGGCGTTCCGGGGCCGATCCTGCTTGCCGTCTGGGGCCGCGAATCCGGCTTCGGCACGGTCAAGATTCCGTACAATGCCTATGAGGTTCTCGGCACCAAGGCGTTTATGGCGACCCGCAAGGACATGTTCCGCAAGGAACTGATAGCCGCGCTCGAAATCGCTTCCAGGGGCTATATCGATGAAAGCGCCATGAAAAGCTCATGGGCGGGCGCGCTCGGTCAGCCGCAATTCATGCCGACTTCCTATCTGAAGCACGCCGTCGATTTCGACGGCGACGGCAAGCGCGACATCTGGAATTCGGTCCCCGATACGCTCGCCTCCATCGCCAATTATCTGAAACTGCATGGCTGGCAGAAGGGGCGTGACTGGGGTTTTGAGGTCAGCGTTCCGCAGAACGTGTCCTGTTCGCTGGAAGGTCCGGATCAGGGCAAGACGATTGCCGAATGGGCAAAGCTCGGCATCACGCGTGTGAATGGCAAGCCATTTCCGGCCAATGAAATGAAGAGCGAGGGCTTCCTGCTCATGCCCGCCGGTCGCTATGGCCCGGCCTTCGTGGTGAGCCCGAACTTCTACGTGCTCAAGGACTATAATATGAGCGATCTCTATGCGCTCTTCATCGGCCATGTCGGTGATCGCATCGCCTATGGCGCGGGCGATTTCAGTCACGCATGGGGCGGTGTCGGCTCCATGTATCGCTCCGATATCGGCGCGATGCAGAAGCGCATGCAGGTGCTGGGCTATGATGTCGGCAAGCCGGATGGCCTCCCCGGCTTCAAGACCCGCCGCTCCATTGGCCTGTGGCAGGCGAAGAATGGCATGGCCTCCACCTGCTTCCCGCAGCCGGAATTGTTGCGTCAGATCCGCTGATCTCCGCCGCTTAGCAAATTGGCGAAAGACTGAAGCGCTTTCGTCCTGTAGCGGTCATTGTGCTGCAGCATGAGAAACTGGCGTTGCGGCAGGGCAAAGCCTGCCTTCACCAGTGTTCCGGCTTTCAGATGCGGAGCGGCGACAAGTTCGGATATGGCGGTTACAAAATCGCCGGAGCGCACCGCCGAACAGATGGCCTCGTTCGAGGGCAGTTCCAGCGCCACATGCAGCCGCGCCGGATTGTATCCGGAAGCGCGCATGGCATCCTCGAAAACGCTGCGCGTTCCCGATCCCTGCTCTCGCAATATCCATTTCCCCTCGAAAAGCCGGTCCCAGGTCAGTTTCCCGCCCGCGGCCCAGTCATGGTCGGGACGCGCCACGAGAATAAGCTGGTCGCTTGCAACCTTGGTGATCGACAGCGACGGAGCCTGCACCGCCCCTTCCACAAGGCCGATATCGGCAACGCCTTCCTCTGTCGCCTGGGTCACACTTTCCGTATTTCCGAGTGTCAGCCGCACATCGATCAGCGGAAACTCGCTGTGAAACCGTGCCAGAAAAGACGGCAGCCAATAGCTGGCAATGGTCTGGCTGGCATGGATGGCAAGAATGCCACGCTTGCCACCGCCAAGTTCGGAAAGCATTCGCTCGGCGGAACGGGCGCGGGCCAGCGTCGCGCGCGCCTCGTCCAGAAACATGCGTCCGTCGCCGGTCAGTTCGATCCGCCGCCCGATGCGGTTGAAAAGCGTTGCCCCGTAGCGATCCTCCATGGTCCGGATGGCCGAACTGACTGCTGAAGGGGTCAGATGCAGGGCTTCCGAGGCTCGCGTCAGGTGTTCGCGCTCGGCAACTTCAATGAAAATTCGTAGCTGTTCCAGTGTCATAGCAATGATCGTTCGATTTTACCGAATGAAATATGACATATAATGAAATGGATTGAACAGGTAAAATCGGGCATCTGATCGGAAAATAATTCTTTTCAGCGCAGTATTCAGAAAATGACCTACTCAAAGATCCAGAACATCCTCCCGGGACTTGGCCTGAGCGTCGCGGTTGCAATCGCGGCAATCGGAATTGAGAGGGTCGAGGAACATTATGCGGGTCGCGCCTGGCTCGAAGCGCTGGTAATCGCCATTCTCCTCGGCACGCTCGTGCGGACGTTCCTGCGTCCGGGTCCGCAGTTCAACAAGGGTATAGGCTTTTCGGCCAAGCTGCTTCTGGAGATCGCCGTGGTGCTGCTCGGCGCGTCCATCAGCGCGAGCGCTGTCGTGGCTGCGGGTTCGGGGCTCATTTTCGGCATTGCCGGCGTCGTGGTGCTGGCGATTACGCTCAGCTACGGGATCGGACGCCTGCTGAAACTTCCGCACCGCATGGCCGTGCTGGTCGCCTGCGGCAATTCCATTTGCGGCAATTCCGCCATCGCCGCAACCGCTCCGGTCATCGGTGCGGAAAGCGAGGACGTGGCGGCTTCTATCGCCTTCACTGCAATTCTGGGCGTGGCCGTCGTGCTGCTCCTGCCGCTTCTGGTGCCGCTTCTGGGGCTGTCGCACACGCAATATGGCGTGCTGGCGGGACTTACCGTCTATGCCGTGCCGCAGGTGCTGGCCGCCACCGCCCCGGTCGCCACGATCAGCGTGCAGCTTGGCACGCTGGTGAAGCTCGTGCGCGTGCTGATGCTGGGACCGGTCATTCTGGCTCTGGCGCTACTTGCCGGAAACAAGGACGCGAATGCCAAGCCTGGCTTCTTCCAGCTTGTGCCATGGTTCATCCTCGGCTTCCTCGGCATGATGGCGCTGCATTCGCTGCACCTGATACCGGAATCGATCCTGCCCGGTATCCAGTCTGCTTCGACAATCCTCACCATCGTTTCCATGGCGGCCCTTGGCCTCGGCGTGGATATCCGTTCGGTGGCTTCCGCCGGTGGCCGCGTCACGCTGACGGCAGTGCTTTCGCTGGTGGCTCTCGGCGCCATCAGCCTTGGCCTGATCCATATGCTCAGTGTTGCCTAGCTCGATCGGACAATAAAAAGGCTTTAGTGAAATGTGTGAAAGGCCGGAATGGTGACATCCCGGCCTTTCTTCTGCGAGCATTGCGCTTCGATTTGCGTTGGCAGCGTTCTCTATGACGTGGTGCTGCAAGACCGTTTACCCGCCAATGTGCGTGTCCCCATTCAATAACGAAAAAGCCCGCCATAAGGCGGGCTTTTCCATGTTCGGTCAAAGAGGAAAAGATTAGTTCTTTTCCTGCTTCTTCAGAGCGGCACCGAGGATGTCGCCGAGCGAAGCGCCGGAGTCGGACGAACCGTACTGAGCGACAGCTTCCTTTTCTTCGGCGATTTCGAGCGCCTTGATCGAGACCTGCAGCTTGCGGGTCTTCTTGTCGAAGGCGATGACGCGGGCGTCAACCTTCTGACCGACCGTGAAGCGTTCCGGACGCTGTTCGTCGCGGTCACGCGACAGATCCGAACGCTTGATGAAGCTTTCCAGATCGTGGTCGACGAGACGGACTTCCAGGCCACCGTCGGTAACGGCGGTCACTTCGCAGGTCACAACGGCGTTCTTGCGCAGTTCGCCCGAAGCTGCTGCTTCGCCGACCTTGTCGCCGGAAAGCTGCTTGATGCCGAGCGAGATGCGTTCCTTCTCGACGTCAACGTCGAGAACGACAGCCTTGACGACTTCACCCTTGTTGTACTCTTCGATGACCTGTTCGCCCGGACGGTTCCAGTCGAGGTCGGAGAGGTGAACCATGCCGTCAACGTCGCCGTCGAGGCCGATGAACAGGCCGAATTCGGTCTTGTTCTTGACTTCGCCTTCAACAACGGTGCCGACAGGGTACTTCTGGGCAAAGGTCGTCCACGGATTGTCGAGGGTCTGCTTGAGGCCGAGCGAGATACGGCGCTTGACCGGATCAACTTCGAGCACAACGACTTCGACTTCCTGCGTGGTGGAAAGAATCTTGCCCGGATGGACATTCTTCTTGGTCCACGACATTTCGGAAACGTGGATGAGGCCTTCGATGCCCGGCTCGATTTCGACGAACGCACCGTAGTCGGTGATGTTCGTGACGGTGCCGGTGATCTTCTTGCCGATCGGGTACTTCGCGCCGATGCCATCCCAGGGATCGTTCTCGAGCTGCTTCATGCCGAGCGAGATACGATGGGTTTCCTGGTTGATGCGGATGATCTGCACCTTGACCGTCTGGCCGATGGTGAGGATTTCCGACGGATGGTTGACGCGGCGCCATGCCATGTCGGTCACGTGCAGCAGACCGTCGATGCCGCCGAGGTCGACGAACGCACCGTAATCGGTGATGTTCTTGACGACGCCTTCAACGACCTGACCTTCTTCAAGGTTCTGGACGATTTCCGAACGCTGTTCCGCACGGCTTTCTTCAAGAACGGTACGGCGCGAGACAACGATGTTGCCGCGACGCTTGTCCATCTTGAGGATTTCGAACGGTTGCGGGACGTGCATGAGCGGGGTGACGTCGCGGATCGGACGGATGTCGACCTGCGAACGCGGCAGGAACGCAACAGCGCCGTCGAGGTCGACGGTGAAACCGCCCTTGACCTGATTGAAGATCACGCCATCGACGCGCTCGCCGTTGGCGAACTTCTGCTCGAGCTTGACCCAGCTTTCTTCACGGCGTGCTTTTTCGCGCGACAGGACAGCTTCGCCCAGAGCGTTTTCGATGCGCTCGACGTAGACTTCCACTTCGTCGCCCGGCTTCAGCGAGCCGTCTTTGCCCTTTGCGCCGAATTCCTTCAGCGGCACGCGGCCTTCGACCTTCAGACCGGCGTCGATGATCGCCATGTCCTTTTCAATGGCCACGATGCGGCCCTTGACGACATAACCTTCAGCAAGGTCGTTCGTGGCAAAGGATTCCGCCAGCAGCGACTCGAAGTCTGCGAGGGATGGATTGAATTCTGACATGAATACTCCTGGTGCATCCGGAAAATTCATCGGATGCAGCGCCGGGGGTTAGTGTTGCGTTGTGCCCGACCTCGGCCCCGTCTTTGCAGACAACCGGCGCGTGGAACGCGAAGTCAGGCTTTTCAGTATGAGTGCAGCCTATATAGGTCCGAACTCAGGATAATCCAGCGTTTCGAGGCACAATGATATCCAAAAGGCCTTAAAACCTGCCGGATTTCATCCCCGATGCTGCGCCAAAGCGTGATCGATCAGCTTTTTTGCGGCCAGAAATGCCGCTTCTATACTCATTTCGCTCGTATCAAGCAAGTGCGCGTCTTCCGCGGGCTTCAAGGGAGAATCGATCCGGTTCGTGTCACGCTCGTCGCGCTTCCTGAGATCGGCGAGGATTTCCGCAAGATCGGCCTCCTCGCCGCGCGCCACGATTTCCTCATGGCGGCGCTCCGCACGCACTTCGGGCGACGCCGTGACGAAGAGCTTTATCGCCGCATCGGGACAGACGACGGTGCCGATGTCGCGCCCGTCAAGCACGCTCGAGGGCAGGGCATTGGCGAAATTGCGCTGCGCCTCGACGAGCGCCCGCCTGACCTTCGGCATGACGGCGACCTTGGAGGCCGCCTCGCCGATGGTGTGGGCGGAAAGGACGGCCTTGTCCATCTCGCGCAGGTCGAGATTGCGTGCTGCCTCAGCCGCCACCGCCTCGTCGTCGAGCGGCAGGCCCTTGTCGAGAAGCGCCTTGGCGACGGCGCGATAGGTCAGCCCCGTATCCAGATGCGGCATGCCGTAGTGAATGGCGATGCGCCGGGCAAGGGTTCCCTTGCCCGAAGCGGCCGGTCCGTCGATAGCGACGATAAACGGCGTCATTGCGCGTTGCTCAGCTCGATCTTCGCGCCCAGTCCCGGCATCATGTCCATGAATTCGGGGAAGGACGTCGCGATCATGTTGCTGTCGTCAACCGTCACCGGCTTTTCCGACGCAAGGCCCATCACGAGGAAGCTCATCGCGATGCGGTGATCGAGATGGGTTGCAACCGTGCCGCCGCCCAGTCCCTTGCCGTCGGGACGGCCGCGAACCGTCAGCGACATCTCGCCTTCGGTGCAATCAACGCCATTGGCTTCAAGGCCGCGTGCGACCGCTGCCAGACGATCCGATTCCTTGACACGCAGTTCGTCGAGCCCGTCCATCACGGTTTCGCCGTCCGCGAAGGAGGCGGCAATCGCCAGGACCGGATATTCGTCGATCATCGACGGCGCGCGTTCCGGCGGAACGACGACGCCCTTGAGCTTCGAGGCCCTGACGCGCAGATCGGCGACATCCTCGCCGCCAGCAAGACGGGCATTGAGCACTTCGATATCGGCGCCCATTTCCTGCAAGGTGAGGATGAGGCCGGTACGGGTCGGATTCATCAGCACGTTGCGGATGGTGACGTCGGAACCGTCCACCAGGAGGGCCGCAACGAGCGGGAAAGCAGTCGAGGACGGATCGCCCGGCACGTCGATGGTCTGGCCGACAAGCTTGCCCTGGCCGGTGATGCGGATATGGCGCACGCCCTCCTTGTCGGTCTCGACCGTGAGGTCGGCGCCAAAGCCCTGCAGCATCTTTTCGGTGTGGTCGCGGGTCATGACCGGCTCAATGACCGTGGTGACGCCCGGCGTGTTGAGACCGGCGAGCAGCACGGCGGATTTTACCTGCGCGGAGGCCATCGGCACGCGATAGGTGATCGGATTGGCCGTCTTCGGGCCGATCAGCGTCAGCGGCATGCGGTCGCCATCGGCTGCTTCCACCTGAACGCCCATTTCGCGCAACGGGTTCAGCACGCGGCCCATCGGGCGCTTCGACAGCGAGGCGTCGCCGATAAAGGAGGTCTTCATGTCATAGGTGCCGACAAGGCCCATGGTGAGGCGCGCGCCGGTTCCGGCATTGCCGAAATCGAGCGCTGCTTCGGGCTGCAACAGGCAGCCATTGCCGACGCCGTTGATGATCCAGACATCGCCATCCTTACGGATTTTCGCGCCCATGGCCTGCATGGCGCGGCCTGTATTGATGACGTCCTCGCCTTCCAGAAGGCCGGTGATGCGGGTTTCGCCCGATGCGAGACCGCCAAACATGAAGGAGCGATGCGAGATGGACTTGTCGCCCGGAATGCGGATTTCGCCCGTGAGTGCCTCCGAGCGGCGGGCGGTTGCTGGTTTCGGGGATGCAGAATGGGACATGGATTTTTCACAGTCACATTTTGGCGCGATCTCGCGCCGGGATTGAGAGATAAGCGGGGCTTCCCTAGCATAGTAATATTGTGTGGTCATCCGCGAATACGCGGCGCAGGCGACACGGAGGCGGAAGAGTCTGCATATGCGCGTGCGTTTGGCTTTGACAAACGCGCCAAATTGCGTTTATGCACCGGACAACACTGTAAACGCGCTTGAGACTTGCCCCTTGCCATATGGTTCAGTGAGCAGCATGGTGATGGGCTGTATGCTTCGAGGCAGGCATCCCGGCGCGATAATATGAATTTGTGTCCCCGTGCAAATTAACGAGGCTAGACGTGGCAAAAGCTGAACTTGGTACCAAGCGTATCGACCCGGAAACGGGCAAGAAATTTTACGATCTCAATCGTGATCCGATCGTTTCGCCTTACACCGGCATTTCCTATCCGCGGTCCTATTTCGACTCCACGCTTGAAAGCCGTGTCGTTGAAGAGGAAACCGAAGAGGAAGAACTGGATACGGCACTGGAAAAGCCGGATTTCGTCTCGCTCGAGGACGCCGACGACGAAACCAAGGGCGGCGGCGACGATCTGCCGGATATCGACGACGACGATGTCGATCTGGGCGACGACGATGACGACACCTTCCTCGAAGAAGAGGAAGACGAGGACGACGACATGTCGGGCATTCTCGGTGGCGGCGTCGGCGGCGACGACGAAGAAGGCTGATCCATTCAGCCGGTCCGGACATGATGCTTTTGCGAGGCGGCCTTCGGGTCGCCTCGTTTCGTTTTGGGCGCCTCTTGCATGAATACCGCCGCGATCTGTGAATTATTTTTGGCAGATGTGAAAAGAGTTGCGATTTAGCTCTTGATCTTCTCGCGAACGCCATTTAATAAGCCGCCACACCGGGCAGCAAGTCCTGCCTGGCCCACCTCGAAAGAGGTCTGATGGGGCCATAGCTCAGCTGGGAGAGCGCCTGCATGGCATGCAGGAGGTCAGCGGTTCGATCCCGCTTGGCTCCACCAAATTTTCCTTCCCGACAAGCCAGTCACAGACCAGTTCGATCATCGCGACAGCTGTCATCGAACCAGCAATGTTTCGCGCCGGAAAACCGCGCGACATTCGACCGGCTTTCCCGGACGGCCATGCTCGACAACTCCCAAAAAATTGGTAAGTAGAGTTTCGTAAAAGTAATTTTCATGGCTTTTGTGAATGAGCAGGCTTCCTGATTTCGATGGATTGCGGTTTCTATTGTGTATAGGGATCGCCGTCTTTCATTTTTCCTTCCGAATTCCGGTGAAGAATGAAACATTGAATGAATTTATATTAGCCTTTTCTTATTTTACAGATGTCTTCTTTATCGTTTCCGGGCTCTTTCTGGCGCGGCGGCGGAATTATCTTTGGAGCTGGCCCCGTTATGTGGCTTTCGTCGGCAAGCGGCTGGCGCGGATTTATCCGCTGCACGTGGTTGCCTTTTCCTGTTTCGCGCTGCTATCCGCCCTCGCGGCGGCGGGAATCCTGCACCCTCTGGGCGAGCACAGTACAAGCTGGCGCGACGGGCTGGCACAGTTGCTGCTGGTCCACAATTGGGGATTGGGCCACACCTCCTCCTACAATTATGTCAGCTGGTCGCTGAGCGCGCTTCTGGCCATGTATCTGGCTTTCCCGCTATTCGACATGGTGTGCCGCCGTTTCGGGAGCTGGGTCCTGGTGGGCGTCATTGTTGCGACTGTGGCAGGCGAATATCTGGCGCAAAAGCTCGGCGTCCTGTCGCTTACCCGCATTCAGCTGTCCAATGTGGGCGTCTTCCGGGCCTTGCCTTCCTTTCTGTTCGGAATGTGGCTTGCCCGCAGGGAACATCCGGCCATGCCGGGGGCGGTCGTCAAAAGCCTGCTTGCCGGCTGCCTCGCCGTCTTTCTGTTCTGCCACCCGGAAAACGGCCCGGGCGAACCCCACACACTGGAAGGTCCCTTGCGGCTGGCATTCATTTATACGGGCGTCTATGTGCTCTATCTCGCATCCAGTCAGGGGATTTATACGCCGCTGCAATGGCGCCGGCTGGCAAGCCTCTCCCGTTACAGCTTTGGCATCTTCATCCTGCATCCGCTGGTCGGGATGATGTTTTTCCGAATGGCGCCGGAGCGGTGGAGCGAGACGACGGCGGGCGCGGTTCTGGTCATCTGTGGGGCTGCTGTCGCCAGCGTGTTGACCGCGGCTGCTGCCTATCACCTGTTCGAGAATCCGCTCCACCGCTGGCTGGTGAAAAGGCTCGATGTTTGGGTCGGCGGATATGAGCGCGGCTCTGCCGAAGCCACGCAAGACTGCCTGCCTGTCGTCCGATAGGCAGGCGTGCCACCGGCTCCGTCAGGCCGTGCGCGTCGTGCCGCTGTCCTGCCGCATCAGATAAAGCGATGCGCCGACGATCAGCGCGGCCCCCGGCCAGAAGTTGATGCCCGGCGCGGCGGCAAAAACGATCCAGCCGAAAATCACATTGATCGGTAGTCTCAGATCGTCGAACGGCTGCAGATAAACCGCATCCGCGATCGAATAGGCTGCAATCTGGAAATATTGCGCCAGGGCAGTGAAAGCTCCGATGACGATCAATATCGACCAGATTTCGACGTTCGGCGCGGCGATTGCCGTCATGCTGAGGCCGGATGCGAGCCAAAGCGCTGCATTGATGGGGGTGAGCAGCACCAGCATATAGGCCGAAATGCTGGCGGGCCTTTCAAAACGGGTCAGATATTTGGTCATCACCGAATAGCCCGCCCACAGTGCGGCGGCGAGGACCGGCAGCAGCGAATAGACCGTATAGGAATCCGACCAGGGCGCGATGATGACCAGCGCGCCGACAAAGCCGGCGAATGTGGTGAGCAGCCGCGCCGGCGTGACCTTTTCCCGCAGAAACAGCCGCGCGCAAAGGATGACGAAGAACGGCGAGGTCATGGAAAGGGCGACCACCTGCCAGATCGGCACATGGGTAAGCGCGTAGATCCACACCTGCACGCCGGCTGCGGCCAGCGCGACGCGCATGACATGAAGGCCGAAGCGGCTGGTGCGCAGGGCTCCCGCGCCATCGCGAATGAGCATGGGCAGTGTCAGCACCAGCGCGATCACATATTGCCAGAAGGCGATGATGACGGATGGAATGCCGGTACGTGTTCCCGCCAATTGGGTGGCGACGTTGACTGCGGCATAGGCCGAACAGGCCGCGACCATCAGCGCTGCGCCGCGCACGGTCGGTTTTAAAGTTGGGGCAGAGGCAAGTTGGCTCAACGGTTTCTTCCTTCGGAGCATTTTGCAGCCAAATGAAAACATCTGGCGACGCAAAGATGCGGCAAAACGATAGGGCGCGTTCCGGTTTCGGCGGAACTTGCCCTGGCAAGCCTGTCACCTCAGGGTACGGGAAGAAAAACAACACAATGAAGACGGCAAGCCGTCCGGCACGCGCATGCTTCCAACCTCGTTCTCTTTCATCCGGACTATGACCGTCGGCTTCGGAATTGCACCGAATCTGCTGACCCTGACACATTTGCCGTGACAGGCGCTCGCGGGCTTCGGGTCCTTGACCCGTTACCGCCGGTGGGGAGTTTCACCCCGCCCTGAGAACTGGATATCTTTCTTGCGCCAAAGGCAGGAACTGCACTCCGGCGCTGGCTTTAAATAGGCCACGCTTTTTTGCATGGCAAGACAGTCGCTGCTCATGCGGCAATGATGCGTTGCAGATGCCTCTTCTTGCGCCCTTGATCGTCAGCCCATGGGAAAAGCATGGACGGATCGGAAACTCTCTTCTAGAAATCCGTGACGGAGTTGATCGGGAGAGGATCTGCTCCGCATGGTTCTGGGAGGAATGATGAGCACCAACGCAGTCCCCACGCAGCTTTCGCATGACCGCCCCCTGTGGCAGCCGGATGCGGGGCGCATCGCCGCCAGCAATCTGGAGCAGTTCCGCATTCGCGCCGAACAGCGCACGGGCCTGAGCCTGCCGGATTATGCCGCGCTGCATCGCTGGTCTGTCGAGGATCGCGCCGGTTTCTGGCAGCTTGTGTGGGATTTCTGCGAGGTCGTCGGCGAGCGCGGCAATACGGCCCTTGTCGACAAGGGCCATATGCGCGAGGCAAGGTTCTTTCCGCAGGCGCGGCTCAATTTCGCGGAAAACCTGTTGCGCCATGAGGGCGACGGAGAAGCCATCGTCTTCCGCGGTGAGGACAAGGTCGAACGGCGCCTGAGTTGGGACGATCTTCATGCGCTGGTGTCCAGATTGCAGCAGTTCATGCTGGCGGAGGGTGTTGAGCCCGGCGACCGTGTCGCGGGCATGATGCCCAACATGCCGGAGGCGGTTGCCCTCATGCTGGCCGCTTCGTCCATCGGCGCGGTCTGGTCTTCCTGTTCGCCGGATTTCGGCGTGCAGGGCGTGCTCGACCGTTTCGGCCAGATCGAGCCGAAGCTTTTCTTCGCCTGCGACGGCTACTGGTATAACGGCAAGCGCATCGACGTGGCCGGCAAGGTTGCCGAAGTGACCGCAAAACTGCCGGGGCTGAAGCGGGCCGTCATCGTCACCTATCTGGGCGAAGCGGAAGCCGTGGCTGAGAGGGCGGAAAAGGGCATTGCGCTCGATGCGGCCCTTGAGCCATTCCGGGCCAGAGCCGTGGAGTTCACCCGGCTGCTCTTCGATCATCCGCTTTATATCCTGTTTTCCTCCGGCACGACGGGCATTCCGAAATGCATCGTGCATCGGGCGGGCGGCGTGCTGTTGCAGCATCTGAAGGAACACCGCCTTCACGCGGATTTGCGCGAGGATGACCGCTTCTTCTACTTCACCACCTGCGGCTGGATGATGTGGAACTGGCTGGCTTCGGGCATCGCTTCCGGCGCAACGCTGCTGCTCTATGACGGTTCGCCCTTCTATCCCGATGGCAATGTTCTGTTCGACTATGCCGCCGCCGAGGGCATGACCTATTTCGGCACGTCGGCGAAATTCATCGATGCCGTGCTGAAAGCCGGGCTGAAGCCCGGTGAGACGCATGATCTGTCGGCGCTGCGCACCATTTCGTCCACGGGTTCGCCGCTGTCGCCGGAAGGCTTTGCCTTCGTCTATGACGCGATCAAGAGCGACGTGCATCTTGCCTCCATTTCCGGCGGCACCGATATCGTGTCCTGCTTCGTGCTCGGCGTCCCCACGGAACCGGTGTGGCTCGGCGAAATCCAGGGCCCGGGCCTTGGCATGGCGGTCGATGTCTGGAACGACGATGGCAAGCCGGTGCGGGGCGAGAAGGGCGAACTGGTTTGCACGAAAGCCTTTCCCTGCATGCCGCTGGAATTCTGGAACGATCCGGAGGGCGCGAAATATCAGGCCGCCTATTTCGAGCGTTTCGACAATATCTGGTGCCACGGCGATTTTGCCGAATGGACCGGGCATGACGGTATCGTCATCCATGGCCGTTCGGATGCGACGCTGAACCCCGGCGGCGTGCGCATCGGTACAGCGGAGATCTACAATCAGGTCGAGCAGATGCCGGAAGTCGCGGAGGCGCTCTGCATCGGGCAGGACTGGGACAAGGATGTGCGGGTGGTGCTGTTCGTGCGGCTTGCCGAAGGTGTCGCGCTGGACGACGATCTCAAGGCCCGCATCAAGGCGAAAATCCGTACCGGCGCCACGCCGCGCCATGTCCCGGCGAAAATCGTCGCCGTCCGCGATATTCCGCGCACCAAGTCGGGAAAGATCGTGGAGCTGGCCGTGCGCGACATCGTGCATGGACGCGAGGTGAAGAACCGCGAGGCGCTGGCCAATCCGGAAGCCCTGGAGCTCTATCACGACATTGCCGAGCTTCATCAGGACTGATTTGACCATCCTGCAACTGTTTGGAATGGCCGGGTAGCGAGCGCAACAAAATTTCGTTATCCGGCAATAAATAGCCACAGAACGCCACGCAAGGCCATTGCCTATTTGACCGCCACGGGACACTCTGCCTTCAACATAAGCCATCCTGCAGAGGATGGTCGCCGGGCAGAACTTGTGGAGGACGAGTATGTTTGCATCGGGCCAAAATTGGGGGGGCATGAATTTCGGTCTTGGCGAGGAGATCGAAGCCCTTCGCGATACGGTGCGCCGTTTTGCGGAAAGCCGCATTGCGCCGCTGGCCGCTGAAACCGACCGCAACAATCAATTTCCCATGCATCTGTGGCGTGAACTGGGTGAGCTTGGCGTGCTTGGCATCACCGCGCCTGAAGACTATGGCGGCGCCGGCATGGGCTATGTTGCCCATTGCATCGCGATGGAAGAAATCAGCCGTGCTTCCGCTTCCATCGGCCTCAGCTACGGCGCGCATTCCAATCTCTGCGTCAACCAGATCACCCGCAACGGCTCGCCCGGACAGCGCGAGAAATATCTGCCGAAGCTCATTTCCGGCGAGCATGTCGGCGCGCTGGCCATGTCCGAACCGGGAGCCGGTTCCGACGTCGTTTCGATGAAGCTTCACGCCGAAAAGCGCGGCGAGCGTTATATTCTCAACGGCAACAAGATGTGGATCACCAACGGCCCCGATGCCGATGTGCTGGTGGTCTATGCCAAGACCGATCCGTCGGCAGGCCCGCGCGGGATCAGCGCCTTCATCGTCGAAAAAACCTTCAAGGGCTTTTCGACCGCGCAAAAGCTCGACAAGCTCGGCATGCGCGGCTCCAACACCTGCGAACTGGTGTTCGAGGATTGCGAAGTGCCTGCCGAAAACCTGCTGGGGGTCGAGGGCAAGGGCGTCAATGTGCTGATGTCGGGCCTTGATTATGAGCGCGTGGTGCTGGCGGGCGGGCCGCTCGGCATCATGGCGGCGTGTCTCGATGTCGTGGTGCCCTATGTGCATGAGCGCAAGCAGTTCGACCAGCCGATCGGCGAATTCCAGCTCATGCAGGGCAAGCTTGCCGACATGTATGTGACCTTCAACGCCTCACGCGCCTATACCTATGCGGTGGCGGCTGCCTGCGACCGGGGCGAGACCTCGCGCAAGGATGCGGCGGGCTGCATCCTCTATACGGCGGAAAACGCCACGCAGATGGCCTTGCAGGCGATCCAGGCGCTGGGCGGCAATGGCTATATCAACGATTATCCCACCGGACGCCTGCTGCGCGATGCCAAGCTTTATGAAATCGGCGCAGGCACATCGGAAATCCGGCGCATGCTGATCGGGCGGGAACTGTTTCAGGAGACCCGTTGATGGCGGTTCTCAAATCCGAAATTTCCACCCGAAGCGCCAGCTTCGAGGCCAACCGCAAGGCGATGCTTGCGGCAATCGACGTGGTGGCGGAAGCCTCGCGCATTGCGATCGACGGCGGCGGCGAGAAAGCCCGCGAACGCCATGTTTCGCGCGGAAAACTGCTGCCCCGTGAGCGCGTGGCGCAATTGCTCGACCCGGGTTCTCCCTTTCTCGAAGTGGGGCTGACGGCGGCGCATGGCATGTATGACGGGGCGGCTCCTTCGGCTGGCATCATCACCGGAATTGGGCGCGTGTCGGGCCGCGACTGCATGATCGTCTGCAACGATGCGACGGTGAAGGGCGGCACCTATTATCCGGTGACGGTGAAAAAGCACCTGCGTGCGCAGGAAATCGCGGGCGAAAACCGTCTGCCCTGCATTTATCTGGTCGATTCCGGCGGGGCCAACCTGCCCAATCAGGACGAAGTTTTCCCTGATCGCGACCATTTCGGGCGCATCTTCTATAATCAGGCGCAGATGTCGGCGGCGGGCATTCCACAGGTCGCCGTGGTCATGGGTTCATGCACGGCAGGCGGTGCCTATGTGCCCGCCATGAGCGACGAAACGGTGATCGTGCGCGGTCAGGGCACGATCTTTCTGGCAGGCCCGCCCCTGGTCAAGGCTGCAACCGGCGAGGTGGTGAGCGCGGAAGATCTCGGCGGCGGCGATGTGCACACGCGGCTTTCCGGTGTCGCCGATCATCTGGCCAATGATGACGCCCATGCCTTGCAGATCGCGCGCGCCATTGCCGCCAATCTCAACAGCGAGAAGCGCGGCTTCATTTCGCGCGGCGATGGCGCTGCCCCGCTTTACGACCCGGAGGAGCTTCTGGGCGTCGTTTCCGCCGATACGCGCATTCCCTATGATGTGCGCGAGGTGGTCGCACGGCTGGTCGACGGTTCGGATTTCGATGAATTCAAGGCGCGCTACGGCACCACTCTGGTGTGCGGTTTCGCCAGCGTCTATGGCATGCCGGTCGGCATCATTGCCAATAATGGCGTGCTGTTTTCGGAAGCAGCGCTGAAGGGCGCGCATTTCATCGAACTTTGCTGCCAGCGCAATATTCCACTGGTGTTCTTGCAAAACATTACCGGCTTCATGGTCGGGCGCAAATACGAGGCCGAAGGCATCGCGAAGAATGGCGCCAAGCTGGTGACGGCGGTGGCAACCGCCAATGTGCCGAAGATCACCATGCTGATCGGCGCATCCTATGGCGCGGGCAATTACGGCATGGCGGGGCGGGCCTATTCGCCGCGCTTCCTGTGGACATGGCCGAACAGCCGTATCGCGGTGATGGGCGGCGAACAGGCGGCAGGCGTGCTTGCAACCGTCAGGCGCGACGGGATCGAGCGCACGGGCGGCACATGGTCGGCGGAGGAGGAAGCGGAATTCAAGCGCCCGACGCTGGAGATGTTCGAGCGCCAGAGCCACCCGCTCTATGCCTCGGCGCGGCTCTGGGATGACGGCATCGTCGATCCGCGCAAGAGCCGCGAAGTGCTGGGCCTGTCGCTTTCCGCCACGCTGAACGCGCCGGTCGAGCCGACGCGTTTCGGCCTGTTTAGAATGTGAGGCAATCACATGTTTAGCAAAATACTGATTGCCAATCGCGGAGAAATTGCCTGTCGGGTCATCCGGACGGCGCGCAAACTGGGCATTGCAACGGTTGCGATTTATTCCGATGCGGATGCCGGTGCGCTGCATGTCGAGATGGCTGACGAGGCGGTGCGGGTCGGCCCTGCCATTTCCGCGCAGAGCTATCTGAATGTCGAGGCGATCATCAAGGCCGCAAGGCAAACCGGCGCTGAGGCCATCCATCCGGGCTATGGTTTCCTGTCCGAAAATGCGCGCTTTGTGGATGCGGTTGAAGCCGCCGGGCTTGTCTTCATCGGCCCATCGGCCAGGGCCATTCGCGCCATGGGGCTGAAGGATGCCGCCAAGGCGCTGATGGAAAAGGCAGGCGTGCCTGTCGTTCCGGGCTATCATGGCGACAATCAGGATGGCGCCTTCCTCAAAAGCGAGGCCGACCGCATCACCTATCCGGTGCTCATCAAGGCGCGCGCGGGCGGCGGCGGCAAGGGCATGCGCCGTGTCGATCAGCCAGACGATTTCGCGGCAGCACTCGCCAGTGCGCGGCGCGAGGCGGAAGCCTCTTTTGGCGACGGCGCCGTGCTGGTCGAAAAATACATGGCGAAGCCGCGCCATATCGAGGTGCAGGTCTTTGGCGACAGCCACGGCAATGCCGTGCATCTGTTCGAGCGTGATTGCTCGCTGCAACGCCGCCACCAAAAGGTGATAGAGGAGGCGCCTGCACCCGGCATGACGCCGGAAATGCGCGCCGCCATGGGCGAAGCGGCGGTGAAGGCCGCGCTCGCCATCGGTTATTGCGGTGCGGGCACGGTGGAGTTCATCGCCGATGTATCGGAAGGGCTGCGACCGGACCGCTTCTTCTTCATGGAAATGAACACGCGCCTGCAAGTGGAGCATCCGGTGACGGAAGCCATCACAGGGCTTGATCTGGTGGAATGGCAATTGCGTGTGGCTTCCGGCGAGGCGCTGCCGAAACGTCAGGACGAACTTTCCATAAACGGCTGGGCCTTCGAGGCGCGGCTTTATGCGGAAGACCCGGCGCGTGATTTTCTGCCTGCCACCGGCAAGCTCGCTCTGTTCGCACCGCCTGAAAATGCCCGTGTCGATTCGGGTGTGCGAACCGGCGATACTATCACGCCGTTCTATGATCCGATGATCGCAAAGATCATCGCCCATGGCGCAACGCGCGATGAGGCGCTGAACCGGCTTGATGCGGCACTAAACAAGACCCGGATTGCCGGCCTCGTCACCAATCGCCAATTCCTCTCGGCGCTTTGCAAGCTCGAAGCTTTCCGCACCGGCGATGTCGATACGGGCCTGATCGGGCGCGAGGCGGCGGCGCTTTTCACCGCTGAGCCGCCTTCGGATATTGCCTTTGCGCTGGCCGCGCTTGGTGCGCTCGACCTTTTTGATGCGCCGCAAGAAGGTGATCCCCCACGTGATCCATGGACGAACCTGCGCGGGTTCCGGCTTTGGGGCGAGGCATCGCGCTCGGTTCTGCTCGATCATCACGGCGAGCGCCGCATGGTCAGCTTTACGGCCAGAGGCGGCGGACATTTTGGCTTCGCCTTCGGCGAACTGGAAATCCGCGCCCATGAAAACGGGCTGGTTCGTTTTGCTGTCGATGGCCGCATGAGGGAGGCCTCGGTCTCGCGCATCAGGCATGATGTGACGGTGCAATTCGAGGGCCGGGACACCATATTTCATCATGTGCAGTCGATAGGCGCGGAAGAGGATGCTTCGAGCGAAAGCCGCATCCTGTCGCCGATGCCGGGGCGGGTAGCGCTGGTTTCCGTCGTGGAAGGTGCAAGCGTCGCCAAGGGCGATCCGCTGGTGACGATGGAGGCGATGAAGATGGAACTGTCACTGACCGCGCCGCGCGACGGCAAGATCGCATCCGTAACCGTTGCGGCGGGCGATCAGGTCAGTGAAGGTGCATTGCTGGTCGAATTGGAGGAGCAACATGGCTGAACACGTGGAAATCGTTGAAATGGCTGCGCGTGATGGCCTGCAGAATGAGAAGCGGTTTGTGCCGACAGCCGACAAGATCGCGCTGATCGACCGCCTGTCCGATTGCGGCTATTCGCGCATTGAGGCGACAAGCTTCGTCAGCCCCAAATGGGTGCCGCAACTGGCCGACAGCACGGAAGTGATGGCCGGGATCAGGCGCGCCGACAGCGTGCGTTATTCGGCGCTGGTGCCCAACATGAAGGGCTATGAGGGTGCTGCTGCCGCCAATGTCGATGAGATTGCGGTTTTCATTTCCGCCTCGGAAGGTTTTTCAAAGGCCAATATCAACTGCTCAATCGCGGAGAGCATCGAGCGCCTCTCTCCGGTCATCGGTGCCGCCATCAATGACGGCCTGGCCATTCGCGGCTATGTAAGCTGCGTGGTCGAATGCCCCTATGACGGGCCGGTGGCCCCGCAGGCGGTTGCCGATGTGACCGAGCAGCTCTTTTCGCTCGGCTGTCACGAGGTGAGCCTTGGCGACACGATCGGACGCGGCACGCCGGACAAGGTGGCCGCCATGCTCGATGCGGTGCTGGCCATCGCACCGGCGCACAGCCTTGCCGGTCATTATCACGACACTGGCGGGCGGGCGCTCGACAATATCCGCGTCAGTCTGGAAAAAGGCCTGCGCGTGTTCGATGCATCGGTTGGCGGTCTTGGCGGCTGTCCCTTTGCGCCGGGCGCGAGGGGCAATGTCGATACGGTTGCCGTGGTCGAAATGCTGCATGGATCAGGGTTTGAAACCGGCCTTGATCTGGACAAGCTGAAGCAGGCTTCCGTGTTCGCGCAAAGCCTGCGTCAGGATAAAGCCGCATGAAGGAATTCGAGACGCTTCAAATCGCTGTCGATCAGCGCGGCGTCGCGACGCTGACGCTCAACCGGCCCGACCAGCATAATGCCTTGTCCGGCCTGATGATCGATGAGCTGACGACGGCAGCGCTGCATCTGGCGGATAATGAAGCCGTGCGCATCGTGATCCTGACCGGCGCGGGCGCGAGCTTTTGCGCGGGCGGCGACCTTGGCTGGATGCAGGAGCAGGTCAAGGCGACGCGCACGCAGCGCATCGAGGAGGCGCGCAAGCTTGCCCTCATGCTGAAAGCGCTGCGCGACCTGCCGAAGCCGTTGATCGGTCGCATCAACGGGCAGGCCTATGGCGGCGGCGTCGGCCTCATCAGCGTGTGCGATGCGGCAATCAGTATTTCCGGCGCGCGCTTCGGGCTGACGGAGACGAAGCTTGGCCTGATACCGGCCACCATCAGCCCCTATGTGGTGGCGCGTATCGGCCAGGCCAATGCGCTGCGCACATTCACCTCGGCGCGGCTGTTCGATGCCGAGGAGGGGCGGCGCATCGGGCTGTTGCACGATGTGGTCGAGGCGGAGCGTCTTGATGCGGCGGTGGAGGCGGAGATCAAACCCTATTTCGCCACCGCGCCCGCAGCCGTTGCCGCATCCAAGCGGCTGGTCCATGCGCTGGGCGCGCCGATCGACGAAGCGGTGATCGACATGACGCTCACCCGCCTTGCCGACACATGGGAGACACCGGAGGCCGCGGAAGGGATCGCGGCCTTTTTTGCGAAGAGATCACCATCATGGAAGAAGGAGGGAGGAGCCAGTTAGGAGGAGGCGGTTTTTCGTTGTATTTGCGGGTACTTGGCCCCTTGCAATCGGAAGCCGGAAATGCATTCTTATTACATCATGAAAGCTCGCTCCCGTTCCGGAGCATGATTCCGAAAGGGCGGATGCTATTTCGGATAATATTATGGCTCCGGCCTCTTCGAGGCAGCGGTGTGGCGTGCTTTGAAGCGCATCCCGAAAAGTGTGAAACGGTTTTCGGGCAAGATGCGCGTTGATGCATATGATTTGGAGCGTCTGGCGCTCTGGATCACCCCTTTGAGATCATGCGATGAACAAAAGGGAGGGCCCGGCAATTCGGCAGCGCGGATGCGCTGAGATTTGACCGGCAAGGGTTGTCTCGGGGCCGTCGGAGGACGCCGCCCCACCAAAGGAGAAAAAGAATGAACCTGAAACTTCTGTCCAGCGTGGCTTTCGCAGCTACACTCGGCTTTGCCAGCGCCGCCTATGCAGACATCACCATCGGCGTCGTTGCACCGCTGACGGGTCCTGTCGCCGCTTTCGGCGACCAGGTGAAGAAGGGCGCGGAAACCGCCGTCGAAGTCATCAACAAGGCTGGCGGCATCAAGGGCGAGAAAGTCGTTCTGAAGTTTGCCGACGATGCCGGTGAACCGAAGCAGGGCGTTTCCGCCGCCAACCAGATCGTCGGCGACGGCATCAAGTTCGTTGTCGGCCCGGTCACGACCGGCGTCGCCATTCCGGTTTCCGACGTTTTCGCGGAAAACAACGTCCTGATGGTCACCCCGACCGCCACCGGCCCGGACCTGACCGCGCGCAATCTGGAAAACGTGTTCCGCACCTGCGGTCGCGACGACCAGCAGGCCGAAGTCATGGCCGATTACGTCCTGAAGAACCTGAAGGACAAGAAGGTCGCCGTGATCCACGACAAGGGCGCCTACGGCAAGGGTCTGGCCGACGCTTTCAAGGCGGCGATCAACAAGGGCGGCGTCACGGAAGTGCATTATGATTCCGTCACGCCGGGCGACAAGGATTTCTCCGCGCTCGTCACCAAGCTGAAGTCTGCCGGTGCCGAAGTGGTCTATTTCGGCGGCTACCATGCCGAAGGCGGTCTCCTGTCGCGCCAGCTGCACGACGCCGGCCTCCAGGCCCTGGTTCTCGGCGGCGAAGGCCTGTCCAATACCGAATATTGGGCAATCGGCGGCACCAACGCGCAGGGCACGCTCTTCACCAACGCCAAGGATGCCACCAAGAACCCGGCCTCCAAGGATGCCATCGAGGCCCTGAAGGCCAAGAACATCCCGGCTGAAGCCTTCACCATGAACGCCTATGCCGCCGTGGAAGTCATCAAGGCTGGCATCGAACGCGCCGGCTCCGCCGATGACTCGGCTGCCGTCGCCAAGGCTCTGCATGACGGCAAGCCGATCGAAACGGCTATCGGCACGCTGACCTACGGCGCCAGCGGTGACCTCAGCTCGCCGAGCTTCGACATCTTCAAGTGGGATGGCGGCAAGATCGTCGGCCTCGAATAAGGTCATTGCCTGAAAGAGAGCGCATCCCGAAAAGTGTGAAACGGTTTTCGGATAAGATGCGCGGCTCAAATAAACAGAAAACGCCGGGGTTTCGCCCCGGCGTTTTGCGTTTGTGGAGCGGCAGGGTCAGGAGCCGGTATAACCGAGTTCGGCTTCGATAGCCTCGAATGTCTTTTCCATCGCATAGGTTGGGCTCAGCGGAAAACCGAAATGCCCGTAGGCGATGGACAATTGCCGTTCGGCCTTGCTCTCGCTGCCCTTGGCGATTGCCGCCACATAGAGCGCGGCAGCAAGCCCCGTGCGGTCGGAGCCTGATTTGCAATGGATGAGCACCGGCTTTTCCGCATTCTGCATCAGCGCGATCAACTGTCTGGTCTGTGCAGGATTGAGTTGCTTGCTGGATGACATTGCGAAATCGGTGTGGCTGATGCCGAGCGTCTTCGCGGCGGCGATCTCCTCATCGTACCATTTCGATCCGGGTTCGGCGCCGCGCAGATTGATGATCGTCTTTATGCCGTAAAGCTTCTGCATTGACGCGATGCGCGCGGGGTCGGGCTGGTTGGAGCGATAGGCCTGCCCGACGACGATGGCGTGGATATTGCCCTTATATTGCAGCGTATAGAGATAACCACCGATGACGCTTCCGCCGATGAGCAGCCCAAGCCCGGCCAGCCGGACGTAAGTAAAGGACCAATCGATATATCTGCGAAAGAACGACATAATGGCCTCATCCGAATGAAAGAATATAATAAAATAAACCGCGTAGAAATTTTCGTTTTGGTTTTCGCGGAAAATATACTAAAAATTTGACCTAATCTTGTCCTTGGAGGCAAGAGTTTGATGTTTATGTTTAAGTTATTTTTTAATTAGGGTCCCGCAGTTTCGTGCGGGAAATTTGTTGGAACAAGCGTAGGCCGGTGTGGGGTGTCGGTTGAACGGGCGGTTTTTCGTGGCTTAAGCTTCGGTTAACCATGTCTGTTTAATCTGCGACCATGGATGGGGCAGTTAGCGGAGCAGGTTTATGCAGCGCTACAGATTTGACGATAAAAGAATTCTGATCGAGGCAATTGTTGAGTTACTCAACCGGGGCGTTGAGCCCGACGAACTCGATCTCGTATTGAGCCGGATCGGTCCGGTCGATCTCGATTTGATGCGGCAATGCCTGATCGAGGTATGGAACTACAATCATCCCGAACTGGCTGAAGCGCCGATGGCGGCCTGACGGCAAGTTCTGCGGGACAGGCATCGGACCGCGAAGCGGGATGGATGCCGACGGAATTGGGCGCGATGCGGCGCTCGCACGGGAATACGGCAGTTGCCGGCACGGTTTGGGGCCGAAACTGTCGGGGCAGGGCCGGGTTGGACCGGTTTTGGAGCAATCTGGCCACTGCCCGCAATGTCATATTCCTGAAACGCAGACGGGTTATATCCATATGCGTATCGGGAATTCACTTGGGATCGTGACCACGGATGTACTGGCGCAACTCAGGTGAAAGCGGAAGGTCGGGTTCAGCCCGGCCTTTTTCGCGTCGAGCGCATGTCTCCTGCAAGCGGGAGCTGCCTTCGGATTTTTGCTGAAAATGCTTTATGAAAGACATTGCCTGCCGCCATTTCCGGAGGCGGCGCGATCTTCTTCAGTCAGGAAAGCGGTTCATGATACGCCATATCGTCCTCATCAAATTCAGGCCCGAACTCGAAGCCGCGCAGATCGAAGAGAGGTTGCAGTCGGTCGTCGCGCTCAAGGACAAGATCGGCGGCATCCTGTCGGTCACGGCTGGCGAAAACAACAGTCCTGAAAATCTCGAAAAGGGATTTCGCCACGGCTTCGTCGTGGATTTCGCGGATGGCGCGGCGCGTGATGCCTATCTTCCGCATCCCGAGCACGCGAAGGTCGGCAAAAGCCTGGTCGAAGCAGCCGAGGGCGGCATCGAAGGCATATTGGTGTTCGACTACGCGATCTGAGTTTTGCCGAGCCACGCGGCGTGGCACGGACGGCGCCCAGCATTTCCAGCAAAAGCGCGAAGCGGTTTTGCGTCCGGAAATGCGGAAGACAAAAAGCATTTCCAGCAAAAGTGCGAAGCGGTTTTGCGTCCGGAAATGCGGAATACAAAAAGCATTCCAGCAAAAGCGCGAAGCGGTTTTGCGCCCGGTAAAGCCAATAGCGAAAACGGTTCTGACGATTCTGTCAGAACAAGAACAAGGCTAAAGCACCAGCCCGCCCACGCCCATGCAGGACAGGTCGTCGGCGGTAAGCGCAATCCCCGCCATCAGGCGATCCAGTACCCGGTCGAGACTGTTTTCGCGGGCGCTGCGCGCCGATCCGGGCGCGGCGACGACATATTTTCCGTCGTGACGGCCCAGAACCAGCAGATTGCCGGGATCGACCGGCATGCCGATGCGCAGGATTTCGCCGCCTGACATGCGGATCGATTGCGGCACGATATCCGCCTCGTCGGCAACCGCCGAAGCGCTGAAAATCACGATGATGTCGCAGGCCCTGCCCACGTCCGTGATGGCCGCAGCCAGCGCCGCCTGATCGTGCGCGACGCGCTTTTCGCAAACAAGCGTCCCGCCATTGCGGACCGCACGCTTTTCCATCAGCTCGCGGGTCTTCTCCAGAACCGTCTCGCGTATGGAAGGAAGGCGCGACTGGATCAGGCCGATCCGCGCACCATTGAAGGCGCAGACATGCAGCGCGGGCCGCGCATCGAGGCTTATCTCACGCAGGAGCGTCTCCGGCACGGCAAAAGGAATGATCTTGACAGTGGCGATCATCTGACCGGCTTCCACCCGCACATGGTTGCGCAGCGTCGCGATGGAAATGCGCGCATCATGTGCGTTGATGGCATCGATGCGGTCTGCATCTGCCAAAAATATGCCGTTCTTCCGGGCATGCAGGTTGACGCGCCCGGTCGTGGCGTTGCCGGTTTCCACATCGGCGGAAGCAATTAGGCGCGCGATGGCAAGTGCCGCCTCGTCCTCGCCGATGTCGCCCTGTTCCAGACGCGCGGCCAGCACCGAGCCTACGCCCGCCTCCCGCAGCAGGGCGAGGTTGAGCGCATCGAGAACCGTGCCTTTGCGCAAGGTGAGCGCACCGGCAGTCGTCGCATAGCCGAGGATCGCGCCTTCGGCCTCATCGAGCGGCATTTCGGCAAATATCATCTCTACCCCCAATTCCCCCGCTTCCCACGTGAAATTCCAATAAAACATAATCCAACCGGAGTGAAACCCGGAGGATCGGGATTATGCATTGGGAGGCCCCGTTAGAGCGCGTTTCGACCTGATTGGATCAGATCGGCGCTCTAGGTTATTCTGTTTCGAGCATAATCTTATCGATCCTCGTTTCACTCCGGTCGCATTAAGCTCTAAACCCGCGTGGCGATTGGGCATTTTCGTGAATCCAGTGAGAAACACGAGGCATTCGGTTCACGGGGGATTCGGTAAAATCCCATCACGATCCCGTTCATTCGTGCGAAAAACGGTGGTTTTCATCTTGCAAACCCCGCGCTTTGGGCCTATTCGCTGCGCCGCATCCTGATGGCTGGCGGCCCTTGGCCGCTCCAAGACAGCGCCGCATCGGCACCGGGCCGGATTGTTCCGGCAAAGGGCCGCTTTTGGGCGCGACATTACGATCCAGCACAATTTTCGTCAGACACGTGACAAACGCGACTATTCGTTATAACGGTACTTTTGGAAATTTCAGAATTTACCGAAAACTAGGAAATGACGCATGCACCGGAGGTGACACTCTGCGCGCAGGATGGAAAGACAAATGAAACACGGCACCCCCCGGACGATCGTTTCGTTCGCCGTCATGGCCCTCACGGCGTTTCTCGCCGGCTGCGAGAACCAGGTCCTTCTGTCCCCGAAAGGGGAAGTCGGCATGGCAGAACGCGATCTTATCTTCTTTGCGACCGGCATCATGCTGCTTGTCGTGCTTCCCGTCATCTTCATGACGCTCTACTTCGCCTGGAAGTATCGCGCCTCGAACGAGAAGGCGGACTACCAGCCCGACTGGCACCACTCGACCAAGATCGAGCTTGCCGTCTGGCTCATCCCGATGGCGATCATTGTGGTTCTGGGTACGGTCACCTGGATCAGCACCCACAAGCTCGACCCGTATCGTCCGCTGGAATCGAACGCGAAGCCGATCAATGTCGAAGTCGTCGCGCTCGACTGGAAATGGCTTTTCATCTATCCCGACCAGGGCATCGCCACCGTCAACGAAATGGCAATGCCGGTCGATGTGCCGGTCAATTTCAAGCTGACCTCCAGCAACATCATGAACTCCTTCTTCATCCCGCAGCTCGGCAGTCAGGTCTACACCATGCCAAGCATGCAGACGAAGCTGCATCTGGTTGCCAATCATGCAGGTGAGTTCGACGGTATCTCCGCCAACTATAGCGGTCAGGGCTTCGCCCAGATGCGCTTCAAGGCGCATGCCTACAACCAGGCCGACTTCGACAAGTGGGTGGCCGATGTGAAGGCCAAGGCGAATGGCGAAGAGCTGAGCCGCGACCGTTACGCCTCGCTGGTCCAGCCGAGCGAGAAGGTTCCGCCGCAGTTCTTCACCTATAGTGACCAGGCGCTGTTCCACAACATCGTGAACCGCTGCTGGGACGGCAAGTCCGTCTGCCTCGACGATGAGATGCATCGTCAACAGATGATCCGCGAAGCACGCGCCAACCTGCGCAAGTCTTCGCCCGTCGATTTCAGCCAGTGGGCGAGCGACATCATCTGTGCAGTCCAGCCGCAGCGCCTCTCGCAGCTCGAAAACTGATGTGCCGATAGGCCCGTGACCTCGCAAGAGGTCGCGGCCATCCGCATTCAATCCCTTGTTTCACGCGGTTCCGGAACGATGGCCTTCATGCGCCGTCCCGGAATTGCTCCAATCGAAGCGTGATAAAAATGTTCGGAAAACTTACGCTCGAAGCGATACCCTTTCACGAGCCAATCATCATGGTCACTTTGGCCGCGGTGGCTGGCGGGGCGCTCGCTATTCTGGCAGCCATAACCTACTACCGCAAATGGGCGCCGCTCTGGAACGACTGGCTGACGTCGGTCGACCACAAGCGCATTGGCGTGATGTATATCATCCTCGCACTCGTGATGCTGTTCCGCGGCTTCTCGGATGCCGTGATGATGCGCGCCCAGCAGGCGCTCGCTTCCGGGGCCAATGAAGGCTTCCTGCCGCCGCACCACTACGATCAGGTCTTCACCGCCCATGGCGTGATCATGATCTTCTTCGTGGCGATGCCCTTCATCGTCGGCCTGATGAACTTCGCCGTGCCGCTTCAGATCGGCGCGCGCGACGTGGCTTTCCCCTACCTCAACTCGCTCAGCTTCTGGCTCACGGTTGCCGGTGCGATCCTCGTCAACATCTCGCTTGGCGTCGGCGAATTCGCCAAGACCGGCTGGCTGGCCTATCCGCCGCTTTCCGGCAAGGAGTTCAGTCCGGATGTCGGGGTGGATTATTATATCTGGGCCTTGCAGATTTCCGGCATGGGCACGCTGCTTTCCGGCGTCAACCTCATCACCACCATCATCAAGATGCGTGCGCCCGGCATGGGCATGATGCAGGTTCCGGTCTTCACCTGGACCGCGCTCTGCTCCAACGTGCTGATCGTCGCGGCCTTCCCGATCCTCACCGTCACGCTGGCGCTCCTGTCGCTCGACCGCTATCTGGATTTCCACTTCTTCACCAATGATGCCGGTGGCAATCCGATGATGTATGTGAACCTCATCTGGATCTGGGGTCACCCGGAAGTCTACATTCTGGTCCTGCCGTGCTTCGGCATCTTCTCGGAAATCGTGGCCACCTTCTCCGGCAAGCGCCTGTTCGGCTACAAGTCGATGGTTTACGCCACCGTCGCCATCACCATCCTGTCGTTCCTCGTCTGGGTCCACCACTTCTTCACCATGGGCGGCGGCGCCAACGTCAACGCCTTCTTCGGCGTGGCGACCATGATCATCTCCATCCCGACAGGGGCGAAGGTCTTCAACTGGCTCTTCACCATGTACAAGGGCCGCGTGCGCATGGAAACGCCGATCATGTGGACCATCGGCTTCATGTGCACCTTCGTCGTCGGCGGCATGACGGGCGTTCTGCTCGCGGTTCCACCGGCGGACTTCGTGCTGCACAACTCGGTGTTCCTGATCGCCCACTTCCACAATGTGATCATTTCGGGCGTTCTGTTCGGCTGCTTTGCCGGTCTCGTCTACTGGTGGCCGAAGGCTTTCGGCTTCAAGCTGAACGAACGTCTGGGCAAGAACGCCTTCTGGTGCTGGCTCGTCGGCTTCATCCTCGCCTTCATGCCGCTCTACGTGCTCGGCCTGATGGGCATGACCCGTCGTCTGAACCATACCGAAAACCCGGCATGGCACATCTATCTCATCGTTGCCGCCATCGGCGTTGCGATCATCCTTTGCGGCATCGTGTTCCAGGTTCTGCAGATCGCTGTTTCGATCCGCGACCGCGAAAAGCTGCGCGACAACAATGGCGACAGCTGGGGTACGGGCCGCACGCTCGAATGGTCGCTGGCTTCGCCGCCTGCCTTCTACAACTTCGCCGAAGTTCCGCATGTGCGCGATCATGACGGCTGGTGGGACATGAAGCAGAACGGCTATGTGCGCCGCACCGAAAAATTCGCGCGCATCCACATGCCGAAGAACACCGGCACCGGCTTCATCATCGGCATGCTGAACATTCCGCTCGGCTTTGCCCTGGTATGGCACATCTGGTGGCTGGTGATCGCCTCCGCCCTCGCTGTGCTGGCCGTTGCCATCGCTCACTCCTTCAATAATGACAGAGACTTCTACGTCTCGGCCGATGAGGTGCAGGAAGTCGAAGACCTCCGTACCCGGCAACTGACTGCTCAGGAGGCCTGATTCCGATGAGCGCAAGCATTTCAACCGCCGCTCCGTTCCTGGGCGGAAACGAGCACCCCGCCCACGAGGATCATCATGATGCAGGGTCGACCACGCTGGTCGGCTTCTGGATCTACCTGATGAGCGACTGCGTCCTGTTCTCGGGGCTCTTTGCAACCTACGCCGTTCTGGCGCACCAGTTCGCGGGCGGTCCGACCGGCCGTGAATTGTTCGACCTGAACTTCGTCCTGATCGAAACCATGCTCCTGCTGGTGTCGTCGCTGACCTATGGTCTGGCAACGCTTTCGATGTTCAAGAAGAACCGTGCCGGCCTTCTGTTCTGGCTGGGCATCACCTTCCTGCTGGGCGCAGCCTTCCTCGCGATGGAAGTCTATGAGTTCAATCACCTGATCCATGAAGGTGCAGGTCCGGGCCGCAGCGCCTTCCTGTCCGCCTTCTTCGCGCTGGTGGGAACCCACGGTCTTCACATCACCTCCGGCCTGATCTGGATTCTGGTGCTTTCCGCCCAGCTCCTGCGTGACGGCCTGACCGAAAAGAACCAGACGCGCGTGATGTGCCTCAGCCTCTTCTGGCACTTCCTGGACATCATCTGGATCGGCGTCTTTACCCTTGTCTACCTGCTGGGTGTACTGTGATGAGCTCTGCACACGAAACACATGACCACGCCGCTCACGGCAGCCTGAAGTCCTATCTGATCGGCTTCGTGCTGGCGGTCGTCCTCACCGTCGTTCCCTTCATGCTGGCCATGAACGGATACTTCACGCCCGCGACCACCGCCGCCATCGTGCTCGGTCTCGCCGTCGTGCAGATCCTGGTGCATCTGGTTTATTTCCTGCACCTCGATCCGAAGTCGGAAGGCGGCTGGAACATTCTGGCGCTCATCTTCACGGTCATCATTCTGGCCATCGTGCTTGCTGGCTCCATCTGGGTCATGCACCACCTCGATACCAATATGATGCCGATGTACATGTCGCCGGAAGACGTGCGCAACCTGCCATAAGCTTCGCCAAGGGCATTCCCTGCATGGCAATGCTTGCGGGGAATGCTTCTGCGAACCTCGCGAAACAACTGGCCTGACGGCCCGTGATCGCGGCTTTATCCTCCCTCTCTCCCCCCAAAGCCGCGTGGCGCCCCGGTTCATTCCGGGGCGCCTTTCTTTTGCGCGATCGACAGCCAAGGCCGCATGGTTAAAACTAAAGTAAAATTTATGTAAAATTTATGTAAAATTGTCTATGTTGTCGGTAAATCAAAGTCTATGGCTGAATTATCCAAGTGTAGAAAAGTATAATATACGGCATTGATTTACCATTATTGAGTCGGATATTTGCATTTGTGCCAATATTGGCCTAGTATCGATTTTGTTTGATACTTTATTGCGTCTCTGCGTACTCGCAAATCTGGAGTATATGCGATGTCATTATTTAAGAGAGTGCTTAATAAAAATCATGTTATCGGCGCCGCCGTTGCGGCTGTTGTTCTGATCACACCCGCCGTTGCTTTCGCGGCGACGGCCTATGTCTCGGCGGCGGTCAATATACGCTCCGGGCCGGGCGCCAACTATGCCCGGCTGGCGGCGCTTCCCGCCGGTGCCGCCGTCAATGCCGGTTCCTGCCGCAACGGCTGGTGCCAGGTTTATAACGGTAACGGCACCGGCTGGGTGTCGGCGCGTTATATCCGCTTCGGTTCCTATGGAGGCTAGGCCTATGCCGCGCCGTCCACGACGACCGTGGTCGTCGATAATGGCTATTATGACAGCTGGGCGCCGGGCTTCGGCGCTGGCCTCGGTGTCGGCTGGGCCACCGGCGGCTATTGGGGCCCCGGCTATTGGGGACGAGGCTGGCGCGGCGGCCCGAACTACTACAATGGCTGCATTGGCCGTAACTGCCAGTCCTGGCGCGGCGGGCATAATCGCTGGGATCCGCGCTGGGGCGTCGGCCCCGCATGGCGGACCCGGCAGGCTGGCCATTACTGGGGCCCGGGTCCGGTAAGGCCGCGCTTCAACGCCGGCGGCTTCAATCGCCCCGGTTTCAACAGGCCCGGTTTCAACAGGCCCGCATTCAATCACGGCTTCGGCGGATTCGGCGGCGGTCATTTCGGCAATGTGCGCCCGATGCATGCTGGCCGCTGATCGCAACCCCTAATCGAATCGGCTCTGTCAGGTCATCCTCCTCCCTCCGTGACCTGATGGGCGGCCCGCCGACACCCCGCCGGCGGGCCGCGCTTTTTGGGAATTTTCGATAATCACCGGCGAATGCGCGGCGCTGTCCGCTCAACCTGCGCGAGCGGTTGCAGGGGTGTGGTAACGTTAATACTCCGTTGACTGAAATGGTCCATATCTAGCGTTGTCGCTTGGAGTTCTGTTCTCCCCATGGTAATCCCTGAAACGTCCTGGGCTGGGGGTGTGAACGGGACGCTGCCAGGCGACCGCATAGACAGGAACCGGACAGTAACGCGTATGACTTGGAGTAACAGGACGATACAGGGAAAGAGCATCGCCATGCTTTTGCTGGCGGCGCATTTTTCCTCGCTCACGGTGTCGCCTGCGCTGGCATTCGAGCTGTTCGGAATCCGCCTGTGGGGCGAGGACAAGAAGGAAGACCCGGATATCATCGACCCGAAGACCTATACGGTCGAGGTCACGACCACGGGCGACCGCAAGAATGCGGACGGCACTGAAGCCGATCTGAAATCCATCATCGAAGGCGCGTCGGGCCTCGTCGCGGATGCGGAGCGACCCGCTTCGGGTTCCGCCGGACTGCTCGCCAAGGCGCGCGGCGACTATCGCCGCATCCTGGCCGCGCTCTATGGCGAGGGCCGCTATGGCGGCACCATTTCCATCCTTGTCGATGGCCGCGAGGCGAACGAAATTCCGCCCGATGCGGATATTCCAAACGATCCGAAGATCGCGATCACCGTCGATCCCGGCCCGCAATTCCTGTTCGCGCGCACCGCGATCTCCAACATAGCGCCGCCGCCGGTCGACAAGCGCGATCACGTGCAATCGCCCGAAGAGGCCGGTTTTGCACCGGGACAGGTGGCCCGTTCGGGCACGGTCATCCGGGCCGAGCGTCTCGCCGTCGAGGCATGGCGCCAGCAGGGCTACGCCAAGGCGCGGGTTACCGATCAGGACATCGTGGCCGATCATGCTGACAACCGGGTTTCCGCCGATATTTCGCTCGATCCGGGCCAGAAGGCGCATTACGGGCCGGTCAGCGTTGTCGGAACGGCGCGCATGGACCCGCAATTCGTCGCCTGGATGACGGGGCTGAAAGAAGGCCAGGAATACGATCCCGACGATATCGAGAAAGCCAAAAAGCGTCTCGGCCGCATGGAAGTCTTCCGCGCCATGAGCTTCGAGGAAGCCGAAAAGATCGAGCCGGACGGCAGCCTGCCGATGACGCTCAACGTGCAGGAGCGCAAGCCGCGCCGCTTCGGCTTCGGTGCCGAATATTCGACCATCGACGGCTTCGGCCTCACCGGATACTGGATGCACCGCAACCTGTTCGGGCGCGGCGAGCGCCTGCGCTTCGACGCCAAGGTCAGCGGCATTGGCGGCACGCAGGACAATTCCTTCGACCCGAAGAACTTCACCTATCTTCTGGGGACAACTTTTACCAAACCGGGCGTCTATACGCCGGACACGGATTTCGTCGCATCGCTCGACGCCAAGCGCGAAGTGCTGGACGCCTATACCGAAACCTCGGTCAATGCGAAGACCGGTTTCACGCAGATATTCAGCGATGAACTGTCGGGCGCGCTCTATGCCAAGGCGAGCCATGGCCGCTTCAACGACGATGTGTATGGCGACCGCACCTTCACGACGGCGGGTCTGGAGGGCAATCTCCTCTATGACAGCCGCAACAACAAGCCGGACCCGAGTTCGGGCTTCTATCTGGAAGGCAATATCCAGCCTTTCTATGAATTCCAGTATGGCAATTTCGCCACCCGCTTCACCGCCGAAGGCCGCACCTATTACGGTTTCGGCGCGAAGGACCGGGTGATTCTGGCGGGTCGCCTGAAGGTCGGTTCGATAGTCGGCGCATCCGCTGCGGACCTGCCGCCAAGCCAGCTCTTCCTGGCGGGCGGCGGCGGCTCGGTGCGCGGTTACGGCTATCGCAATATCGGCGTCAGCGCAGGCAATGGCGAGATCGTCGGCGGGCGTTCACTCGTCGAGGCCAATGGCGAAGTGCGCGCCCGCATCACCGATTCGATCGGGGCGGTGGCATTCGTCGATGCCGGCTATGTCGGCGAAAAGTCGTTCCCCGATTTCTCGGAACAGATGCGTGTCGGCGTCGGTGGCGGTCTGCGCTACCTGACCGGCCTCGGGCCGATCCGCCTTGATGTCGCCGTTCCGCTCAACCGCCGCTCGGGCGATCCGAGCTATGGCTTGTACGTAGGTATAGGACAGGCGTTTTGACCAGATTTCTCGCAATCATCGCCTTCATCGCCTTCGCCGTCACGGCAGTCATCTTCGGCTGGCCGGAACAGCAGAAGCAGTCGCAGGCTCAAGCTCAGGTTCCCGCTCAGGCTCAAGATCAGGGTTCTGGACAGGAACAGGCAGAAGCACCAGCAGAAGAAGAGAAATCCTATTTCCTGTCCTTCGTGGAAAGCCAGCTTTCCGCGCCCAACCGCCGCATTTCCATTTCCGGCATCAGCGGCGTTCTGTCTTCGGAAGCCACCGTCGGCTCGATCACCATCGCCGACCGCGAAGGCGTGTGGCTGCGCATCGAGAACGCCAAGCTGAACTGGAGCCGCACCGCGCTTCTGGTCGGGCGTCTCAGCATCCAGTCGCTTGCCGCCGAACGCATCGACGTCATCCGCAAGCCATTGCCGGACAACAGCCTGCCGTCGCCGGAATCCTCCAGCTTCAGCCTGCCGGAACTGCCGATCTCGATCAATCTCGACCAGCTCGCCATTGCGCGCCTGCATTTCGGGCCCGACATTTTCGGTCTCGAATCGGAAGTCTCGGCCAATGGCCGCCTGTCGCTTGCCGATGGCTCGCTGGATTCCAGTTTCGATATCAAGCGCCTCGACGGCCCGGGCGGCACTTTCGCTCTTCGCGCCGCCTATGCCAATGCCGACCAGAAGGTCGATCTCGACCTGAAAGTCTCGGAACCGGCCAATGGCATCGTCGCCAATCTGCTGAACATCGATGGCCGTCCCCCGGTCGATCTCACCTTGACGGGCGCCGGTCCGCTCGACGGGTTGAAGGTCGATCTGGCGCTCGATACCAATGGCAGCCGCACGCTGACGGGCCAGTTCACGCTCGTCCGGCAAGGTCAGGCGCCCGATGGCGGCCGGGTTTTCTCCGCCCGTTTCAACGGTCCGATCGCGGTTCTGGTGCCGCCGGTATTCCGCGATTTCTTCGGTGCCGAAACGGTGCTCTCCGCCGATGGCTTCCTCAAGGATGCAGGCGGTTTCCGTCTCGACGATCTGGCGCTGAACAGCGCGGCCCTGAAGCTGAAGGCTTCCGCCGAAACCGGCAATGACCGCTTCCTGAACAAGCTGCACATCGATGCTTCCATTGCCGATGAAGGCAAGGGCCGCGTTCTCCTGCCGGTCAAGGGCGCTGAAACCTATATCGACAATGCGAAATTCCAGGTCGCCTTTGGGGATCGCCCGACCAATGACTGGACGGGAACGCTTGCCATTGCCGGTCTCAGGAACGCCACGATTTCTGCTGAAAGCATCGCGCTCGACATGGGCGGTGTTGCCGAAAACCTGAATGACGCCACCAATCGCCACATCACCTTCAAGGTCAATGGCGGGGTGGACGGCATTTCGGCGGAACGCGCCGAAATTGCCGAGGCGCTCGGCAACCGGATCGCGCTCGCCGTCGACGGCGCATGGCGCGCCGGTTCCCCGGTCGATCTGGCGCAGGCCAACATCTCCGGCAACGGTCTCAGCCTTGATCTCAAGGGCAATATCGACGACTTCGCCTTCAATGGCGATATCGCCGCCAAGGTGGCAAGCCTCGCGCCTTTCGGCGCTCTGGCCGATCGTGACCTTGCGGGCAGCATCGATGTCAACGCCAGGGGCATCGTCCGTCCGATCAGCGGCGCTTTCCAACTCGACCTCAACGGCACGGCGCAGAACATGCGCACCGGCACGCAAGCCGTCGACCGCATTCTCGATGGCGCGGTTACGCTGGGCGGGGCTCTTGGCCGCAGCGCGGAAGGCTTTTCGGCGCGCGATTTCCGCATCGGCAACGAGTTGAGCGAAATTACCGCCAACGGCTCCTTTGCCTCCGACAAGGCCAATTTCGATTTCGGCGTCATGCTGTCCGATCTCAAGCTTCTTTCCGATCAGGCATCGGGCCGGATGACGGTCAAGGGCAGCGCGCGCGGCGACGACAAGCTGATCGCGCTCGCATTGCGCGCCGACGCGCCGCAAGGCACTCTGGCCGGACGCAAGCTTTCCGAAGGCGGCCTCGATTTCAACGCCATGCTCGACGGCAACGCCACGACGGGTGCCGCCTTGTCCGGCAAGCTTGCGGGCAGCGCCTTCCTCAACGGCCAGCGCGTCGATCTGGGAACGCTGATCGATATCGTCAATGACGAAAAGCGCCTGACCGATCTCGTCTTCAACGCGGGCGGCGCGCATCTTTCCGGCAATGTGACCCAGAACGCGAAAGGTCTCCTGACGGGCGCGCTGAAGCTCGACGCCCCGGATATTTCCACCGCCGCAGCCCTGGCGCTTGCCGAAGCGACCGGCGCCGCCAATGCCGACATTACGCTGGACGCCAGTGACGGTCGCCAGAATGCATCCGTCACCGCAAACGCCAAGGACATCAAGGTCAATGGCAACCGTATCACCTCGGCTGATATTGCGTTGACGGCGCGGGACCTGTTCGGTGTACCGGTGGTCGATGGCAATGCTGCGGCGCGCGACATCATGGTCGGCACCTTCGGCATCGACAGCTTTGACGCCAAGGCCAATGCGACCGGGTCGAAAACCGATTTCACTGCCAATACCAGACTGAAGATCGGCACGGTTGCCAGCGCCGCCGGTTCGCTTGAGCCGAAGGATGGCGGTTTTGAACTGGGGCTCGCCTCGGCCAATGTGAAGCAGGGCACGCTCAGCGCCAATCTGGCCGCGCCCGCCACTATTTCCATGAAGGGCGAGGAAATCTCCTTCGGAGATATCGTCATCAATACGGGCGCGGATGCCAGCGCCGGTCAGGTCAAGGTCAACGGCGTCGTCGATGGCCGTCTCGATCTTTCGGTGGCGCTTTCCAATCTGCCGCTGGCGCTCGCCAATACGTTCAAGCCGGAACTGGGGCTTGGCGGCACGGTCAACGGCACGGCCCGCATCACCGGTACCAAGGAAGCGCCCAATGTCGCCTTCGACATGGCGGCACGCGGCGTGACGGCAGCCGAACTCAAAAAGCAGGGCATCGCTGCTCTCAATGCCGACGCCAAGGGCACCTCGGCCAATAACCGGCTCAATGTCGATGCGCATGTCACCGGAGGCGGCGGCATCGATGTGCGCGCCAATGGCGGCGTGCCGCTTGGAAAAGGTGATCTCGCTCTCGACGTCAATCTCGCCAATCTTCCGCTGACGGCGCTGAACGGTGCGGTCAAGGGACAGGATCTCGCGGGCAATGCCACCGGCACGGCGCGGGTCACCGGCCCGCTCACCAACCCTGCCGCGACCTTCAACCTGCGCGGCACCGGCCTTGCGGCCCGGCCGCTGCGCGAAAACGGACTTGCGCCGCTCACCTTGCAGGCTGCGGGCAGCTATGCGGCCATGGCCATCGACTTTTCGTCGGTCACCGTCGACGGTCCGCGCGGCCTCAATGTCACCGCCAGCGGCAAGGTGCCGTTCTCGGGGCAGGGGCTCGGCGTCAATGTCAATGGCAGCGTTCCGCTGGCGCTTGCCAATCGCTTCCTCGCGGATCGCGGCGCACAGGCAAACGGGACGCTGACGCTGACGGCCAGCGTTTCGGGCGGCTTCAACCGTCCGCAATTGCGCGGTATGTTCTCCACCAATGGCGCGACGTTCATCGATCCCGATACCAATGTCCGCCTCAACAATATCAATGTCATGGGCAGCATGGATGGCGAAACCATCACGCTGCGCCAGGTCAATGCCGCGCTCGGCAGCGGCGGATCGGTTTCCGCAAGCGGCACGATCTCGACCAATGCCGAAGCAAACTTCCCGGCCAATATCGAGATCAAGCTCGATCGCGCCCGCTATGCCGACGGCAAGCTGGTCGTGGCGACCGTCAATGGCGGGATTACGATCAATGGGCCGCTGATGCGCGATCCGCTGATTTCAGGCCGTATCGACGTCGACAGGGCTGAAATCTCGGTGCCGGAAAATCTCGGCGGCGGCGCGGCCTATGTCCCGGTCCGCCACAAGAACACGCCGAAGAATGTTCAGGTGACGCTCGACCGCGCCCGGGTCGAAACGCGCCGCAGCCGGGTGCCGACCCCGACAGCGCGCCCGACCGTGCCGCGCCTCGACGTTCTCATCAATGCGCCGAACCAGATTTTCGTGCGCGGTCGCGGTCTCGATACGGAACTGGGCGGACGCCTTCGCCTGACCGGGCCGGTGACCGATATCAAGCCGGTCGGCTCCTTCGACATGATCCGTGGGCGCATCGGCATTCTCGGCCAGCGCATCACCTTCGACGAAGGCCATGTCACGCTGGTGGGCGATCTCAATCCGCAGCTCAACTTCGTGGCCCGCTCGGAAGGCAATGAAATCACGGCAATCGTGACGGTGACGGGTACTGTCGACAATCTCGACATCAAGTTCTCTTCCACGCCGGAACTGCCGCAGGACGAAGTGCTGGCGCAGCTGATCTTCAAGCGCTCCATCGGCGAATTGTCGGCGTTCCAGATCGCACAGCTTGCCGCTGCCGCAGCCGAACTTGCGGGCGGTTCCAACAACTCGCTGATGAACAAGCTGCGCGCCGGGACAGGTCTCGACGATCTCGACGTGGTGACGGATGAGAAGGGCCAGACGGCGGTTCGCGCCGGACGTTATATCCGCGACAACATCTATCTCGGCGTCGAAGCAGGCTCGGGCGGCTCGACCAAGGGCACGATCAATCTCGACATCACCCGCAACCTCAAGGCCAAGGGCGCACTGGGTGCGGAAGGCGATTCCAGCGGCGGCATCTTCTACGAAAAAGATTATTGATCGCCGCAGACAATGGTCACATGGGGCCGGGTTTTGCGACCCGGCCTTTTGCCATCCGGACACAACTGTAAATAGCGAAAAGGCGAAAAAGCCATAATTTCGCCATCAAAAAACCATTTCAGACACGCCTTCGCCGTATTTGCCTTGATGTTTAAATCGATTGAATGGCGGTGATCGCTGCAATTTAAGCTTTAAACTGCAATTTTCAGACACGTTTGCGCGAGTTGTTTAACCGTTCTTCAACCATAAGAACGCAAATTGCTGTTCAGTATGGCGGTCGCGTTGCGGCTGTTTTTCAACCGTCGTTTCATCCCTTGTTTCAGGGTCAGTTGCATGTCGAAGTCGCGTGATGATCTAAGCCGCCGCCATTTCCTTTTCGGCACCGGAGCCATCCTCCTCACCGGTGCTGCCGGCTGTTCGCAGACGATGGATATGTCGGCCTTCCAGATGAATGTCGATCCGATGTCGACGGGCGGGATCACGCCGATGCGCCCGCAGATCAGCGTCGACAGGGCCATCACCACGCCGGACGTCATGTATGCGTCGGTGAAGGAAGGCCCCTATGATCTCCCGGCCATTCCTTATGACAAGGTGCCGAAGCAGTTCCGCCGCCAGATCGTGCCGGACCCGACCGGGCAGGCGCCGGGCACCATCGTGGTCAGCCTCAAGGACCACTATCTCTACTACGTCCTGCCGGGCGGCGAGGCGCTGCGCTATGGCGTCGGCATCGGCAAGGCCGGTTTCGAGTGGCAGGGCACCGCCAATGTCCAGTACAAGAAGCAATGGCCGCGCTGGACGCCGCCGCCGGAAATGATCCAGCGCAAGCCGGAACTGGAAAAGTACCGCAACGGACAGGAACCCGGCCCGCAAAACCCGCTCGGCGCCCGCGCGCTCTATATCTATCAGAACGGCCGCGACACCGGCTATCGCATCCACGGTTCGCCGGAATGGTGGTCGATCGGCCAGTCCATGTCCTCGGGCTGTATCCGCCTGATGAATCAGGACATCATCGATCTCTATAATCGCGTGCAGGGCAAGGCGCCGATCATCGTCGGCTAGAGCGGTTCCTGTTCTAACGGAATCGCCGGAACCGCTCTAACTATTTGTTTTATCGCATTATCCAACGCCTCGAAGCGGGATAAGAAATCAGTCCAGTGAACTGATTTCCCTGCACAGACGTTTCACACTTTTGCTGAAAATGCTCCAGGGCCGGATGTCGCTGGAGTGAAACCGACCGTTTCGGGTTAAACAAAAAGGCCGCGCCAGATCAGGCGCGGCCTTTTTCATTTCAGTTTGAAAAGCTTATTCGAAGCGCACCGACTTCGGCAGGGCTTCGCCAAGCTTGACGAAATGGCGCAGTTCGGCGCGCAGATTTTCCGCCGAAGCCATATGGATATGGCTCTGCGGCGCGACCTGGTTCTGCACGACCTGGGTGGATACGCCCGGCATGACAAACGCTCCTGCGGTCAGGACGAGGGCGGCGGCAATGCCGAGGCGTCGTTCGGTTCTGGCCTGCATTTCTATCTCCTTGCGCCGATGGACGGCGGCTTAAAATATCGAATCACGTTCATTCGCAGACGCTGGGACTTTTCAGTCGGGAGCCCGTCAGGGGCCGTTTAGTGAAAAGTCGCGCGCGGCGTAAAATTCAAGGCGCTGTCGATGGCATGGATCGGTATTGGCAACAAAGTCTGGCCGAAATCAGCCAGCGTGTCGGCAAAATTGCGCGCAGCCCCTGCCACATCGTCGCAGCGGCGATGACAGGCAATGGCTTCAAGGCAGGTATCGAGCAACAGCGCGTCCTGGTTCTGGATGCCGGAAATCAGCCCCAGCGTCAGGCATTCCTCGCGGCAGACATGGTGCGAATCGAAGGGGAAGGCCCGCAACGGACAGCTGGCGCAATGACGCAGAACGCGGATGAAATGCGACAGTTCGCCCACCGCGCGCCTGGCCTCGGAGGCCCCAAGCACTTCCGAATAGAGGCCCCAGGTCATTTCCCACGGGATGATCGAGCCCGTCTCGAAACCCGCGGTCCAGCGGCGATAGCCTTCCAGCACCAGCTTTTCCGGCAGGCGGTCGAAATAGCCTGCGGTGTTGGCACCGTTCAGTTGGGATATGCGCATATTCATGTCCGCCTCCCGAAGAAGGAGCGGAACGAACACGAGGCTGCGGATGCGGAGCCATGCCCGCCCGCCCGGAAACGTTCCGTTTCCCCTCGCACATTGCAATATCCGGTCGGCAGGAGACGAAGCTGCCAGGGCAGTCCGTCGACATTTGCGGACCGGCATTCGCCGAGACCAATCATAGGGTCCTCCAATCGAAAGGGTTCAAGGCCCAGACATCAAAGGTTGTGAATTTGCACCATGCATAAAAGCCTGAAAATTCATCTGGAGTCAATTACTCAAGTTTAAAATCTTGTTGGATTTCAATTGTTTGGAATTATTCTAGACTCTAATAGTCATGTTTACAGCATTCAGGAAGGAACGCAACCGCTGCGGGGGTTCAGCGGTTGCGGCAAACGGGCGCATAATGCGCGAGGGAGAGACGACGCGGATCATCCGCCCCTTTGCTCACCACAGTCGCATTCTCCGGGACGCCGGGCTGCAAAGAGCAATCGGTCTGCGCATCCTGCTCGCGTCGCTTTCTCCGCCGCATGATCTTTTGCGAAAAGCCTGCGGCCTTTCGGGATCATGTCCGGAAATACGCTCCGCGCGGTACGCGAAAATCACTCTTCCGCCACGGCCTGACGAATATGCGACCGCAGTGCCGGGGGCATCCCGAACCTTGAAACGGTGTCGGGATGCGCATCAGAGCTTTTCGACCTGTATGGATCAGACCGGCGCTCTGACTTCTTCAAGCATGATCTTGATCGATCCTCGTTTCACTCCGGCCGGATTACGCTCTGGAGACGCGCCGGCCGGGTGCACTCGGGTCGAACCATGCTCTAGTGACCCGAATGGTCTTCGTCCTTCTGGCCGCTTTTCGCGGTGACGGGGAAGTCGATCGTCACCTTGCCGGCCTTTTCGAATTCCAGCGTGACGGAAACGGTCTCGCCTTCCTTGTAGGGCTTCTCCGGCTGGATGAACATGAGGTGGTAACCGCCGGATTTCAGCTCGACCTTTCCGCCTGCCGGAATCTCCAGGCCGCCTTCAAGCTGGCGCATCTTCATCACGTCGTTCTGCATCGACATTTCGTGGATTTCGACGCGCTTGACGTCTTTGGTGGTCACCGAAACCAGCTTGTCGGCCTCCTTGCCGTCATTGGCGATGGTGAGAAAACCGCCAGCAACCTTGGCGCCGGGAACCATGGCCCGCACCGAGGGAGCCGTGATTTCCAGTTCGCCGATCCTGGTCGGGGCCGCCGCCTGCATGGAGGCATGGTCCATCTTGCCCATCTGGCCATGATCGCCGTGACCGCCGCCATGTTCGCCGTGTCCGTCATCGGCACCGGCGACCTTCACCAGAAGCTGCGGCGCGGGATGTTCGAGATCGTGCGGGTTCTGGCCTTCCTTGGGAATTTCCGTCCAGGCAACCGATGCGGCGCTTCCGCAAAGCTGCGTCACGGGGAAGGAGAGGGTGGTGTCCTTGTCGAACTTGGCGAGCTGGCCGACGACGGTGAATTCGTCATAGAAATCGCCTGGCAGGCTGCCATCGGTGAAACGCACTTCGCGAACGCCGGAGGTCACGTCCTTGCCGTGCACCTTGTAGCTCCGGGCATAGTCGCCCTTGGCGGTCTCGATCTTCCAGCCGGCCTTGGCCTGCGGCTGGGCGGAAACGAAGCCCTCGGGAAGCTCGATCTTCACTTCGGTCGTGGCCATGCCGTCGCAGCCATGCGGCACGCGGAAGGTCGCCTTGTAGAAGCTGCCCGCCTTGGCTTCGCCCTGGTCGAGCGAGGAATGGGCCTGTGCCAGACCTGCGGAAGCGCACAGCGCGGCAAGCGAGATTGCGGAGGCGAAAAGACGATGGTTCTTCATTGTTTCAAACCTGAATAATCATTGGTAGGCACGCCGAAACAGGGTTCGGGCGCGTTCATTCCGAATGCGGGGCATTCGTTCAAAAGATCATATTCAGGCGAGAGGCGGCGCTTGCGGCGGTGCCGATGGCGGGTAGGTGCTGTGCCGCAGGATGGGCTGCGGCGGCACGATGCCGTCGGCCATGGCAATGTGCGGGGCGGCGCCGGTGGAACCGGCTGGCGCGGGGCACAGGAAGGCGGAGGAAATCCGGCAGGCTTCGCAACCATTGTTGCTGAAGTGCTTGTCATGGCCCTTCTGGTCCGGATCGGAGCCATGATCGCCGATGCAGAGCACCGGATAGCTGCCATCCGGCAACTGGTATTGGGCCAGCAGGTAGCTGTCTGGCGCATTGAGGTCGACGGGCTTGTGCGCAAAGGCGACGAACATCAGGGCGAATACGCTGAGGATGCGTATCGCCAGAGACATCCGATATTGGCCGATGCTCGTCTTCAACTCAAAGCTTCTCCATGCAAGCCGAGATTACGTATCCCATGCAGGCCGTCTTTGCCAAGCATCAAACAGAAACGGCGCGAATTGGTCGCGCCAGCGGTTTTCTCCAGACTTGCCTTAAAATTATCCCGCAGGCGGGCAGGTACTATAAGATGGCCTCTGATCCTTGCTGTTTCTGTCAGGATCAATTAGGCTCACTTTTGGGGTAGAACAGGCGGGGGATACGAAAAGATTGCATAAATTTCACATTTGAAGAATTGAATTGCCGATGGCGGGGGCATAATTGGTAGTGATGATAAAGAAACGCAAAGGGACTAATCCGATGTTCTCGAAATCCTTCAAAGAAGGGTTCGCGTCCGGTTTTGGAGCGCCCTTCTCCTTCTTTGCAAAAACACGAATAGAGCGTCCACGCCAGTATAGCGTCAATGTTTACAAGGCTTGGGCGGATGCAGGGATGTTTCTTTCGCGAGCCACTGAAAAACAGGGCTCTCTAATTGAATCCGAAACCAGAAAAGCAAGAACAAAAAGGCGTGGCCACAAAAGCGCCGCCTGAAATAACGACGCTCGCTGAAGAAATTTTTAGGCAGATCGGTCCGCTTCTGCCACAGCAACAACGAGAGGCTGTTCTGACCAGAATAGTCTCCGTCATGTCCAACGAGCAGTTTTCAGGTCCAATCGCCCACCCGAAGCATCTTCGCGAATATGAAGATATTGTACCGGGTTCGGCTGAACGCATAATAAGCATGGCCGAAAAAGCGCAGGACCATAACCGGCGGATGGAAGAAAAGATCGTCGATCATCAAATAAACGATGCGCGGCGCGGGATGAATTATGGTTTTGCCGGGCTGGTACTTCTCGTCCTGCTGGCCTTTATTGCTGGTATGTTTCACAATAATCTGCTGGCGACGTTGCTGCTGAGCACGGCTGCTTTCGGCGCTGTCGCTCACTTCATCAATGGGCGCTTGACCAACGGCAAAGCTGAAATCCCAGAAAAGAACTGAGTGTTTCCGGAAAGCAAGAAGCGCGACCGGGGCCGTTTACGAGTTGTCGCCGAACTCTTTATCCGGCGACAACTTATGGCTGGCGGCTAGGATGTTAACGCACCGCGCCCCTGACAGAGAGCAAGTAGCCTTGTGTTCGACAGTTCCGGGCCATCCTTTAGAGCGCGTTTCGATCCGATTGGATCAGATCGCCCGCTTCTTCATCTGTTCGGCAATATAATCCGCCTGACGGATGGCGAGCGCCACGATGGTCAGGGTCGGATTTTCCGCCCCGCCGGTGGTGAACTGGCTGCCGTCGGAAACGAACAGGTTCTTGATGTCATGCGTCTGACCGTGCTTGTTCACCACGCCATCCTGCGGCTTTTCGCTCATCCGGTTGGTGCCCAGATTATGCGTTGACGGATAGGGCGGCGTCGGGAAGGTGCGGATCGCGCCGACGGCCTCGTAAAGCGCCTTGCCCTGCGCATAGGCATGGTTGCGCATGGCAATGTCGTTCGGATGGTCGTCATAATAGACATCGGGAACCGGCAGGCCGTGTTCGTCCTTCACATCCTTGCTGAGCGTGATGCGGTTTTTCTCCTGCGGCATGTCTTCGCCGACGATCCACAGGCCCGCCATGTTGACATAATCGTCGAGCGCCGAGGTGAAGCCGCGTCCCCAGCCGCCCGGATTGAGGAAGGCCGCCATGAAGGGCAGGCCGAGCGAGATGGTTTCCATCTCATAGCCGCCGACGAACCCGCGTTTCGGATTATGCGCGGCCTCGTCGCGGATGATGCCCGCCATGGTCGTGCCGCGATACATGTGCACCGGCTTTTCGAATGAGGCATAGACCGAGCCGGTGGTGTGCCGCATATAGTTGCGCCCCACCTGTCCCGAGGAATTGGCAAGGCCGTCCGGGAATTTCGATGAGGCCGAGTTCAGCAGGAGGCGGGGGCTTTCGATCGAATTGCCGGCCACGCAGACGACGCGCGCTTTCTGGAAATGCTGCTTGCCGTCCTTGTCGGCATAGAGCACGCCCGTCACCTTGCCTGCCGCATTGTGCTCGATCTTGAGCGCCGTGCATTCCGGGCGAACTTCCAGCCTGCCGGTTTCCTCGCCCTTCGGGATTTCCGTATAGAGCGTCGACCATTTCGCGCCCCATTTGCAGCCCTGGAAGCAGAAGCCGGTCTGCTGGCAGCCCATGCGGTCGTCGCGCAGCGCGGAGTTGATCGCCATGCGGCCCGTATGGCATTCCTTGTAGCCGAGCTTGTCGGCGCCCGCCTTCAGAACCTTGAAGTTATTGTTGCCCGGCAGGCCCTCGATCCCGTTGGTGCGGGTGACGCCCATCTTGTCCTCGGCCTTGACGTAATAGGGCTCCAGTTCGGCGAGCGTGATCGGCCAGTCGAGCAGGTTCGCCCCTTCGACCTTGCCGTAATGGGTAAGCGTCTGGAACTCGTAATCCTGAAAGCGCAGCGATGCGCCCGCCCAGTGCGTGGTGGTGCCGCCGACGGCCTTGACGATCCATGCGGGCAGGTTCGGGAAATCGTGCGACACGCGCCAGCTGCCCGATGTGGTGCGCTTGTCGAGCCAGGCGAGCTGGTCGAAACTGTCCCATTCGTCATTGATGAAGTCTTCGAATTCGTGGCGTTTTCCCGCTTCCAGAATGACGACGTCGATGCCTTTCTGGGCCAGTTCGTTGCCGAGCGTGCCGCCGCCTGCGCCCGAGCCGATGATGACGACGACCTTGTCGTTCTTGAGATCATATGGAGCAGCCATTGTTTCCTCCCAATGCTCTCCCGTTTCCGCAGGCAAGGCGCTTGCAGGACGGGGATGCCGCTTTGAAATTGGTGTGTTCCGGCGCCGGGGCGCTTACAGCCATTCGATATCGTCGAAGCCGCGCTGGATATAGCCGCCCTTGGAATAGGCCTCGCCCTCGTAGCCGAAGAGCGGCCAGATTTCCTTCTGGTTGTAGAGGCCGGTCACAAGCCCGCTGCGCACCTTCTGGAAGAAAGGGCTCTTCTCGATATCGCGCAGGATCGCGACGCGCTCTTCCTCCCAGCCCAGACCGAGATAGCCTCCGGCTCCGGCCCGCTTGTCCAGATCGGCGACACCGTCCTCGATCAGCTTCTTCAGCGTCTCGTCCTTGGCGGAATCCGCGTCATAGGGCTTGACGGCGATGGCGTAGAAACGGTCGGGCAGCTTGTCGTGCGGGTAGATGTCGCGTGCGAGCTGGATCAGGGTCGCCATGGTTTCGGGCTTGAGCGTGGCGGTCTCGAGCGCCCATGCGAATTGCGGGCAGATCACGGCGTTGCCGCTGATGACCAGCATGGCGCCGAGGCTGAGGCCCGCGCCGCGCTTGAGAATGTCGCGGCGCGACAGCGTCCTTTTCTCCCGGGTGGAAAGACCGTCGAAAACGGTTGTCATTCGGTTCTCCTCCATTGCTTGCCCGTCCGGAATGGGCGGGCTGGCTGTGCATTCCCGGAGATTTCCACCACCGGGAGCGCTGGCATTCGCATCCTTCAGGGCCGCTCCTCCCGGCCATGAAGGACGATGGGCGGGCCTACTGGTAACGGCCCCCGCGTTGCAGAACTTCGATCTTGTAGCCGTCCGGGTCTTCCGCGAAGAAGAAGCGGGCAAGCTGCACGCCATTGTTCTTGAAATCGACGAGCTTGCCGACCTTGAAGCCAAGTTCGCTGAAGCGGGCATGTTCGGCATCGACATCATCGACCACGACGGCGAGATGGCCATAGCCGTCGCCCAGATTGTAAGGCTCGGTGCGGCCCTTGTTGACCGTCAGTTCGACTTCGAAATCGGCTTCGGCATTGCGCAGATAGATCAGCGTGAAGGTTTCGAAATCGATGCGCTCGGCAATATCGAGGCCAAAAGCCTGTTTGTAGAAGGAAACGGATTTTTCCTCGTCGAGAACACGGATCATCGAATGAATGGCTTTGGCCACATGCTACTCCTGTTTCTTTCGCCGCTTCGTCAAATGCGGCTTGCGATTGTGTTGCTGGTTGTCGATTATGGAAGAAAAAACCACGGCGTGGTGGCAATCGGCTACCACAGCCAGTTTCGTGCTCTTAATGAATGGAGGAACCCATGTGCAAGGTTTTCGCCGAGCAGGACCCGGAAGGCTACCGGCAGATCAACCGCTCCGTGCGCATAGGCGGCCATTCCACCAGCATTCAGCTGGAGGCCACCTTCTGGCGCCTGCTGGACGAGATCGCGGCCAGCCAGAACCTGACCACGCCCCGCTTCATATCGACGCTTTACGATGAAGCGCTGGAGGCCAATGGCGCGATCCCCAACTTCGCCTCCATGCTGCGCACGACCTGCGCGCTTTATCTCATGGGCCACCGTCCCGAGGCGGCCGTTTGTGAGGAAGCGGCCTGAATGAATATTGGCCTCTTGGTGAAATGGGAATAGGGGAGTAGGGGAGTATGGGAATAGGCAGTAAGGCAATATGTTCTCAAACATACTCCTTACTCCCCTATTCCCTTACTGCCTTCGTTAAAGGAATCGAAATGGCAAGCGTAACACGCGAACAGGTTCAGGAGCGGCTGCGGGCCGTGACGGGACCGGATTTCGAAAGCGATGTCGTGTCGCTCGGTCTGGTGTCGGATATCTTTATTGCCGACGGCAAGGTCTTCTTCTCCATCACGGTTCCTGCCGAGCGCGCCGACGCGCTGGAGCCGATGCGGCTTGCCGCCGAGAAGGCGGTGAAGGAAATTCCGGGCGTCACCGGCGCGCTGGTCACGCTCACCGCCGAAAAGAAGGGCGGACGCACCAGCGACGACGCACCCCCACCGCCCAAACCCCAAGCTAGACCAGCAGCCGCACCGGCGCAGCACCGTCATCCCGCGCCGCCGCAGCGCGCGGCGACGAAGCCGGGCATTCCGGGCGTCGGCGCGATCATCGCGGTTGCATCGGGCAAGGGCGGCGTCGGCAAATCCACCACGGCGGTCAATCTGGCGCTTGGCCTTGCCGCCAACGGGCTGAAGGTCGGCATTCTCGATGCCGATATTTACGGGCCGTCCATGCCGCGCCTGCTCGGCCTTTCCGGTCGCCCGGAAACGGTGGAGGGCCGCATTCTGAAGCCGATGGAAAATTACGGCATCAAGGTCATGTCCATGGGCTTCATGGTCGATGAGGAAACGCCGATGATCTGGCGCGGGCCGATGGTCATGTCGGCGCTGACGCAGATGCTGCGCGAAGTGGCCTGGGGCGAGCTTGATGTGCTGGTGGTCGACATGCCGCCCGGCACTGGCGACGCGCAGCTCACCATGGCGCAGCAGGTGCCGCTTGCGGGTGCCGTGGTTGTTTCGACGCCGCAGGACCTGGCGCTGATCGATGCGCGCAAGGGGCTGAACATGTTCCGCAAGGTGGATGTGCCGCTTCTCGGCATCGTGGAGAACATGAGCTACTTCATCGCGCCCGACACCGGCGCGCGCTACGATATTTTCGGCAATGGCGGCGCACGCAGGGAGGCCGAACGCCTCGACGTGCCGTTCCTCGGCGAAGTGCCGCTGCATATGGACGTGCGCGCCTATTCAGACGCCGGAACCCCGATCACGGTCAAGGAGCCGGAGAGCGAACACGCGAAAATCTATCGCGATATCGCAGCCAAGGTCTGGGACAACATGAAGGGCGGCAAGGGGGCTGGAAAGCCAGCGCCGGCGATTGTGTTTGATTAAGGGATTAAGGGATTAAGGGATTAAGGCAGTAGGGCAGTAAGGCAGTATGTTAAGGGAATAGGGGAGTAAGGGAGTAGGGGAATATGTTTTGGTTGCGGACGACCGCAACGCACATATCCTTCTCTGCCCTACTGCCCTACTGCCCTACTGCCCTACTGCCCTACTGCCCTACTGCCCTACTGCCCTACTGCCCTACTGCCCTACTCAAGTAACCACCGACGGCTCCGTCCGTCCGCTGCGCTTCTTCACTTCCGCGATCTGTTCTGCCGCTTCGATGTAGGGAGCCAGCGTTTCCTGCGTGTCGAGATTGTGCCGGGCGGTGTCGGCCTCATAGCGCTCGACATAGATGCGGATGGTGGCGCCCGACGTGCCGGTGCCGGACAGGCGCAGCACCACGCGGCCGCCTTCCGGGAAATAGATGCGGATGCCCTGATGTTCGCTGATCGAGCCGTCGACCGGATCGCGATAGGCGAAGTCGTCGGCCTTCTCGATCGTGAGGCCGTTGACCGTCGTGCCGGGCAGGGAGGCCAGCTTGCCGCGCAGGTCGGCCACCAACTGTCTGGCGATGTCGGAATCGACCGCTTCATAGTCGTGGCGGGTGTAATAATTGCGTCCGAAACGCGCCCAGTGCTCCTCGACGATTTCCTTCACGCTCTGCTTGCGCACCGCCAGAATGTTGAGCCACAGCAGCACCGCCCACAGGCCGTCCTTCTCGCGCACATGGTCGGAGCCGGTGCCGGAGCTTTCCTCGCCGCAGATCGTCACCTTGCCGTTGTCGAGCAGATTGCCGAAGAACTTCCAGCCGGTCGGCGTTTCGAACATGCCGAGCCCGAGCTTTTCCGCCACGCGGTCGGCGGCGGCGCTGGTCGGCATGGACCGGGCAATGCCCTTGATGCCGTCCTTGTAGCCGGGCGCCAGATGCGCATTGGCGGCGAGCATGGCAAGCGAATCGGACGGGGTCACGAAGATGCCGCGCCCGATAATGAGATTGCGGTCGCCGTCGCCATCGGAAGCCGCGCCGAAATCCGGCGCGTGATCGGACATCAGAAGATCGTAGAGATCCTTTGCGTAGACGAGATTCGGGTCCGGATGATGGCCGCCGAAATCCGGCAGCGGCACGAAATTGACGACGCTGCCCTTTGGTGCGCCAAGTCGCTTCTCGAAGATTTCCGTGGCGTAAGGGCCGGTCACCGCATGCATCGCGTCGAACTTCATGCGGAACCCGCCCTTGATCATGGCGCGGATGGCGTCGAAGTCGAACAGGCTCTCCATCAGTTCGGCATAATCGGTAACGGGATCGAAGATGACGACCTCGGTGTCGCCGATCCGTGTGGTGCCGATCGTGTCGATATCGACATCGGCCACATCGGCGATCCTGTACTGGTCGATCACCTTGGAGCGGGCGAAGATCGCCTCGGTGATCTTTTCCGGCGCCGGTCCGCCATTGCCGATATTGTATTTGATGCCGAAATCTTCATTCGGCCCGCCGGGATTGTGGCTGGCCGAAAGCACCATGCCGCCGAAAGCCTTGTATTTGCGGATCATGTTGGAGGCTGCAGGCGTCGAAAGAATGCCGCCCTGACCCACCATGATGCGGCCAAAACCGTTGGCGGCGGCAATCTTGATCAGCTTCTGGATCACTTCGCGATTGTAATAGCGACCGTCGCCGCCGACCACGAGCGTCTTGCCGGCAAAACCTTCCAGCACATCGAAGACCGACTGGATGAAGTTTTCAGCGTAGTTCTGCTGCTGGAACACCGGAACCTTCTTGCGCAGGCCCGAAGTGCCCGGCTGCTGATCCTGGTATGGGGTGGTCGCGATTGTCGTTACGGTCATGTTTTTCCCGGTTGATTCAATCAGTTGGTACGATACACCTTGTCGGCATTTGCGGTCATTGCAAGACAACATAGATCAAACTTATTGATTGAAAATAACAAAGCGTGTGTTTGTCGCTGGCCATGCTACAAATTCCGTCATGACGGACAATGCTCGCCCCATCGCTGGCCCGCGCGATCAGACGCGCCTGAAACGCGACGATGCCACCGGCCTCGAAGCCGTGGCGGCGCGCTTTCACAGCCACGCCTATGACATGCATTTTCACGACGAATGGCTTGTCGGGGTGACACATGCGGGCGTTCAGGATTTTTTCTGCCGGGGCAGGCGGCGGCAAAGCACGCCGGGGCGAGTGATTCTCATCGAGCCTGGCGAACGCCACGACGGGCAGGCGGTCGCGGCGGACGGCTTTGCCTATAACATGCTCTATATGCCGCAGGCGCTGATCCGCGATGCCATGGGCGGCAATGATGCGCATATCGGCTTTCGCCAGACGCTGGCCGATGACAAGGAACTCTTCCATGCGGTCGCCCGCGCCTGCGAGGCAATCTTTCTGGAAGCGCCGCGCCTGATGATCGAGGACTGCCGCGACCGGGTGACGAACCATCTTTCCCGGCATCTTTCCCCCAATCTGGGCCACGACGTGGCAGAAAAAGCGGCGGCTCCGCATCCGGTCGCAGCCCGCACCATGGATTATCTGCGCGCGCGCTTCGACGAGGAATTCGGCCTCGATGAACTGGCGGAAGCGGTGGGAGCCGCCGACCGTTTCCAGCTTTCACGCGGGTTCCGGCGCGCCTACGGCACCTCGCCGCATGCCTGTCTGGTGCAGTTGCGCCTTGCCGAAGCCCGCCGCCTGCTGCGCGAAAAAGTGCCGCCGGCGGAGGCCGCAGCACTCAGCGGCTTTGCCGACCAGAGCCATATGGGGCGCTGGTTCCGCCGCGCCTATGGCATGACGCCTGCCGCCTATCGCCGGGGGCGCACAAACGTTCCAGAAATTGCAGCCGCAAAGGGCTAGTTCTTTCCTCGAACAGAGGAAGACCCGATGATTTTTGAAACCAAAGTAGCCATTCTTGTCCTGCACGATCTGCCCGTCTGGCAGAAGTTGAACGTAACCGCCTTCATCGCGACCGGCATATCCGGCGCGGTTCCGCAGGCAATGGGCGACCCTTATGAGGATGCGGCAGGCCGCAGGCATACGCCTCTGCTCGGCCAGCCGATGCTGATCTTCTCGGCAACGCCGGACGTGCTGCAAAGGGCATGGCAGCAATCGATCCAGCGCGATCTCGTCCGTGCGCCCTATGTGCGCGCCATGTTCGAGACCGGGCACGACGTCGCCAACCGTGCTGTGTTCAAGGCCGAAAATGCCGATGCCCCCGATCTGGTCGGCCTTGCGCTTTATGGTCCAAAGAAGGATATCGACAAGGCCATAAAGGGAACTAGCTTGCATCCTTGAACAGCACGCTCTGGTCGAACAAATAGCGGTTGGAAAGCGGCAGGCTTGCCGCGCCCATCGCCTTGGCATGGACGCCAACCTTGCCCTCGATGATCTCCGGCGCCCGCAGGCCCTGCAAATCGAGGCATGAAAGCTCGACGCGGGTCGCTTCCACGATGCGGTGGCGCACATTGCCCGGCAGCCAGCCATCGATGATGGCGGCGGGAAAGTCGATGACGGAGGCGGCGGCCACTGCCGCATGCGCCAGCCCCCGTGCGGCAAGCGCCACCCATTCGTCGAGCGGCGTACCGAAATTTCGCCAGTTTTCCGGCGAAAGCCACAGATCGTCGGAGGGCAGGTGCCGCTCCTGCAACATGCGTTCGAGGACGAACAGCGAGGCCGTGTCGATAAGCTGCAAGGTTTCGCCGCGTTCCCACGTGCCGCGCATGCGCATCGGCATGGAGCCGAGCGCGCCCGCATTGCCGGTGCGCCCCGGATAGAGCGTGTTGTTCAGCACCACGCCGCCGCCGATGAACGACCCGATGAAGAAATAGACGAAATCGGTGAATTCTGGTCCGCGGCCAAAAGTCAGTTCTGCGCCGCAGGCCGCCGTTCCGTCATTCTGGATGAAGACCGGAAACGAGAAAGCATGGGCGAAATCGCTGACCAGATCGGCGCCAAGCCATGCATCAAGATCTTCGGCTGGCGCACCCACTTCCTCGACCCAGTTCCACAGTTCAAAGGGGAGGGCAATGCCAAGCCCGGCGATGCGGTCGCGCCTGGCCGGTTCCAGCGCGGCTGTGAAGGCGTTGACGCTGTCGATGGTGAAGCTGCGGATTTCGTCCGGCACCGGCCAGCGATAGGTGATGTGCCGCCGCTCGCGAATCGCGCCCAGAAAATCCATCAAAATGATTTCCGCGCTGCGCCGCCCGATCTTGAGGCCGAAGGAGAAAACCCCGTCGGCGGCAAGGCGCATCGGCATGGAAGGCTGGCCGACACGGCCGCGCACCCGTTCGCCCTGCGTGATGAGGCCGTCTTTTTCCAGCGCACGAATGATGACGGAAACCGTCTGCGCCGAAAGCCCGGTCAGGCGCGCAATGTCGGCGCGGGCAAGCGCGCCGTGCCTGCGCACCAGCGCCAGAACCAGCCGCTCATTATAGGCGCGCACGCCGATCTGGTTTGAACCGCGATTGACGTTCGCGCCGGGCCCGGCGAATTGCTGCATGGCGGGGCCCGGCGTTCCTGAAAGCGTTCCCGAAATTGTGCCGGAAGGCGTTGCGGGAACGCTTTCGGCTGATCCGCTGTCCGGCTCGCGCTCAACTTTATGCCTGACCATAGCCTCTCCCAGATTCCGGCCCATGGGATGCAATCGGAATGCGGCCATGGCGTGCGGGAATTCCTAAACCAAACATCGAAGGAGAAAAACCCCTGACGTGCGGGACATCAAATAAAACAATCGCTTAAGATAGGCGCGGATAAAGCTGGCAGCCTGTCGCCCGCTCGTTTCGCGCTTTCTCCTCCGCCAGTCAGAGTGACACAGCACATTAATAAATCAAGTGGATTTATTAATTGACTCTGTTTTAAAGCCGTGTTTTGCTTCTCCGGTGCCGGGAAGAGGAACCGGCTGCAATCTGGGAGGAGTCCATGAAGAAGACAGTTCTGTCGGCAGCCTTTGCTGCCTTCGCGCTTGGCGCTGCCGCCATTCCATTGAGTTCGGCCAACGCCGCCGATGCCGGCGCGTGCCTCATCACCAAGACCGACACCAACCCGTTCTTCGTCAAGATGAAGGAAGGCGCTGTCGCCAAGGCCAAGGAGCTTGGCGTCAATCTCAAGACCTATGCGGGCAAGATCGACGGCGATTCCGAAAGCCAGGTCGCGGCCATCGAAACCTGCATCGCCGATGGCGCCAAGGGCATTCTGATCACCGCGTCCGACACCAAGGGCATCGTGCCGTCGCTGCAGAAGGCGCGCGAGGCGGGCATGCTCATCATCGCGCTCGATACGCCGCTTGAGCCAGCCGACGCGGCGGACGCAACCTTCGCCACCGACAATTTCCTCGCCGGTGAGCTGGTCGGCAAATGGGCGGCGGCGACGCTTGGCGACAAGGCCAAGGACGCGCATGTGGCTTTCCTCAACCTCACCGCATCGCAGCCGAGCGTCGACGTGCTGCGCGATCAGGGTTTTGCCACCGGTTTCGGCATCGATCCGAAGGACAAGACCAAGCTCGGCGACGAGGACGATCCGCGCATTGCCGGTCGCGACCTGACCGACGGCAACGAGGAGGGCGGACGCCGCGCGATGGAGAATCTTCTCCAGAAGGACCCGAACATCAATGTCGTCCACACCATCAACGAACCTGCCGCCGCCGGTGCCTATGAGGCGCTGAAGGCCGTCGGACGCGAAAAGGATGTGCTGATCGTCTCCATCGATGGCGGCTGCCCCGGCGTGAAGAATGTCGAGGCTGGCGTGATCGGCGCGACCTCGCAGCAATATCCGCTGCAGATGGCGGCGCTCGGCATCGAAGCGATCAAGAAGTTTGCCGATACGGGCGAAAAGCCGAAGCCGACCGAAGGCAAGGATTTTGTCGATACGGGCGTGTCGCTCGTCACCGACAAGCCGGTCGAAGGCGTTCCGTCGATCGATACCAAGACCGCGCTCGGCAAGTGCTGGGGCTGACAGGCTCTTTGGGTTCTGGTTCGGCGGATCGGAAGGTCCGCCGGGCCAGGTTGAAGGCAGGAGACAGAGATGAGTGAGCCACAGGCGGCTTCCGCTGCACAAAAACCGTCCATGCAGGACTATGAAAAGACGCTTTCGCAGAGCGCGGCGGAAGTCGCCTCCTTCGATGCGGGCGACCGGTCGCTGCTTTATCGGATGCGGAGTTTCCTGCATCACAATCCCGCTGCCGTGCCGTTGATCGTGCTCGTCCTGTCGCTGCTGATCTTCGGCGTCACGCTGGGCGGCAAGTTCTTCTCCGCCTTCTCGCTGACGCTTATACTGCAGCAGGTCGCCATTACCGGCATTGTCGCGGCGGCGCAGACGCTGGTGATCCTCACCGCCGGCATCGACCTTTCGGTCGGCGCCATCATGGTGCTGTCCTCGGTGGTGATGGGCCAGTTCACCTTCCGCTACGGTCTGCCCGCCGAGCTTGCCGTTCTCTGCGGCTTTGCCACCGGCGCGCTCTGCGGCTTCATCAACGGCTTTCTGGTCGCCTATGTGCGCCTGCCGCCCTTCATCGTGACGCTCGGCATGTGGCAGGTGATCCTCGCCACCAACTTCCTTTATTCCGCTAACGAGACCATCCGCGCGCAGGAAATCACGGCGGAAGCGCCGATCCTGCAATTCTTCGGCGAGAGTGTGCGCATTGGCGGCGCGGTCTTCACCTATGGCGTCATCGCCATGGTGCTTCTGGTGCTGCTGCTCTGGTATGTGCTGAACCACACCGCATGGGGACGGCACGTCTATGCCATCGGCGACGATCCGGAGGCGGCGCAGCTTTCCGGCGTCTCGGTCAAGCCCATCCTCATGTCGGTCTATGTGCTGGCGGGTATCATCTGCGCGCTGGCGGGCTGGGCGATGATCGGCCGTCTCGGCTCCGTGTCGCCGACTGCGGGCCAGTTCGCCAATATCGAATCCATCACCGCCGTGGTGATCGGCGGCATATCGCTCTTCGGCGGGCGCGGCTCCATCCTCGGCACCATGTTCGGCGCGCTGATCGTCGGCGTGTTTTCGCTGGGCCTGCGCCTGTGGGGCACCGATCCGCAATGGACCTATCTCCTGATCGGCGTTCTCATCATTGCCGCCGTCGCCATCGACCAGTGGATCAGAAAGGCTGCCGCATGAAAACGAACACCACGCCTGTTCTTTCCGCCAAGGGGCTGGTCAAGCGCTATGGTCGCGTCACGGCGCTCGACCATGCCGATTTCGACCTCTATCCCGGCGAAATCCTCGCGGTCATCGGCGATAATGGCGCGGGCAAGTCCTCGCTCATCAAGGCGCTGTCCGGCGCGATCAAGCCGGACGAGGGCGAAATCCTGCTCGACGGCAAGCCGGTCAGCTTTCATTCGCCGATGGAAGCGCGGCAGGCGGGCATCGAGACGGTCTATCAGAACCTTGCCTTGTCGCCAGCACTTTCCATCGCCGACAACCTGTTTCTCGGCCGCGAAATCCGCCGCAAGGGGCCGCTCGGCTCGCTGTTCCGCATGCTGGATCGCGGGGCGATGGAAAAGATCGCCCGAGAAAAACTCTCCGAACTGGGCCTGATGACCATCCAGAACATCGGCCAGGCGGTGGAAACCCTTTCGGGCGGCCAGCGTCAGGGCGTTGCGGTGGCGCGTGCCGCCGCCTTCGGCTCCAAGGTGGTCATCATGGACGAGCCGACTGCGGCGCTCGGCGTCAAGGAATCGCGCCGCGTGCTGGAACTCATTCAGGACGTGAAGCGGCGCGGCATGCCCATCGTGCTCATCTCGCACAACATGCCGCATGTGTTCGAGGTCGCCGACCGCATCCACATTCACCGGCTGGGACGCCGCCTGACGGTCATCGACCCCAAGGAATATTCCATGTCGGACGCCGTGGCGCTGATGACCGGCGCGATGAGGCCGAAGGAAGCGGCTTGAGCTTCTGATATGCTGGCGGGACGAATCACGGAAACCGGACATGACGCCTATCGAGCGCGAAGCCCTGCCTTCGGAAATTCTTGCGCGGCTGGCGGAAACTGACGGACGCCTGATCGTGGCCGTTGCAGGCCCGCCGGGAGCCGGAAAATCCACCATGTCCGACTATCTGCTCCATGCCATCAACAAGGGCGGCGATGCGCCGTCCATCGTCGTGCCCATGGACGGATTTCACCTCGACGACGCCATTCTCGACAGGCGCGGATTGTTGAGCCGCAAGGGTTCGCCGCCAACCTTCGACTGCGCCGGGTTTGCGGTGCTGCTGCAACGGCTGAAACAGGCGGACGGCGAAGTCTTCATCCCGGTCTTCGACCGCTCGCTGGAGCTTTCCCGCGCCGCCGCATCCGTGGTCGGGCCGGAGCATCGCGTGCTTCTGGTGGAAGGCAATTACCTGCTGCTCGATCAGCAGCCATGGGCGCAGCTTGCTCCCTTCTTCGATCTCACGATCTATCTGGACGTGCCTTTCGACGAACTGGAGCGCCGCCTCACCGATCGCTGGCTTGGCTTCGGCTTCGATGCCGAAACCGCCCGGAACCGCGCCCTTTCCAACGATATTCCCAATGCCGAACTCGTGGTCGCGCAATCGCGCAAGGCGGATTTTGTCGTGGTCTCGGACGGGCGATAACAGGGAATTGCGTCTTTCAAGGGTTGCGGCGACGCGCTTGCGTCTGCATGATGGGAAAATCGCTTCATCAGTTTCCGACCGGAATAGTTCCCCATGACGACATATGTTTTTGCGCCGCCTCCGCAGCCGTTTCTGCCGGTGAAGGGAACGGACGCGCTCTTTCCCGTGCATCGCATCTATTGCGTCGGCCAGAACTATGCCGATCACGCCATTGAAATGGGCGGCGATCCGACCCGCAACCCGCCTTTCTTCTTCCAGAAGAACCCGGACAGCCTGGTGATCGGGGGCGGCGACTTCCCCTATCCGCCGAAGACCGAGGACGTGCATCACGAGATCGAACTCGTGGTGGCGCTGAAGACCGGCGGCACCGACATTTCCGTCGAAAAGGCGCTGGGCCATGTTTATGGCTATGCCGTCGGCATCGACATGACGCGCCGCGACCTGCAGGCCGTGGCCAAGAAGGCGGGCCGCCCGTGGGAAGTGGCGAAGGCTTTCGAGCACTCCGCGCCCTGTTCGGCCCTCGTGCCGGTGTCGGAAATCGGCCACCCGGAAAAGGCGGCGATTTCGCTTTCCATCAATGGCGAGACGCGCCAGTCGGGCGACCTCAACCAGATGATCTGGAAGGTGGCGGAGACCATTTCCTACCTGTCGTCGCTCTTTGAGCTGCGCCCCGGCGATCTTATCTTTACGGGTACGCCTGCGGGCGTTGGCCCGGTCAAGCGCGGCGACCGTCTGGAAGGCAAGGTGGATGGTGTGGGGGAACTGTCCGTAACCGTAGTGTGAAGATATGCGGAGGAGCATGAATGAGCACCTATCTTCCCGATGACGTGCACGACGCTCTGGAGCGCTTCATCGCCGAAAGGCATCCCGGTCTCAACCAGACCGAGGCGATGACGCTTATCCTGCGCAAATGGCTGGTGCGCGAGGGCTATCTGTCGGCGGAGCCCGAACACGGCACCCCGCCGGAGGAACTGAACGCGACCAATGACGATTGAACAAGGCAGCAAGTGACTATGGCCAAACAGCCGCCGGAAGGAGCGGGCCGCAAGGCCGCGCTCGGGCGACGCCTTTTGATTCTGACAATTCTGGCAATTCTGCTCGTGATCGCGCTCGTCTGGACGAGCATTTATCTGTTCGATCCCCATGGCGGTCTGGACTTCGACGATCTTGCTATTTTTGCGTTTAATTTCAATGCGGTAGATATGGTGCTGCACCGCCTTGCGTGAGCGCGTTAATATTTTTGTTACCATTTGAAATATTCATTTTGGCCGCGCCCTGACGTTTAGCGCTTCCGTTTGCCGCCTTTTGCATGGTACACGACTGTCATCGACCGAAAGAATATTGACTGAAACGGGTGTCCCGCGATGCCCGCAAAGCCAAGAGGATCTGGATGGCATTCGAGGACATCAAGGCGGAAATTGCGCTGCTTTTCGAGCAAATGGTGAATCAGCCGCAAGACGCTCATGAAATCCGCGAAACGGTTCGCGAGAAGCTCAATGCGCTGCGCGCAAGCGGCTTGCCTCTGCCGGCCGATCTGGTCGAGCTTGAAAAACGCATCGAACAAGATTTCGATTCCTGAGAACGGGTCCGGTCATGCGTCTCCAGCTTTCTTCTTCTTCCGCTGATATGGTCCGCAAGGGCATTCTGCTTCTGGGTTGCGCCGTGGCGCTCAGCGCCTGCAACACCACCGATGGCGGCAAGCCGGTGAAAACCGCGCTGATCACGCAGACCGATACATCCGGCACGACCGTTGCCGCCGCAGGCGGCGCCGCCGGTGCCACAGCAGATGCCGCAGGCACGGCGACAGCCGATGCGGGCGCTGCCGCCGCTGCTGCTGGAACGCAGACCGTCGCGGCGGTGACCGATCCTTCCGATCCCGTCCTGCCCGCCGTCGTTCCCATTCCCGGCATTCGCGGCCAGTCCGAACCGATGATGGCCTATGCCGGTGCGCAGGCCGCCGCTTCTCCGGCATCCGTTGCTGCCAACATGGCGTTTGAGACGCCGGACAGCGCGCCTAAGGATCTGGACACGCTCATCACCAAATATTCCGTCGCCTATGACGTGCCGGAACGCCTTGTGCGCCGGGTCGTGCATCGTGAAAGCCGGTTCAATCCGGGTGCGCGCAACGGTCCTTATTGGGGCCTGATGCAGATCAGCCATCCGACCGCGCGCGGCATGGGGTATACGGGCGCGGCCAAGGGCCTGCTCGATGCGGAAACCAATCTGAAATATGCGGTGCGCTATCTGTCCGGCGCCTACAAGGTGGCGGGCGGCGACGAAAGCCAGGCGGTCCGCTATTATGCGCGCGGCTATTATTACGATGCCAAGCGCAAGGGGCTGTTGCAGGAAACGGGCCTTGACGGCAGCTGGAAGCGCAGCGGCCCGACCCGTGAGGCAGCCGCGTCCATCCAGCCCGCATCATTGCCGGAAGGTGCCGCCGCACCGCTTCCGGGCGTGGCTCCCATCCAGGCTTCCTACACACCGGCGGCTCAATAGAGCGCACCCGAAAAGTGGAGTCCGGTTTTCGGGATAAGGTGCGCGTCAGAAGAAATGCTCATTGAGCTAACTGTCATCTTGACGCTGCAATCTAATGGCAGTTTCCTGTTGAGAGCGCATTTCGATCTGATCTGATCGGACCGGCGCTCTATCTCCATGTTTCACGCGCATCTTTTCCGAAAACCGTTCCACACTTTCGCGATGCGCTCTGGAACCGACGACAGGAAGACCGCATGAATGTGAGATTGCCGCACCCCATCAAGTGGAAATATGACCGGGCCGAATTGTGGGCCGATGGCGTCATCCATGTTCTGGGTGTGGGGCTGGCGCTTGTCGGCGCGGTTGCCATGCTGGTCCATTTCCTGCCGAACATGCCGGCAGTGACCTCGATCTCGTCGGGCGTCTATCTCGTAAGCCTTCTGGTGGCGCTCGGAATTTCGGCTGTCTACAATATCTGGCCGGTTTCCCCGACCAAATGGTTCCTGCGCCGTTTCGACCATTCGGCGATCTACCTGCTGATTGCCGGAACCTACACGCCCTTTGCCATGCATATGGGCGACCGTGCGCTGCCGCTGCTGCTTTTCGTGTGGAGCGTGGCTTCGGTCGGCATCACGCTGAAACTGTTCATGCCGGGGCGTTTCGACCGGCTGTCGATCCTGCTTTATCTAGCGCTCGGCTGGAGTGGCGTCATGGTTTATGACACCATGGTGCAGTCGCTGCCGCCAGCGGTCTTCTGGCTGATTGCAGCCGGCGGCATAATCTATTCGCTGGGCGTGATCTTCCATGTCTGGGAGCGGCTGCGGTTCCAGAATGCCATCTGGCACGGCTTTGTCGTGGTGGGCGCGGCGCTGCATTATTGTGCTGTGTTCGTTGTCGGCACATGGAACTGAAGTCCGGTCTATTTCGGCTCTGACGGCCTGCAAATGGCACACTTCTGCGCTTCCGGTGCTCATGTGCTTTTCGTTGGCGCGTGGAACTAACGAAAAGGGCGGCATCCCGGATTCAGCTTATGACGTGCCGAAAATGGTGTTTTGCGAGAACCGGAGCGGAGTGTACTTTAAGGTACATGAGCACCGGAAGCGCAGCAAAGCGCCATTTGCAGGCCGTCAGAAGCTGAATCCTAATGGAAGTCCCGTGAGTTCGGCATGATTTTTACATTTCGCGGATGATGCGCCATCTGGGATGGGGCGACGAGGCGCTGCGCTTCGCGCCCGCTCATCTCGATCAGCGCTGCCGAACGGTCCTGCAATTTCGCCGCCACCAGATGCACCACCCCTTCGGGGCTGCGCTGGATGCGGCCTTCGATATGGATCAGCCGCGCCCCCATCACTTCGCGGCGAAACGCCTTCATGATCTTCGGCCAGACGACGATATTGGCGATGCCGGTTTCATCCTCGATGGTGAGGAACACCACGCCCTTGGCGCTGCCGGGGCGCTGGCGCACGGTGACGACGCCCGCCACTTTCATGCGGCGTCCGTCGGCGCCTTCCTGCACGGCGCGGCAGGTGGAAACGCCTTCCGTCGCAAGCCCCTCGCGCAGATATTGCAGCGGATGCCCTTTCAGCGAAAGCCGCGTCGTCTCGTAATCGGCAATCACATGCTCGGATGCCGCCATTTCGGGAAGTTTTGTGCGCGGTTCCTCCGCCAGCTCGCTGGTCGCTGCGGCGCGGAACAGCGGCAGCGTTTCGTCATTGGGCAGGCGGCGCACGGCCCACAATGCGGCGCGGCGGTCGATATCGAGCGAGCCGAAGGCATCGGCATCGGCCAGAAGAGTGAAGGCGCGCCGGTCGAGCCGCAGCCGCCGGTGCATGTCCTCGATAGTGCTGTAGGGCTCCTGCCGGTCGGCAATCAGGAGTTCGGTGTCCCGTTTGGAAAAACCGTCGATCTGGCGGAAGCCGAGCCGCAGCGCCAGGCGAATATCGGGCGTTTCCTCCAGAATATTATCCCATTGGCTGAAATTCACATCGACGGGCAGCACCGTCACGCCATGCTCGCGGGCATCGCGCACGATCTGGGCGGGCGCGTAAAAACCCATGGGCTGGGAATTGAGAAGGGCGGCGGCGAACACTTCCGGATGGTGGCATTTGAGCCATGCGGAAATATAGACCAGATGCGCAAAGCTCGCCGCATGGCTTTCGGGAAAGCCATATTCGCCGAAGCCCTTGATCTGATTGAAGCAGTTTTCGGCAAAGGTCCGCTCGTAGCCGCGCCTGACCATGCCTTCGATCATCTTTTGCTCCATCGTATGGATGGTGCCCATCTTGCGGAAGGTGGCCATGGCGCGGCGCAGCTGGTTGGCCTCATCGGGGGTGAATTTTGCGGCCTCCATGGCAATGCGCATCGCCTGTTCCTGAAAAAGCGGGACGCCCATCGTCTTGCCGAGAATCTGCCGCAGCTCGTCCGGCGGGCCGTGCTCCGGCGCGGGCGAAGGCAAGGTGGAGGGCTCCTGTCCGTTTCGCCGGCGCAGGTAAGGATGCACCATGTCGCCCTGAATGGGGCCGGGGCGCACAATGGCGACCTCGATGACGAGATCGTAGAACTCACGCGGTTTCAGGCGTGGCAGCATGTTCATCTGGGCGCGGCTTTCCACCTGAAACACGCCGAGCGAATCGCCCGTGCACAGCATGTCGTAGACGCGCTTGTCTTCGCGCGGCAGATTGGCCAGCGTCAGCTTTTCGCCGCCATAAAGCTGCGGCTTGTGCTGGTGAATGAGGTCCAATGCCTTGCGGATGCAGGTGAGCATGCCGAGCGACAGAACATCGACCTTCATCAGCCCCACCTCGTCGATATCGTCCTTGTCCCATTCGATGAAGGAGCGGTCCTTCATTGCCGCCGGGCCGATGGGCACGGTCTCGTCCAGCCGGTCGCGGGTGAGCACGAAACCGCCGACATGCTGCGACAGATGACGCGGAAAGCCGATCAGCGTGATGGCGAGTTCCACCGCGCGCCGGATGATGGGGTTCTCGGGATCAAGGCCCGCCTGTCTTATATGCTGCTTGTCGATGCCGCCGCCCGATATGCCCCACACCGTATTGGCGAGCGCCGCCGTCACGTCTTCGGTCAGGCCCAGCGCCTTGCCGACATCGCGAATGGCGCTGCGGGACCGATAGCTGATGACGGTCGCGACAATGGCGGCGCGGTCCCTTGAGTAGCGGTCATAGACATATTGCATCACCTCTTCGCGGCGCTCATGCTCGAAATCGACATCGATATCCGGCGGTTCCTGCCGCTCGGCGGAGATGAAGCGCTCGAACAGGAGGTCCACTTCCGTCGGGTTCACGCCGGTAATGCCGAGGCAGAAACAGACGACGGAATTGGCCGCCGAGCCGCGCCCCTGACACAGAATCTCTTCTTTGCGGGCATAGTTCACAATGTCATAGACGGTGAGAAAATAGGGTTCGTATTGAAGCTGGGCAATCAGCGCCAGCTCCTTGTTGATCAGCGCCTGCACCTTGGGCGGGATCGTGTCCGCGCCGTAATGGCGGGCAGCGCCTTCCCAGGTGAGATCATGAAGATGCTGCCGTGCCGTCTTGCCGGGCGGAATGGGTTCATCGGGATAGGCATATTTCAGCTCGTCAAGCCGGAAGGTGATGGGCGCCGCGAAATCGGCGGTCGCCGCGACGGCTTCGGGATAATCGCGGAACAGCCGCAGCATTTCCTTCGGCGGTTTCAGATGACGTTCGGCATTCTTTTCCAGAAGCCGCCCGGCTGCAAAAACAGTCGTGTAGTGGCGGGTTGCCGTCAGCACGTCCTGAAGCGCGCGGCGGTCGGGATGATGATAGAGCACGTCATTGGTGGCGATCAGTGGCACATTGGCTTCGGCTGCGAAACGGGCGATGCGTTCCGCGCGGCGCCCGTCGTGCCCCTGATGCGGCATGGCGAGAGCCAGCCAGACGGAGCCGGGGGCGGCCTTGGCGATATCCGCCAGGCGGTCGGCAAAGTCCGGCCTGTCGTCCTCGGGAGGAAAGACCGCGATCTGGAATTGCCGGGCGCGAAACAGCAGGTCGCTCCATTCGAGATGGCATTCCCCCTTGGCGGCGGCGCGGGTCTTGCCTTCGGTCAGCAGGCGGCACAATTGCCCATAGGCGGCGCGATCACGCGGATAGACGACCATGTCCGGCGTTCCGTCGGTGAAGGACAGGCGGCAGCCGATGAACAGCCGGAAATCGCTCTTGTCGCGAAATTCCTTCCATGCCGCATGGGCGCGCACCACACCGGCGAGCGTGTTGCGGTCGGCAATGCCTATGCCGGACAGGCCAAGCGCATGGGCTTGCAAAACCAGTTCCTGCGGATGCGATGCGCCGCAAAGGAAGGAAAAATTGCTGGCAGTAGCCATTTCAAAAAATTGTGCCATCACGCAAACAACCCATGCAGAAACCAGCGCGGATGATTGAGACCGTCATAAAGCCCCTCGCGAAAAATCCAGAAACGCTGGCCGTTTTCGTCCTCCACCCGGTAATAATCACGCAGTTCCGGCACGTTCTGGCCGATTGCACGCCACCATTCCGGCTCGATCCGTTCCGGCCCTTCGGCAAGGCGCACCTGATGGCGCACCCGCCGCCACAGGAAGAAGGAAGGCGGACTGTCAGGCACTTCCGCCACGCTTTCGATCAATTGCGGCGGGCGAAACAGTTTTATGGGGCGCGCGGGCGGATCGCCGGGAAGCACTGGGGAAAGCGCCGGGGGAAGCCCTGAGGGAAGCATCGGAACGCTTTCATGACCGGCTTCGCCCTTGCCGTCCGTATGGAGGGCAGGGCGCAGGCCGAAGGCGCGTTCGGGAATATGGGTGTTGCGCGAAAAGGAAACGAGAACGCGGTCCTGTCCAAGCCGCGCCGAAAGCCGGTCGACAAGCTGGCTGAAACCCGCTTCATCCTCCTCATGCTGGTCGAGCCCCGTCTGGCGCTGGGCGACGGGTGCGCAGCGCAACGCCGCCAGCCGGATCATGTCGAAGCCGAAACCGGCGTCGAGGGGAGAGGTCAAGGCGTTGAGCCTTTCGCGGGCAAGGCGCAGAAAAACCCTGTCGTCGCGCAAGGGCTGGCCGGTTTCGATATGGATATGGCGCACGTCGCCATCGACACGGAAGAAGGAGGCCTCGATCAGCAGCGCGCCCTTGCCCTCCGGTTCAAGCTGCGCAAAAAGCGCCTGCGCCAGTTCCTGCAATATGTGTTCGACCAGCTCCATCCCCGTGACGGGTTCCGACAGGCGGCGTTCGGCGGTGCGGAGCGGCAGGATGCGCAAGGGGGAAATCGGCGCCCGCTCGCGTCGCGCCAGCCGGTCGAGCCGGGTCGCAAGATCGGTGCCGAAACGGGCGGTGAGCGCGGCGCGCGGAAGCCCCATCACATCGCCGATGCGTTTCAGCCCGGCGCGCTTGAGTCCGGTTTCGGCGGCTTGCGTCAGTTCAAGCGCGGAAAGCGGCAGGCGGGGAAGCTGCCGGTCGGCCTCCGCCTTGCTAAAGACACCGCCCTTCGTTCCCCGTGCCAGAAGCCGTGCGGCAAAACTGTTGTCGGCAATCGCTGCCTGCACCTTCAGCCCGGCGCGTTCGATGCGGCCGATGGCGTCGGCGCGCATGGCGGCGAGCCCGCCGAACAGATGCGCGCAGCCGGTTATGTCGAGCATCAGCCCATGCGGCTCATCATAGGCGACGAGCGGAGTGTAGCGCTCGCACCAATGGGCAAGGCGCTTGAGCAATGCCGCATCCTGTTCTGGTGCTGCGGCCGCCACTTCCAGCCTTTCCACGCGGGCGCGGGCATCCGTCAGCGCCATGCCGGGGAAAAGACCGAGCCTTGCCGCCGCCGCATCCACCGCCGTCAGGCGCAGCGCATTGGCCGTGCGCTCGGTCACCACCAGGGGCGGGCGCTCCCTGCCGTCATGCGGAACGGCGCGGCGAAGCCGGTCGGTCGGCAGAAACGGAAACCACAGGGCGAGAAACAAGCGTTCTGCCGTCCCGTTCTCGTGCACCAAATTCAAGGGTTTCATTGTTCCATTCCATGATCCATTGTCCGCATGTGCCGTGGCGGTTGCGCTCCAGCACGGCGGAAAAGGCGGGCTTTCCCGGCGCACTCGCTCCGCTTGAACGCGATGGCGCGGGCGCCACCCGCCAGCGGCTGACGGCAGCGCTTTGCACCGCCGTCCGGTGGCTCCTGAGCAGGATGACGGGCAGCTGCGCGGTTTCTGTTGCAAGAAGCAGGCGGCGCGAGGCGGTGAGGTCGAGACATTTCGGCTGGCCTGTCACCGAGGCGACGACGCCGGAAACAAGATGCGAGGCCTTGCCGCCGCTGCCCGCTTCCAGCGCATCGTTTGCCGCTTTCAGCACATCCTGCGCCGTGGGGCAGCGCACGATCAGAAGCCGCGACGGATCGATGCCGAAGGCATGGAGCCCCGGCGGATAAAGCCCGCCATATTCGCTTGCAGCCTTTTCCTCCTCGATCCAGATGATGGGGCGCCGATATTGTGTGGAGCGCTCGGCCGCGCGGGCGGCAAAGGCGAGCGCAAAGCCGGTCGCCGCCATATGCGCGCCCGGATTTTCGGCAAAGACCTCGTGCAGCGCATCGCCCGCCAGACCATGCGGAAAGGCGGCATCGGCCCCGGCAAGGCCAAGCGTGAAACTGCGGGCGCGCGCAAAACCGCACCTGTCCTCGCTTCCTGTCCTGCTGGCAAAACTGCCTTGCGGATCATTGCCTGCAATGGCCGTAACCATGCGCCGCAACGCCGCGATGTCGATGCCGCTCACGTTCGATTCCTGTCAAATTGTTCTCTATTTGTTCTAGTATTGAATCGAGCGAGGCAAGAGTCAAGCGGGATCCGTCGGCGGGATCAGTCGGCGGGATCAGCCGGGAGCATGTGTGGATAAGAAAAATCCCTCCCTGGAGCGCCCTGCGTCCATTGGGACGCACAAAGGTCGCTCTGAGAGGAAGCATTTATCGTCATGCGATCAGCTGGCACCCCAGTTGCAAATTCGTCGGGCCGTGGCGAAAGAGTGACTTTCGAGTACCGGAGCGGTGCGTATTTGAAGGTAGGCGGGCCCCGGAAGGCAGACAAGGCGCTCTTTCAGCCCCGGCCTCACGAAGAATGCAACTGTAGTATCAGGCAGCTTCACGGAAAGGCACGCCTGCCAGTTGCTCCAGATGACCGGGCAGGTCCGTGCCAGCGCCAGCCGCATTGATCGTGTCGAAATAATCATGCCAGCCGGTGGCGGTGATTCCGGCAATCAGCATGTCGAGGGCTGCTTCGTCCGGGAAACGCCAGATGGCGAAGAAATTCTGACCGGGTGCAAAAGGCTTTGTCGCGTCGACAGGCCCCAACGCCAAAGCCTCGATACCGAGCGCCGCAAGTCCGCCCATGCCCGCGCCGACTTTCTCGAAGAAGGCCTGCCGGCCTTCAGCATCGAGTGCGTGCCAGCTCGATTTCGGGGAATAAAGCTCGGCGAGGTAATAGGTCATGTCATATCCCTTAGGGTTTCATTGATCTTGAAGGAGCGACCGGCATCGGTGCGGCTCCAGATGCGGCGCAGCAAGGTGCTGAGAAGCTGCTGTTCGCCTGACGAGAGATCGCTCATCAGGCTTGCAATCCATGCGGTATGTTGTTCGAAAAGCTGTTGCGCCAGCAGCACTCCTTCGGATGTCAGCCGGACAGTCAGCTTGCGGCGGTCCGCGCTATCCGCGTGGCGCTTGAGGAAACCGTCGCGCTCCAGCCCGTCCAGCAGGCCGGTGATGGTGGCGCGCGTGACGCCTGCGCGTTCCGAAAGCGCGTGCGGCGAGAGGCCCTCGGGCGCATCGTGCAGCAGAAACAGCAGGACGAACTTGCCCTCAGAAAGCTTGTGCGGCGCCAGTCGGCTGGCGCAATCCCGGTCAATGGCCGCAGCAAGCGACAAGACTTCAAAACAGGCTTTCAGCGCGTCGGTGGACGGGCTGTGCCGGCGTTCCATTTCGCCCAGAAGGGCACGGTGCTTTTGCTCGATAATTTCCATACGGCACCTTATAGTAAGGTACCGTATTAAATGCAAATGATTTGATTGGCTGAGGAGAAAGAGTAGAAAGCTTGAACGATGCGCATATACGGTTTATATATGGTTCGTATATCAAACGCTTATTCTGGACACTGTTATGGGTATCGTAAAGATCGGTGACGAGCTGCATGAAGAACTGCGCAAGGCGAGCGACGTCATGTGCCGTTCGATCAATGCGCAGGCTGAATACTGGATGAAGATCGGCATGCTGGCGCAGGCCCATCCCGACCTGTCGTTCAACGAGATCGTGCAGATGCAGTTGCGCGCAGCGCAGGTTGAGCTGCCGGTTCTGCCGGTGCTGGAAGTGCAGCCGTCATGACCAAGACGCCGGCCGAAGTGGAAAAGATGGCGGCATCCGGCGCGCTGCTCGCCTCGGTTTTTGCCCTTCTCGACCGTACCCCGCTGGCGGGCATGACCACGATGCAGGTCAACGATCTGGTCGAGGACTACATCACCCGCGAATTGCAGGCGCGGCCTGCCAGCAAGGGGCAATATGACTATCCTTATGTGCTGAACAGCTCCAGGAACGAGGTCGTCTGCCATGGCATGCCGTCGAATGACGAGATCATTCAAAACGGCGAGATCATCAACTTCGACATCACGCTGGAAAAGGACGGCTATATCGCCGATTCCAGCAAGACCTACATGGTGGGCGAAGTTGCGCCCTTTGCCTCGCGGCTGGTCCGCGTGACCTATGAGGCGCTGTGGAAGGGAATTGCCGCCGTGCGCCCCGGCGCGACGCTCGGCGATATCGGCCATGCCATCGAACGCCACGCCAAGCGGCATGATTACAGCATCGTGCGGGAATATTGCGGCCATGGCATCGGTCGCGAAATGCACGAGGAACCGCAGGTCCTGCATTTCGGCAAGCCCGGCACCGGGGTTCGCCTGCGCGAAGGCATGGTGTTCACCATCGAGCCGATGCTCAATCAGGGTACGGCCAAGGTGAAGCAGGAAAAGGACGGCTGGACGGTGGTGACGCGTGACGGCAAACTGTCAGCGCAGTTCGAGCACACGGTCGCCGTCACGGCCAATGGCGTGCGGGTGCTGACCTTGCGTCCCGGTGAGGAAAAGATGCTGGCGGCAATCAAGAACGCAGTCTGACATCATCAAATTTTGCCGGCCATCCAGAGCAGAAAGACAATCGTCCCGCCCACGCTCATTCCAGCGGCAAGAATGGTTCCAGCGATGACGGGCGCGAGTTTCAGGACCGAAACATGGGGCGTTATTTCCAGCCGGAAATTCGCCCTGATCTTTTCAGGGGTCAGGCAGGTGATTTCGTAATCCCCGGCTGTCATGCAGTCGAAATATCCCAAGGCATGGGAAGCATTGCCGCGCATATCCGTCCGCCGGACGCTCAACAGAAAGCGGCTTGTGGAATGATAGGCAATCGGCGCGCCGGTCGCGCGCGACTTGATGGCAAACTGCGTTGAGAAATAGGCTGTGCCGGGGAAAATGGTAAACGGCGGAAACACGATGCTGATCGCGTATCGCCCGGCGTTTGGCAAATGAAAGACGTGTGGCCGGGCGTTGCCCGCAAACTGGTGGCGGACCTCAGGCGCAATGATTTTCCATAGAATGGAAATGCAGCGGACCAGCAGATAAATGCCAAGCAGAATGCAGGCAGGCAGGGCCAGATAGACAGACAAGATTCACGTCCTGCTCTAAAAACAAAAAGCCCGCCGGGAAGGCGGGCTTTTGTCCGGGTTGGATATGCTTATTTGCGATCACGCGCGGCGAGCGTGCGCAGACGCAGCGCATTGAGCTTGATGAAGCCTGCGGCGTCCTTCTGGTCGTAGGCGCCCTGATCGTCTTCGAAGGTGACGAGCTTGTCGGAATAGAGCGACTTTTCCGATTCACGGCCGATCACCATCACATTGCCCTTGTAGAGCTTGAGCGTGACTTCGCCTTCGACATGGCGCTGGCTGTGATCGATTGCCGCCTGCAGCATTTCGCGTTCCGGCGAGAACCAGAAGCCGTAATAGATGAGTTCCGCATAGCGCGGCATCAGTTCGTCTTTCAGGTGCGCCGCACCACGGTCGAGCGTGATGGATTCGATGGCGCGGTGTGCGGCAAGCAGGATCGTGCCGCCCGGCGTTTCGTAGACGCCGCGGGACTTCATGCCGACGAAGCGGTTTTCCACGAGGTCGAGACGGCCGATGCCGTTGTCGCGGCCATAGTCGTTGAGCTTGGCAAGCAGTGTCGCAGGCGACAGGCGCTCGCCGTTGATCGAAACGGCGTCGCCCTTTTCAAAGCCAATCTTGATGATCGTTGCCTTGTCGGGCGCGGTTTCCGGCGAAATGGTGCGCATATGCACATATTCGGGAGCCTCGACAGCCGGATCTTCCAGAACCTTGCCCTCGGACGAGGAGTGCAGCAGGTTGGCGTCGACGGAGAACGGCGCTTCGCCCTTCTTGTCCTTGGCGACGGGGATCTGATGCTGTTCGGCGAATTCCAGCAGATGGGTGCGGCTCTTGAACGACCAGTCGCGCCACGGGGCGATGATCTTGATGTCCGGGTTCAGCGCGTAAGCGGAAAGCTCGAAACGAACCTGGTCGTTGCCCTTGCCGGTCGCGCCATGCGCGATGGCGTCGGCGCCGGTCTTCCTGGCGATGTCGATCAGGTGCTTGGAGATCAGCGGGCGGGCAATCGAGGTGCCGAGCAGGTAGACGCCTTCATAGACGGCATTGGCGCGGAACATCGGGAAGACGAAATCGCGCACGAATTCTTCGCGCACGTCCTCGATGAAGATTTCCTTGATGCCCAGCATTTCCGCCTTCTTGCGGGCCGGTTCAAGTTCTTCGCCCTGGCCCAGATCGGCGGTAAAGGTCACGACTTCCGCGCCCAGTTCCGTCTGAAGCCACTTCAGGATGATCGAGGTGTCGAGGCCGCCCGAATAGGCGAGAACGACTTTCTTAACGTCTTTCCACTTGCTCATAATTCACTTCCGTCTGATGCGGTGGCGGTTGGAGCGGAACTCCAACAGATATATCCGCAAGTCTTTTACCAGTTGCCAAGCCGCGTGCAAGCCGACGAACTGCGACTTATCGCGAAAACTCATGCGTATTACGTGATCTGTGGTTCGCCAACTTCATAAATGACGAGATTGCGGTCGCTGATGCCAAGCTCGGGCCATGTCGCGCGCCATGCGGCGATATGGGGGGAGGCGAAATGACGGTCGAGCGAGGCTCTGTCGCGCCAGAATTCCTTGACGTGGATCAGGCCGGGCTCCAGCACGTCCTCGGCATAGCCATAGTCCACGCAGCCATCCTCCGCGCGGCTGGCCGCGATCATGACCCGCATGGCTTCGCGCGCCCGCTCGAGGTTTTCCGGCGGCAGGCGGACGGTCCCCACGATCAGCAGCATTCCGGTCTCCATTCCACTGTTCCCTTTGCCGGGAAATTATTCTAGCGTGCGCCATCTCTTGGAGCACATTTCGATGTCTTTTCTGACGAACCTGACCTTCATCCCCGAATGGACGATCTTTGTCCAGTTCGCGATAGCAACCGCGATCCTTTCCATCACGCCCGGCCCCGACATGACGCTGTTCGTCGGGCGCGCCCTGTCCGAAGGCAAGGCCGCGGGCTTTGCCTGCATGGCTGGCGCCAGCACCGGCATCGTCATCCACACCACCATGGTGGCGCTCGGCCTTTCGGCGCTGATCATCGCTTCTCCGGCTGCCTTCACGGCGCTGAAAATCGTAGGCGCGGGCTATCTGGTCTTTCTGGCCGTGCAGGCGATCCGCAAGGGATCGGCCTTCTCGCCGGAAAAGAATGGCGGCAAGAAGCATACGCTGTTCCAGAACTGGCTGACGGGGCTTGGCATCAACCTGCTCAATCCGAAGATCATCCTGTTCAACATGACCTTCCTGCCGCAGTTCGTCTCGGCCCATGACCCGCATGCCATGGGCAAATTGTTCTTCCTCGGCCTGTCGTTCATTCCGATGGCGCTGCCCTTCACCATTCCGATGGTGGTGGCAGCGGACCGTTTCGCCGGGCTCCTGAAAAAGAACCCGACCGTGACGCGCATCGTGGACTGGATGTTTGCGGGCGTATTCTCGGCCTTCGCGCTGAAGATCATCACCGCACAGGCGAAGTAAAAATCAGTTGGTCGGGCGGGATAGAAGCCGTCCGGCATTGCGGCCAGCGAGCAGCCAGTAGACGAAGCTGCCGACGACGCCGGCGCCTGCTATGGCTGCAATCCAGAGCGAGCTTTCCTGTACGCTCCGGTTATCGCTGAACGGAAGCGATGCGCTAGCTGCCGCAAGCCCGATCAGTGCGCCCGCAACGCAGTAGAACAGCGACGACTTGTAACCGCGCGCTTCCGCCAGGATGATCAGGATGAGGGCGGGCAGGAAGCTGAACCCGCCGGCCAGTACCGCAAGCGCGAAACCGCTGACGAACACGGCGCTCCAGAAGCTGGTGGCCGCGAAGAACGAACCGGCATCCGTATCGCTCGCCATCATGACGAAATCGTTCATGAAGGAATCGATGCCGAGGGTACGGAACAGGATGGCGGCCAGAAACCAGCCTGCCGCCAGTACAGCGCAGCAATAGCCGAACACGACGACGACGAAGCGCATGATATAGTCGAGAGTATCGTTCAAGCGCGCTCCCCCATCGGACTGTTATTCACCATGCCCGGCGATCATCATGGCTTCGAGCGCAAGGCGCTCGCTCTTGCGCATGCGCTCGGATTCCGACTTGAGCTGGCCGCAGGCGGCGAGAATGTCGCGGCCGCGCGGCGTGCGGATCGGCGATGCGTAGCCAGCCGCATTCACATAATCGGCAAATTTCTCGATCTGCTCCCATTCCGAGCACTGGTAATTGGTGCCAGGCCACGGATTGAACGGGATCAGGTTGATCTTGGCCGGAATGCCCTGCAACAGCTTCACCAGAAGCTTGGCGTCCTCAAGGCTGTCATTGATGTCCTTGAGCATCACATATTCGAAGGTGATGCGCTTGGCATTGGACAGGCCCGGATATTCGCGGCAGGCCTTGATGAGCTGTTCCAGCGGATACTTCTTGTTGATCGGCACCAGAATGTCGCGCAACTCGTCGCGCACTGCGTGCAGCGAAATGGCGAGCATGACGCCGATCTCGTCGCCGGTGCGATAGATTTCCGGCACGACGCCGGAGGTCGAAAGCGTGATGCGGCGCTTGGAAAGGGACAGGCCGTCGCCATCGGAGGCGATCAGCAGGGCCTTCTTCACTTCCTCGAAATTATAGAGCGGCTCGCCCATGCCCATCATCACGATATTGGTGATCTTGCGCCCTTCGGCAGGCACCATTGCGCCGTCCGGCGTATCCTTGTCAGGAAAATCGCCAAGCCGGTCACGGGCGGTCAAAAGCTGCGCCAGAATTTCTTCCGAGGTGAGGTTGCGCACCAGCTTCTGCGTGCCGGTATGGCAGAACGAGCAGGTGAGCGTGCAGCCGACCTGGCTGGAAATGCACAGCGTGCCGCGGCCTTCCTCAGGGATATAGACGCTTTCGATTTCGACGGGGCGGCCAGCGCCGCGCGGCGGAAAGCGGAACAGCCACTTGCGGGTGCCATCCTGCGAAATCTGTTCCTCGACCACTTCGGGCCGCGCAATGGTGAAATGCTGCGCCAGCAGGGCGCGCAAATCCTTGGAAATATTGCGCATGTCGGCGAAGTCGGAAACGCCGCGCACATAGAGCCAGTGCCACAGCTGGCTGATACGCATTTTCGTCTGGCGTTCCGGCACGCCGACCTTGATCAGCGCTTGCGCCATTTCCTCGCGTGACATGCCGATAAGCGACGGCTTTGCCTCCAGGCTGGCGCGCGCATGGCGGGCAAGCTGGTCGCGCGTATCATCAATGGTAAGGTCGAACGAAATGGACATCTGTTTTCAACTGTTGGAGACGACCGCCGGAAGCGCGCCGATAAGCTTCGCCAGACAATCTGGCCCGAATTCATGGATAAATAGGGTCCGGCACCTGGCTTTTCGACCCTTGTTGCGCGCGCTCTTAGCACACAATATCGCATTCGTCATCCTACATGGAGTCTTGTCTGCCATGCACGGCTGCGGGAATAGCAGCGCCAAACCAAAAAGCCGGGCACATGGCCCGGCTTCTGAACTCTATCCGATCGTCTGGATCATTTGCACTTCTGGATGGCTTTCAGCGCATCCGAAATGCCCTTCAGCGAATAGGTGTAGTTGGTCTTGGTGCCCCGCTTCGACTGCGCCTGCACCTTCATCTCCGAACCGCCGCGCATGGCTGCGATGAGCTGCGGCTCTTCGGCTGCATTTTCCATCCAGCCCGACTTGCCGTTGACGAACATGTTGAAACTGCGGTTGCCGATGGAGACGACGACCTTGGCATTGGTGTTGAGGTCGTAACCGGCCATGAATTGCGGTTCGAACGAGATGTTCTGGCCGGGCTTCTGGCTCACGAGGAAGAAGTTGTCACCGTGATCGACACTGGCCGGAGCCTTCTGGGTCGGTACGGAGAGGACATAGCAGACCTTGCCGTTGCCCGACTGATAGCTGTAGGCGCCCCAGGCATTGAACTGGCTGATCTGGCTCGGGGTCTGGGCGAGTGCCGAGCCCGCCATCCCAATCATGAACACAGAAGCCGCGACGATCGATTTTCCAAGCATTGGTTTTTACCGGTTCTCTTTCGTTTGCTTCAAACTTGAATATCGGGATGCCGCCGTTCATCACGCCGTCCCGCTCAGTTGCCGATTAAAGTGCCTTAATCTGGGTTACCAAACGGTGAAGTTTCGAAAGAAAACTTTTGAATGAGCAGCCAAGTCGCCCCGCCATCCCTTGATTCAGTTGAATGAAAAGAAAGCGGCGTGAGTAAGGCAGTCGGCTAAGGCAATAAGGCAGTAGGGCAGTAAGGCAGTATGTTAAGGGAATAGGGGAATAAGGGAGTAGGGGAATATGTTTTGTTGCGGACGACCTCAACGCACATATCCTTCTCTGCCCTACTGCCCTACTGCCCTACTGCCCTACTGCCCTACTGCCCTACTGCCCTACTGCCCTACTGCCCTACTGCCCTACTGCC